>CAJMRI010000009.1:0-88536 GCA_905215905.1 uncultured bacterium | reverse complement strand
CACGAGCCGGAGGCCACTTAATGTGGCCTCCGTGCGAGCCAGGACTGTAGAGCAGCAAACTTAACCCCTGTGCCGCCCGGCCCGGGAATCCGCCCCCGCGCACAGGAGGGGATTCCTTTTGTGTAGGCTTTGCGGAAATGTGCCAATTTTGGGATACGCCCGGCGGCGTGGTCTGTTGACGGCACAGCTAACGCCACGTATCCTATCGAACTGCGTGTTTCGTAGGGGGATGCTGACCCCTCGATTCAAGCCGTTGCACTTTACAGAAAGCTGGAATCATTCGAGAAGGAGTACGCTTTGCCTACTATTAACCAGCTGGTTCGCCAGGGCCGTCGTTCCGTGCCCAAGAAGTCCAAGAACGCTGCTCTGCAGCACAACTCCCAGAAGCGCGGCGTGTGCACCCGCGTCTTCACCACGAGCCCCAAGAAGCCGAACTCGGCTCTTCGTAAGGTTGCCCGTGTTCGCCTTGTCAACGGCATCGAAGTTACTGCTTACATCCCGGGTGAGGGCCACAACCTGCAGGAGCACTCCATCGTGCTCGTCCGCGGCGGTCGTGTCCGTGACCTCCCTGGTGTCCGTTATCACGTCATCCGTGGCGCCTACGACGCTGCTCCGGTCCAGAACCGTATGCAGGCCCGTTCCAAGTACGGTGCTAAGCGCCCCAAGGCCAAATAAGCCAGATAACGTTTTGATACTTTCGCCGTGTGCCGTCTTGAGCGCCGCACGGTAGACACTTAAGGAGATTTCACATGCCGCGTCGTGCAGCAGCTAATCGTCGTGAGGTTCAGCCTGACGCCGTTTACAACAACCGCCTGGTGACTCAGCTCATCAACAAGGTCCTTCTTGACGGCAAGAAGGCCACCGCTGAGCGCATCGTTTACACCGCTTTCGAGATCGTTGCCGAGAAGTCTGAGGGTGGCGACGCTCTCGCTACCTTCAAGAAGGCTATGGACAACGTCAAGCCCACGCTCGAGGTTAAGCCTAAGCGTGTCGGCGGCGCTACCTATCAGGTCCCGATGGAGGTCAACTCCCGTCGTTCCACCGCTCTGGGTATCCGCTGGATCGTCAACTTCTCCCGCGCTCGCAAGGAGAAGACCATGGCCGAGCGTCTCGCCAACGAGATCCTCGACGCCTCCAACGGCCTGGGCGCTTCCGTCAAGAAGCGTGAGGACGTCTTCAAGATGGCCGAGGCCAACCGCGCGTTCTCTCACTATCGTTGGTAAGTTAAGGTAAGGAACTAACATGGCTAAGCCTAAGTACAAGCTTTCCGATACCCGTAACATCGGCATCATGGCCCACATCGATGCCGGTAAGACCACCACGACCGAGCGTATTCTTTACTACACCGGTAAGACCCACAAGATCGGTGAGGTCCATGAGGGCGCTGCCACCATGGACTGGATGGTTCAGGAGCAGGAGCGCGGCGTAACCATTACCTCCGCTGCTACCACCTGCTTCTGGAACAAGGACGGCAAGGACTACCGCATCCAGATCATCGACACCCCGGGCCACGTTGACTTCACCGCCGAGGTCGAGCGCTGCCTGCGCGTCCTCGATGGCGCTGTCGCCGTCTTCGACGCCGTTGCCGGCGTTCAGCCCCAGTCTGAGACCGTTTGGCGTCAGGCTTCTACCTTCAACGTTCCCCGCATCGCCTTCATCAACAAGTATGACCGCGTGGGCGCTGACTTCTTCAACGCTATCGAGACCATGAAGGATCGTCTCGACGCTAACGCCGTGGCCGCTCAGGTCCCGATGGGCGCCGAGGACAACTTCTGGGGCGTCATCGACCTGGTCACCATGACTGCATGGGACTTCAAGGCCGACGAGAAGGGCATGACCTACCCCGAGCCGATGGACGAGATCCCGGCTGAGTTCGCCGACATCGCTGCCACCAAGCGCGAGGAGCTCCTCGACGCTGCTGCCAGCTTTGACGACGAGCTCATGGAGAAGATCCTCATGGAGGAGGACTTCACCGTCGAGGAGCTCAAGGCTGCTCTGCGTAAGGGCGTTCTGGCCAACGAGCTCAACCTCGTCTTCGTGGGCTCCGCCTACAAGAACAAGGGCGTCCAGGAGCTGCTCGACGCTGTCGTCGACTACCTGCCCAGCCCGCTCGACGTTGAGGCCGTCACCGGTACCGATCCGGACACCGGCGAGGAGATCCAGCGTCATCCTTCCTTCGACGAGCCCTTCTCCGGCCTGGTCTTCAAGATCATGACCGACCCGTTCGTCGGTAAGCTCACCTACGTCCGCGTTTACTCCGGCCGCGCCGAGTCCGGCTCCTACGTTGTCAACGCTTCCAACGGTCAGCGCGAGCGCCTCGGCCGCATCCTCGAGATGAACGCCGCCGAGCGTATCGACCGTGACGACGCTGCCGCCGGCGACATCGTCGCTTGCGTCGGATTCAAGAACTCCACCACCGGTGACACCCTGTGCGCCGAGGGCAAGGAGATCGTCCTCGAGAAGATCGAGTTCGCTAAGCCCGTTATCGACGTTGCCATCGAGCCCAAGACCAAGGCCGAGCAGGACAAGATGTCCCTGGCTCTGACCAAGCTCGCCGAGGAGGACCCGACCTTCCAGGTGTCCACCAACCACGAGACCGGCCAGACCATCATCGCCGGCATGGGCGAGCTGCACCTCGAGATCATCGTCGACCGTCTGCTCCGCGAGTTCAAGGTTGACGCTAACGTTGGTAAGCCCCAGGTTGCCTACCGCGAGACCGCTGGTCACGACGTCGAGAAGGCTGAGGGCAAGTTCGTCCGTCAGTCCGGTGGTCGCGGTCAGTACGGCCACGCCGTCATCAAGCTCGAGAAGATGGAGGAGGGCTTCGGCTACGAGTTCGTCAACGCTATCGTCGGCGGCGTCGTGCCCAAGGAGTACATCCCGTCCATCGACAAGGGCATCCAGGAGGCCCTGAACACCGGTGTTATCGCCGGCTTCCCGGTCCTCGACGTTAAGGTCACCCTGTTCGACGGTTCTTACCACGAGGTCGACTCCTCCGAGGCCGCCTTTAAGATCGCCGGTTCCATGGCTATCAAGGACGCCCTCAAGAAGTCCGACCCGCAGCTGCTCGAGCCGATCATGGCTGTCGAGGTCGAGACCCCCGAGCAGTACATGGGCGACGTTATGGGCAACCTCTCCGGTCGCCGCGGCAAGATCGAGGGCATGGAGGATCGCAAGAACAGCAAGCTCATCCGTGCCAAGGTGCCGCTGGGCGAGATGTTCGGTTACGCTACCGACCTTCGCTCCCAGACCCAGGGCCGTGCATCCTACACGATGCAGTTCGACTCTTATGAGCCCGCGCCCAAGTCCATCGTGGACGAGGTCATGAGCAAGAACGCCTAAGTTCGAGCTCCCTGTTACGTAATCCGCGAGAGCATCTCTCGCACTCTTTGGAGGTTTAAGTTGGCTACCCAGAAGATCCGCATTCGCCTCAAGGGCTATGATCACGAGGTCGTCGATCAGTCCGCGAAGCTCATCGTCGAGACCGCTCAGAAGACCGGCGCTCGCGTTTCCGGTCCTGTCCCCCTGCCCACCGAGCGCAACCTGTACACGGTTATCCGCTCGCCGCACGTGAACAAGGACTCCCGTGAGCAGTTCGAGATGCGCACCCACAAGCGCCTCATCGACATCCTCGACCCCACCTCGGGCACCGTTGATTCGCTTATGCGTCTCGACCTCCCCGCTGGCGTCGACATCGACATCAAGCTCTAAGCGATATCGCTCATAGCTTAAAGGGCCCCGCTGCCGCTACGGTAGCGGGGCCCTTTTGTTTTGCATGATGGGTTTGGATCGCCGGGTAAGGCTGCCGAGCGGCTGGCTGTGGCGACCTACTCACTCAAGGGGCGCAATGACGCTTCCTCAAAATGGAAGGATCGCAAGCCGTCTTCTGTTTCGATGCACGCACGACCAAAGCCATCGACCGTTTTAAAGATGCCTCGCGCCAGCTCGTCACCGGCAGGGGAGCGGGCGATAACGTGCTTTCCAATCCAATTGAGGTGAGCGACATATTCGCCGTGGACGGGCGCGAGCGGTCCGGTGTTTTCTTCCATGGCGTTGAGACGTTCTGCCCAGGCATCTATAGCGTCTATAACTGCGTGATAGACCTCATCGAGGAGCATGTCGACAGCTGGAACGTTCTCGTTAAGGTCCGAGAGACCGATTGCCGGCAGGCCGCCATCGGGCACCTCTTGGGGCGCATAGTTCACATTGACACCAATGCCACAGACGGCGAAAGGTTTGCCTTCGTTATCGCGTGCGGCCTCGACCAGAATGCCGCCGAGTTTGCGTCCACGCGCGACCAGGTCGTTGGGCCATTTGAGGCCAATCTCGTTTGCAAGACCCTGTTTTTCGAGCGCCTCGAGCACCGCTAGGCCGCTGACGGCAGCAAGACCAGAGTACTTCGCAGGATTAACGCATGGACGCAGGACAATCGAAAGCAATAGGTTGCCGGCGGTTGAATCCCACTTGTGGCCGCGCCGGCCGCGTCCTGCTGTCTGAGCCCGGGCGGCAAGTCCTGTGCCGTGCGGCGCTCCCTGTTTTCCTGCTTCGAGCAGGTCATCGTTGGTCGATCCGGTTACGTCGACTATCGTTAATTTGGCATCCATAACGGCTGCTACCTCCTTAATGAATAAGTGAATAACGCAATGGTGTCGAGAGAGACACAATGTGAAGCCTTTGTCGCATTTGGACAATTTAATGTTAACACGTTAACAACGACTGAAATGCGCTATCCTCTCTTGGTCGATGTAAACACGTCAACAACTCAAAGGAGGTTAGTGATGGGTTTCACGATTCTTGGAACAGGCTCGGCGCTTCCTAAGCGCAGTGTTTCCAATGACGAGCTGTCCGAGTTCCTCGATACCTCGGATGAGTGGATTTTTACCCGCACAGGTATTAAGAGTCGCCACGTCTGCACCACCGAGTCACTTGACGACCTTGCCGTAGCGGCGAGCGAGCGGGCACTTCAGGTGTCCGGAATCGACGCGAGCCAGTTGGATCTGATCGTCTGCTCGACGACGACGGGTGACCACCTTGTTCCCGCCGAGGCGTGTGCCGTTGCTGAGCGACTGGGCGCGACGTGCCCTGCCTTCGATGTCTCGGCTGCCTGCGCCGGCTTCGTATTTGCGCTCGATGTTGCCGAGGGCTATATCGCCCGAGGACGAGCCAAGCATGTGCTTGTCGTTGCCGCCGAGCAGATGACGCGCGCGCTCGACTGGACCGACCGCGCCACCTGTGTGCTCTTTGGCGATGGGGCAGGCGCCGCGGTGATTGAGGCTGGGGGAGACAGCCCCCTTGCCGTTGAGCTTTCGACGGCGCCCGACGTCGAGACGTTGTGCGTTCCCGGTCTGGTCGGCACCTCGCCGTTTAAGGCCTCCGCAGATAGCGAGAGCGTGCTGTCCATGAATGGCCGCCGCGTGTTCAAGTTCGGCGTCAACGCGATTTGCGACACGGTCCATAAGCTTGCGAGCGATGCGGGCATTTCGGTCGAGGACATCGACCATTTTGTATTCCATCAGGCTAACGAACGAATCCTGAGTCAGGCGGTCAAGCGCCTCGGTGTGCCAGACAAGCGCGTGGTTCGAACGCTGCGCGAGACCGGCAACATTTCGAGCGCATGCATTCCGCTTGCCCTCGACCGGCTGGCAAACGCCGGTGCACTTCACACGGGCGACACCATCGCCCTCGTTGGATTTGGCGCCGGTCTGGATATAGGTGGCTATCTACTTCGTTGGAAGTAGTCGCACATAGGAAATAAAAACGCCCCTAGGGCACAAACAAAGGAGAACTACCATGGCAGATCAGAAGACCTTCGAGCGCGTTTGCGATGTTATCCGCGAGACCGCCGGTCTTGACGACGTCGAGATGAAGCCCGAGTCCACGCTCGAGGAGATTGGTCTCGACAGCCTGGGCACCGTCGAGATCCTCGTCGCCGTCGAGGACGAGTTTGGCATCCAGCTCGATACCGAGGAGAACCCCAAGACGGTCGGCGAGTTCGCCGATACGGTCGAGGCGGCATTGGAGAAGTAGAGATGCTCAAGACTCCTCTCTGCGATCTGCTCGGCATCGAAAAGCCCGTGTTCCAGGGCGGTATGGCCTGGATCGCCGACGCCTCGCTGGCGTCCGCAGTGTCCGAGGCGGGCGGCTTAGGGATTATCGCGGCCATGAACGCAGACGCCAACTGGCTGCGCGACCAGATTCATGAGCTGCGCGCCAGGACGGATAAGCCCTTTGGCGTCAACGTCATGCTCATGAGCCCGTTTGCCGACGAGGTCGCGCGGGTCGTGATTGACGAGCGGGTGCCGGTCGTCGTGACGGGTGCCGGCAATCCCACCAAGTACATGAAGGCGTGGAACGAGGCGGGCATCAAGGTCATCCCGGTCGTTGCCTCGGTGGCGCTGGCGCGTCTCGTGGCGCGTCGTGGAGCCACTGCCGTGGTTGCCGAGGGTACCGAATCAGGCGGCCATATTGGCGAGACCTCGACGATGGCACTGGTGCCACAGGTTGTCGATGCGGTCGATATTCCCGTGGTTGCGGCTGGCGGTATCGCCGATGGCCGCGGCGTGGCGGCCGCCTTTATGCTGGGCGCCGCCGGCGTGCAGGTGGGTACGCGCTTTCTGATCGCAGATGAGTGCACCGTATCGGAGCAGTACAAGGAGATGGTCCTGAAGGCCAACGACACCTCGACGCGTGCGACCGGCCGCTCGACGGGACACCCGGTGCGTGCCCTCAAGAGCCCCTTCACTAACGCCTACGCCAAGAGCGAGGCGGCGGGCGTAAGCGTCGAGGAGCTCGGGGCCATGGGCACGGGCGCCCTTCGCAAGGCCGCCAAGGACGGCAATTACGAAGAGGGCTCGTTTTTGTGTGGACAGATTGCCGGCATGGTCAACGAGCGCCAAAGTGCACGTGAAATCGTTGACGACCTAGTCGATGGCGCCGAGCACGTCCTGAAGGGTGCGTGCGCATGGGTGGCGTAGCGTTTCTGTTTGCCGGCCAGGGCGCCCAGCACCCCGCGATGGGCGTCGACCTGATCGAGGCATCGCCGGCGGCCGCCGAGGTGTTCGCCATTGTCGACGAGGTGCGCCCGGGGACCAGTGAGCAGTGCCGAAGCGCCTCCAAGGAGGAACTCTCGCAGACCGAGAACACGCAGCCGTGCGTGTTCGTTCACGATCTGGCAGCGGCTGCCGCCCTGCGTGAGCGCGGCGTGGTACCTGCCGCCTGTGCGGGTTTTTCGCTTGGCGAGGTCGCCGCGCTCACCTTTGCGGGGGCGTTCGATACGCGAGCGGGCTTTGAGCTCGTGTGCGAGCGCGCGGCGCTGATGGCCGCGGCTGCCGAGCGCCATCCGGGCGGCATGCGCGCCGTCATCAAGCTCGATGCGGCGCAAGTCGAGAACCTGGCAAAACAGGCCGGCGAGGACTGCTGGCCGGTCAACTACAACAGTCCGCAGCAGACGGTTGTTGCCGGAGCGCCCGAGGCGCTGCAGGAGCTCGACGTCCTAGTAAAAGAGGCTGGCGGCCGCGCTATGAAAGTCGCGGTGTCGGGCGCATTTCATAGCCCCTATATGGCCGAGGCGACTGAGGGGCTGGCGACGTATATCCAAGCCGGCCACGCGCCGTCACCGCTGCTGATTCCGGTCATGGCAAACATGACGGCGGCGCCCTATCCGGCGGACCCGCGAGCGGCATCGGATGTCTTGGCCAATCAGGTGAGTCATGCCGTTCGTTGGGTCGACACGCTGCATACTCTGCAGAATCAGGGCATCGACACGTTTATTGAGGTCGGCCCTGGCAAAACGCTGTCGGGCCTGGTCAAGCGTACGCTGAGCGACGTTCGCGTGTATTCGTGCGAAACGGCCGAGCAGGTCGCAGCTATTGCCGACGAGCTCGCATAGTCCACAGGGCTGTAACCCGAAAGGAATGACATGGGCAACTTGAACAACGGCGCGCTCGAGCGCAACGACTCACGTCGCGTGGCACTGGTCACGGGCGGCTCGCGGGGTATCGGCCGCGCCTGCGCTGTCGGTCTGGCGGAGGACGGCTTTGATATCGCCGTCGTCTATGCCGGCAGCGTCGATGCGGCGCGCAAGACGTGCGAAGCCTGTGAGGCGGTTGGCGCCACGGCACGCGCATATCAATGCGACGTGGCCGATCCCGCTGCCGTCAACGCGTGCGTGGAAGCGGTCCTCAACGACTTTGGTTCCATTTGGGCGCTCGTCAACAACGCCGGCATCACCCGCGATGGCCTGCTCATGCGCATGGGCGATGACGCATTCGATCGCGTGCTCGATGTCAATCTCAAGGGAACATTCAATATGACGCGCGCGCTCACCAAGACCTTTATGCGCCAGCGCGGCGGTTGCGTCGTCAACATGAGCTCGGTCGTGGGCCTGATGGGCAATGCCGGGCAAGCCAACTACGCTGCTTCCAAGGCGGGCGTGATAGGGCTTACCAAGGCGGTGGCGCGCGAGCTTGCGCCTCGTGGCGTACGAGCGAACGCGGTCGCTCCCGGGTTTGTCGAGACAGATATGACGGCAAAGCTCTCGGAGAAGGTGCGTACGGCAACCGAGGAACAGATTCCCCTTAAGCGCATGGCACGTCCCGAGGAAGTGGCCGGCGTGGTGCGCTTTTTAGCGAGCGATGCGGCTGCTTACATTACGGGCGAGGTCGTGCGCGTCGACGGCGGAATGGCGATGTAGAAACCAGGGCCGAAGAACGGCTTGGATGAGGAGACCATGATGGAACAGAGAGTTGCAATCACCGGTATCGGTGCCGTATCGCCGCTCGGCAACACCGCGCTTGCCACCTGGGCGGCCATGTGCGCCGGGACCTGTGGCATCGGCCCGATCACGCACTTTGATACCGATGCGTTTACCGTCAAGGTGGCGGCCGAAGTCAAGGGCTTTGACGGCAACGAGTACTTTGGCAAGCGCGACGCCAAGCATCTCGACCCCTGCGTTCAGTTTGCGCTGGTGGCTTCGGACGAGGCAATGCACGATGCGGGCTTTGATGCCGAAGGCGCCATCGATCGCGAGCGCCTGGGCGTTTACGTGGGGTCGGGCGTGGGCGGCATGCAGACGCTCGTCGACAACGTCCATACGATTGCCGACCGTGGGCCCCGCCGCGCATCGCCTTACATGATCGCGATGATGATCCCCAACATGGCATCGGGCAATATCGCAATCCGTCACAAGGCAAAGGGACCGACCCTGCCAGTCGTGACTGCGTGCGCGACCTCGGCCCATGCGGTGGGCGAGGCGTTCCGTGCTATTAAGCACGGCTATGCCGACGCGATCCTCGCGGGCGGTGCCGAGGCGGCCATTATCCCCGATGCTGTTGCAGGCTTTACGTCCTGCCGCGCATTGACCACCAACCCCGATCCCGCGACGGCCTGCCGCCCGTTCGACGCAGACCGCGATGGCTTTGTGATGGGTGAGGGCGCCTGCGTGCTGGTACTCGAGAGCATGGAGCATGCGCAGGCGCGCGGTGCGCACATTTATGCCGAGGTCGTGGGCTACGGCAACACCGATGATGCCTATCACATTACGAGTCCCGACCCCGATGCCGCCGGCATTGCCCGTGCGATATCGCTGGCGGTAGCCGAGGGCGACGTCAAGCCTTCCGAGGGTCTCTACATCAACGCCCACGGCACCTCGACCAAGCTCAACGATTCGTCCGAGACGACAGGCATTAAGCGGGCGCTCGGCGAGGACGCGGCACGCGCCGCACACGTCTCGTCGACCAAGTCGATGACCGGGCACATGATCGGTGCCACGGGTGCCATCGAGGTCATGGCCTGTGCCATGGCGCTCGAGCAGGGCGTGGTGCCCCCGACCATTAACTACCACACGCCCGATCCCGCCTGCGATCTTGATTACACGCCTAATCGAGCGGTTCGCGCCGACCTTACCTGGGCGCTTTCGACCAACCTGGGCTTTGGCGGGCACAACGCCGCCATCGCGCTGCGTAGATATACGAGGAGCTAGAGCATGGATTCCAAAAGACTTGCCGAGATAGCCGATGTGATGGAGGACCGCGGCCTTACGCGCGTACGTGTTGAGGAGCCCGATGGCACCGCGGTCGAACTCGAGCGCGCGAGTGTGGCGCAGCCGGTTGCCGTGCCCATGCCTATGCCGAGCGCCATGGTCGCTCAAGTTGCAGCTCCCACAGTCGCGCCTGCCGCACCGGAACCCGCCACGCAGACACCTGCCGCCGCGCCGGAGCCCAAGGGCACCGAGGTGACTGCTCCCATGGTGGGCGTCTTCTATGCTGCCCCTGCGCCGGGCGACGAGCCATTTGTGCGCGTGGGCTCCAAGGTCAAGGCCGGCGAGACCCTCTGCATCATCGAGGCCATGAAGGTTCTCAACGAGGTGACGGCCGAGGCAGACGGTGAGGTGCTCGAGATCTGCGTGGCCGACGGCGACCTCGTGGAGTTTGGCAGCTGCCTCATGAGGATCGGATAGGTGATATCCATGAACAAAGAAGAGCTCAAGAAGCTGTTACCGCATCGCGAGCCGATGCTTTTGCTCGACGAAGCCGAGCTGGTGGGCGACGAGGCCCACGGCAAGATCACGATTACAGGCGACGAGTACTTTTTGCAGGGACATTTTCCGGGAAACCCGGTCGTTCCCGGCGTGATTCAGTGCGAGATGCTCGCCCAGAACTGCTGCGTGCTGCTGATGGGCGATGAGGAGGCGCGCGGCGCGACGCCGTTCTACACGAGTCTGGACAAGGTGCGCTTTAAGCGTCCGGTGCGCCCGGGCGACACGGTGGATCTAGTGTGCTCCATCACGCGTGCGCGCGGGCCGTTCCGCTTTGCGACGGGTACTGCGAGCGTCAACGGTGAGGTTTGCTGCCGCGCCGATATGTCTTTTGCACTCATGCACGAAAGTTAAGGAAGGCTCCATGTTCGACAAAGTGCTCATCGCCAACCGCGGCGAAGTCGCGGTCCGTGTTATCCGCGCGTGCCGCGATATGGGCATCAAGACCGTCGCCGTTTATTCCACGGCCGATGCGGACGCGCTACACGTGCAGCTTGCCGACGAGGCGTATTGCATCGGCGGCCCGCGTCTTGCCGAGAGCTACCTCAACGACGATGCCGTGCTCACCTGTGCCGTAAAGTCGGGAGCTAAGGCAATTCATCCCGGCTATGGCTTCTTTTCCGAGAAGGCGAGCTTCGTGCGCGACTGCGACAAGTTCGGTCTGGCGTTTGTCGGTCCTTCGGCCGAGGTGATCGACAGCATGGGCGACAAGGACGCCGCACGCCGAACGGCCGCTGCTGCGGGCGTGCCCATCGTGCCGGGCTGCGATTTGCTCAAAAGCCCCGAGGAAGCAACGGCCGAGGCCGAGCGCATCGGCTGCCCCGTGCTTATTAAGGCGCGCGCGGGCGGCGGCGGTCGCGGTATTCGCAAGGTCGAGCGCGTGGAAGATGCGGCAAAGGCGTTCAGCGAGGCGCGTGCCGAGGGTGAGGCCGTTTTTGGCGACGGCGAGTGCTACATGGAGAAGTTCGTTGCGCCGGCGCATCACGTTGAGGTACAGATTATGGCCGATAAGCAGGGCCATGTGTTTTCGCTCGGCGAGCGCGAGTGCTCGGTGCAGCGCCGCAACCAAAAGCTGATCGAGGAGAGCCCCGCGCCGTGCCTCGACGGACGCGATGATATTCGCGCGCGCATGCACAAGGCCGCGCGCGACCTGGCTCGTGCCGTTGGCTATGAGGGCGCTGGCACCATCGAGTTTTTGTACTCAGATGACGGCAATTTCTACTTTATGGAAATGAACACGCGCTTGCAGGTGGAGCATCCGGTTACGGAGTTTGTGACCGATACCGACCTGGTTAAGTGGCAGCTGCGCGTGGCTGCCGGCCGCCCTCTGCCCTTTGAGCAGGAGGACGTACCGGTCCGCAACCACGCCATGGAGTGCCGCATCAATGCCGAAACGCCGGACTTTCTACCGTCATGTGGAACGGTCACCGCGTTGCGTGTGCCGGGTGGTCCGCGCGTGCGCTGGGATTCCGCCATGTTTACCGGAGCGAAAGTTCCGCCGTACTACGACTCCATGCTCGGCAAGCTCATCGTGTGCGCGCCCACGCGTGACGGTGCCATTCGCAAGATGCGCTCGGCCCTGGGCGAGCTCGTGATTGAGGGCGTGAGCGAAAATAGCGAGCTTCAGCTCGACGTGCTGGCAAACGACGAGTTTTTGTCGGGCATGTATCACACCGATCTGATGGGGCATCTCTATGCTGATGAATAGAAAAGCGAAGACGGTCAATGTCCTTGAGGGGCCGATAACCGAGTCGTGCGCCGAGTTCCCCGCGCGCCACGTGTTTGTCAAATGCCCGGAGTGCCGCCGTGTGATCGATGAGGCGCGCCTGCACGACAACCTCGAGGTCTGCCCTCGTTGCGGCAAACACTTTCGCGTGAGCGGTCGCGCGCGCATGCGCATGACGGTCGACGCGGGTACCTTTGAGGAATGGGATGCCAATCTGGCGTCGAAGGACTTCCTCTCGTTTCCCGGTTATGCCGACAAGCTTAAGAGCGTGAGCGAGCGTTCGGGCGAGCGCGATGCCGTTGTGTGCGGCAGGGGCAAAATCTGCGGCTGCGATACCGCGCTCTTCTTTATGGATGCCAACTTTATGATGGGCTCAATGGGCTCCGTGGTGGGCGAGAAGATCTGTCGTGTCTTTGAGCGCGCGGCCGAGTTGGGGCTGCCGGTCGTTGGCTTTACCGTATCGGGCGGCGCCCGCATGCAGGAGGGCGTGACCTCGCTCATGCAGATGGCCAAGATTTCTGCGGCGGTTAGGCGCCACAGCGAGGCGGGCGGCCTGTACATCACGGTGCTCACCGACCCCACGACCGGAGGCGTAACCGCGAGCTTTGCCATGGAGGGCGACATTATCCTGGCCGAGCCCGATGCCCTGACAGCATTTGCCGGCCCGCGCGTGATCGAGCAGAACATGCACAAGCGTCTGCCCAAGGGATTCCAGCGTTCCGAGTTTTTGCTGGAGCACGGCTTTTGCGATGCCGTTGTTCCGCGTGGTGAGATTGCGCTCACGGTAGGCGAGCTGCTGGCGCTGCACGAAGGGCACGCGCCCGGCCTGGGGGCACCGCATGAGATCGTGCATACGGGTCGTCGCGACAAAAAGCTGGGACACTTGTTTAAGCGCTCGGCCGCACCAAAAAGCGCGCTCGAAATCGTCAAACAGACTCGCTCGGCGAACCGCGCCACGGCAGGCGAGATGATCTCGTTGGGTCTCGACGGATTCGTAGAGCTGCACGGCGACCGCTACTTTGGCGACGATGCTGCCGTGGTGGGCGGCATCGGCTGGAAAGACGGGCGACCCGTGACGGTTATCGCCATCGAGCGCGGTACCACGACCAAAGAGCGCATGCGTCGCAACTTTGGTATGGCACATCCCGAGGGCTACCGCAAGGCACGTCGCCTGATGCACCAAGCCGAGAAATTTGGTCGGCCGGTTCTGTGCCTGGTTGATACTTCGGGCGCGTTTTGCGGCATCGGTGCCGAGGAGCGCGGCCAGGGCGAGGCGATTGCCCAGAATCTCATGGAGATGAGCGGCCTTAAGACGCCGATTGTCTCGGTGGTGACAGGCGAGGGCGGCTCTGGTGGCGCGCTGGCGCTGTCCGTGGCCGACCGCATCCTGATGCTCTCAAGCTCGGCCTATTCGGTCGTGAGCCCCGAGGCCTGTGCGTCGATCCTGTGGAAGGATACCGAGCGCGCGAATGAGGCCGCTGAGGCGCTTAAGCTCACGGCCCCCGATCTGTTGGCGCTCGGCATCATCGACGGCATTGTCGACGATAGGGGCCTGTCGCATGAGGAGATCGCCGGTGCCGTCATGTCCTCGGCATTTGATGCCTTCGATACGCTTGGGCAGCTCGACGACGCGACCCTCACAAACCTCCGCTACGAAAAGTACCGCGCAATCGGTCAGTACCGCACGATGTGACAAAGGGACAGCCCGCATGTCACATTGGGAAAGGCGTTCCATGTCACAAGTTTCTAACACCTCGTTTACAACGACGGTTTCATCAAACGCCATGGCCGTGGTGGACTATCTGTCCAAAAGCATGATGTCGGCGCTGCCGTTTATTGTCTGCGCGGCGTTGTTCCGCACCGCCGCCGTCGTTATGGGCGAAGGCATGCTGGGCCTGTGGTCTGCCGATTCCGAAATCTATCGCCTGTTCTACAGTTGGCTCTATAACGCCGGCTACTACTTTTTGCCCATTTATCTTGGTTGGGCGGCCGCCCGCCAGCTCGGTTGCTCGGAGCAGCTGGGCATGATGCTGGGCGGCGTATTGATTGCGCCCGATCTGCTTAAGCTCGTCGATGCCGCATCGACGACGGGGGCAGCGATGGCTTTCGTGTATGGTCTGCTTCCCGCGCCGGTCAACGATTACACAACGACTGTTATTCCGGTTCTCATCTCGGTGCCCGTGCTATGGCAGGTGGAGCGTTTCTTTAAGCGCACTATCCCTCAGGCTGTGGCGTTTTCTTTTGTACCGTTTGCAACCATGCTCGTTATGGTTCCGGTGTCGCTGTGTGTTACGGCGCCGGCAGGCAGCTATCTGGGCATGCTGTTGGGACAGCTTATGTTTATGCTTGGCAATTCCGGTGGCATCGTGTCGCTGCTCACGCTCATGGGGCTTGCCGCGGGCTGGGAGTTTCTTAAGATCGCGGGTGTCAGCAACGTTGTCCTATCGCTCGCCTATGCGCAGTTTATGAGTGTGGGAACGGATTCGTGCATCCTGATCGCCGCGACGATGGCAACGTTCGCCGTTTGGGGTATGCCCTTTGGCGCGTCGCTCCGCGTTGCGGATAAGGACGAGAAGGCGCTCATGCTGGGCTATTCAATCTCGGGTATTCTTGGCGGCGTAAGCGAGCCAGCGCTGTACGGATGCGGCTTTAAATATGGCAGGTGTCTGACGTGCATGGCCGTTGGCGGCGCCGTCGGAGGCCTTGTTGCGGCCGTAGGCCACGTTACGGCTTATACTATCGGTATGACGAATGTTCTTATGGTCATTGGCTTTGCCACGGGCGGCATCTCGAATCTGCTGTGGTGCTGCGCTGCCGGCGGCGCAGCATTTGCGGTGTCTGCGGCGCTGAGCTACTGCTTTGGCGTGGTGCCGACAAAGGTGCAGGCGGCAGAAGACGAAGCTGATTCGCTCGAAACAGTGGCGAGCGCTGCTGAAGCAAGCGCATAAATCTGTGCGACAAAAGGACGATTCCTTTGTCATATTCCAAGGCTGCGGCCCGTGTGGGCTGCGGCCTTTTTGTATCTGGAGGACAAAGTGGCTACACTACAATCCGTTTGAGCAATAGATATATAGGTAGTACCGTGGGGACTGATGAGGATGGTCGAGTGGATTGTTCGTCGTGCGCAGGGCGACCGTGCGCGCGTGGGAACGTTGACGGGCATAGTGTGTATTCTCGCCAATGTTGCGCTTTGCGCTGCGAAGGGTGCAATTGGCGTGCTGTCGGGATCGGTTTCGATTGTGGCGGACGCTATGAACAACCTGTCTGATGCCAGCTCGAACATCGTGAGCGTGCTTGGCTTTAAGCTGGCGGGCAAGCCGGCCGACCCCGAGCATCCTTACGGACATGGCCGCTACGAGTATCTCTCGGGTCTGGTCGTGGCGGCGCTCGTGCTGCTGATTGGCGTTGAGCTGGTGAAGTCGTCGGTGGAGCGAATTGTCAACCCCGAGCCTGTCGAGTTCTCGCTTGCCCTGGTGGCGGTTCTAGTGCTTTCGATGGTCGTAAAGCTCTGGATGGCGGCCCTCAACCAAAAGCTCGGCGATCGTATTGAGTCCGAGACGCTGCATGCGACCGCTCAGGACTCAAAGAACGATGTCCTAGCTACGGGTGCTGTGCTGGCGTGCGCAATTGTTTCGCAGGTGACGCACATCAATCTTGACGCATGGGTCGGCCTTGCCGTTGGCGCCTATATTGGCTGGAGCGGCTTTGAGCTCATCCAGGATACGGTAAGCCCGCTTTTGGGCCAGGCACCCGATCCCAAGTTGGTCAAGCACATCCGAGACAAGATCATGAGCTACCCCGGCGTTTTGGGTGTTCATGACCTAATGGTTCACGATTACGGTCCGGGCAGGAAGTTTGCAAGCGCGCACGCCGAGATGGCGGCCGAGGCAAGCCCGCTGGAAAGCCACGACACGCTCGATAACATCGAGCAGTCGTTTAGGAACGAAGACGGCATGATCGTCACGCTCCATTACGACCCCATCGTGACCGACGACCCCAAAGTGGCGAGCATGCGCTTGCGCATTCACGCCATGGCTCAGGAGATTGATAGCCGCCTTTCGATTCACGACTTGCGTTGCGTACCGGGCCCCACGCACACCAATGTGATTTTTGACTGCGTGCGACCCTCGGATTTGGCGATGAACGCCGAGGACCTAAAGCGCGCGTTGGCGAAACGTGTCGAATCCGAATATCCCAAGTCGATTGCCAAGATCACGATCGACGAAGACTACGTAGGCCATACCCACGAGTAGGGCTGCGCCGGTAGAGCAAGTTATACAGAAGGGGAGAGCATGAAGCGTCTATATCTACTCCGCCACGGTCAGACAGAATTCAACGTTAAAAAGCTGGTCCAGGGCCGCTGCGATTCTCCGTTGACCGACCTCGGCCGCAAACAAGCGGGAATGGCAGCCGCATGGCTCAAAGCCCACGGCGTCGTCCCCGACAAAGTGGTCTCTTCGCCCTTAGGCCGAGCCATGGACACGGCAAGTCTCGTCGCAACCGAACTCCTCGGCCGGGATGCAGCAGTCGAGCCCTGCGAAGGCATCATCGAGCGCAGCTACGGCACCTTCGAAGAAGGCCCCCACGACGCCCTACCCACCGACGTCTGGGACCCCGGCGAGGACCTGATCCCATTTGGCGGAGAAGGAAGCCATGCCCTGCAGGAGCGCATGGTGGGCACCCTCACCAATCTCATGGGCTCTGAGGGCATCGAAACCCTTCTAGCAGTAAGCCACGGCAGCGCCAGCCGCCAATTCATCAAAGCTGCAGCCCCAGAGGGCTTCGAGTTCCCAACAAAACTCCCCAACTGCGCCATCATGATTTTCGATTTCGAAGAGGAAAAGTCGGGAGAAGAAGGCAACGCGCCCCAATCCAAGTTTATCTTGCAGCAAATCATCGATCCTCAACAAAGTAATTAGCTGAGCGAGCAGAGTTAAGCAGACATCAACGTGTCGTCTCCCGAGCACGGCGGAGGGCCGGAGAAATATATTAAGGTCATCGCGAGTTCCGCACGCAAAGGAGAGCACTTAATGTGCTCTCCGTCTTGCGCAGGACTGTAGAGCAGGGACATTAATATATTTCTCCGGCCCTCCGCCGTGCTCGGGAGCCATCCACGCACTTTACCTGCGTAAACAATGTGAGTGAAATATGAATCTCGATGGATACGCCCGCAGCCGTGTATACTAAACAGCTGTGTGAAACCAGGGGAGTATTCTGGCTGGACAAAATGCCTGCTTAATAGGGTTGTCAGGTAGTCCGGGCGAAATACAAGGCTGGGGAGCACGTCGTGTAAGTAGTGGTCCTCTAGGGGCGTACGCTCGGTGGTGTACGCATTGTCCCAAGACCACGCGAGAGTTGGGATCATATCTTGATCAGCATGATTCTCGGCCGCAAGATTGGCATGACCCAGGTTTGGGACGAGGACGATAACGTCGTTCCCGTCACGGTCATCCAGGCTGGCCCCTGCGCTGTCTCGCAGGTTAAAACTCAGGCAACCGACGGCTATGACGCCGTCCAGATCGGTTTCGGCGACATCAAGGCCAAGAACGTGAACAAGCCCATGGCTGGTCACTTCGCCAAGGCTGGCGTCGAGCCTGTCCGCTTCCTTCGTGAGGTCCGCGTCGAGAACGGCGAGGAGCACAAGGTCGGCGAGGTCGTCACCGTCGCTGATTTCGCTGATGTCGAGAAGGTCGACGTCATCGGTACCTCCAAGGGTAAGGGCTTCCAGGGTCGCATCAAGCGCTGGGGTCAGCGCCGCGGTCCTATGACGCATGGTTCTCACTTCCAGCGTCACCCCGGTTCTATCGGTCAGTGCGCCTATCCTGCGCGCGTCCTCAAGGGCGTCAAGATGGCCGGTCACATGGGTAACGAGCGCGTTACCGTCAAGAACCTTTCCGTTGTCCGCATCGATGCCGAGCAGAACCTCATCTTGGTCAAGGGCGCTGTCCCGGGTGCCAAGAATGGTCTCGTCGCCATCCGTATGGCCTAAGGGCCCAGCCCATTTAGCCCAGCGTCATACCAAGGAGAACACTTAAATGGCAAAGTTTGAAGTAAAGAACAGCGAGGGCAAGAAGGTCGCCGAGGCCGAGCTCGCCGCTGAGGTGTACGGCATCGAGCCGAACATCCACGTTATGCACCACATCGTCAAGTGCCAGATGGCCTCTTGGCGTCAGGGCACCCAGTCTGCTAAGGGTCGCTCTGAGGTTTCCGGTGGCGGCAAGAAGCCTTGGCGTCAGAAGGGCACCGGCCGTGCCCGCCAGGGTTCCATCCGTGCTGCCCAGTGGCGTCACGGTGGCGTTGTCTTCGCCCCCAAGCCCCGTTCCTACGCTAAGCGTATGAACAACAAGGAGGTCAAGCTGGCTATGCGCTCCGCGCTGTCCGCCAAGCTGGCCGATGGCGAGCTCGTGCTCGTCGACGACTACGGCTTCGAGAAGCCTTCCACCAAGGCTGCCGTCGCCATGCTCAAGGCTCTCGGCCTTGAGGGCAAGCGTCTGACCATCATCGTTCGCGATGAGGACGTCAACGCCTACCTGTCGTTCCGCAACATTCCCAAGACGTTCATCATCACTGCCGACGAGGCCAACACCTACGATCTCGTCAACAACAACGCTGTGCTGATGCCCGCCGACATCGCCGCTCACTTCGGGGAGGTGCTTGCATAAATGACCGCCCACGAGATCATCATCCGTCCGATCGTGTCCGAGCGTTCCTTCTCCGGCATGGAGCTGAACAAGTACACGTTCGAGGTCGCCAAGGATGCTAACAAGTATCAGATCAAGGACGCTGTCGAGGAGATCTTCGGCGTCAAGGTCGTTCGCGTGAACACCCTGACGGTCAAGCCCAAGATCAAGCGCGTGCGCTATGTCGCCGGCAAGACCCGTTCTTGGAAGAAGGCCATCGTCACGCTGGCCGAGGGCGACACCATCGAGGTCTTTGGCAACCAGGCCTAAGACTCGCTGCTGTTGAGTGAGCTCATGCCTCCCAAATAGGGGAGGCGAGAGCTCAAGGTTTCGGGCGTATAAAATGGACACGCCCGGAACCGTGTATACGTCCGGTGTCATCGCACCCGAGGCAGAACCTCGAATCCCTGTCTGCGATGGCTAACGGATTCCTATTGAAAGGGATTGTAATGGCTGTAAAGCACCTTAAGCCGACCTCCGCTGGTAGGCGTTGGCAGACGATCTCCGATTTCTCCGAGATCACCTGCACCAAGCCCGAGAAGTCTCTTCTCGAGCCCCTGCCCAAGAAGGCCGGTCGTAACAACAACGGCCGCATCACCACCCGCCACCAGGGCGGCGGCGTGAAGCGTCGTTACCGCGTGATCGACTTCAAGCGCAACAAGGACGGCGTGCCCGCCAAGGTTGCCACGATCGAGTACGATCCGAACCGTTCCGCTCGCATCGCTCTGCTGCACTACGCTGACGGTGAGAAGCGCTACATCCTGGCCCCCAAGGGCCTCGAGGTCGGTCAGACCATCATGTCCGGTTCTGACGCCGACATCAAGCCGGGCAACGCTCTGCCCCTCGCCGACATCCCCGTCGGTACGCTCATCCACGCCGTCGAGTTCCAGCCGGGCAAGGGCGCTGCTATCGCCCGTTCCGCCGGTAATTCCTGCCAGCTGATGGGTAAGGAGGGCAAGTACGCTATCGTCCGTATGCCTTCCTCCGAGATGCGCCGCATCCTCGTTACCTGCCGCGCCACCGTCGGTGAGGTCGGCAACGCCGATCACGCCAACATCGTCATCGGCAAGGCCGGCCGTAAGCGTCACATGAACGTGCGCCCGACCGTCCGCGGTACCGTCATGAACCCTGTCGACCACCCGCACGGCGGTGGCGAGGGCAAGAACCACACCTCTGGTCGTCCCTCTGTTACCCCCTGGGGTAAGCCGACGAAGGGCCTTCGTACGCGCAAGAAGAAGAAGGTCTCGAACCAGCACATCATTCGTCGCCGTAAGAAGTAATTTCGGATACCGAGTTTTAGGAGAAAGCACTTATGAGCAGAAGTCTCAAAAAGGGCCCGTTCGTGGAGACTCGCCTTCTCTCGCGTATCACCGCGATGAACGAGGCTGGCAAGAAGGACGTCGTGAAGACCTGGTCCCGCGCGTCCACCATCTTCCCCGAGATGGTTGGTCACACCATCGCCGTCCACGACGGCCGCAAGCATGTGCCCGTGTATGTTACCGAGTCCATGGTTGGTCACAAGCTCGGCGAGTTCGCGCCGACTCGTACGTTCCGTGGCCACAAGGCCAAATAGGGGGTTAACCGTAAATGGCAACTAAGTCTATTGAAACTGAGGCCACCGAGGTTCGCGCCGTCGCTAAGTACGTGCGTGTTTCCCCCAGCAAGGCCCGCCTGGTGGTCGATCTGATCCGCCGCAAGCCTGTCGCTCAGGCCTTCGACATCCTCCACTTCTGCGACCGCGCCGTCGCCGTGGATGTCGAGAAGGTTCTCCGTTCCGCCGTTGCGAACGCCGAGAACAACAACGGTCTGCGTGCCGACAACCTGGTTGTCGCCGCTGCCTATGTTGACGAGGGTCCGACGCTTAAGCGCATCCGTCCCCGCGCCAAGGGTTCCGCTTCTCGCATTCTGAAGCGTACTTCCCACATCACCGTCGTCGTTGCTCCTCGAAAGGAGGCGTAAAGCTGTATGGGTCAGAAAGTCTACCCCACCGGCTTCCGTCTTGGCATCACCGAGAACTGGCGCTCCCGCTGGTTCGCAGAGAAGGATTACGCTAAGACCCTCGGTAACGATCTCGAGATCCGCAAGTACCTCGAGAAGCGTCTTTCCCGCGCAGCTGTCTCCCGCGTCGAGATCGAGCGCGCTGGCGACAAGGTGAAGGTCATCATCCTCACCGCTCGCCCCGGCGTTGTCATCGGTAAGAAGGGTGCCGAAATCGATACCCTCCGCACCGAGCTCGAGAAGGTCGCTGGCGTCTCCAAGGGCCAGCTCTCCGTCGACGTTGTCGAGATCAAGCGCCCCGAGCTCGACGCCAACCTCGTTGCTCAGTCTATCGCCGAGCAGCTCGAGGGCCGCGTTGCCTTCCGTCGCGCTATGCGCAAGGCTGTCCAGTCCGCCCGCAAGGCCGGCGCTAAGGGCATCCGTATC
The DNA here is from genome assembly GCA_905215905.1 of uncultured bacterium. Lineage (GTDB taxonomy): Bacteria > Actinomycetota > Coriobacteriia > Coriobacteriales > Coriobacteriaceae > Collinsella. The sequence goes on along the minus strand of CAJMRI010000009.1, from coordinate 67,172 downwards.
CAGTGCTCCGGTCGTCTCGGCGGTGCCGAGATGGGCCGTCGTGAGTGGTACCGCGAGGGTCGCGTGCCTCTGCACACCCTCCGTGCCAAGATCGACTACGGCACGGCTGTCGCCAGCACCACCATGGGCGCTTGCGGCGTGAAGGTCTGGATCTACCTGGGCGAGAAGCTCCCGGGCCAGCCTGTTCCCAACCCTGCACTCGAGGGCTCTTCCCGTCCTCGTCGTCGTAACTCCGAGAGGAGGGGTCAGTAGTGCTTGCCCCTAAGCGTATTCTTCACCGCAAGGTGCAGCGTGGCTCCATGAAGGGCCAGGCCAAGGGTAATACCGAGCTGCATTTCGGCGAGTTTGGTATCCAGGCTCTCGAGGCCCATTGGATCACCAACCGTCAGATCGAGGCCGCTCGTATTGCCATGACCCGCTACATGAAGCGTGGCGGTCGTGTCTACATCACGATCTTCCCCGATAAGCCCATCACCAAGAAGCCTGCCGAGACTCGCATGGGTTCTGGTAAGGGTAACCCCGAGGAGTGGGTGGCCGTCGTCAAGCCCGGCCGCATCATGTTCGAGGTCAAGGGCGTGCCCGAGGAGGTCGCTCGCGAGGCTCTGCGTCTTGCACAGCACAAGCTTCCCATCAAGACCAAGATTGTTGCTGCCAAGAACGCTGAGCAGCGCATCGAGAAGGAGATGGCTGAGGAGGCCGCTCTCGAGGCCAAGTGGGCTGCTGAGGACGCCGCCGCCGCCAAGGAGGAGAACTAATGAAGCCCGCAGAGATTCGTGAGCTCTCGGACGCTCAGCTCGTTGAGAAGCTGAAGGAAATGCGCGCCGAGCTCTTTAACCTTCGTTTCCAGATGGCCACCAGCCAGCTGGACAACACCGCTCGCGTCAACACCGTGAAGAAGGACATCGCTCGCGTCCTCACGGAGCAGCGCGCCCGCGAGATCGCAGCGGAGAAGTCCGCTGTCGCCGAGTAGGACCTAAGGAGAGAACATGACTGATTCGCGTAACTCGCGTAAGGTCCGTACGGGTGTCGTTACCTCCGTCTCCGGTGCCAAGACCATTGTTGTCACCATCACCGAGCGCAAGCGTCACCCCAAGTACGGCAAGATGATGACCAGCTCCAAGAAGCTGCACGCTCACGACGAGGAGTGCACGGCTGGCGTGGGCGATACCGTCCGCGTTATGGAGACCCGTCCTATGTCCAAGATGAAGCGTTGGCGCCTCATCGAGGTCGTCGAGCGCGCTAAATAAGCAGTCGCTCTTACGACTTGTACGTTTCCGAAGATGTGCGTATGCCTGGCTTGCATACCACGGGCCGTATAAAGGCTGCGCACCTCTCTTCGGTTCTTAGTTCGGAGGAACATCTACCATGATTCAGATGCAAACCATGCTGAACGTCGCCGACAACTCCGGCGCTCGCAAGATTCGCTGCATCAAGGTGCTTGGCGGTTCCAAGCGTCGTTATGCAGGCATCGGCGATGTGTTCATCGGTGCTGTCCAGGAGGCTACCCCTGGCGCCAACGTCAAGAAGAAGGACGTTGTCCGTTGCGTCGTCGTTCGCACCGTTAAGGAGATCCGCCGCAAGGATGGCTCCTACATTCGCTTTGATGAGAACGCCTGCGTTGTCATCAACAACGATGGTTCGCCCGTCGGCACCCGTATCTTCGGGCCCGTCGCTCGCGAGCTTCGTGACAAGAAGTACATGAAGATCGTCTCGCTCGCTCCCGAGACCCTGTAGTTAGGGGAGATATATGTATATCAAGAAGGGCGATAAGGTCCAGGTTCTCTCTGGTAAGGATCGCGGCAAGCAGGGCGTTGTCCTGCGTGCTCTCCCCGCCGAGAACAAGGTCGTTGTCGAGGGCGTTTCGGTCGTCAAGAAGGCCGTCAAGCCCAACGCTGCCAACCAGCAGGGCGGCATCGTTTCGCAGGAGGCTCCCATCGATGCCTCCAACGTCAATCTCGTTTGCCCCGAGTGCGGTAAGGTTACCCGCGTCGGTCACGAGAAGGACGGCAAGAACAAGCTGCGCGTCTGCAAGAAGTGCGGTCACAAGTTCTAAGCTGCCCGCAACATCAAGTTGCTAGCAAAGGCCCGGATGCCACGGCACCCGGGCCTTTTTCTATCCCCACTCGATGGTTTCGGTTCTGCCGTCCCGTCATTCCGGTTGCATCCAGTTTTCGGTGCCGTCTCGAATCGAGTGCCGCCACGTGACACCCTGTCGCGTTTCGTCGGCTTCGGGGACAAAAGTCGGGACAACTCCAAAAACTATTTTCGAACTCAGGGCTTTGAGTTTTTGTTTTTGTCCCAAAGGGCGCGGCGGGATGCCTTTGGAGGCTCGATAGCGCCGAAAACGCCCGTTTTGAAACTTAAATGCCTTTTCGCGTGCAAGCCGCCAGCTGCAATAGGAAGTGAATCAACGCAGGTGGCTTTCAAGCAGTTTGCAAAACTGCAGGTCGCAGGTCTTCATTGCCAGTAGGAGAAATGAGTAGTCTCAGGTGGCTTGCCCATGAGTTGACGAACGGGATTTGAGATTACGCTGACGTCCGGAAACGCTTCGAGCACGGCGTTACGTTTTTGGGGTTTGGGCGTAGCCCCTGCACCCGCGAGCGCGGGCCTTAAGCCCACCGAGAGGGTGACGCGTCGAAAACGAAGGGGAAAGAGAGAAGGGGCCGTCCCTATCATTCAGGTTGCGACCGAAGAAGACAAGGAGACCCCCTGAGCCTGAATGATGCCCCACAGACCGCGTCCGACCGAGCTCAAGCCGAGCTTTTCCTGACGTCCGCCTTCGCGAAGATGATGGCTGGATTGGCTATGGATTGGCAACACTTATTTGGACGATTCCGGGAGGGACGGCCCCGCCTCCCTGAACTCGACCGGCGACATGTAGCCCAGCGTCGAGTGGATCCTGAAGTTGTTGTACCAGTGCACGTAATCCAAGAGCTTGGCTCGGAGCTCGCGCGTCCCTCCTCGGTCCTTCGGAGTGGCCGACGATCTCCCCGTTGCAGAGGTCGACGAGCAGGCAGACGTAGTTCCACGACGCCCCGACGCGCACGCAGACCAAGTCGCTGCATATATGGGTGCACGGCGCCCTGCCGCCGAAGCCGCGCGCGACGACGTTCGACACGTCGGCCTCGTTGACCGCCCCGGGGTGCACCTTGAACCTCTTCCTGCCGTATGCGCCGGCCAGGCCGTTCTCCCTCATGATGCGGCAGACGCGGCGCCGGCTGACGGTAACGCCCGACCTCCCGGGCGACGCCTTGATCTTGCGCGATCCGTTCCGGCCCTTGCTGGCGGCGTGCGCCGCCGCGGCCGCCGTCGCCCCCGACATTAAGGTCCTCAAGGGCCGCGTCGTCTCCGGCGACCAGTTCGTCTCGCCCGCGGAACAGAAGGAGCGAATCCTCGCGACCTTCGGCGACCTGTGCTGCGAGATGGAGGGCTGCACCATCGCGCAGGCCGCTTATCTCAACGGCGTGCCCCTCGTCGTCGTGCGCGCCATCAGCGACAAGCCCTGCGCCGAGGGCCGGGTCGTGACTACAACACTTTCGAGAAGAAGGCCGCCTGCGACTGCGCCCGCATCGCCGCGCGCATGGTTAAGCTTTAGGCCCTGCGCGCCGGGGCCCTTCTTTATGTTGGGACCCCGGCGCGCCGGGCCCTTTCCAAAGCGAAGTGTCGAGCCGAAGTGTTGAGCGTCGGCCCTGAATGTTCAATGGCCGTTGTTTTCTGCCCCTCAAGTGGTGGACTTTTCCTCGGAGCTGTTGATTCCCCCACGCGCCCCCTTCCGTTCTCTGTTCTCCCCTTATACTCCTTGTACGAGGAGGTAAGAAGTCATGGACAAGACCACACAGGACAGCTTGGCAAAGAAACCCGTCGACATGAGGGACAGGATTCTCGAGCATCTCGAGGCCCTCACCTCTGCCGTCTCGCTCGACGACCTTGCCCGTCTGTCCACCTCCGACATCGCCGAGACGCTCATCATCTCCAGGAGCCTGGCGAGCCAGTACCTCAACGACCTTGTTCGCGCCGGTCTTGTGGTTAAGGTGGCGGGCAGGCCTGTCCGTTATTTTCATCGCCGCGCGTTCCAGAAGCGTTTTCAGGTAAAGCTCTCTGCAAGCGAGTACGCCTCGCTCGCCGACCTCATCCAGGCGACGGGAATCGCCGATCACCGCGACTTCGCGCGTGCCGTGGGCTTCGACATGAGCCTCAGCTCCGTTGTCGAGCAGTGCAAGGCTGCGGTTCAGTACCCTCCGTTTGGCCTGCCCATCCTCTTGAGCGGCGGCGTGGGTGTCGGTAAGTCTTTCCTTTCTCGCCTTGTGTACGAGTACGGCAAGAACCAGGGCTTGCTGTCCCGCGACTCCTCCTATGTGCGCATCGACTGCGCCGGGGTCCCGGACGCCGCCTCGTTCAACGGGCTTCTTGACGAGTCGATCGCGAAAGCGCGCGGGGGTGTGGTCTTTGTCAACGGCATCGAGGCACTCTCTCCCTCTGCGATGGAGCACTGCCTTGCGACGGCCCTCGGGCTCGATGCCTCCCAGGATGCGCCGCGCGCTCGCCTCGTTCTTTCGACGACGCTTTCCGCCGATGACCTGAAGGTTTCCTCGGCCTACAGCAAAATGCCCATCTGTGCCCGCGTCCCCTCACTCAAGGAGCGGACCCCCGAGGAGCGCGAGGATCTCATCTTGAGCTTCCTGCGCAGCGAGGGGTGCCGAATCGGTTCTGATGTGAAGATCAGCCGCGGCGCATACCGTTGCCTCGTGAACGCGGACTTTTCCGATAACATCGCCGGCTTGCGCGCCTGCGTGACGAACTGCTGCGCCAAAGCGTTCCTCAATCGCGAGGGCGGCTACGTCGTCGTTCGCCCGTATCTTCTTCCCAGCGGGCTCCTCTCCTCCGCGCAGATCGATCAACAGCCCGACGATGGCGTTCTGATCGACGCGTCTCTGGATGCCGCCGAGAGCACAGGGCCGGTCGAGCAGGCGCTCGATGCCCTGTGCTCCCTCGATGAGCGATTCTGCGCCGGGGAGCTCTCTGTCTCCGAGCTTGTCTCGCAAGCTGTCTCCGCTGTGCGCGGCGTTGAGGATCACTTGATCTTCGACCACGGCGTCGCCTCCTCGAGGTCGCGCGCCTTCGAGCGCGTCGTGGGCGCGGTCCTTGCCGACGCAGGCTCTTCTTATGGCATCGAGCTTTCGAGGAAGGTCGCTTTTCTACTGGCCCAGGAGATTTGCCTGCAGTTGTGGCCGGGTATCGGCCTGGCTAAGCGAAAGTCTGCCTGTGCGGAGCAAATCTCCCATCTCCTCGGTGCCGTGACCTCCGAATTGCCGTTTGCCTCGAGTGTCTCCGATCAGGTCGCCGCAGACGTGGAAGGGGCGCTGGGAATCTCGCTCGATCACTTCACGAAGACGCTTCTGACGCTGTGCGTCGCATCGGAGTCTCGCGATGCGAAGGCCCTTCGGACGCTCTGCGTCATCTTGTCCCACGGCTACTCAACGGCGACGAGCATCGCCGACGCGGCGAACCGTATGCTCGGCATGCATGTGTACGAGGCTGTCGACATGCCCTACGACCAGCAGCTGAAGGACATCGTCGGTCCGCTCCAGCGCCTCGTCGACCGTCATTCCTACTGCACCGGGGTCGTGTTCCTCGTCGACATGGGCTCCTTGGAGGAGGCCTATAAGGCCCTCGAGAACGTTACCGACTCCACTATCGGCGTGGTGAACAACGTCTCTACCGGTCTTGCGCTCGAGATCGGGGTCGGGCTGCTCGGCGGCAAGTCCATCGCCGAGGTTCTTGGCGATGCGACCGCCGCGTGCGTGACGCACTGCAAGGTGATCGAGCGCGTCAACCGTGAGGACGCCATCGTCTTCTGCTCCGAGTCCGGGGTCGACGCCGCGGAGAGGATACGCCAGCTCGTCTCGCAGAGCCTCCCGCGCACCATAGGCGCGCGCCTGCTCACGAGGCCCTTCAAGCAGCTCGTCGCGAACGGGTCGAACGACGCCGTTTTCTCCGAGCACCGCGTCTGCGCCGTCATCGGCACGGGAGACCCCGGGGTCGCCTCCGTCCCCTTCGTCGCCCTCGAGGACATCATGTCGACGGCGTCCGCCTCTAAGGTTGATGCCGTGTTCGGCAGGTGGCTTGACGCTTCCGAGCTCTCTTCTTTCCACGAGAAGCTGCTCTCGAACATGACGCTGCAGAACGTCATCCGCTCCATCACCATCCTCGACCCGGAGCGGCTATTCCATGAGATCGAGAGCGCCGTGCACGAGCTTCAGCGCAGGACAGGCGAGAAGATCGGCAGCAACGCCATCATTGGGCTCTACGTTCACCTCTGCTGTCTCGTCGAGCGCCTTGTTACCAGAAACCCCATTGAGACCTACGTTGGCCAGGACCGCTTCGAGGAGGAACGCGCCGATTTCATCGAGTCCTTCAGGCAGAGCTTCTCGAGCATCTCGACGCGCTATCGCGTAGAGGTTCCCGTAAGCGAGATCGCATATGTCTTCGACTACATAAGCGTGAGCGCCGCCCCGGCGCGAGAAGAGCGCCTCGGCTCCTCGGACCTCCTGCTCGACGAGTGACCTTCCCCGCGCCGCCGCAAGCTGACCGCGCGTCCTCAATAATCCGATAACCCCTTGCCCGGCGCGAATCCGGATAGCGCCGAGGCAGTACCGAACGTAAAACTTCATTTGATAGGAGCAAACATGAGTGTTGTTATGGCACGAATCGACAATCGCCTGCTTCACGGCATCATCGTGACGCAGTGGGCCCCGGTGTCGGGCGCGACCCGAGTCATGGTCATCGACGACAAGGTCGCCGGCGACGAGGTCCTGAAGTCCACCATGAGGATGGCGCGCCCCGCGGGCATGGCCGTTTCGATCATCTCCGAGCAGACCGCGCTCAAGAACTTCGCCGCGGGCAAGTACGACCGCGAGAAGGTCTTCGTCATCGCCAAGGAGCCCGAGACGATGCTTCGCCTGGTCGAGTCGGGCGTCGAGCTCCCGTCGCTGGTCGTCGGCGGCTCGCTCGTCAAGGAGGACGGCATCCAGCTCACCCAGCGCGCCTACGCCTCCGCCGAGAACGTCCAGAGCTACAAGGCGCTCATCGCCCGTGGCGTCAAGGTGACGGCCCAGTTCGTGCCCGCCGACAAGCCCGTCTCCGTCGCAGACCTCATCTAAGGGGGAAATATGGTCAACTTCACTATCCTGCAGGTCGTCCTTTTGACCCTGCTGGCCTTCATCAAGCACGTGGACTACTACGGCATCCCGATGATCTTCGTCAATTACGCCGTTTTCTGGGGCCTCATCACCGGAGTCGTCATGGGCGACTGGAAGACCGGCCTTGTCATCGGCGGCACCATTCAGCTCATGCAGCTCGGCGTCGCGGGCTTCGGCGGCTCCTCCATTCCCGACTACGGCACGATGGCCATCATCGCCACCGCCTACGGCGTGACCCTGGGCTCCGACACGGGCCTCGCCATCGGCCTGCCGGTCGGCATGCTCGGCATCCAGCTCGACGTCGTCGCCAAGATCCTCAACGGCTTTGTCGTCGAGAAGTCCCAGAAGTTCTGCAACGAGGGTAAGTTCAATCAGATGAACGCCATCCTGTGGGTCTGCCCCGCGCTCTTCGGACTGTGCGCCGCCCTGCCCGTCTTTGTCTCCGTGACGCTCGGCCAGCCCGCCGTCAACTGGCTCCTCGAGGTCATGCCCCAGTGGTTCCTCTCCGGCCTCACCCTCGCCGGCAAGATGCTCCCGGCCGTCGGTATCGCCATGCTGCTCCGCTACATGCCAACCGCCAAGTACTTCCAGTACCTGCTCGCCGGCTTCTTCCTCTCGGCCTTCCTGAACGTGCCCATCATCGGCGCCGCCATCGTCGGCGTTGCCCTCGCGATTGCGTTCTACCAGCGTGCCGAGAGGGACACCGAGCTCGCCGCCCACGCTTCCGCAGACGCCTTCATCGGAGAGGATGAGTAACCATGGAAAACGAGAACATCACCGCCGTCGCCGAGGGCAAGCCCTCCGGCTACAAGGTCACCAAGAAGGACCTGCGCAACGCGAACTGGCGCTGGCTCATGAGCGTGTGCACCTTCAACTACCAGACCCAGCAGGGCGCCTCAGTCGCCTACGCCCTCTCGCCGGTCCTGAGGAAGATCTACACGAACGACGAGGACTATAAGCAAGCGCTCAACAACCACTTCCGCTACTACAACACCCAGCCTTGGCTCGCCGCCATCATCCTTGGCGCCTGCGTGGCCATGGAGGAGCGCGACGGCCTAGCGGCGGCGGACGCCGTCCAAGACCTGAAGATCGGCACCATGGGACCGCTCGCCGGCGTCGGCGACTCCCTGCTCATGACCATGATCCCGACCATCATGGGCTCCATCGCCGCCTACATGGCCATCGAGGGCAACCCCGTGGGAGCCGGCATCTGGTTCGCGCTCATCCTGGCCATCTTCTTGGTCCGCATGCACGCCCTCGAGTTCGGCTACAAGCAGGGCGTGAAGCTCGTCACCGACTTCAGCGAGAAGCTTCCCAACCTCACTGCCGCCGCCTCCGTGCTCGGCCTCACCGTGGTCGGCTGCCTCATCGCCTCGGTCATCGGCGTCACCTGCCCGATTAGCTTCAGCTTCGGCGACGTCGCGATGGAGATTCAGCCGCTGCTCGACAAGATCCTGCCTGCCATGATCCCCGCCGCCATCACGGGAAGCGCGTATTACCTTCTTACCAAGAAGAACGCGAGCATGACGGCCCTCATCCTCGTGGTGATCGTCCTCGCGATGGTCGCCTCCGCCGCCGGCATCCTCGCCTAGCTTCGACCCAAGAGATTGGTGAATCAATGAGAAAGATAGTTGTGGCGAGCCATTCCCTTCTCGCCCAGGGCTTCAAGGACACCCTCGAGTTCCTTACGGGTAAGGGCGACGCCGTCAACGCCGTGTGCGCCTACGTGAACGACAACGGCGAGGGGCTCGACGCGGCGGTCGAGGCGGCTCTTTCGGGCACTGACGAGGTCGTCGTCCTCACCGACGCGTACGGCGGCAGCGTGAACCAGCGCTTTTCCCGCTTCGCCTCCGACCGGATCCACGTGATCGCGGGTGTCAACCTCCCGCTCGCCATGACGGTCGCGCTCGCGCGCCCCGACGAGAAACTCGACTTCGACGCCCTCGTCAACGAGGCGCGCCAGCAGATCATCTACGTGAACGGTGCCAGTTCCGCCGAGTGCGACGACGACGAATAGAGGAGGTCGACGATGAGAGAGTTCCTTAAGGACGTGTGGATGCACGGCGGTGAGGAAAGCCGCGCCATCACCCCCGAGAACATCACGGGCGAGAAGGGCCGCGCCGCCATGTCGGCCAGCCACCTCGGCGTCGGCCGCAAGGGCTCGTGCTGCGTGCCCCTTGAGTCCGGCGAGACCATCACGCTCGCGGACATCGAGGGCCCCGGCATCATCCGCCACATCTGGATGACCGTCCCCGACAAGACCGCCGCCGGCAGCTTCGTCATGCGTGACCTCGTGCTGCGCTTCTACTGGGACGACGAGGAGACCCCCTCGGTCGAGTGCCCTGTCGGCGACTTCTTCTGCAACGGCTTCGGTGAGCGCGCCATCGTCAACTCGATGCCCATCTGCGTGAACCCGACGGGCGGCATGAACTGCTACTTCGAGATGCCCTTCAGGAAGCACGCCAAGGTCACGCTTACGAGCGAGCACCCCGGGTTCATTAAGTACATCTTCTACACGTTCAACTACGCGCTCACCGACGTGCCGGACGACGCCATGTACTTCCACGCCCGCTTTAACCGCGAGCGCAGCACCCGCAGGGGCGTCGACTACACCGTGCTCGACGGCGTGCGCGGCAAGGGCTACTACGTCGGCACCTACATGGCCCTGTGCGCCCTGGAGCGCTATTGGTGGGGCGAGGGCGAGATGAAGTTCTTCCTCGACGGCGACGAGGAGTTCCCCACGGTCACCTCGACGGGAGCCGAGGACTACTTCGGCGGTGCCTGGGCCTTCCTCGACAGGCCGCCCCACGCGCTGCCCGAGGCGCAGTGCTTCAACACGCTGTTCGCCGGCTACCCGTACCGCTCGACGCGCGACGCCACGCGCGACCGCTTCAGCGCGGGCAAGCCGAACCCGAATCCGATGCTCGCGACTAACGACGACGCGCTGCCCAGGCACGGCCTCTACAGGTGGCACCTTCCCGACCCGATCTCGTTCAAGGAGGACCTGCGCGTGACGTTCCAGGACCTCGGCAACGACGACATCAAGCTCTACGAGCGCGAGGACGACATCTCCACCGTCGCCTACTGGTACCAAAGCGAGCCGCACGCCGTGCTCGCCCCGTTTGCCGCAAGGCAGGACCGCGTGCCCAGGTAGGGTCGCCTCGAAACAAGCCAACGTTATGGGCGCCCGCGGTTGACCATGACTGCGGGCGTCCCTTTGTAAGGAGGATCACATGAGCGAAAAGCAAATGAGGCTCGGCGCCCTCGAAGCCGGCGGGACCAAGATGGTCTGTGCCGTGGTGTCCGGCGACGGCGAGGTCCTCGACCGTATGGAGACCCCGACGCTTACGCCCGCCAAGACCGTCCCGCAGATGATCGAGTGGTTCACCGCCCGCGATGTGGACGCGTTGGGCATCGGCGCCTTCGGCCCGACCTGCGTCGACCCCAACGACGAGCGCTACGGCTCCATCCTCCAGACGCCCAAGCTCGCGTGGCGAGGCCATGGTCTTCGCGCCGCGTTCGCCGACGCCCTCGGGATTCCGGTGGCCTACGACACGGACGTGAACGTTGCCTGCCTCGGCGAAGTGGTCTTCGGCTGCTGCAAGGGGCTCGAGGACGCCGTCTACGTGACCATCGGCACCGGCGTGGGCGCGGGCGTCATGTGCGCGGGCAGACTCCTTCACGGCATGCTGCACCCCGAGGCCGGTCACATGCTGGTAAGGACCCGTCCCACCGAGGAGGGACGCTGCGTCTGCCCGAGCCACGCGAGCTGTCTCGAGGGGCTCGCCTCCGGCCCCGCCATCGCCGCGCGCTGGGGAAAGCCCGCGGCCGAGCTCGCGGACAACGATGAGGTGTGGGCGCTCGAGGGGGATTATCTGGGGCAGATGTGCGCGAACCTCGTGCTCATGTACTCGCCTCGCCGCATCGTCCTCGGCGGCGGCGTGATGCACCAGGAGCAGCTCTACGGCATCGTCCGCAAGAAGACCCTCGAATATCTGGGTGGCTACATCCAGACCGCCGAGCTTAAGGACATGGAGAGCTACATCTGCGCCCCGGGCTGCGGCGGCGACCAAGGAATCCTCGGCGCGGCCGAGCTGGCAAGAAGGGCGCTCGCGTAACTTGCGCTCTCTCCGCCATACAACGCGTTAAGAAAAGACGAGCGCTTCTTGCCAATTGAGCGGCAAGAAGTGCTCGTCTTTTGCATTTGTTTTTGGGGCAGGACGCCCCGCCTCCACTAGAGTCCCTGGACCGCCACACCCACGAGGTTTGGACCGGTGTGGACAAGAAGCGCGGGGCTGATGTCGGAGCGGACGACATCCACCGCGTTGGCCACGCGCTCGCACAGGGCCTGCTCCATGCGGTCGTAGAGGTCGGCGTGGGCCGAGGTGCGGCTCGCGGCAAAGCGCACCTCGGGGTGCTTCTCGACGATGGCGGCGATGAGCTTGGCCTCGGTGCGATGCGGTACTTGCACAGCCATTTCGTGTGCGCGAAGCTGTTGGCTTTCTGGGCCACAGCAATCACCTTCCCCCTAGTATGATGACCTGAACAATCCTCATGCTAGGGGGAAGGTTTTTGTCGCGTAGCGGAAATTGGCCTCCACCCGCTGAGCGGGTGGCTTTCTATGCCGCGCGTGCCGCGCGGCACGGACTAAAGTCCATGAATAAAAACGAGGAAGGCCACGTCCGGCCTCCCTCGCAAAGGGTCTCTGATTACTCCCACTCATTGGGGACAGACTTAAATGAGTGCTCTTGAAATGCCGGCGCCTGGGGACGTTCTTTTTCTGTCTGCAGTTTGGAACGTTCCTTTTCTGTCGGCAGTTTGGGACGGTCCTTAGAGCTGCAGCGCGCCATGAGCGACGAGGCGAAGCGGATCATCCTGTCTTTTGAGTTCTAAGCATAAGCCCCTGTCTCTGAGCAATGACCGGTTCGCATTTGTGCGCATTTACGTGCGTGGGATTGCGTGAATATGCGTATAGATGCGCCGTTTACGGGATAAAAATGACCGTTTAGCGGTGAGATACGCAAAAACGCGCACAGAAGCGCGTGTTTGTGCGAATATAGAGCTGTCAGAAAGCAAGGCGTTCTATGACACAGGAGGCACATAATGGCAGATTCCAAGCAGGCTCCGCTCGACGCCGCGGCAGCCGCCAAAGCAGCGTTCGCTTCGGTCCAGGACAAGCCGTTCCCCGACGATATTTTTACGGCTCCCGAGCTCCATTGGGCCGTCATCGGTTGCGGCGTTATCGCCAACCAGATGGCTCAGTCCCTTGCTCTTGCCGGTCGCAAGCTTGCGGGCGTCGCCAACCGTACGCCGTCCAAGGCTCAGGCTTTTGCCGAGCAGTATGGCATCGAGAAGGTCTACGACACGGTTGAGGACCTCTACGCCGATCCTGGCATCGACGCCGTCTACATCACTACCCCGCACAACACTCATATCACCTATCTGCGCGCTGCCCTGGCAGCCGGCAAGCACGTGCTCTGCGAGAAGGCCATTACCCTCAATTCCGCTGAACTCGATGAGGCCCGTGCCATTGCCGCCGAGCACAACGTGGTCCTTATGGACGCTACCACGGTGCTCCACATGCCCTTGTATCAAGAGCTGCGTCGCCGCATGGATGCCGGCGAGTTCGGCCGCATGAACCTCGCTCAGCTCAACTTTGGTAGCTACAAGGAGTACGGCGACCTGACCAACCGTTTCTACAATCGCAACCTTGCCGGCGGTGCCATGCTCGATATTGGTGTGTATGCCCTGTCCGTCATGCGCCTGTTTATGGCGAGCCAGCCCGCCGAGGTCGTGTCTCTAGGCAACACCTGCGAGACTGGAGTCGATGTTGCGGGCGGCATCGTCTGCCGCAATGCCGAGCAGCAGCTGGGCGTCGTGAGCCTTACGCTTCACTCCAAGCAGCCCAAGCGCTCGGTCATCAGCTTTGACAAGTGCTACATCGAGGTCAACGAATATCCGCGTGCCGATCACGCGACCATCGTGTGGACTGCGGACGGCCACCGCGAGGAGGTCCACGCAGGCACCGAGGCTTACGCCCTGTGTTATGAGATGGCCGATCTTGAGAAGGCCGTTGCCGGCGACGACTCCAAGCGCGAGCTTCTGGATTATGCTTCTGATGTTATGGAGCTTATGACCAAGTTTCGCGCCGATTGGGGAGTCGTGTACCCCGAGGAGGAGTAAGCGATGCTTGCGGAAGATAGGCTCAACGCAATCGTGTCGATGGTGCAGCAGACGGGCTCGGTTACCGTACCGGAGCTTGCTGAGGCCCTGGGCGTGACGGCGTCTACCATTCGGCGCGACCTGCAGACGCTCAATCGCGCACACCGTATCGCCAAGGTGCACGGTGGGGCGACGAGCCTTGAGCGCGCGCACGTGACGCGCGACCTAACGCTTAATGAGCGCAGCGATCTCCATAACGACGACAAGGAACGTATCTGCGCCCGTGCGGCGGCGCTGGTGGAGCCCGAGAGCTTTGTGTACATCGACTCGGGCTCGACGACGCTCAGGCTCATCGAGCATCTTCCACACCTTGAAGGTGTCACCTATGTGACTGATTCCGTGCTCCATGCTCAGCATCTCGCTTTGCGCGGCATGCGTACCGTGGTGCTGGGCGGCGAGCTCAAACCCGAGACCGAGGCGCTCGTTGGCCCCGATGCCTTGGCAACCTTAGACCGTTACAACTTCAACTGCGGCTTTTGGGGCTCTAACGGCATTGCCGCCGAGCAGGGCTTCACGGCGCCCGATATCGAGGAGGCGCAAGTAAAGCGTATCTCGATGCGCCATACGGCCAAGCGCTTCGTAATCTCGGACGCCAGTAAATTTGGCATGGTGGCGCCCGTCAAGTTCGCGGACTTCCGCGATGCAACGATTATTACCGCAGGCGAGGTCCCCGCCAAGTACCGGGCAATGGACAACGTCGTCACGGTCTAACGGCAGGGACGGGCTAAGGCCAAAACCACCGCGAAGGTGCCCGTCCCCATTGTGGTGGTTAGTAATGAAAACTGAGTAGTTTTCTCAATAGAAAAGCGGCAACGTCCATTACGGGCGTTGCCGCTTTCGTTGTCTACCGGTTTAGTCTAAATCTGTAACAACTGGACCGCTTAAAGTGGGCTAGGTGTTACTGATTGAAATACTTCCGAATTGCGCCGTTCCTTTGTCTCAATCTGTAACATTTGGGATCGATTTTGCCGAGTTATTGTTACAGATTGAGATTTTCCCTTGAGGGGGATTCGAATGTCTCGATCTGTAACAGATAGACCGGAAAATGGGCTCTAACTGTTACAGATCGAGACGTTTTGGGACCGCGGCTGAGTCATCGTGGCGGCATGACGTTTGACCAGATAAAACCTGTCAAAATAAACCTGTCCCTTTTTGGCAGGATTTAGGGCTCCCAGGGGCAGGGGGCTTCGATGTGGATGTGCTCGCCAGTTACGGGATGCGTGAAGGATACGCTGTGGGCGTGGAGCATCAGGCCGCAGGGACGCGGCGTTCCGTACAGGTCGTCGCCAATCAAGGGATGATGCTCGCTTGCCAGGTGCACGCGGATCTGGTGCTTGCGGCCGGTGAGCAGCTCGACATCAATATACGAGCGCGTAGGCAGGCCACGGCGGCTCTTAAGGCGCTTGAGTACCTTGACGCGCGTCTGAGACGGCTTGCCGCTGGCGCCAACGCGCATCTTGCGGCTATCGTGGCGGTCGCGGGCGATAGGCTTGTCGATGAGCTTCTCGTTCCAGTCGATTTTGCCCTCGGCGAGCGCTAGGTAGTGCTTTTCGAACGCGTGGTCGATAATCATCTGGTCAAAGGCGGGCTGCGTCTGCTTGTCGAGTGAGAACAGCACCACGCCGGTGGTGTCGCGGTCCAAGCGGTTGAGCGGCTGCATGTCGGTCGCGGCAAAGCCGCCGCCCATCGCCAGCAGCAGGTCGCTGGCGTAGTCGGTGAGCGTGCGCTCGCCGGTGCCGTCGCCGTGGACGATCATGCCGGCGGGCTTGTCGATGGCCATGAGCCAGGCGTCGCAGTAGAGGACTTGAGGTTCTTCGTTCACGTGTAAGCCTTTCGGTTAGCTGATTCCCACAAACATGCAGCCCGAGGTGGCACCGCGCAGGCGGGCGGCGGGCTTGCGGCCGGCTTGCGCTGCCTCGACGGCGCGGCGGACGCGAGCGGTGGCGCGGCCCACCTCATCCGTCTCGAGCAGTGTGCCGTCCACCATAAGACGACGGACGCCGGCGTCGAGCAGCTGTGGTACCTGCGGCGTGAGGTCGATGGGGTAGGCGTCGTACAAGCGTGAGCGGCCGTGGATGTCGGTACGCACCGGCATGACCTTTCCGTCGATATTCTTGAGCGAGAGCTTACGGGCACGCAGGCGGCAGCTGGCACAATCGTGGATGCAACCGTTGGCAACCTGCAGAATGCAATGCTCGCTTGTCATGACGCGCGGGCGGCCAAAGACGGTGATGCCTAGAGCCGCGGGCGCGGCGGCGCCGAGCGAGACAATCTCGTCGAGCGTGATCTCGGGCGAGAGCCAAAACGCACCGGCTCCGCGCTCGGCAAGCGCCTCCATGCAGGGCGTGTTGTGCACCGGCAGGCAAGAGCGAATCTCGGCCGTGGCGCCAACCTGGGCGGCCAGGGCAAGCTCAGAGATGTTGCCAATAGCGACCGTGGCGCCGGCAACAACCCATGGGTCAACGCGGACGTGGTCAACGGCGCGGCAGACCTCGTCGAGTGCGGGCACAATACCCTGCTCAAATGCATCGGCAGGGGAGAGTCCGACAGCCTCGAGCGCGTCGGTGGTCATGTAGATGCGCGTTGCACCCTCCGCGCGAGCGGCCTCGGCGGCCTCGAGCGAGGTGACGGTAGCGCAGATCTGCGGCTCATCGCGGTAGTGCTCGGGCGCGGGGCGGGAATCATTGGTGACAATCGCCGGTAGCTCGAGCGTGCGGGCGCGCTCCTCGTACGGTGCCAGAATGGCCTCTTCCAGCGCCTTACAAGCGGCGGCGCGCACCTTGTGCACGGCGGAAAAGCCCATGCCGCAACTCTCGTCGAGGGCCACGTCAAAGCTCGCGGCCTCAAAGGGAGAGGAGCCCATGCGCCCGACGTGCTCAACCAGATCGGATGCCTCGACGGCGCGGGTCTTGGCGGCCTCGACGGTGAAGCCCGTGGCGGTGGCGGTGAGCGCGGGGTCGTCACAGCAGGTGAGCGTGACAGTAAACGGCTTGCCCAGGCGCGCCACGACGGATACATCAACAGCTCGGCGGCGCAGCACATCGCGCTTGAGCGCGGCGCTGGCAGCGTCGATGGCACGCTGGCTGCGAATCACGCGGACGCGGCAGCCCTCGGGCATGCTACGGGGCACGCGACACTCGATAACATCGCCGGCAGCGGCATCATCGGCGGCAATGGTGGTCAGGAACTGGTCAAACTCGTTATCGTGGCGAAGCTCCAGCAGGTCGCCCTTGCCCACGGGCTCAAACAGCTCAATGCGGGCGATGGCGGCGCGGCGACGGCGGTCGTCGGGCTTGAGGCCGCGCACATCGCGGCTGGCCGGGCGGCTGCCCAGCACCGTGCCCACGATCTGTCCGCGGTTGTTGGAACGCTCATAGCTCATCATCTCGTCGCCCGAGGTGCCGTCCTGATAGGCGTGCGTAAAGTCGCGGTTAAAGCAGCGCTTGAGCTGGCGCTGACGGGCGGCTTCCTCGTCCTTAGAGGTCGAAGCATCGGCCAGCATATCGTCAATCTGATGACGATACACATCGACGATGGAGTACACGTAATCGGGCGCCTTCATGCGGCCCTCGAGCTTGAGCGACGCGGCGCCGGCGTCATACAGGCGGCGAACAAGTTGTGAGGTGTTGGTGTCACGCGGGCACAGCGCGCGCTCGCGACCGGCAGGGGAGAGCGAGCGACCGTTCTCGTCGATCAGCTCGTAAGGCAGGCGACAGGGTTGAGCGCACATGCCGCGGTTGGCCGAGCGGCCCGCCATGGCAAAGCTCGAAAGCAGGCACAGGCCCGAGTAGCAAAAGCAGATGGCGCCATGGCTAAAGACCTCAAGGTCCACATCGGGCGCGGCATCGTGGATGGTGGCGATCTCGTCAATGGAGAGCTCGCGCGAGAGGGTCACGCGGTCGGCACCCTGCTCGCGGCACCAGATGGTTCCGCGGTCGTCATGGATGTTCGCCTGGGTCGAGATGTGTGTCTCGATGCCGGGCATCGCGCGCTTGACCTCAAAGAACAGGCCCCAGTCCTGGATGATGAAGGCGTCGGCGCCCAGCGTGGAGCAGCGATGGATGAGCTGCAGCGCATCGCTCATCTCGGATTCCTTGATGACGATGTTGACCGTGACGTAGACGCGCGAGCCGGCCAGATGCGCGGCGCGGCAGGCCTGCTCAAAGGCCTCGTCGGTAAAGTTGGTGGCCTTGCGGCGGGCGTTGAAGCTGCCCATGCCGCAGTAGATGGCGTCTGCCCCGGCGGCGAGTGCGGCGGCAAAGGGCTCGGGCCCTCCGGCGGGCGCCAAAAGCTCGGGTCTGCGGTTGGTGGTTCGACTGGCGGTTGCGGTCATATCCTGCCTTTCAAAATGCTCAGATAATCAAAAGTATAGTGGTGCCGTCGCGGCAGGCGATGCCCGTGCTCTAAGCGGGATAAAGTCTTCAGCAGCTTGGACTGGCTGCTTCACATGAGAACCGTTCAGCGGTCCGGGGAAACCGTTGGGCGATAAAATATTCTCGCAACGTGATAATAATCTTGCATCGCGCGGACACCTTGAGTACTATCCCAATCAAGCGCGGTGTTCAGACCGAACTGTGCCTCCCGGTGTGAACGCCGCGCTCCCGTTCCCTTTTACTTGTAAGGAGAAAAACATGAGCAAGACCGTCGTGTCTTCCGATAACGCACCCGCAGCCATCGGCCCGTATTCCCCTGGTATCCAGACCGGCAACATGGTGTTCCTGTCCGGCCAGCTGGGCATCGATCCCGCAACTGGCAAGATGCCCGAGGGCGTCGAGGCCCAGGCCAAGCAGTCCCTTGCTAACGTCGAGGCCCTGCTGACCGCTGCCGGCGCCACCTTTGCCGATGTCGTCAAGACCACAGTCTACCTGGCTGACATTGCCGACTTCGCCGCCGTGAACGAGATCTACGCCTCCAAGTTCGAGGCCCCGTTCCCCGCGCGCAGCGCTTTCCAGGTTGCCTCTCTTCCGGCTGGCGGTCTGGTCGAGATCGAGGTCGTCGCCGCTCTCTAAGGCGTTGACCACAACTAAACATGACATGCAAAAAGACCCTGCAGCGCGTGCGAGCTGCAGGGTCTTTTGTCAGGTGACGAATCGCTTGTGGAGCCGCGCTCCATTTTGCTCGTTAGCCCTCCTTGCGGACTTTTTGCAGGTAGCGGTACACGCTGGGCTCCGAGATGCCCAACGCGGTGGCAGCGCAGGCCACGGCGCCCTTGAGCATGAACACCCCGTTGCCGTTGAGGTGGCGAATGACGTCCACGCGGTCGCTCTGACCAAGCGACGCTACATCCAGCCCGCGCGCGCTCAGCAACTCGGCAATGCTGCGGTCGATGAGCTCCTGGGTGGACTCCGAAAGGCTTTCGACCTCGATAGGGGCGGGCTCCGTGCGCGTCGGCGCTGCGTCGAAGCACGCCATGAGCTGCTGCGCCATGGCGTTTATGGAGCGTACGGTCGAGAGGTCGGTGTTGACGCAGAGCATACCGACGATCTCGTCATCCTCGCGGATAAAGAACGTCGCGGACTCCAGCGTCTTGCCTCCGGCGCCGCGGCCCTCGTAGCCCGTAATAAACGGCAGGTCGCGATACTTGGGGTCGTGCATGATCTTGAGCGCCAGATCGGTGGCGGGACCGCCGACCTTACGGCCGCTCACAATGCCGTTGCGAATATCGACGATGGCGTGGTCGGGATCCGAGAAATCGTGCAGCACGATCTCGCTGTTCTTACCGAGTATCTGCTCCAGGAAATCGACCATCGGCAAAAAGCGGCGTA
This sequence comes from uncultured bacterium, assembly GCA_905215905.1. Taxonomy (GTDB): domain Bacteria; phylum Actinomycetota; class Coriobacteriia; order Coriobacteriales; family Coriobacteriaceae; genus Collinsella. The sequence goes on along the minus strand of CAJMRI010000009.1, from coordinate 47,986 downwards.
CGGTCTCGTTCACGGGCAACTCCTTTGGGTGAAATCGGAAATGTTCATAACAATTTTTTCTCATGGTAACACGGTGTCTATTGACTCGCATATTCGCAGGTACATTGCGTAATACAGACGAGCGGTAGGATTTTGGCGGTAAACGGTTGACCAAAAGAAAAGTTAGATGTTATTTTGACCGGACACTTTCCTGACCTGCGGAAATGCATTGTCTCAGCTTAAGAATAGTCTGATAACAAAAAATTATTATTGAGAATGAGAATCATCTTTAATACGATATGCAACGAAGGCACAACCTCAACCCCGCACTGCGTCACAATAGAGCGTTAGATGCGAAAACAACTACTTCGAGGATTGGTGGTCAAATGACCCAGGAGACGGTTACGAACGGCACTGAAGCCCTGTTCACTCGCGAAGGCATGCCTCCCGTTAAGGAAATGATCCCGTGTGCCCTTCAGCACGTACTGGCATCGTTTGCCGGCATCATTACCCCGGCGGTCATCATGGCCGGCGTCTACGGCTTTAATAGCCAGCAGAGCACCGACATCATCCAGGTCGCGCTCATTCTTTCGGCGATCGATACGGCCCTTCAGGCCTTCGCTCCCTTCCGTCGCATCGGCGGCGGCCTGCCCATCGTCATGGGCGTTTCGTTCGCGTTCCTGCCGGCTCTGCAGGCCATGGGTGCCTCGGGCTTTAGCTTTGGTGCGCTGCTGGGCGGCGAGATCGTCGGCGGCGCCGTCGCGGTCCTCTTTGGTCTGGCCTACAGCAAGATCAAGTGGCTGTTCCCGCCCGTCGTGACCGGTACGGTCATCTTCTCCATCGGCGTTTCGCTGTATCCCACGGCCGTCAAGTATATGGCCGGCGGTATGGGTACGCCGCTGTGGGGCACTCCGCAGGCCTGGTGCGTCGCTCTTATCACCTTCGCCGTGGTCTTTGCGCTCGCCAACTTTGGCAAGGGCACGCTCAAGCTGGGATCCGTGTTCTTTGGCATGATCGTTGGCATGATCGTTTCGATCCCCTTTGGCATGATCGACTTCTCCAGCGTCGCCACCGCTCAGGTCTTCGCCCTTCCCAAGCTCATGCCCTACGCGCTCGAGTTTGATCCCGAAGTCTGCATTACCCTCGCTGTCGTGTTCCCCATGGTTGCCATCCAGGTTATCGGCGACGTCTCCGCCGCCTGCCTGGGCTCCATCGACCGTATGCCCACCGAGCGCGAGCTCTCCGGCGCTATCGTGTCCCAGGGCCTCACCTCTATGGTCGGCGGCCTGCTGGGCGGTCTTCCCACCAGCGCCCTTGGCCAGAACGTGGGCATCATCTGCTCCAACAAGGTCGTCAACAAGTGGGTCTTTGTGATCATCGCGGCCGTCTTTGCCATCGCCGGTCTGTTCCCGCAGCTCTCTGCCGTCCTTTCCGCTATCCCGCAGCCCGTCATCGGCGGCGCGACCGTCGGCGTCTTTGGCACCATTACCATGAACGGCGTGCGCATGTTCACCCGCGAGGGCCTCACGCAGCGCACTACCACCATCGTCGGTACCTCCGTCGTCTTTGGCCTGGGTATCTGGATGGCCAGCGGTTGCCTTGCCGGCGAGGGTATGCCCGCCTGGGTGTCCACCGTCATCGGCTCCAATGCCGTAACCCCCACCGCCATCATGGCCATCGTCCTTAACCTGATTCTTCCGCAGACGCCGGTCGTGGCTCAGCACATCGATGCTGCCAAGGACGCTGCCGTGGATCTGGTCTTGCCCGAGAGCAAGAAGTAACCAATTCGGTGCTATTCGTCGGCGGACGCATCGCCTCGTCCGCCGACGTCATGCGGCGTCAAGCCGCACTTCAAAGGGTTTGTCCCTTTGGTGAAGCGTTGACGGGAGAGGGCCCGTTTCCGGTGTAGGCCGGCGCTTCGCACTCCGCCATGTCAGAGGTGTCAAACCCCGCCTCTGATGTTGAAGGGAGCATTCATGCTTCTGGTCGCTAACGGTTCCGTTTTTACCCGCAACGCTCAGACCCCGTTCATTCCCAACGGTGCGGTCGCCATTGACGGAGATACGATCGTCGAAGTGGGCCCCGAGTGCGAGCTCAAGGCCAAGTACCCGGATGCCGAGTACGTCGACGCCCAGGGCAACCTCATCATGCCCGGACTCATTAACTGCCACACCCACATCTACTCGGGTCTGGCTCGCGGCCTTGCCATTAAGGGCTGCAACCCCACCAACTTCCTGGAGAATCTTGAGCAGCAGTGGTGGAAGATCGACGACAACCTGACGCTCGACGGCACCAAGGCCAGCGCCTATGCCACGATTCTGGACTCCATCCGCGATGGCGTCACCACGATCTTCGATCACCACGCGAGCTTCTGCGAGATTCCGGGCAGCCTCTTTGCCATTAAGGATGCCGCGCAGGAGCTGGGCATGCGTTCGTGCCTGTGCTACGAGGTCTCCGACCGCCGCGGTCAGGAAAAATGCGACCAGGCCATTGCCGAGAACGCCGAATTTGCCCAGTGGGCCGCCAAGGAGCGTCGCGATAACGACAACCACATGATCGCCGCCATGTTTGGCGGTCACGCCACCTTTACGCTTTCGGACGAGACCATGGACAAGATGGCCGAGGCCAACAACGGCCTGACCGGCTTCCACATCCATGTGTGTGAGGGCATGAATGACGTGTGGGACTCCCGCCTCAACCGCGGCGGCATCAGCCCCGTCGAGCGCTTGCTGCAGCATAACCTGCTGGGTCCCGACACCATGCTCGGCCACTGCATCCACGTGACGCCTGCCGAGATGGATATCGTCAAGGAGTCTGGCACCTGGCTCGTCAACAACCCCGAATCCAATATGGGCAACGCCGTGGGCTGCGCCCCCGTGCTCGAGTTCTTCCGCCGCGGCATCCCCGTGTGCATGGGCACCGACGCCTACACCCACGATATGCTCGAGAGCCTCAAGGTCTTCCTGATCATTCAGCGCCACAACGCCGCCATGCCCAACGTGGGCTGGTGCGAGGCCATGACGATGCTCTTTGAGAACAACGCCAAGATGGCGAGCAAGTACTTCGATCGCAAGCTCGGCGTGCTCGAGGCCGGCGCTGCCGCCGACGTCATCGTTATGGACTACAAGCCCTTTACGCCGCTGAGCGAGGAGAACATCGACGGCCACATGCTCTTTGGCATGATGGGTAAAAACTGCCGTACCACCATCATCAATGGCCGCGTCCTGTACAAGGATCGCGAGTTTGTCGGTATCGATGAGGACAAGATCAACGCGTGGACCATGGCTGAGTCCAAAAAGCTCTGGAGCACGCTCAACGATCGCGCCTACTAGTTACAAGTAGATTCGCGCGCGTCGGATGTTTCGCCGCATCCGACGCGCGTATAGGCGGCCTCCGCGGGGTCGCCGGCGCTGTGCTAGCGCTACACCGTATTTGCGCCCGCCGCGCGGTCTCGCCGGGCGTTACAGAGAGGAGCTCACTATGAGCGACATCATGAGGCCGATCCCGTTTTCGCAGCTGATGAACTGGATCATCGAGGAGCATAAGACCCAGGACGCCATCTTTGGCGTGCGCAAGATGGTCACGACCAACCAGGGGGGCGCGCTTCCCATTTTTGACGAGCGCATCGAGACTCCGTTTGGCCCGGCCGCCGGTCCCAATACGCAGCTTGCCCAGAACATCGTGGCATCCTACGTGGCCGGTTCCCGCTTCCTTGAGCTTAAGACCGTTCAGGTTATGGACGGCGAGGAGCTCTCCAAGTGCGTTAACAAGCCTTGTATCGTGGCGCAGGACGAGTGCTACAACTGCGAGTGGTCGACCGAGCTCGAGGTTCCGCAGGCCTTTGCCGAGTACGTGAAGGCGTGGTTCGCCTGCCACCTGATCGCTCGCGAGTACGGCTTGGGCAGCCCGGACGGCTTTGTCTTCAACATGTCCGTGGGTTATGACCTGGAGGGTATTAAGAGCCCCAAGGTCGACGCCTACATCGAGGGCATGAAGGACGCCAGCGGCTCCGACGTTTGGAACGAGTGCCGCACATGGGCGCTCGCCAACCTGGACAAGTTTGAGCATGTCGATGCCGCATTTGTCGAGTCCATCCCGGCGCGCGTCTCCAACTCCATCACCGAGTCCACGCTGCATGGCTGCCCGCCGGCGGAGATTGAGCGCATCGCGACTTACCTCATCACCGAGAAGGGCCTCAACACCTACATCAAGTGCAACCCCACGCTGCTGGGCTATGAGTTTGCCCGTCAGCGCCTCAACGAGCTGGGCTTTGACTACATCGTCTTCGACGATACGCACTTCCGCGAGGACCTGCAGTGGGCCGATGCCGTGCCCATGTTCGAGCGCCTGATTGCCCTGTGCGCCGAGCGCGGCCTGGAGTTTGGCGTCAAGCTGACCAACACGTTCCCCGTCGACGTGACGAGGAACGAGCTGCCCTCCACCGAGATGTACATGTCGGGCCGTTCGCTGTTCTCGCTGACCATCGAGGCCGCCCGCCGCATTACCGAGCAGTTTGACGGCAAGCTGCGCATCAGCTACTCCGGCGGTGCCACGGTCTACAACATCCGCGCCCTGTACGATGCCGGCATTTGGCCCGTCACCCTGGCGACCGACGTGCTCAAGCCCGGTGGCTACGAGCGCTTTAGCCAGATGGCCGGCGAGTTTACCGATCTGGACGGCAAGCCGTTTGAGGGCGTCTCGCTCGAGGCCGTGACCGCGATCCAGACCGACTCGCTTACCAACCCGCTCTACAAGAAGCCGCTGCGTCCGCTGCCCGACCGCAAGGTCGCTGGCAAGAGCCCGCTTTCCGATTGCTTTACCACGCCGTGCCGCACGAGCTGCCCCATCCAGCAGGATATTCCCGCCTACCTGGCGGCTGTTGACGAGGGTCGCTACGAGGACGCACTCAACATCATCATCGAGCGCAACGCCCTGCCGTTCATCACCGGTACCATCTGCCCGCATCCCTGCGGCCGTGCCTGCGAGCGTGCATTCTACGAGCCCGAGGGCGCCCAGATCCGCGCCAGCAAGCTCAAGGCCGCTCGCGAGGCCATGACCGCCGTGCTGCCCAAGCTGCGCGCCCAGGCCATCGCCAACGACGCCGAGCGCAACGTTGCCGTTATCGGCGGCGGCCCTGCCGGCCTGGCGACGGCGTTCTTCCTGACGCGTGCCGGCGTGCCCGTCACTATCTTCGAGGCCCGCGACTCTCTCGGCGGCGTGGTCCGTCACGTGATCCCCGAGTTCCGTATCGCGAGCGACGATATCTCCCACGATGCCGAGCTCTGTCTGGCCTTTGGCGCCAAGGTGCAGCTCAACGCCCGCGTGGAGTCCATTGACGAGCTCAAGGCCCAGGGCTTTACCGACGTGGTCGTGGCCACCGGTGCCTGGATGCCCGGCTCTGCGGGCCTGGGCGAGGGTGCCGAGCTCGACGTGCTGGAGTTCCTCGAGGCCGCCAAGAAGGGCGAGAAGCTCGAGCTGGGCGAGGACGTCGTGGTCATCGGCGCCGGCAACACCGCCATGGACGCGGCCCGCGTGGCCAAGCGCCTTGCTGGCGTGAAGAACGTGCGCCTGGTGTATCGCCGCACCAAGAAGCAGATGCCCGCCGACGAGGAAGAGCTCGATCTTGCTCTTGCCGACGGCGTTGAGTTCTGCGAGCTGCTGGCGCCCAAGGCGCTCAACGGCGCCGCGCTGACCTGCGACGTCATGGAACTTGGCGAGCCGGATGCAAGCGGCCGTCGCAGCCCCGTCGCCACGGGCGAGACCGTCGAGCTTTCCGCCACCACGGTGATCTGCGCCGTGGGCGAGGGCATCGATGCCAGCCTGTACGACGCCGCGGGCGTCGAGCACGACCGTCGCGGCCGCCTTGCCGCCACCTCCACCGGCGTCGAGGGCGTCTGGGCTGCCGGTGACTGCCGCCGCGGTCCCGCTACCGTGGTCGAGGCTATCGCCGACGCCGCCGAGGTCGCCCGCGCCATCGCCGGCGTGGACTTTAACAAGTACGTCGACTGCAACGAGCAGGCCGGCCGCGAGGACACCTGCTACGAGCGCAAGGGGTCGCTATGCCGTGACAAGCGCAACTGCACCAAGACCCGCTGCCTGGGCTGCGGCTCGGTGTGCGAGGTCTGCTGCGATGTGTGCCCCAACCGCGCCAACGTGGCAATTAAGGTGCCGGGCCTGGCCAAGCATCAGGTCGTCCACATCGACGGCATGTGCAACGAGTGCGGCAACTGCGCCGTGTTCTGCCCCTACCAGGAGGGTCGTCCCTACAAGGACAAGCTCACCCTGTTCTGGAGCGATCAGGACATGGAGAACTCCGAGAACGAGGGCTTCCTGGCCGTGGACGAGGACCACTTTAAGGTCCGCGTCGCCGGCACGGTCCGCACCGTCTCGGTCGATGCCGTCAACACCGGTCTGCCCGAGGCCGTCCGCCTGACCATCAGGGCTGTGCGCGACAACTATCCGTACCTCCTTAAGAAATAGGCGAGTCTCTTATGGCCAAATCCATTCAACATAACGTGGCCTACGTTGCCTGCGGAAGCGGTTGCGCCTCCGCAGGCGGCGACGCCCGCTGCAGCGAAGGCTGCATTGGCTGTGGCGCCTGCGTCACGGCCTGCCCCCACGGTGCCATTGCGCTGGTCGATGGCATCGCCCGCGTGGACCGCTCAAAGTGCACGGGCTGTGGCCTGTGCGGCATGGCGTGCCCGCAGCGCGTGATTGCCTTTGTTCCCGGCTACCAGAACATTCTGGTGCGCTGCAACAACACCGACAAGGGCGCCATCGCCCGCAAGATCTGCGACACGAGCTGCATCGGTTGCGGCATGTGCGCCAAAAAATGCCCTGCCGGCGCTATCCGCATCGAGGACAACTGTGCCCACATCGACGGTGCGGACTGCCTGTCGTGCGGCATGTGCGCCGTCGTTTGCCCGCATGGCGCCATCCACGACCGCACCGGCATCGCCGCCGGCGTGTAGAAGGGAATCACCATGGCACAGGAATTCACTTTTACCGTTAACGGCGTCGAGCACACGACGACCCAAAACAAACCGCTGCTGCGCTACCTGCGCGACGACCTGCACATCCATTCCGCCAAGGACGGCTGCTCCGAGGGTGCTTGCGGCACCTGCACCATTCATGTGGACGGTGCGGCCGTCAAGGCCTGCGTGCTGACCACCGCCCTTGCCGCCGGCCGCAACATCGTGACTGTTGAGGGCCTGCCCGAGGACGTGCGCGAGGCCTTTGTGTACGCCTTTGGCGCCGTGGGCGCCGTGCAGTGCGGTTTTTGCATCCCCGGTATGGTCATGGCAGGCGCGGCGCTGATCGCCGAGGACCCCGAGCCCACCGAGGAGCAGATCAAGTACGCCATCCGCGGCAACGTCTGCCGCTGCACCGGCTACAAGAAGATTATTGAGGGCATTTCGCTGGCCGCTGCGGTGCTCCGCGGCGAAAAGCAGATCGACGAGGACCTGGAGCGCGGCGACGACTACGGCGTGGGCAAGCGCGCCTTCCGTATCGACGTGCGCAAGAAGGTGCTCGGCGAGGGCAAGTACCCCGATGACATCGACGAGCTCGATCAGCCGGGCCTGACCTATGCCAGCGCCGTGCGCTCCAAGTATCCGCGCGCCCGTGTGCTTTCCATCGACACCTCCAAGGCCGAGGCCCTGCCCGGTGTGGTGGGCATCCTGCGCGCCGAGGATGTGCCGGTCAACCAGGTCGGCCACCTTATCCAGGATTGGGACGTCATGATCGCCCAGGGCGATATCACCCGCTGCGTGGGCGATGCCATTGTGCTGGTGGTTGCCGAGGACGAGGCGACGCTCGAGAAGGCCAAGAAGCTCGTAAAGATCGATTACGAGCCGCTGGAGCCCGTGCGTAACATTGTCGAGGCCAGGGCTGCCGACGCCCCGCGCCTGCACGACAGTTTCTTTGCCTTTGGCAACACGGTGGAGCTCAAGGACAACGTGTGCCAGAGCCGTCACGTGACGCGCGGCGACGCCGCCAAGGCGCTGGCAGAGAGCGCGTTCACCGTGACGCAGCGCTTTACCACGCCCTTTACCGAGCATGCCTTCTTGGAGCCCGAGTGCGCCGTCGCCTTCCCGTACAAGAACGGCGTCAAGGTGCAGTCGACCGACCAGGGTGCCTACGATACGCGCAAAGAGTGCGCCCACATGTTTGGCTGGGATAGCGAACCCGAGCGTGTGGTCGTCGAGACCATGCTCGTGGGTGGCGGCTTTGGCGGTAAGGAGGACGTTTCGGTCCAGCACCTGGCCGCGCTCGCCGCATATAAGTTCCAGCGTCCTGTGAAGTGCAAGCTCACGCGTGCCGAGTCGCTCGCTTTCCATCCCAAGCGCCATGCCATGGACGGTACCTTTACGCTGGGTTGCGACGCCGAGGGCAACTTTACCGGCCTGGATTGCGAGATCAACTTTGACACCGGCGCCTACGCGTCGCTGTGCGGCCCGGTGCTCGAGCGCGCCTGTACGCATGCCGTCGGCCCCTACAAGTACCAGAACACCGACATTCGCGGCTTTGGCTACTACACCAACAACCCGCCCGCCGGCGCGTACCGAGGCTTTGGCGTTTGCCAGTCCGAGTTTGCGCTCGAGAGCCTGATCGACCTGCTGGCAGAGAAGGTTGGCCTGGATCCGTGGGAGATTCGCTACCGAAACGCCATCGAGCCGGGCGAGGTTCTGCCCAACGGTCAGATTGCCGACTGCTCCACGGCGCTTAAGGAGACGCTGCTCGAGGTCAAGGATGCCTACTACGCGCATCCCGGCCACGCCGGCATTGCCTGCGCCATGAAGAACGCCGGCGTGGGCGTGGGTCTACCCGATGCCGGCCGCTGCAAGATTCGCGTCGAGGATGGCCGCGCCGTGGTCTACGCCGCCACGTCCGACATCGGCCAGGGCTGCAACACGGTCTTTTTGCAGGACGTTGCCGAGGCCTGCGGTCTGCCGCTGAGCTGCATCGCCAACGGCGAGTGCTCCACCGAGAACGCTCCCGACTCCGGCACCACGTCTGGCTCGCGTCAAACGGTCGTGACCGGCGAGGCCGTGCGCGGCGCCGCCTTCCTGCTGCGCGATGCTATGGTTGGCATCGAGGCCGGCAAGCCTGCACCCGATGCTCCCGTGAGTGCGCACGGCGACGGCGTCAAGATCGAGTATGACGACGGTCGCGCCTACCAGCTGCGCACACAGGAACTCGTCGCCGGCCAGGGTATGCATCCTCAGGACCCTGCGGCCACCATCAAGGCGCTCGAGGGATGCGAGTTTGGCTACGTGTATCTGGAGCCGACCGACAAGCTGGGCGCCGATGTTCCCAACCCCAAGAGCCACATCTGCTACGGTTTTGCCACACATGTGGTCATTCTGGATGATGACGGTCGCGTGAGCGAGGTCTATGCCGCACACGATTCCGGCAAGGTGGTCAACCCCATCTCCATCCAGGGTCAGATCGAAGGCGGCGTGCTCATGGGTATGGGCTATGCGCTGACCGAGGACTGGCCGCTCAAGGACTGCGTACCCCAGGCAAGGTACGGCACGCTCGGACTGTTCCGTGCGCCCGAGATTCCGGATATCCACGCCATCTACGTGGAGAAGGACGAGCTGCTGCCCGTGGCATATGGCGGCAAGGGCATCGGCGAGATCGCAACGATCCCCACGGCGCCCGCCGTACAGAACGCCTATCGCGCATTTGACGGCAAGCTGCGTCCAAATCTGCCCATGGTGGATACGCCCTACAGCCGCGTCCGCAACCGCGGGTAGGGTAGGGCGCGGACGGTCATTGCTGACGGGCCGTTCGCGCTCAACATCAACTGCATAAGCTGTGCCTTTGGCTCCGGCTCCATCGCGAGCCGGAGCCTTTTGTTTGGAGCGGAAACTGCGACCCGGAATTGGCGCTCAGAATGGGATGCAGTTTCTGGATCGGCTCTCAGGCGGAAACTGCGACCCGGAATCGATGCTCAGAATGGGATGCGCTTTCCGGTAGAGCCTCTGGCGGAAAGCGTGTCCCGGAATTCGGCTCCAGAGTGGGACGCGCTTTCCGGTTGGAGCTTCAAACGGAAAGTGCGTCCCGGAATCCGCGCCTGGAATGGGACACACTTTCCGGAACAGCCCTCAACCGGAAACTGCGTCCCAGAATTTTGCTTCAGAGTGGGATGCCGTTTCCGGCTGAACCCTCTGGCGGAAAGTTCATCCCAGAATTGACGCTCGGAGTGGGACACGGTTTCCGGATCGGCCCTCAGCGGAAAATGTATCCCAGTTTGAGCGTCTATTCCGGGATGTAATTTCCGCTGGGCGTTCAACCGGAAAGCGTGTCCCGTTCTAGGCCTTGATTCCGGGATACGCTTTCCGCTAGGCATGCCATCTGGAAAGCGCGTCCCGTTTTGAGCACTCAGTCTGGGACATGGTTTCCGCGGGTGCTGCCAACCGGAAAGCGTGTCCCGGTTTGGTAGGCAGGCGGGCATAAGCTCGGTAGCCCCTACAGCTCAATATCGTTGAGCCATGTCGGCAGCGCGGTCTGCCGGATGCCTGCCGTCTGCAGCTTTTTCGCGAACATGCCTGCCGAACGGACTTCGTTCATGGTAAAGCGCAGCAAGGGATGACCGTAAAGCGATAGATGCGCCTCACGCTGTCGTTCGGCAACGAGCGCCTCGGCGGTGGTGCGTCCGGCCAGCATGGTCTGGTCGGTATATTTGATGAGCCCATCGAGTTCGCCCAGCGTGAGCTCCCTGGCTTGACGCTCCCAGGCAAAATCCGTTCGCATGCTTTCGGTCGAATCGAAGGGATCCGTCAGCTCGTATTGAAGTTGGTCGGGTGCAAAGCCGGTCTCGATCATGACGGCTCGGGCGACCGATTCCCCGCCGCTCTCGGCGCGGGCGTCGGCATATCGAAGCGTTGTGAGGGCGGTGCGAATCGCGCGACCATTGCGGGCAGTCGCTCGTTGCTCAACGGCCTCCATCAGCTGTTCCGGCGCAAGGCCGAGCTTTGAGATCGCCGAATCGGCAATGGGCATGCCGTCGGCAAAACCGGTCTGCAACAGACAATCCGTCACCGTTTGAATGGGCGGCGTTACCGATATGCCGGACAGGCGGATTGCTCCGACCGGCTCGATCTGATGCCGCTGAATATGCGCGCCCGGGCGAGCCGACGGCTTGGTGGCGCTGCAGACATGCACGACATTCAGGTGTCGCCACGAGACCTCGAGCCCCAGCAGACAGGCGGCCGAAAACGAGCAGAACGTCCAATCGGGGTGGATGATCGCAAGGGCGCGGAGGATTTCGCAATGGCGTTGCGCTCGGTTGAGTTCATTCCAGCGCGTTTTTCGCGCAAACAACCCCGGCATGGGCGAGACAACCGTGCCGCCGGTGCGCCGAAGGAGCGCTTTTCGGATCGCCGAGCTCGGGGGAATCAGACAGCGCCCCTCTTGTTCGGCTTGAGTGAGCAGTTGGTCGATGAGCTGGTCATTGCAATGGGTCATGAGCTACCGCCTCCTTTTGGGTAGCAAAAACGTATCAGCTGGAACTTGCCGCTCAGCTGACCAAAAGCTGACCAAAATCTAACCATGCAGGTAGATGACCTGCTTTTGGCGACATATTTCTTGTTTGAATCGGTGGGCGGTAATCGGCGACCGTGAACGGTAGCTAGATATGAAACCTTGGTAAGTTTAGGGACGTGTACTTTTTTGAAAAAGAGCATTCTATCTGCTGTTTTGTGTTTCTGGATCGCATGTTTGAAGGCATGTGATAAGGGCGGCGGACTGTCGCCTTGTATCTGCGGAAACTGTGACCAGGAATTGCCACTCGGAATGGGACGTGCTTTTCGGATCGCCCTTCAAGCGGAAACTACATCCCAGATTTCGGCTCCAAACCGGGATGTGCTTTCCCGGCGGCGTCTCTGGCGGAAATTGCACCCCGGAATGAGCGCTCAGAGTAGAACATGCTTTCCTAACGAAGCCGCATGCGGAAACTACGTCCCGGATTCGATGCTCAGGACGGGATGCCGTTTCCGATAGAGGCATGGGGTGGAAAGCCTCCCATTTCTAATGTTCAAGAAATGGGAGGCAGCTCATCGCGAGTCGGGGCCTTTTGTTTGGAGCGGAGGCAGCATCCCGGAATTCGGGCAATCCGGTGGTCAGGGGTTGAGCGAGCGTCGCGCTAAGGATGCCAAGCATAAAACCTTCAATGAGAATGGCGTAAAAACTACATTGAAAGTAGCGTAAAATCCGCATTGAGAATGGCGTAATTTCGCATATCGCATGATCGCCCGAGCTTGCACACGGCCTTTTGCGAGCTCTTGCCATGAACGAGAGCCAGGCTGTCACGTACAAGACGCTCATGAAGGATGCCTCGTACGGCGAGGCGGGTCCCGACGAGAGGACCATCGCTGCGTACCTGGACCTCTTCAACAGGCTCAAGCTGACCGAGGACCTGTGCGGATGGGAGCCGCCCATGCGCTCGAAGGCCCGCGTTCGCGTGCGCCCCAAGCGCTACTTCTGCGACCCGTTACTTGCGGCGACGTTGCTGGGGGCTACCCCTGAGCGGCTGCTTGGCGATATGCAAACGTTTGGGATGCTCTTTGAGAACCTCGTTTTGCGCGACGTGCGCGTGTTCCTTTCCACCTACGGCGGTGTCGACAACAGTGTCCATTATTTCCGAGATGAGAAGGGCCTTGAGGTCGATCTGATCGTTGAGCACGACGGGCGCTGAGGAGCCATCGAGGTCAAGCTGAGCGATGCGAAAGCAGACGATGGAGCGAGAAATCTCAAGGCGCTGGAGAGGAAAGTGCTCTCCAATCCTGACGCCCAGAATGCCGCGCCGGCGTTTTTGCCGGTCGTGGTTGGAAAGGGGAGCATTGCCTACACACGCGACGACGGCGTGGCGGTGATCCCCGTGGCGGCACTTGGGGCGTAGTGTTTTTGCGGGCGTGCCGTGCTTCCTTTACCGAAAATCCATTTGGTAAACCCGGTGCCCGTGGGTAAAATAAGGTCGACGGCAGCCCAAGTAGTGAAGAGCTGGGCAGCGCCGTTGCTTGGATTAAGGGGTCATCGCCTTAGCGGCGTCGACCCCTCTTTTTATGCTTCGTATGCTGCTTGAGTGCCTCGGTAAGTCCGATAAGCGCCGTGAGGAGCGAGACCAAAGCGGTCAGGAGCTTCACAAAATCAGTCAGATCGGTCATGGGCATCACCTCCCGTCGCATGGAGGGCGCTGCCCGGCACATGGAACTGCCGTCAACAATAACCAGTCTATCAAACTGCAGCCATAAATACGAATATATGTTCGATAATAACAGCGACGTGACCATCTCAAAGCGCAGCTTTACGCAAGGATGCCGGAAAGCTGCACTGTGCGATTTCATGTCCGCACGGGCGCCTATCTTTACGGCAATGTAGCCGCCTATGTAGCAAGCGGCAGGCAACGGAGAAAGGCCCTAACCGTGTCAGCTGAAAAGATGCCGGGTGTCTCGGCTATCGATACGACGAACTTTGCGCGCCAGATCGTGCTGGACTTTGAGTTTGCGCCGGTGCCAAAGCAGCGTCAGCGCCGTGGACTGTGCAATGAGATTATCGAGGCCGGCGCCGTCAAGCTCGATTACCACGGCAACGTTATGGGCGAGTTCTCGCAGTTTGTACAGACGGAATTTACCGAAGGCGTTGCGTTCCCCGTCCGCGAGCTCACAGGGATATCGGCCGTGGGCACCGCGATGGCCGATCCGCTCGACATGGTGATCAAAAGGCTCAGCGATTGGATCGGGCGCTACTCCGCCCAGGTGGTCTGTTGGAGCGGGGCGGATCGTCGACAGCTTTTGATCGAGTGCCAAGCAAAGCACATCGATCTTTCCGCATTTCCTACGGACTGGGCCGACCTGCAGGCGTTTTACACCTCGATCATGGACATGAGCAGCCACGGGTGCGTCTCTTTGAGTGACGCAGCGACGTGGTTTGGCATCGAGTTCGACGAGTCGACGGGTCACGCCCACAGCGCCCTAGCCGATGCGCGCGTGACCGCCAAGCTGCTCAAGCAGATGATGGACGGGGACTACCGCGTGAGCCCGCGCGCCCAGGAGGTCCGTCAACGGTGGGGGATGGGCGAGCGAGCTCAGACGCGCCTTTCCAGCAAGTGCCCCGAGCTGGGCGACCTGCTGCTAAAGCTGAAGGCGGAGGGGGTAGGCCTTTTGAGAACGCCATTCGGTTTGGCATGGCGGGGCTGTAAGCGCGAGCCCGCCCTGCTGTTTGAATCGAAGCGTCAACCAGTATGACGAGCTGTCTGGCCTGTCTGCCTACGCCCTCGCAATCCCGCGTGCCGCACTCAGCAGCTCGTACTCCCTCTGGCTCCATTGGCGCAGCTCGGCCGCGCGCACGGCGTCGCGGCACAGGTTCAGGAACACCTCGGCTCCCTCGCAGAAACACTCGCGGGCAAAGGTGCCGGATCCGTCCGCAACGCACTTGCCGTCGGCAAACAGATTCCAGCTGGATGGCTCGCGCGAATCGTCTCCGAGCAGCTTGACCTGCAGCACGTGCGGGTCGCCGGCGGCGCAGAGCTCTTCCTCGAGCTTCTGCACGGTAAAGCGCATCTGGTGGGAGAGGCTGCTCTTGACCATGGCCGAGGCGTAGCCATTTGGCTTATCCAGATGATGCATTCGTTTTGGCTTGGCTGCCAGATTGTGGAAGCTGTACTCACTGCGCACGGAGAAATTGTCCATACGGACTCCTTTCATCGATGTTGGCAGGGCCACCGTGCCTCTTGGCCGGTTGGCGTCGGGATCGTGGAGCCAACTCTCTACCCCGACTCTGGATAAAACGCGCCCGCTCTTTGCGGGCACGATGGAGTCTATCAGCGAGTGCGGACACAAATCAAGCGCGCTTGCGAAATGACGCGCGGATGGCGTTGGTTTCCCAAGTGATTATTCGGCTTTCATCCGGAAAAGTGTCGAAATCAGCCGTTTAAAAGTACGGAAAAGTGTCGAAATAGGCACCTTAGAACTTCGGAAAAGTGTCAAATTCGATAGGCAAATTATCAGGAAAAGTGTAGCTGGATGACAAGACAGCACTTAGAAGCCGGTGCTGAATGCGAGATCCTGCGGCAGCCTTCAGCTCTCGCTACTCATCGTCTCCGTCGTTGGGGTCGCCCTTGAGGGTGTTGATGTCCAGATACTTGTTATCGTCCTCTTTTTGCTGGGTCTCCGACTCCGCTTGGGTGGGGCCGGAGAACAGATGGAATCCCTCAAACGCAATGACGCCGAGCAGGGCAATGACAATGGCGATAAAGGCAACCTTGACTGCCTGCGGAAAGTCCGAGAAACGCAGCGCCTTTTCCTCGGCGTAATAATCGGCGAAGCGCTCTTCGCCCGTGCTTTTGGTATACGCCGGCGCGGACGCGGCCTCCGGGTCATATTCCGGTGCAGGCGTGGCAGCGTACGGATCGTTGAGATAATCGCTCGATGCGGTGCCATAATCCTCGGTCTCGATGCGATCGGTGCCAGCATAGCCATCGGAATAATCGGAATATGCCGCACCGCCCTCATAGTCCGCGGCGCTCGTGTTGGCGGCAAAAAGCGGGTTAACTGGAACGTCGAGCGCCGGCATGTCGGTAGAGGTCTCATCCAGATCGGCTGCAGCCCAGGAATCGTAGGCAACCTGATGGGCAACGGGCTCATCGAGCCTTGTGACCGGAGACTTGCGTGCCGCAGGAACGGGCAACTGCTGGGCGCTGTACATAACGGTGCTGTCGGCCGATTTGCTCCGCGTCGCCGCAGCGAGAAATGCCGCCGTCTCGGACGGGTCGCTTGCGGGGCGGGGAGTGGGCGTGGGCGCCGAAATGGGTGCGGGCGTAGACGCGGGCGTCGAAACAGGCGGCTGCGCAGGAGTCGGCGCAGATGCGGGCTTAGGCGCAAGTGCGGGATTGGGGCTTGACGGGCGAGCCCCGCCGCCCATGAGTTCGTCGGCGGTCCACGGGCGATCATCCATCACGTCGTCAAGGCTCAGCGAAAACAGGTCGTCTTCACCCTCATCGAACATGCGGTGCACATGTCCACCAATTGCCGGAATCAATCCGCGACCGGTGCATGATGCCTTGCTCAACGCCATTCTGTTCCACCCTTTCGAAATACTAATGACATCGATTATATGGAACTTCCCAAGCGGCTCGGTCTTGGATTCATGCTTTCCAGAACTCGCGCCCAAAAGGGGAGGGGCAATCCAGGCGAGTGCCTACTTGTCGTCGGCCGCCGCCTTGGCCTCATTGAGGTAGCTATAGAAGCTGTACTTGGAGATGCCAAAGAACTCGCAGGCGCGCTCGCTCGACTTGGAAATGAGGAAGGCGCCGCGACGGTCGAGGTAGCCAATGGCGCGAATGCGCTCATCTTTGGTCATGAGCGCCGCGGGCTTGCCCACAAACTGCTCGCACTCGTGCAGCAGGTCCTCGAGCAGGTCGCCGATGTTCTTGGTAATGGGCTCGGGCTCGGTGTAGCCCGTGCCGCCGGTGCCGGTAAAGGCGTCGAGCGAACGCTCAAAAGCCTTCATAAGCGTAATGTCAAAGTTGATGCCCAAAATGCCGACGGGCTTGCCCTCGTCGTTGCGGATAAAGATGGTCGAGGACTTGAGCAGCTTGCCATCGGTGGTTTTAGTGAGGTACGGCTCGCGGTCGTGTACGTCGGTGGTGCCCTCGTGCATGGACTCAAACACGATATGGCTGGGGCCGTCGCCCAGTTTGCGCCCGCTGACGTGGCCATTTTCGATCACTACGATGGAGTGGTCCACGTCCTCGGTCTCCAGATCGTGGACGACGACTTCGCAGTTGGGGCCAAATTGGAGCGCCAGACCGTGTGCAAGGCGCTTGTAAAACTCAATCTGTGCGGGGGTCATGGGTGCCTTCCTAAAAATTAGTTTGGGCACACTTTGCCATAAACCACACTTGTTCGCAAATAACGAAAGCGTTGCTGCGTTATGTGACCGTTCGGCGGCGAAAAGGTACCGATTGCGGCAACTAACAATTTGTTAGGTTATCCAATCAAAAAGTGTGATAGAACATTACTAACAAACTTTTTGTTTGGCATCCACATAAAAGTTCAGCCGTGTGAATGGGATCGGGCTGAAACGCGTATGCGGGGGCCGGCAAGAGAGGACTTAAGGAGTTCACCGTATGGCCGATAAGATCCAGTGGGCGGGCAACACGATGCCCAAGAGCGATGACAAGCACTTGGGAATCATGAGCCTCGACCACGTGAAGAAGGCCCGCGCCTTCCACCAGTCGTTCCCTCAGTACACCGTTACTCCGCTTGCCCGCCTGGACGGCCAGGCCGCGCGCCTGGGCCTGTCCAACCTGTGCGTTAAGGACGAGAGCTATCGCTTTGGCCTCAACGCCTTTAAGGTCCTGGGCGGCTCGTTTGCCATGGCCAACTATATTGCCGACGAGACCGGCAAGGACGTTGCCGACTGCACCTTCGATTACCTGACCTCCGATCAGCTGGCCGAGGACTTTGGCCAGGCTACCTTCTTTACCGCCACCGACGGCAACCATGGCCGCGGCGTGGCATGGGCTGCCAACAAGCTGGGCCAGAAGGCCGTCGTGCACATGCCCAAGGGTTCCACCAAGCCCCGCTTCGATAACATTGCCGCCGAGGGCGCCACGGTGACCATCGAAGAGGTCAACTACGACGAGTGCGTGCGCATGGCCGCCGCCGAGGCCGACGCCTGCGAGCGCGGCGTCATCGTTCAGGACACCGCCTGGGAGGGCTACGAGAAGATCCCGTCCTGGATCATGGAGGGTTACGGCACCATGGCTTCCGAGGCTGCCGAGCAGCTGCGCGAGATGGCTATCAACCGCCCGACGCACGTCTTTGTCCAGGCTGGCGTGGGCTCGCTGGCCGGCGCCGTGGTGGGCTACTTCACCAACCTGTATCCCGATAACCCGCCCACCTTCGTCGTGGTTGAGTGCGCACCGGCCGCCTGCCTGTACAAGGGCGCTGCCGCCGGCGACGGCGACCCGCGTATCGTGGACGGCGACATGCCCTCCATCATGGCCGGCCTGTGCTGCGGCGAGCCCAACATCTTGGGCTGGGATATCCTGCGCAACCACACCACCGCCTTCGTGTCCTGCCCCGACTGGGTCACCGCTCGCGGCATGCGCACCCTGGGCGCTCCCGAGAAGGGCGACCCGCGCGTCATCTCCGGCGAGTCCGGCGCCGTGACCACCGGCCTGGTCGAGACCCTCATGCTCGATCCCGAGTACGCCGAGCTCAAAGAGCTCATCGGTCTGGACAAGACAAGCTCCGTGCTCTGCTTCTCCACGGAAGGTGACACGGACCCGGATCAGTACCGTCGCATCGTCTGGGAGGGCGAGTACCCCACTTGCTAGCAGACTGACCTGTCCGGGTGGCGGAGCATATGTTTACTCCGCTGCTCGAACAGTCCTGCGCAAGACGGAAAGCACATTAAGTGCTTTCCTTTGCGTGCGGAACTCGCGACGGAGCAAAGTCCTCCGTCCGCCTCCTATGGTTACTTGCTTGCCGGGTGCTCAACCTCACGCTGCTTGGCACAAGTGATCTATCTGAAATATCTACCTGTAGGTAAACCCTTGTAGAAAGGTTGACTGTTATGACTAAAGAACTCGATTTCGACGCTATCAAGGCTGCTGCTGAGTCCCACCGTGCTGATATGACTCGCTTCCTGCGCGCCATGATCTCCCACCCCTCTGAGTCCTGCGAGGAGGGTGAGGTTGTTGCCTGCATCAAGGCCGAGATGGAGAGCCTTGGCTATGACGAGGTCAAGGTCGACGGCCTGGGCAACGTCATGGGCTTTATGGGCGAGGGCGACAAGATCATCGCCATCGACTCTCACATCGACACCGTCGGCATCGGCAACATCGAGAACTGGGATGCCGATCCCTATGAGGGCTACGAGACCGACGAGATCATCTACGGCCGCGGCGGCTCCGACCAGGAGGGCGGCATGGCTTCTGCTACCTACGCTGCCAAGATGATGAAGGACATGGGCCTCATCCCCGAGGGCTACAAGATCATGGTCGTCGGCACCGTCCAGGAAGAGGACTGCGACGGCATGTGCTGGCAGTACATCTACAACAAGGACGGCATTAAGCCCGAGTTCGTCATTTCCACTGAGCCCACCGACGGCGGCATCTATCGCGGTCACCGCGGCCGCATGGAGATCCGCGTCGACGTTCACGGCACCTCCTGCCACGGTTCCGCTCCCGACCGCGGCGACAACGCCATCTACAAGATGGCCGACATCATCGCCGACGTCCGCGCCCTCAACAACAACGGCTGCGACGAGTCGACCGACATCAAGGGCCTCGTCAAGATGCTCGACCCCAAGTACAACCCCGAGCACTTTGAGGACGCCCGCTTCCTGGGCCGCGGCACCTGCACCGTCAGCCAGATCTTCTACACCAGCCCCAGCCGCTGCGCTGTCGCTGACTCCTGCGCCATCTCCATCGACCGTCGCATGACCGCCGGCGAGACCTGGGAGTCCTGCCTGGACGAGATCCGCAACCTGCCGGCCGCCAAGAAGTACGGCGACGACGTGAAGGTCTCCATGTACATGTACGACCGTCCGTCCTGGACCGGCGAGGTCTACGAGACCGAGGCTTACTTCCCCACGTGGATCAACAAGGAGACCGCTCCGCACGTCAAGGCCCTCGTCGACGCCCACAAGGCCATGTTCGGTGACGAGCGCATCGGCTGCGAGCCCAGCATGGACAAGCGCACCGGTCGTCCGCTGTGCGACAAGTGGACCTTCTCCACGAACTGCGTTTCCATCCAGGGCCGCTATGGCATCCCCTGCGTTGGCTTTGGCCCGGGTGCCGAGTCTCAGGCTCACGCTCCCAACGAGGTCACCTACAAGGACGACCTGGTCACCGCTGCCGCCATGTATGTTGCTGCTTTGAACCTCTACGATCCGAGCCAGGCCGATGGCGACGCTACCGTGTTCCGCGCTGGTCTGACCAACAACAAGATCGACTAGTCCCATTCCTTGATCTTGTTGAGCCGGGGACAGCCTGTGTCCCCGGCACCCCCTGTTGACTTGGGGCCCGCGGTCGTTATCTCCCATGCTTCCTCAACGGTAGCGGGTCCTCGTCATAGCGCTCTGCATGTTCTAGCCACACGCGCATGCCGGAGCACATCTACTCATTGCGATCGTTTCATCTATGGAAAGGATATTTACATGGACGCCAAGTTTACCGAGCTCGTCGAGCAGCTGAACGGCCTCGATTTTAAGGGCATGTACGGCAGCGACTTCCTGCACACCTGGGATAAGACCACCGATGAGCTCAAGGCGCTCTACATCGTCGCCGACGCCCTGCGCGAGCTGCGCGAGAACAACGTTTCGTCCAAGATCTTCGATTCGGGTCTGGCCGTCTCCCTGTTCCGTGACAACTCCACCCGTACGCGCTTCTCCTTCTCTAAGGCAGCCAACCTGCTCGGTCTTGAGCTGCAGGACCTGGACGAGAAGAAGTCCCAGATCGCTCACGGCGAGACCGTCCGCGAGACCGCTACCATGATCTCCTTCATGGCCGACGTCATCGGCATCCGCGACGACATGTACATCGGCAAGGGCGACGCCTACATGGCCGAGGTCTCCGAGTCTGTCCAGCAGGCCTACGAGGACGGCGTTCTGGATCACCGTCCCACGCTCATCTCCCTGCAGTCCGACTCCGATCACCCCACGCAGTCCTCTGCCGACATGCTCTACCTCATCAACGAGTTTGGCGGTCTTGAGAACCTCAAGGGCAAAAAGGTTGCCGTCACCTGGGCCTACTCGCCCTCTTACGGCAAGCCGCTGTCCTGCCCGCAGTCGCTGATCAGCCTGCTGCCCCGTTTTGGCATGGACGTCACCTTGGCCCACCCCGAGGGCTACGACCTCATGCCCGAGGTCGTCGAGCGCGCCAAGGGTTATGCCGCCGAGTCCGGCACCACCTTTAAGCAGGTCAACACCATGGCCGAGGCCTTCGAGGGCGCCGATATCGTGATCCCGAAGAGCTGGGCTCCGTTTGCCGCCATGGAGAAGCGCACCAACCTGTACGCCGAGGGCGACGACGCCGGCATCGCTGCACTCGAGAAGGAGCTGCTCGCTCAGAACGCCACGCATCAGGATTGGTGCTCCACGACCGAGCTCATGGAGAAGACCGCCAACGGCCAGGACACCATCTTTATGCATCCGCTGCCCGCCGACATCTCCGGTGTCTCTTGCGAGCACGGCGAGGTCAACGCCGACGTCTTCGACATGCACCGCGTGGGTATGTACAAGGAGGCCAGCTACAAGCCGTACGCCATCGCAGCCATGATGTTCCTGCAGAAGGTTGCCGATCCCGCCGCTACCCTCAAGGCCCTCGACGAGCGCAACACCGCCCGTTGGTTCCAGGCCTAAAGCTGGGTTGAGGTAAGCCATGTAAAGGGGGCGCTCTGCCAACCGGCGGGGTGCCCCTTTTTGCATCGTGGGCGTGCGGGATAAGCGCTTTCGATGTAGATGCCCCGCGACGCGAGTTATGGGTACGATGGTTCCAGGGGAGGTATCGCCATGAAACTTGGTTGCGTCATTATGGCTTCGGGCGAGGGCAAGCGATTTGGCTCTAACAAGATGCTCGCCGATATCTATGGCGAGCCGCTGATTGCCCGGACCATTGATTCGGTTCCCCGGGGCTTTGACGTTGTGGTTTCGACGCGTTGGCCCGAGGTCGCTCAGATTTGTGATGACAAGCATTGCCCGTGCGTGCTGCACGATGGCGAGCTGCGCAGCGAAAGCGTCCGTGCGGGCCTTTCGTGGGGAGTCGAACGCAACTGGAAAGGTTGCCTCTTTTTGCCGGGCGACCAGCCGCTCGTGAGTTCGGATTCTTTTGAGGCTATGGTTCGTGCATTTGACGAGCGTGGCCGCAAGCATCCGGTGCGTCTTGCGTGCAACGGTGAGCCTTCGAGCCCGGTGCTCTTTCCGGCGGAACTGTTCGATGCACTTATGTGTCTTGAGGGTAAGGACGGCGGCGGTTCGATCCTCAAGGACCGTACCGACGTGGTGCTGGTCGAGGCGCGTGCCTACGAGCTGTGGGACGTCGATACCGTCAAGGGACAGCGACGCATAACGGAGCATATCGCCGCCTGCTCGTATTTTGATCGCGTGGCCAACTGCATCAATCAATAAGGAGCAATTATGATCATCATCAAAAACGGCGCACTCGTGACGCCCCAGGGGCTTCGCCGCGCCGATCTTGCCATGGATGGCGATAAGATCGTGCGGATTGCCGCGGCGATTGAGCCGGCCGAGGGCGATACCGTCGAGGATGCTGCGGGCTGCTGGGTGTTCCCGGGCTTTATCGATGGGCACACGCACATGCAGTGCTGGACCGGCATGGATTGGACAGCCGATAGCTTTGAGACCGGCACGCGCGCGGCTGCCTGCGGCGGCACGACGACCATTGTGGACTACGCGACGGCCGATCGCGGCGTGACCATGCCCGATGCCTTGGTCGAGTGGCGTCATCGCGCCGACGGCACCTGCACCGCCAACTATGCCTTCCATATGGCGCTTGCCGAGTGGAATGAGCGCAACCGCGCCGATCTTTCGGCCATGCGCGAGGCGGGCGTGTCGTCGTTTAAGACCTACTTTGCCTACGACCATCTGCGCCTGGACGATGCCGAGACGCTCGAGGTGCTGGAGGAGCTCAAGCGCGTGGGCGGTATCCTGTGCGTGCATTGCGAGAACGGCACGTTGGTCAACGCGCTGCAGAAGCGCGTGTTTGAGCAGGGTATCCACGGGCCCGAGGGCCATGCGCTCAGCCGTCCGGACGTGTGTGAGGCCGAGGCCGTGAGCCGCCTGCTGTATCTGGCGCACTTGGCCGGGGACGCTCCGGTCAACGTGGTGCACCTTTCGACCAAGCTGGGGCTCGAGGCCATTCGCGCTGCCAAAGCGCGCGGGCAGAAGAACATCTATGTCGAGACATGCCCTCAGTATCTGATGCTCGACGACACCTGCTATCTGGAGCAGGGCGAGGACGGCTTTGCGGGCGCCAAGTACGTGATGAGCCCGCCGCTGCGCCATGCCGGTGACCGTGCCGCGCTGCGCGAGGCGCTTGTGGCTGGCGAGATCGATACTATTGCCACCGACCACTGCAGCTTTAATCTGCACGGGCAAAAGGACCGAGGACGCGATGATTTCCGCGCGATTCCCAACGGCGGGCCCGGCGTGGAGCATCGTCCCGTTGCGATTGCCACGAGCTTTGAGGGACAGCTGGGTCCCGAGGATCTGTGCCGCTTGATGAGCGAGAACCCGGCGCGCGTTTTTGGCATGTATCCGCGCAAGGGCTGTCTTGCCGAGGGCGCCGATGCCGACGTGTGCGTGTGGGATCCGTGCGCGCGTTGGACGATCAGCGCCGCGACGCAGCATCAGGCCGTGGACTACACGCCGCTCGAGGGCTTTGGGGCACATGGCCGCGCCAAGGCCGTGTTTGTGAACGGCGTGCTGGCGGCACGCGACGGCGAGCCCACCGGAGCCCAACCCGGCCGCTACGTGCCCCGCTAACGGGAAGACCGCCGGGGTAGCTAATTTGGGAGATGATTTTTCGGGACGGGGTAGCAAAAAGAGCCCCGTCCCAAATTTGCTACCCCTGGAGGCTGGTGGCGATGAGGGGGCGGTTGAGGGCTGCCTCGAAGCGATCTGCCATTGTTGGGTCGGCAAGCGTGTCGGCTTGGTTGAGCATGACGCGTGCGGTGCTGAGTCCCAGCGCCTGCATCTCGGCATTGAGCACCTGGGCGACGCGCTCGGGCGTGGCGATGTCGGTAGGCTCGCAGCCGCAGCGCTCGCAGAAGAGCTCGGGGCGGTGGACAACCTCGGCGACGGGCCTGCCCAGCCCCGAGGCGCCGACGACCCAGACAACGTTTGCCGTGGCGGCGGGAATTACCGGCTCCCAGGCGGCATGCGCCTTGAGCGGGAGTCGCTTGCTGCCATCTGCCTCGGCCAACACATAGTCAAAGCGCTGCGCCAGCTGGTCGATCGGCTCAGTGGGGGCGGAGAGCTTGCCTGTCTCCGGGTCCAAAACACCCGCCTGGCAGATGCTTCCGCGGACAAGTTCCGCGCATGCCTCGCAGGTGCAGCCGGGAACATGCGGGGTCCCCGGCTTCCAAGGCGCGGCGTCCAGGCGACGGCTCGACCCGTCCCATGGCACGCCGGCGACGGGAAACATGTGCGTGGTGGTGCAGAGGAGCACGCGCCCGCCGCCGCGCATGAGCTCGAGACCCAGCATCTTCAGCAACGTCGACTTGCCGCCGCTGCCGATAATCGCGGTAATGCCCGGCTCGATCTTGAGCGCGGAGGCAAGGTTTCCGCTCGTCGTTTCCATCTGTTCACCGCCGTATAATACTGTGATAATAAATAATCATCAGAGTAGCGGCCGAACCGCTTTTGCTCTGCTCAAACCGTAGCACAGGGAGGTGCCCCGGGAATGCTCGTTTATGTTCGCGGCGCCGGCGATATCGCCACGGGCGTCGCCGCTCGCTTGGTGCGCGCCGGCGTTTCGGTCGTTATGGCCGATATCGCGGTTCCCACGTGCATCCGCCGCACAATCTGTTTTTGCGAGGCCATTCGCCTGGGCGAGGTCGAGGTCGAAGGCATTCGCGCTCGCTTGGCACGGACGCCGGCTGAGGCGCTTGAGATTACCGAGGCTGGAGACGTCGCCGTTGTGGTGGACCCTCAGGCCAAGATGCTCGATGAGCTTAAACCCGCGGCTGTGGTCGACGCGATTTTGGCTAAGCGCAACTTGGGCACCACGCGCGACATGGCGCCTGCCGTCATCGCTGTGGGGCCGGGCTTTACCGCGCCGGTTGACTGCGACGCCGTGGTCGAGACCATGCGCGGACATTTTCTCGGCCGTGTCATTACCCAAGGTTCGCCCCAGCCCAACACGGGCGTGCCGGGCATTATCGCCGGCTATGGCAAGGAACGTGTTATCCACAGCCCCGCCGCCGGCGTGTTTAGGTCCGACCGCACCATCGGCGACATCGTGAGTGCCGGCGATGTGATCGGGTATGCGGGTGATACTCCCATGGTCACGCAGATTGACGGCTGCTTGCGCGGGCTTTTGGCGAACGGCGTGCAGGTGACTGAGGGCTTTAAATGCGCCGATGTCGATCCGCGCGGCGATGCCAGCTATATCAACTACATTTCGGACAAGGCGACGTCGGTCGGCGGCGGTGTGCTCGAGGCGCTCGCTATGCTCACCGGTGTCTTTAGAGGATAGAAGGCGGCAATGGAAAAGCTCGATGTTGTGAATGCGGCGCTTGCCGCCTTGCGTGCTGGTGAGACGTGCGAACTGGTGGTAGTGGCCGGCACGGCAGGGTCGTCACCGCGCGGCGTGGGCGCCTGGATGGCCGTCTTTGCCGATGGCAGCCAGGCGGGCACTATCGGCGGTGGCAAGATTGAACTCTTTGCGCTGGATGAGGCGCGCGAGCTCCTGAGCGCGGGACAGTCGCGTCTGGTCCGCTACACTATGGGCGGCGAGAACTCCGATACCGGCATGATCTGCGGCGGAGCCATCTGCTTGTGCTACCTGCATCTGGATGCGACCCAGGTACCGTTGTTCCAGGAAATTGCCGACGTCTTGGCCTATCGGCGCATCGGCGACTTCGTCATCGACTTTGAGCCGTTTGTCGCGAGCGCGCTCGAGGGCGATGTGGCCGAGTACCATGGCGAGGAATCGCGCCGTACCATTGCGGGCTGCCCCGGGCTTTCGCTGGTGGAGGAGGGGAGTAAGGTCAGCTACACCAACGCGGCCTCCGAGATTCCCGTGGCGCACGTCGAGACGCTCTGCCCCGAGGGCCTGACTTATATCTTTGGCTGCGGCCACGTGGGCGCTGCGACGGCGCGGGTGCTCACGGCGGCGGGTTTTGCCGTCGTGGCCTGCGACGACCGCCCCGGCACGCTGACCCCCGAATGGGTGCCCGGTGTCTACGACCGTCGTCTGGTCGACTACAAGAACCTGAGCGAGCAGTGCCCAATCGGCCCGCGCGACCTGGTGGTCGTTGCCACAGCAGGCCACAAGTCCGATATCGACGTGGTGATTCAGGCCATGCGCGCCAAACCCGCCTATCTGGGCTGTCTGGGTTCGCGCCGCAAGACGGCCTTTGTGCGCGCCCGCCTGGAGCAGGAGGGCTTTACGCAGGACCAGATCGACGGGCTGCACCTGCCGATCGGCGTTGCCATCGAGGCCGAGGATCCCGAGGAGATTGCCATCTCCATCGCTGCCGAGATGATCCACCTGCGCCGCACCAAGCTCGTCCCCCGCAAGCGCTAGTCGCATCCCCATCAATAAGATGCGGTGAAATACGGACTGTTTAAGCCGGTTAAGCCGTCAAACAGTCCCTATTTCACCGCAACTGCCATATTGATCCCCTAGGGATCAATATGTGCGGGGGAGTTGTGGAGTTGTGCAGGCAGACGAGGTTTTTCTGGAAATACGCTCCCGATGCGCGTATAGTACCGATTGTTTTGTCGGCTCCTGCTGCGTCGAGTCCAAACCGCGAAATGCCATGAGCGGCGCGGATGCAGCCAGGAGGCACGAGGACAACCCATCGTGGCCACGCCCCGTGCTTAAAACCCCAAGAAGGAGTGAACAATGGCAGAAGAGAAGTATGTGCCGCGTCTGAAGACCAAGTACAACAACGAGGTCAAGCAGCAGCTTCAGGACAAGTTCCAGTACGAGAACGTCATGATGATCCCCAAGTTTGAGAAGATCGTCGTGAACATGGGTGTCGGCGAGGCCGCTACCGATTCCAAGGCCATCGACGGTGCCGTGCGCGACCTGCGCGCCATCACCGGCCAGCAGCCGATGATCACCCGTGCCCGCAAGTCCATCGCTACCTTCCGCCTGCGCGCTGGTATGCCGATCGGCTGCAAGGTTACCCTGCGTGGCGACCGTATGTGGGAGTTCTTCGATCGTCTGACCTCCGTCGCGATTCCCCGTATCCGCGACTTCCGCGGCATCTCCGCCAAGAGCTTCGACGGCCGTGGTAACTTCTCCATGGGCGTCACCGAGCAGCTCATCTTCCCCGAGATCGACTTCGACTCCGTCGATCACCAGCGTGGTATGGACATCACTTTCGTGACCACCGCCAATACCGATGAGGAGGCCAAGGCCCTTCTGGACGCCTTCGGTTTCCCGTTCAAGAAATAGGTTCACCTGCCCTATGAGCGCCGTTCCCAGAAGGGGGCGGCGCTTGGGGCGAACAATACTCTATGTGAGGAGGATATAAGTGGCTAAGACATCGATGATCGTCAAGTGCAATCGCAAGCAGAAGTTCTCTACTCGTGAGTACACGCGCTGCCAGCGCTGCGGCCGTCCGCACTCTGTGTACCGCAAGTTCGGCCTGTGCCGTGTCTGCTTCCGCGAGCTTGCACTCAAGGGCGAGCTTCCCGGCGTTAAGAAGGCCAGCTGGTAAGTCACTACCAGCGTTTCAAGCATCCGTTTGGAACAGGGAAAACGCGCTAGTTAGGCTTTGCCGTTAAGGGCGGCGAAGAACCAAGAGCACGTGTTCATCAAGAACGAAGGAGAATCTGTATGAACCTTACAGACCCGATCGCAGATATGCTTACGCGCATCCGTAACGCTAACTCTGTGAACAAGGCCACGGTCTCCATGCCGAGCAGCAAGAAGCTCGTCGAGATCGCTCGTGTTCTGCACGAGGAGGGCTACATCGAGGGCTACGATGTCGAGGACACCGTTCCCCAGAAGACTCTGCACATCACGCTTAAGTATGGTCCCAAGAAGGCTAAGGTCATCAACGGCATCCGCCGCATTTCCAAGCCGGGCCTGCGTAAGTACACCGGCGTTGCCGACATGCCCCGCGTCCGCGGTGGCCTTGGTACCGCCATTATTTCCACCAGCCATGGCGTTATGACCGACCGCGATGCTCGCAAGCACAACGTCGGCGGCGAGATCATCGCTTACGTCTGGTAATTCGCTCGGTAGGTAGAAGGAAAGGAGATCACCGTGTCTCGTATCGGTAATAAGCCTGTCCAGATTCCCGCCGGAGTCGAAGTGGCAGTCAACGGCAACAACGTTGTCGTCAAGGGCCCCAAGGGCCAGCTCGAGCTCGATGTCTTTGAGAAGCTCGCTATCAACATCGAGGACAACGTCCTCACCGTTTCCCGTCCCGACGACGAGCGTGAGACCCGTGCCCGCCACGGCCTCACCCGTGCCCTCATCCACAACATGGTTGTTGGCGTTTCCGAGGGCTTCGAGAAGAAGCTCGAGCTCGCCGGCGTCGGTTACCGCGTGCAGCAGAAGGGCAAGAACCTCGAGTTCTCCCTGGGCTTCTCGCACCCCGTGATCGTCGAGGCTCCCGAGGGCATCACCTTCGAGGTTCCCGACAACACCCACGTGAACGTCAAGGGTATCAACAAGCAGCAGGTCGGTCAGATCGCCGCTGAGATCCGCGGCCATCGTCCTCCCGAGCCTTACAAGGGCAAGGGTATCCACTACGTTGGCGAGCACATCCGCCGCAAGCTGGGTAAGGCCGCCAAGTAGTCGTAACCGACTCACTCGCATAAGACCAGCACCCCGTCAGGTGCTGGCAAGATCAACCTTTTTAGGAGTTTACGTATGAACAAGCATAAGGCGAAGCTGGAAGGCCTCAAGCGTCGTCAGCGTCGTGTTCGCGGCAAGGTCTCGGGTACCTCCGAGCGTCCGCGTCTTCGCGTGACCCGTACTAACGCCAACATCTATGCCCAGATCATCGACGACAGCAAGGGCTCTAGCCTGACGCTCGTCTCTGCCTCGACCCTCGAGGCCGAGTTCAAGGGCACCCACACCTCGAACAAGGAGGCTGCGGAGAAGGTCGGTCAGCTCGTTGGCAAGCGTGCCATCGAGGCCGGCATCACCAAGGTCGCCTTCGATCGCGGTGGCCGTATCTACCATGGCCGCGTCAAGGCCCTCGCCGACGGTGCTCGTGCCGCCGGTCTCGAGTTCTAGGAGGTATGTAGCACATGGCTCGTAATCAGAAGCAGCAGCGCGAGGCCTCCGAGTTCGAGGAGCGCGTCGTTTACATCAACCGCGTGTCGAAGACCGTCAAGGGTGGTCGTCGCATGAGCCTCGTCGCTCTCGTCGTCGTTGGCGACGGCAAGGGCAACGTCGGCGTTGGCATGGGCAAGTCCGCTGAGGTGCCCCTGGCCATCTCCAAGGCGTCTCTCGATGCCAAGAAGAACATGTTCCACGTGCCGGTGACCGAGCAGGGCACCATCCCGCACGAGGTTCTCGGCCACTTTGGTGCCGGCCGCATCATCATCAAGCCCGCTGTCGAGGGTACCGGCGTTATCGCCGGCGGCGCTGTGCGTCCCCTCTTCGAGCTTGCTGGCATCAAGAACGTCCTGTCCAAGTCCCTCGGTACCGACAACGGCCTCAACATCATCAAGGCTGCCGTCGAGGGCCTCAAGGAGCTCTCCAGCCCTGAGGACGTCGCGGCTCGCCGTGGCCTGACGGTCTCCGAGATGTTCGTCGGTAAGGAGAACTAAGCATGGCTGACACCATCAAGATCAAGCAGGTCCGCAGCACCAACGGTTGCAAGCAGGACCAGGTCCGTACTGTCCGTGCCCTCGGTCTCCACAGGATCCGCGAGGTTCGCGAGATTGCTGACAACGAGTCCGTCCGCGGCATGATCTTCAAGGTCAAGCACCTTGTCGAGATTGTAGAGGAGTAGCAAATGCAGCTTCACGATCTTACTCCCGCGCCCGGTTCCACCAAGAACCGTAAGCGCGTCGGCCGTGGCAATTCTTCGGGTCACGGCACCACTTCTGGCCGCGGCCAGAAGGGCCAGGGTTCCCGCTCTGGTGGCACCAAGGGTGCCGGCTTCGAGGGTGGCCAGACTCCGCTGGCTATGCGCCTGCCCAAGCTTCCGGGCTTCCGCAACCCCCGTCGTATCGAGTACACCGCTGTTAACGTTGAGCGTCTCGAGCGTAAGTTCGAGGACGGCGCTGTAATCGACGGTGCCGCTCTTAAGGCCGCTCGCATCACCAAGAGCGAGTTCGAGCCCGTCAAGGTGCTCGGCAATGGTGAGCTCACCAAGAAGTTCACGGTCAAGGTCGACAAGGTCAGCGCTTCTGCGCAGGCCAAGATCGAGGCCGCCGGCGGAAAGGTCGAGCTGCCGTGCTAAATGGTCTTAAGAATGCTTTCCGCATCAAAGAATTGCGCGAAAAGATTCTTTTTACCATAGCTATGCTCGTCGTGTACCGCATTGGTGCGCACGTTCCTGTGCCCGGCATTCCCTTCCAGGGGATGCTGGGCCTTTTCTCGACCGATAACAATTCGGTCGCCGCAGGTGCTATGGCCCTCCTGAATCTTTTCTCTGGCGGCGCATTGAGCTATGTGTCGGTGTTTTCGCTGGGCATCATGCCTTACATCACCAGCTCGATCATCCTCCAGATGCTCCAGGCCGTTGTGCCTTCCCTGCATGAGCTTGCCCGCGAGGGCGAGGTCGGTCAGACCAAGATTACGCAGTATTCGCGTTACCTCACCTTGGCTCTGGCAATCCTCAACTCCGTGGGTTACCTCTTCCTCTTTAAGAGCTTCGGCATCAGCTTTAATGGCGCTGGCGCTCCCGAGATCATCTTCGACCTCATGATCGTCGGCACGCTCACTGCGGGCGCCATGCTGATCATGTGGATTGGTGAGCTCATCACCCAGCGCGGTATCGGCAATGGCATGTCCCTGATCATCTTTGCGAACATCATGGCCGGCCTGCCGCAGGCGATCTTCTCCAGCACCGAGGGTAATGCCGGTGGCATCATCACCATGGTGATCATCTGCGCCATCATCCTGCTGGTTATCCCGCTGATTGTTTTTCTTGAGCGCGGCCAGCGCCGCATCCCGGTCTCCTACGCTAAGCGCGTCGTGGGCCGTCGCATGATGGGTGGCCAGACCACCTACCTGCCCATCAAGGTCAATACCGCGGGTGTCGTGCCGATCATCTTCGCTTCGGCGCTGCTGTACTTCCCGGCTCAGATTGCCGTGTTCTTCCCCGGCATCGGCTGGATTCAGGCAGTTGCCTCTGCGCTTTCGACCGGTTGGCTCAACTGGGTGCTTAATGTTGTCCTCATCGTGTTCTTCGCGTACTTCTACACCTCCATGGTGTTCAACCCCGATGACACGGCTGACAACCTTAAGAAGCAGGGCGGCTTTATTCCGGGCGTCCGTCCGGGTAGGGCTACCGCGGCCTACATCAAGAACGCGCTCAACAAGATCACGCTTCCCAGCGCTGTCTTTTTGGCGCTCATCGCCATCGTGCCTTCGATCATCTTCTCCTTCACGGGTAACCATCTGATCCAGGCATTTGGCGGCACGTCCATCCTCATCATGGTCGGCGTCGTGCTCGACACGGTCGATAAGCTCGAAGGCCAGATCAAGATGTATGATTACGATGGATTCTTTAAATAGGCTAGAGGAGGATTGCTCATGAACCTCGTATTGCTCGGAGCTCCGGGTGCCGGTAAGGGCACCGTCGCACAGGAGCTCGTCGCCGAGTTTGGCGTCGCTCACATTTCCACGGGCGACCTGCTGCGTGCTGCCGTCAAGGGTGGCACCGAGCTTGGTATTCAGGCTAAGAAGTACATGGACGCTGGCGAGCTTGTTCCCGACCAGCTCGTGATCGACCTTGTCAAGGAGCGCCTTGCTGCCGATGACGCCCAGCAGGGCTTCATCCTCGACGGCTTCCCGCGCAACACCGCCCAGGCTGTGACGCTCGATTCCGAGCTCTCCGCCATGGGTCGCGAGATCGACTGCGCCCTTCTGGTCGACGTGGCCCCCGAGGTCATCATCGATCGTCTGTCTTCGCGTCGCACCTGCCGCGCCTGCGGTTACACCGGCACCGCTGCCGATGCTACCTGCCCCAAGTGCGCCGGCGAGATGTATCAGCGCGACGACGACAAGCCCGAGACCATCAAGAACCGTCTCGACGTCTACGAGAAGTCCACGAGCCCGCTCGTCGACTACTATCGTGGCCAGGGTCTGCTCAAGTCGGTCAACGGTGACCAGGCTCGCGAGACCGTGTACGGGGATGTCAAAGAGGCTCTTGGTCTATGATCAAGATTAAGTCTACAACGCAAATCGAGCAGATGAAGAAGGCAGGAGCGCTATCTAAGATGGCGCTCCGCCACGTTGGAGCCATGGTGCGCCCTGGTGTTTCGACCTTTGAGCTCGATCAGCTCGCGGAGCAGATTATCCGTATGCATGGCGGCACCCCGGCCTTTAAGGGTTACGGCGGGTTCCCCGGTACCATTTGCGCATCGATTAACGATGCCGTGGTCCACGGTATTCCCAACCCCGACATGATCCTGCGCGATGGCGATATCATCTCCATCGATACGGGAGCCGTTGTCGACGGTTGGGTTGGCGATAACGCTTGGACGTTTTTCGTCGGCACCCCTACGCCCGAGGCCAAGGCCCTGTGCGAGGTCACGCGCGATTGCCTTAAGGCTGCCATCGAGCAGGCTATTCCCGGTAACCATATCGGGGACGTCGGTTATGCCGTTCAGTCTCTCGCCGAGTCTCACGGTTACGGCGTGCTTCGCGACTATGTGGGCCATGGCATTGGCCGTGTGATGCACGAGGACCCCAACGTTCCTAACTATGGAAAGAAGGGGAGAGGCGTTCGCCTCCAGGCTGGCATGGTCATTGCCATCGAGCCGATGGTTACGATGGGTTCCAACCATGTGAGCACGGGCTCCGACGGTTGGATCGTCACGACCAACGACCACCTGCCCGCCGCGCACTACGAGAACACCGTCGCCATTACCAATGACGGACCGGTGATTCTCACCACGGATGCCCAAGGTGCTTGGTGTTCCTTGCAGGGCGGTGAAATGTAGGGGTCCCGTTCAAATACGTCGGCATCTACATTTCTGTAAAGTAACAAGTTCCGCTTAGTTGTGGAGCCATTACGAAGATATTACGATACGTGCATGCGTATTGTAGAATACTCAATCGCTGTCGTTTTCTAGAGAAAGATGATTGCTTGTGAAGAAGGAAGACGCAATTGAGCTCGAGGGTACGGTAAAGGAACCGCTGCCCAACGCCATGTTTAAGGTCGAGCTCGAGAACGGTCATTCGGTTCTGTGCAACATTTCTGGCAAGATCCGAATGAATTACATCCGTATTCTCCCCGGTGACAGGGTTGTCGTGGAGCTTTCCCCGTACGACCTGACCCGCGGCCGCATCACCTATCGCTACAAATAGCGGCACGCATACACGCACTCCATTTCCGGCTGCAGGCTTAGCTCAACCTACGGTCGGATTGTGTGTGAAGACCAGCCATAGTTTTAAACGCCTGCGGCTGGGCGAGTAGATAGTAGGGAAGTAGTTTGAGCGCTACCGAAAGGAAGAACGATGAAGGTACGTCCTTCGGTCAAGAAGATGTGCGATAAGTGCAAAATCATTAGGCGCCATGGCAGGGTCCTCGTCATTTGCGAGAACCCCCGTCATAAGCAGCGTCAGGGTTAAGAGAGGAGACTACGTTGGCCCGTATTAATGGTGTCGACCTCCCGCGTGAGAAGCGCGTTGAGATCGGTCTGACCTACATTTACGGCATCGGCCGCACCACTGCGACGAAGATCTGCGTCGAGTGCAACGTTAACGTGGATACGCGTGTTAAGGACCTCACCGAGGATGAGGTTAACGCCATCCGTGATTATATCGATAAGAACCAGATCATGGTTGAGGGCGACCTCCGCCGTGAGCGCAACCAGAACGTCAAGCGCCTTATGGACATCGGCTGCAACCGCGGCCTTCGTCACCGCAAGGGCCTCCCGGTCCGCGGCCAGCGCACCCACACTAACGCTCGTACCCGCAAGGGCCCGAAGCGTCAGATCGGTGCTAAGAAGAAGAAATAAGGAGCGCTAGATAGATGGCTACTGCTAAGAAGAACGTTCGCGCTGCCCGTCTGAAGCGCGCGGACCGTAAGAACATTTCCGTGGGCCAGGCTCACATTCGTTCTACGTTCAACAACACGATCGTTTCGATCACCGATCCCCAGGGCAACGTCATTTCCTGGAAGTCGGCTGGCCAGGTGGGCTTCAAGGGCTCCCGTAAGTCCACGCCGTTCGCTGCCCAGATGGCTGCCGAGGCTGCTGCCAAGCAGGCCATGGAGCACGGTATGAAGAAGGTTTCCGTCTTCGTCAAGGGCCCCGGCTCCGGTCGTGAGACCGCCATTCGCTCCCTCCAGGCTGCTGGCCTCGAGGTCTCGAGCATCCAGGACAAGACCCCCATTCCGCACAACGGCTGCCGCCCCAAGAAGCGTCGCCGCGTGTAACTGAAAGGATCGTATCAATATGGCAATCGACAGGACTCCTGTTCTTAAGCGCTGCCGTCAGCTCGGGATCGATCCCGCTGAGCTCGGTTACAGCAGCAAGAAGGAATCTATCCGTCAGCCCAAGCGCCGTCGCAAGGAATCTGAGTACGGCATGCAGCTGCGCGAGAAGCAGAAGGTCAAGTTCATCTATGGCGTTCTGGAGAAGCAGTTCCACGGCTACTTCAACAAGGCCCGTAAGATGAACGGCGTCACCGGTGAGAACCTCATGATCATCCTTGAGTCTCGCCTTGACAACGTCGTCTTCCGTCTTGGCTTCGCCCGCACCCGCAAAGAGGCTCGTCAGTCCGTCCGTCACGGTCACTTCACCGTGAACGGCAAGCGCGTGGATATTCCGTCCTACCGCGTCAAGGCCGGCGACGTCGTCGCTGTCGGCGAGAAGTTCCGTGACCTCCTCCCCATCAAGGAGGCTCTGATTTCCTCCGAGCGCTTTGAGGTCCCTGGCTGGCTCGAGGTCGATATCGAGAAGCTGTCTGGTAACGTGCTCGCTCTGCCGACGCGTGAGCAGATCAGCGGTGATATCAACGAGCAGCTCATCGTCGAGCTCTACTCTAAGTAGTCCATCCGGGCTGCTGAGGCTGGAGGTAATACATGTCAGAATTCATTAGGCCTCAGGTTCAGGTCGAAGAGATCAACGAGACGTCTGCTCGTGTCTCCGTCGAGCCGCTCGAGCGTGGCTACGGCGATACGCTGGGTAACTCCCTTCGTCGCGTACTTCTGTCCTCGCTCGAGGGTGCCGCCGTCGAGGCTATTCAGATCGATGGTGCACAGCACGAGTTCATGACCATCCCTAACATGGTCGAGGATGTCACCGACATCGTCCTGAATGTCAAGGGTCTTGTCTTCAGGGCTCTCGGCACGACCGACGAGGCGACCGCCACCATTTCTGTTGACGGCCCCTGCGAGGTCACCGGTGCGGACTTCTTTATTCCGTCCGAGTTTGAGCTGGTCAACCCCGAGCAGCACATCGCTACGCTTACCGAGGGTGGCCATCTCACCATGAGCATGCGCATCGGCTATGGCCGCGGCTATGTCTCTGGCGAGGCTAACAAGCGCGACAACGATCCCATCGGTGTGATCCACGTCGACTCGCTGTACTCGCCGGTGTCCCGTTGCGCCAAGCTCGTTGAGGCTTGCCGTGTCGGTCAGCACACCGACTACGACCGCCTTGTCCTCGAGATCGAGACCAACGGCTCCATCGCTCCGCGCGACGCCGTGGTCCAGGCTGCCAATATCATCAACCAGCATATGGCTGCCTTTATGAACCTTGCCGAGACCCCCGAGGTCGAGGAGGAGGCTTCGATCTTCGCTCCCGAGGTCACCAACGACAACGCCGAGCTGGACAAGCAGATCGAGGATCTGGACCTTTCCGTCCGTTCCTACAACTGCCTTAAGCGCGCCAGCATTCACTCGGTCCGTCAGCTCGTTGAGTTCTCGGAGAACGATCTGCTTAACATCCGTAACTTCGGTGTTAAGTCGATCGAGGAAGTGAAGGACAAGCTTGAGTCCATGGGCCTGAGCCTGAAGGCTTAATGCTTCGCATATTTGAGGAGAAACTAGACCATGCGTCACAACGTTAAGAAGGGCCTGAAGCTCGGCACCGATGCGAGCCACACCAAGGCCATGAAGAAGAGCCTGGCCAAGGCCCTCTTCGAGAACGACCGCATCAAGACCACCGAGACCCGCGCTAAGGCGCTGCGTTCGGTCGTCGATCCGATCATCACCTGGGCCAAGAAGGGCGACCTGCACTCTCGTCGTCTGGCCATCGCCAAGCTCGGCGATAAGCAGCTCGTTGCCGAGATCTTCGACAAGGCTGCCCAGGGCATGTGGCAGGACCGCAACGGCGGTTACACCCGCATCATGAAGCTCGGCAACCGTAAGGGCGACAACGCTCCTATCGTTATCATGGAGCTCGTCACCGAGCCTTGCACGCCTAAGGCCAAGAAGGCTGCTCCGGCCCCCAAGAAGGCCGCTGCTCCCAAGAAGGTCGAGGCCGTCGAGGAGGCTCCTGCTGAGGAGACCGCTGAGTAGACAATCCGTCTGCATAGGCTATATTCGAGGGGTACGTTCGCGTACCCCTCTTTTTTTGTCGCGATACCGTTGATTGTTTGTTGGGAGCGCCCATGACCGCGCCGTCTGATTTCAATTCGATTCCTGAGCTCGATGCCACGCTTGTATTCTGTGTTGCCTATGATGGCTCGTCCTATAGCGGATTTGCCGAGCAGCCGGGCCAGACGACCGTTGCGCGCGAGTTGCGCCGCGCTATCGAGACGCTGCTGCGCCGCCCGATCGATCTGACGTGTGCGGGTCGTACCGATGCCGGCGTGCATGCGGTGGCCCAGTACATTAGCGTGCCCGTAACGGACGCTGAGCTTGCTCTGACGCGCCGTAGGTGGCTGAGGGCTATGGATGCCCTCCTGCCCAAAGATATCGCCATAAACGAGGTCTACAAGGCCCGTAGGGGCTTTTCTGCCCGCTTTGACGCGCGGTCCCGTACGTATACGTACCGTATTGCCGATCGCGATGCGCGCCCCGTGCTCTCGCGCGGTGCGGTGTGGTGGCATCGCTATCCCCTCGACGTCGATGCGATGGCGGCCGCCTGCCCTGCGCTTTTGGGCGAGCAGGACTTTAAGAGCTTTTGCAAGGTTGCCTCTGCTGTGGGCAAGCCCACGCACCGCTGCGTGATGCGTGCGGAGTTTGGCCACGAGGTCGCTTTTGGCGAGGATATCCTGACCTTCACTATCGAGGGCAATGCGTTTTTGCACTCGATGGTGCGTACCATTGTAGGAACGCTCGTGGAGATTGGCATGCATCGTCGCGATCCCCAGTGGATGCGCGAGGTTATTGACGCCCGTGACCGAACCGCTGCGGGTCCCACGGCGCCTGCCTGCGGCCTTACGTTTATGGGTGTGGATTACGGCCCCGACGAGCTTGTCGTTCTCGACTAGGGGAGTGCTCGGCGCGTCTGTGCCTTGCACATACTATGTGTGAGCTGCGCGTGTGCAACATCTGTTCTTGGCGTGCAACATGTTAGGCGGCTCGTTGCTTTTATAGCTCGGGTGTACCATGAACGACAGTTTGATTTGGTGCTATCGAGAGGATGGAAAACTTGGTTCGACGTTGTTCGCATCCGCGACTTTCGGTGATCCTTGTGGTAGAAGGTTCGCCCAGCTATGCGATGCGTGCGCTCGAGAGTATCCAGAACCAAGACCTCTATGATTTGCAGATTGTCGTTGTCTGCCGCGATGCTGTGCCCGGTGTGCGCCATTCGCTTCAAGTTGCTGCTGACAGGGACATCCATATTGATTTGATTGACGTCGAGGACGCGAAGCGCGGCGCTTGTCTTCGTGCCGGTTTTGATGCCTCGCGCGGCTCTCAAATCATCGCCATGAACGCCGATGAGTGGTTTGCTCCGCAGTCCCTTTCCAAGATGGTCGATATCGCGTGCGATACTGCGGCAGACATAGTGTTCCCCACGGTGTCGCTCGACCGCTATGATGCACATCGAGAGCGCCATTCGCGTGTCTTGGATGCTGCCTCTATTGCCATAGAAGACGAGTCTTCTATGGTGACTGGGCTGTCCCAGTTGATTTTGGGCGGCCTAGTCGCTCAGACCTCTGGCGTGATGTATAGCCGTCCGCTGTTTGAGGCATGCCTGTCGCGCGGCAAGGCGTACCGTACGGTTGAGTTTATGGCTTATGCGCTCTCGCAGGCACGATTCGTGTCTGGCTGCGGCGACGCTTGTTTCCACGCGGCGGCACCTAAGCTTACAGATGCCTTTGATCCCACCATGTATGCCAGGATATCCGATGACACTCGAGCGCTCGACGAGCTTGCGGACTCACTCTCGGAAGCAGATAGCGGTGGTCGGCTCAAGCTGGCAAGCCAAAAGTTCTACTTTGCCGGACTGGTCGCCTGCATCGAGAATTTGTGTCTGAGCCCGCATGGGGTGTCGTCAATCGAGCGTTCCGCCCGCATGCGTGATATGCTCGAGGCGCCTCGAACCCGTCAGATGGTCGCCGCGCTCAAGGATAACCATCGGGGACTCGGTCTGTTGTTTGGGCCGATCGCCAGCGCCAAGCCCGCGCGCTGCGTGATGTGTACGCATCTGGCAGCTTTTCTTAACCGGACGGGCGCAAAAACCGCCTAAACGGCTCATTACGAAACAAACTTGCATAGAATTGTTTCGAAATGCGTTCTTATACACAAAAGCCTTCAAATAGCGTTAAACTATTCAATCACTGATTGATTGTCTCCGCCATCTTTTGGAGAGAGGGTTTGTATGGCTAAAAAACGCAATGGGCGCCAGGATGCCATTAGAGATATTGTGCGCAATAAGGATGTCCGCACGCAGCGCGTGCTGGTCGATGAGCTCCGTGCTATGGGCTTTGATTGCACGCAGGCGACTGTCTCTCGCGATATTGCCGATATGGGGCTGCGTAAGCTCCCTGAGGGCATCTATGTTCTGGCAGAGGACCTGCACCTGCAGCGTATGGTTTCCGAGCTCGTAACGGGCGTTCTGCGTACTGATAATCTGGTTATGATCAAGGCTCAGCCTGGCACGGCTTCCGGCATCGCCGCCGCCGTTGATGCGGCAGAGTTACCCGATGTGCTTGGCTCGCTTGCCGGCAACGATACGATTTTGGTTATTGCCCAGACGGCCGAGGACGGCGAGCGTCTCGAGGCGCTGATCAATAAGTTGAGCAATTCTCGCAAGTAGGTGTGCGGGTCGTGCGCTCGGCATTGTGTGCGCTGACATAGTGGCTTGTAAGGGGCATCGACGTTGGTCGGTACCCCTTTTTGTTTGCCGGTATAAAGACCGCCCACCAGGTCGCTTCAAACTAAAAGGCCCCGAGCAGTTCAATAAGCTGCTCGGGGCCTTGTTGGCTTTAGTCGCGTACTTCTTAGCCGACCGTATCGTCAGGCGTGGGCGAGGGGTCGGGAGTGGGAGTGGGCGTAGGCGTAGGCGTAGGCGTAGGCGTGCCGCCATCGCCGCCGGTCGAACCACCAGTGGAGCCGCCCGTCGAGCCACCGGTCGTACCGGTGCCGCCGGTGGTGTCGCCGCCCGTGGTCTCGGTGGTCGTGGTCGTCGTGGTAGTCGTTGTGGTGGTTTCCTCTTCGTCCTCGTCCTCGTTCTCGTCCTTGTCCTTGTCGTCGTTCTCCGACTTCTTGGTGTTGTTGGTGCCGTAGAACTTCCAGACGCTGTTGTTCTTATAGGTGGGAGCCGTTCCGGTCACAAACTCCTCGCGCTCGGTACCGGTCAGAACGGTGTTCATAAACCGCTTAAAGACAGGCAGGTTGGTGCTGTCGCCCAGCAGGTCCGTGCCGTATTTTTGGATGGGGATCTCGCCCGCGGAATAGCCGGTCCACAGGGCGCACGCCAGCTGCGGGGTATAGCCGCAGAACCACAGGTTGGTGGTGTTGTCGGTGGTGCCCGTCTTGCCGGCATAGGGCTGGTTGACGCTTAGGGCACCGGCAGCGCCCGTACCGCCGCCCTGCATGACGCCGGACAGAACATCGGTGACCGCGGCGGCCTCGCCCTCGGTAAGCACCTGTGAGGGATTGTCAGTGTGCTGGTACAGCACCGAGCCGGTACGAGAGTCAATCTCGGTGATGGCGATCGGCTGGCGATAGTAGCCGCCGTTGGCAAACGTCGCGTAGGCGGCGGCCATCTCGAGCGGCGAGATCGAGCCGGTGCCGAGCGTCATGACGGGAACGTCCTCGATGTTGTCCTTGGCGGGATCGATGCCGAGCTTTTTGACGAGCGAGATGATCTTGCTGTTGCCGACGGCTTCCGCCACCTGGATGTAGCCGGTGTTGGAGGAGTATGCCGTCGCCTGCTTAAGCGTGATGTTGCCATAGCTATGGTTGGCGTAGTTTTGGACCTCGGTCGTGGTGCCCTTGGCCTTGAGCGGCGAGTTGCAGTTGAGGGTGACGTTGGGGTTCATGCCGTTTTGGATGGCAGTTGCCAGCGTAAAGGCCTTAAAGGTGGAGCCGACGGGACGCTTGGCCGTGGCATGGTTTACGTGGTTCTCGTCGGCGTTGTAGTCGTAGCCGCCCACCATGCACTTGATGTAGCCGGTCTTGGGGTCGACGACGACCATGCCCATGTCCAGGCCGTCAAGCGAGAGCGTGTCGAGCTGCTCGCGGACGGCATTCTCTGCCACCTGCTGCATCGTGGGGTCGATGGTGGTCTTGACGGTCAGGCCGCCCTTAAAGAGCACGTCGGTCGAGAACTCCTGCTCCAGCAGCTGCTTGACGTAGGAGACAAAGTAGGGCTGCGAGTATACGTCGACGCCGCTGCCCGAGATTTCGGTCACATTGAGGGTGATGGGTTCGGCCTGTGCGGCATCGTGCTCCTCCTGGGTGATGTGGCCCAGGCGCAACATGTTGTCGAGGACCTTGTTGCGACGGGACAGCGCCAGGTCGGGGTTGACCGTGGGGTCGTACTGCGAGGGCGAGTTGGGAAGGCCGATCAACAGCGCGGCCTCGCTCAGGGTGAGGTCGGCGGCGCTCTTGGACAGATAGGTCTCGGCGGCGGCCTCGATACCGTAGGCGCCGTGGCCGTAATAGATGGTGTTGAGGTACATCATGAGGATCTCGTCTTTGGAGTACATGTCCTCCATCTTGATGGCGATGTAGGCCTCGCGCACCTTACGCTCGATGGTCGAGTCGAACTGCTCCTCCTGCAGGATGGTGTTGCGCACAAGCTGCTGGGTGATCGTCGAGGCGCCTTCGTGTCCGCCGCCGAGGGTTGCCACCGCAGCACGCGCGATACCCCACAGGTCGATACCGCCGTGCTCGTAGAAGCGCTCGTCCTCGACGTCAACGGTGCCTTGCAGCACGTAGGGGGAGACCTCGTCCTTGGTGATAGACTTGCGGTTTTGCGTGTAGAAGCTCGCGATCTTGTTGCCGTTGCAGTCGACGATCTCGGTGGGCTCGCTCACCAGATACGCGTTGGCGTCGGTGTAGTCGGGCAGATCGGACAGCCAGCGGTTGACGTTGCCGACCATGCCGATGCCAAACGCCACGCCCGCAATCAGCAGAAAGCCCAAAAACGAGAGCAGGATTATGGGCAGGGCGTGCGTCTTTGAACGGCTGTGTCCCTGTCGTTGGCGAGGACCCATATATTGACCTCCAGGTATGTCGTGCCGGACGGTGGATGTGCCGTCGGGGCAGGATGGACATAAGTTATTACACGATAAACCAAACGGGGCGCGCGAGGCCTCGTGTATGCTGGAAGACGGCATTTTTCAGAGTGAATGCATACCTTGGTAAGGAGTTTGTCGATGGCGATTCGGGCGATGGGGCCGAGCGGACAATGCGAGACTGGATTGGATGTCGTCAGTGCGGCGCTGCCCGAGCTGCTGGCGCCGGCGGGCGGACTCGACCAGATGCTTGCGGCTATCGCCGCGGGTACCGATGCCATCTATGCGGGGTTGGGCGGCTTTAACGCCCGTGTGAGCGCCCACGGCTTTACGGATGACGAGTTTGCGCGCGGCTGCGCCGTGGCGCATGCCCATGGCGTGCGTGTGTACGTGACGCTCAACGTGTTCGTGTTTGACGATGAGTTGTCCGACGCGGTGGCGTTGGGAGCTCATGCACTGGAGCTGGGCGCCGATGCTCTGATTGTGGCCGATGCCGGGTTGGCCTGCGCGCTGAGCGCGGCGATTCCCGGGGTCGAGATTCACCTGTCTACGCAGGCGGGCGTTCATAGCGAAGGCGCCGTGCGGCTTGCCGCCGATGAGTTGGGGGTCGAGCGCGTGACGACGGCGCGCGAGCTGACGGTCGACGAGATTGCGGCGCTCTGTGCCACGGGCGTGCCCATCGAGGTATTCTGCCACGGTGCGATTTGCATCGGCTATTCGGGGGCGTGCGAGTTCTCGGCCCTGCGGCGTGGACGATCGGCGATGCGCGGCGACTGCACACAGCCGTGCCGTCTGGCGTACGACCTAGTGGACGAGGCGGGACAGAGCGTTGTCGCCGTCGAGGGGGATCGTCTGCTGTGTCCGCATGACTATCTGGGTATTGCGCATCTGCCCGAGCTTGTAGATGCCGGCGTGGCGTCGCTCAAGATCGAGGGGCGCATGAAGAACCCCGATTACGTATTCAACGTGGTGCGGGTGTGGCGCCGGGCACTCGATATGCTGTGCGACGGCGCGTGGGACCCCGGTGCCGTGGAAGAGTTTGAACGCGAGCTTGGAAGATCGTTTAACCGTGGGTTTACCGATGCGTACCCGCGAGGGCGTTCGGGTGCCGAGCTGATGAGCTTTGAGCGCGCAATTAATCAGGGCGTGCGCGTGGGGCGCTTGGTCGCTGTGGGCCACGAAGAGGTGACCGTTGAGCTCGACGCTGCCGTGGCGGCGGGTGACACGCTCGAGATTCGGTTCTATCCGGGTGCCGACGCGCGTCCCGATGTGCCCAAGCGCTGGCCGCAGGTGCCCTGCCCGGTGGATGCCGCAGCGGGGAAGCGCGTCGTCGTGCATTGCAAGCGTAAGGTGGGCACGGGCTGCGAGGTATACCTGATTCGCAGCGCCGGCGTGTTGGATCAGACAGCGGCGGTGTTGGAGCGCATGCGGGCCGAGGCGGATGCGATTGCGCCCGTTGCGCGTGCCGTTGAGGTGCTGCCCTTTGAGGACGTTGCGGTGGATGGCGGTGCGTCGACGGAGTTGGTGGAGCGCGCGGTTCCCGCTCGCATGGTTTTTGCTTGGCAGCTGATGGATGCCGACCCGCGCGGAGAACTTGATTTGTCCGACGCCGTTGTGGTGCTGGACGAGGTGTGCCGCACGGGTGACGCTGACCGGACCCGCTCGCTGATGCAGCGTGCCGGGCGCGTCGTCTGCCGCAACCTGGGACAGGTGGCGATGGTGCGTGAGCTGGGCGTGGCGTTTGACGTGGCGGCGCCGGTGTTCTGCGCGAATCGGGTCACGCTTACCTGGCTGCGCGGACTCGGGGCGGGGCGGGTGTACTTGTCGGCCGAGTTGCTCGGCAATGATGCCGAGCGTGTTGCCGAGCTTGCCGCTTGTTCCGGTGTCTTGGGGCCTGTCGATGCCGACCGTCCCGAGCTCATGGTGTGCGAGCACTGCTTGCTGACTGCCGAGGGCGCCTGCGCCACGGATGCAACGGGGCAGATCCGTTGCCGTGACTGCTCGCGCCGTCAGCAAACACGATATTTGGTCGAGCGCGACGGCATGCGCCTGCCGGTCGCCGTTGATGCGTGCGGCAGGACGAGGATTTTCCTGTCGTAGGTGTTCGGCCGCGCCGTTTTGGTTATCATAAGAGAGTTTATGAACTTCCAGCACCGCCGTATCCGGTGAGGGTGCTATGGCAAAAGGAGGATACCCAATGCTGTCTGTTGACGAGCAAATGCGTATCATCACCTCGGGCGCCGCGAAGATCGTCCCCGAGGCCGACCTTCGCAAGAAGCTTGAGAAGGGCGAGCCCCTCAACATCAAGCTCGGCGTCGACCCCACCAGCCCCGACCTGCACCTGGGCCACGCCGTGCCCCTGCGCAAGATGCGCCAGTTCCAGGACCTGGGCCACAACGTCACCCTCATCATCGGCAACGGTACCGCGCTGATCGGCGACCCCTCGGGCAAGAATTCCACCCGTCCGCAGCTTTCGCAGGAGCAGATCGAGGCCAACGCCGAGACCTACGTGAGCCAGGCCATGAAGATCCTGGACCCCGAGAAGACCACCATCGTGCACAACGGCGACTGGATCCTTTCGATGGACCTGGCCGGTCTTTTGCAGGTGTGCTCCAAGTTCACCGTCGCCCGCATCCTTGAGCGCGACGACTTTACCAAGCGCTACCAGTCCCAGACGCCGATTGCCCTGCACGAGTTTCTGTACCCCGTGATGCAGGCCTTCGACTCCGTGCAGATCAAGGCCGACGTCGAGATGGGCGGCACCGACCAGCTCTTCAACCTGCTCGCCGGCCGCGAGCTCATGGAGAAGATGGGCATGGAGCCGCAGATCGCGCTTACCATGCCGCTGCTCGAGGGCACCGACGGCGTGCGCAAGATGTCCAAGTCCTATGGCAACTACATCGGCCTGACCGACGCTCCCAAGGATATGTTCGGCAAGACCATGTCCATCCCCGACGAGATGATCGGCAAGTACTATCGTCTGGCCAGCTCGCTCGCCCCGGCCGAGGTCGACAAGATCGATGCCGCCCTGGCCGACGGTTCCGCCGACCCCTACGAGCTCAAGCGCGCTCTAGGCCGCGACCTGTGCGACACCTACCACGGCGCCGGCGCCGGCGACGAGGCCCAGGCCGAGTTCGACCGTGTGTTCAAGGAGGGCCAGCTTGCCGACTTCCCCGAGAAGCACGTTGAGCTGACCGTCAACG
This sequence comes from uncultured bacterium, assembly GCA_905215905.1. GTDB lineage: Bacteria > Actinomycetota > Coriobacteriia > Coriobacteriales > Coriobacteriaceae > Collinsella. Next base: position 3,310 of record CAJMRI010000009.1, on the reverse strand, counting down.
ACGAGGGCCAGATTTACCTCGCTGGCCTGCTCAAGGACCTGGGCCTTTCGGCCAGCGCCGGTCAGGCCCGCCGCGACATCGACGGCGGCGGCGTCAAGATCAACGGCAAGGCTGTGGCTCCCAAGAGCTACAACATCGATCCGAGCGCCCTCAAACTGGGCGACACCCTCTCCGTGGGCAAGCGCAAGGGCTTTAAGTTGGTCTAACGAGCGAGTTGACCTCACAAGTGCAATAAGGCCGCAGCCGGGAATCCCGACTGCGGCCTTTTTGGTTGCGACGATCCCTTGGGGACGGAGGGATCATTTGGCGGTGCCGTTAAGCGGAAGGGGTGTTAGCGGGACTTTCTTTTTGGCATACAATGGCTATTGGCTTGCTGCGGTGAAGGTCTGTCCGCTCCGCAGCTTTTTTCTACGGTTAAAGGAGTATGTATGTCCGTTGAGGTCATGAGGTCTGTGATCGATGCTGCCGAGGGGCGCGTGCCCGTCGACACGCTGTTTGCCAATGCGCAGATTGTCGACGTGTACGGTCAGCGCGTGGCGCCCGGTAGCGTTGCCGTCAAGGACGGTCTGATCGTCGGCGTGCTCTACGATGGTCGCGACGATGCCGCTGACACCTACGAGGCAACTGAGGTCATCGACTGCCAGGGTCGCTATCTCGCTCCTGGTTTTATTGACGGGCATCTGCATATCGAGTCTTCGAACATCCGCCCCGCCGAGTATGCGCGCATGGCGGCGACGCGCGGTACCACCACTGCCATTGCCGACAGCCACGAGATCGCCAACGTGGCGGGCCTGGACGGCCTGCACTTTATGATCGAGGACGGTCGCCGCGCGCCCATTTCCATCAAGTACATGATGCCCTCGTGCGTGCCCGCGCTACCCGATGAGCAAGCGGGCGCTGTGATTACCGCCGCTGACATGCAGGCGTTTTTTGCCGAGCATCCGGGCGATGTTTTTGGCCTGGGCGAGATGATGAACCTGCCGGGTGTCTTTATGGCCGACCCCGAGACCTGTGCTCGCATCGATGCTGCCAACCAGACGCCGTCCAAGCAGGTCGACGGCCATGCACCGCTCGTTGCCGGCAAGGACCTTAATGCCTATGCCGCGGCGGGCATTATCGCCGATCACGAGTCGACGATTCCCGAGGAGGCGCTCGATAAACTGTCTCGTGGCATGTACGTGATGCTGCGCGAGGGTACGTGCAGCCATGACCTGGCCAATCTGTCGCCGATGCTGCTGGAGAACCCCGCGCGCGCCCGCCGCTGCTGCTTTGCGACTGACGACCGCGCCCCTTCCGATGCGCTTGCGACTGGCATGATCGACAATGCCTGCCGCGTGGCGATTGAGGCCGGTATCGACCCCGTGGTCGCTATCTCTATGGCGTCCCTCTCCACGGCCGAGGCGTTTGGCCTGGATCACGGCTGCCGCGACCCGCACGAGCTGCGTGGTGCGATTGCCCCGGGCAAGCGCGCCGACCTGCTGGTGCTTAATGACCTGACGTTCGCCACGGCTCCGCATCGCGTATATGCCGCCGGTGCTCTGGTGGCGCAGGACGGCACCTTTGTGGGCGAGATCGCACCCGAGATGGCTGAGGTTGCGGCGCTTGCCGATGAGCTTCGCGCCTCCGTTAAGCTGCCGAAGCTTTCGCTCGACGTGTTTGACTATGCCTTTAAGCCGGGCGAGGCCGTTATCGATGTCATCCCGGGTATGGCTATCACGGGTATGGTTCGCCCCGAGAGTGCCGAGGGCCTGCGCCGCATTATGCTGATCGAGCGCCACGGCCGCGGCGTGTCGCTGCAGGCCGAGGGCGCCGACGGTGACGGCCCCGCGGGTCTGGGCTTGGTTGGCAAGCATATCGGTCGCGGCTGGGTGCGCGGCTTTACCATCACGGGTGGCGCCATTGCCTCCACGATTGGCCACGACTCGCACAACGTGTGCGTGGTGGGCGACAATGCGGCGGACATGATGGCTGCCGTTGAGGCCGTGGGCCAGGGCGGCCACGTGCTGGTGCGCAACGGCGAGGTCGTGGCGCGCATTCCGCTGGCGCTCGGTGGCCTTATGAGCGAGGGCACGGCCGAGGATGTCGCCGCGCAGCACGACGACTTTATGGTCAAGGCGCGCGCCATGGGTATCGAGCCGCCGCTCGACCCCATCATGGGCATCATCTTCCTGCCCCTGCCGGTCATCCCGACGCTCCGCATCCGCCCCGAGGGCATGTTCGACGTCACGACCTTCACCTACGCCGACTAGTCATCGGGGACGTTCTTAAACGACTATCCGTCGGGGTGGCGTGTCGCCTGACGCCGCGACCGTGAGACCTCTGGCATGTGTGAGCTATTTGCCAGGTCCTTGTAACGTTTACGCCCGCGGAGTCTTATTTGAGCTCCCTTTGGGTACGTTGGAATCGGATACACGTTCGATTCCAACAAGCCCGAAGGGAGCTTTTCTATGTTTAAACTGATTGCATCCGATATGGACGGCACATTGCTTGACGAAAACGGCCAGGTGCCTCCCGAGACCTACGAACTGATTCTGGCGCTACACGAGCATGGCGTGCATTTCGCCGCATCGTCAGGTCGTCGCTACGATCGCCTGTGCGAGTTCTTTGCGCCCGTTCGCGACAAGATGGACTTTGTCGCAGCTAACGGTGCCCAGGTCTTCGCCGACGGCAAAATGGTAGACCGCGAGGTGTATTCGCACCTGGCGATTCGAAGGCTCGCCCAAGCCGTCAGGACGTTTCCCAATCTGCATCTTGCGCTCTTTGACCGAACCAAGTCCTTCCTGCTCGATGACGAGTGCAAGTTCGTGCGTGAGGTCGATAAGGACCTTCCCAATGCCGAGCGTATTTGGGAGCTGCCCGATCCCAGCGTAAATATCATCAAAGCGAGTATCTTTTGCGACGACAGTGCGGTTATGGACAGTGCGTACGTGCTACAGCGCGAACTTGGTCAGCTCTTTACTTTTGCGCCTTCGGGCAACGCGTGGATCGATGCCATGCAGCCTGGTGTGTCGAAGGCCTCGGGTATCGCGCAGCTCGCGGAGCATTACGGCATTGGTCGCGACGAGGTCATGGCGTTTGGCGACTCGATGAACGACTACGAGATCATTCGCTTTGTCGGCACGGGCTGCGCGATGGAAAACGCGCGCCCCGCGCTCAAGGCGGTGGCCGATCGTGTCGTAGGCTGCAACCGCGACCACGCCGTTCAGCATGAGCTCCGTCGCGTGCTGGAGAGTCTCTCCTAATCCGGCAGCTGGCGACGTTCCTTTTAATATGAGCAGGACATTGTCAAGAGGCAAAATCGGGCCTGGCC
>CAJMRI010000008.1:0-94018 GCA_905215905.1 uncultured bacterium | reverse complement strand
GGTCTACGGCCGATGGCGAGAACTGCACCGTCTACACGCGTGACGGCAATGTGTATACGGGCGTGGTCCTCAATACCGAGCCTTCGGCGCATGTGGCCGATGAGCCGGTTAAGACCATCGAGAAGAACATGGAAATCCTGCTCGACGAGAACGTTGACAGCAAGGACGATGTGCTCGAGCTGGGTATTCAGACCGGCGACATCATCGCCATGGATCCGCGTACCACGGTGACGGAGAGCGGCTACATCAAGAGCCGCTTCTTGGACGACAAGCTGTCCGCGTCGATTCTGCTGGGTTTGGCCCGCGCCGTTGCTGGCGGCGAGGTGACGCTTTCGCGCAAGGTATCGCTGCTCTTTACGGTGTACGAGGAGGTCGGCCACGGCGGTGCCTTCGTGCCGGCCGACACGCGCGAGATGATCAGCGTGGACATGGGCTGCGTGGGCGACGACCTTGGCTGCACCGAGCGCATGGTTTCGATTTGCGCCAAGGATTCGGGTGGTCCGTACAACTACGACCTGGTAACCACGCTGTCCAACATCGCGCGCGAGCTGGAGCTCGATTACGCCATCGATGTGTACCCGCACTACGGCTCCGACGTCGAGGCCACGCTCTCGGCCGGCTATGACATTCGCCATGGTCTGATCGGCCCCGGCGTGTACGCGAGCCACAACTACGAGCGCAGCCACATCGACGGTGTGCGCAACACCTACGAGCTCGTTCGCGCCTACGTCCAGCGCTAGGGAAGTAGTTTGCGACTCGGCTGACCAATCGCTAAGGCCCGATTTCTCGGGCCTTTTTTCGCCTTAGGTCGTTTAGTATTATGATGTATGTAATATGTTAACTAAACGCGTAAATTACTTAACGAGGTGATGCGGCATATGAATACATCTGAGTACTTATCTATGGGTGATGCCGCCCGCCTGTTGGGCGTTACGAAAGCCCGCATATCGCAACTTGCCGCATCGGGAACGCTCGCGTGCGATATTGTGGGCGGACGGAAGATGGTTGAGTATGATTCTGCGCTCGCTTATCAAAAGGTCCGCAAACGTGGACGCCGTCCTGCGGCCGATGTGGGGCGCAAGTTTACGCTGATGTCGGCCGACCATGAGGTCGCGCATGTCTCATTTGATCCGACACGTGAGTTTCCCTTCGAAATCGCCGAGGTGCTCGATGCGCAGAGGATGCCGTTTGGCACGTGCTCGAGTTCTTCTCCTACGGTGAATAAACGGGAGCTCAACGTGTGGTGGAGCCATCGGTCGGTGCCTGACGTCCGCCCCGGACTCGTCTCGCGCTATCGTGAACTGGGAATTGCCAGTGGCATTGAGGTGCCGGTTCAGTGCCTGGGCTTATCGCTTTCGGATTGCTATTGGCTGCGGCCGGCCGATTGCGCCGAACTCAAATGGCAAAACATCAATTACTTTGAGAACGAATTTGAGCGATCGGCACCCGAAGAGCGTTCGGGTTGGCTGGAAGGCATCGGTCTTAAAAATCCTGATAACACGTCCGAGGGCGAGCTCCCTAAATCGTGGATGATTCGCAACGGTGTTCGCGTTCTGGTCAAGGGATGCGGCATGGACGACCAACGGCCCTTTAACGAGGCGGTTGCAACGGCTCTGCATCGTCGCTTGCTGTCGGAGGGCGAGTTTGTTCCTTATACGGTTGAGCGGATGTTCGATGGCCCCGCGTGCCTGTGCGAGGATTTTCTTGACGGCCGCGAGGAATACGTTCCGGCTGTTTACGTTAAGGGCGCACTTGGTGGCCAGCGGGGAAACTCGACATACGATCGATACTGTCGCTGCCTTGGCAAGCATGGTGCCGATGAGGCCGCTGTGAGAAGGTCTATGTCGCAGATGATTGTCTGCGATGCCCTTTTGGCCAACAGCGACCGCCATTGGCGAAACTTCGGCATCATCCGCAATGTCGACACCCTGGAGATAAAACCTGCTCCGCTGTTCGATAGCGGCAACTGCCTGTGGTACAACGTGCCAACTGCCGTGCTCGCAGCTGGGGAGTTTGGGTTTTCCGCTAAGCCGTTTGGGCCCGACCCTTCCGTCCAGCTGGCGCTTGCGGATTTGCTCGATTGGTTCGATTCATCGCGGCTCAACGGATTTGTTGATGAGGCGATCGAGATTCTTTCGCAGAGCGAATGGGCCACGGCGGAGGGTCGACTCGAGGCCATCCGCCGCGGCCTCGAGCGTCGCATAATCGAGGTTGGTGCCGCTGTTGAGGTACTTCGACACGTGCAGCGATAAACCCGCGGCTACTTAAGTGCGCCGGTCACGGTGCCGCCGCCCAGGACGATGTCGCCGCGGTATATAACGACAGCCTGGCCGGGGGCGATGGCGCGCTGCGGCTCGTCAAAGGTCAGCAACATTTGCCCGTCTTCGTCGCACGTAAGGATCGCTGCCTGGTCTTTCTGTCGGTAGCGGTACTTGGCGCCCACGCGGATGCCGCCGGCATCCAGCTCGGCCTCCATGCGGTCGGCAGGGGCGCTCCAGATCCAGTCGTTGGCCGTGAGCGCCGTGGCCGTCAGGTCCTCTGCCTCGCCCAGATGTACGGTGTTGTTGACGGCGTCGACACCCGTTACGTACACGGGATGCGCCATCGCGACGCCCAGGCCCTTGCGCTGGCCGATGGTGTAGCGCAGCGCGCCGTTGTGGCGCCCGACCACGCTGCCGTCGCGCCACACAATGTCGCCCGGTGCAGCGGGATGTTCGCAACGGCGCTCGATATAGCCCGCGTAGTCACCGTCTGGAATAAAGCAGATGTCCTCGCTTTCGGCCTTCTGGGCGTTGGTAAAGCCCTGCTCGGCGGCTATGCGGCGCACGTCGCGCTCTTTGTCTAGGCCTGCCAGCGGAAAGATCGTGTGCGCCAGGCGCTCCTGCGTGAGCGAATACAAAAAGTAACTCTGGTCCTTTTTGGGGTCCTCGCCGCGATGCAGCTGCCAGGTGCCGTCGGGCGCCTGGCTCGTTTTGGCATAGTGGCCTGTGGCGATGTAGTCGCAGCCCATATCCAGCGCCGCATCCAGCAACGCGCCAAACTTAATATGGCGGTTGCAGATGATGCACGGATTGGGCGTCAGCCCCTCCTGGTAGGCGTTCATAAAACGCTCGACAACGTTGCGGTCGAAGGTTTGCTGCAAGTCGAGCACGTGATGGGGTATCCCCAGGCGCTCGGCGACGGCCTTTGCATCGGCGATGTCGCGGTCGACCTTACTCATGCCCGTGGTGGGATCGGGCGCGGGGCAGGTGAGGCGCATGGTGGCACCGACACATTCGTAACCCTGACTTTTGAGCAGATACGCGGTCACGCTGGAATCGACGCCGCCGCTCATGGCGACGAGCACGCGCTTGTTGTGCATGGGGAGGTTCTCCTTGGTGGCATGTGGCCAAAAAAGAAAAGCGGCGCGGGAGGCTGGTTCCGCGCCGCAGACATTGTAGCAAGTTCGGACGACTCGTGGGGCGCCCTGATGGGATGGGCTCAGACTGCCGGGAGAGAGGAGACCGGTTCATCCTGGGCTCAACCTATGGGCAACAGACCTTAGTCCTGGAAGAGTGCCGTGGACAGGTAGCGCTCGCCGGTGTCGGCGAGCAGCGCCACGATGGTCTTGCCCTCGTTCTCGGGGCGCTTGGCCAGCTGCAGTGCGGCCCACACGGCGGCGCCGGACGAAATGCCCACGAGCACGCCCTCCTTGTGGCCCACGGCGCGGCCGGTGGCAAAGGCGTCGTCGTTCTCGACGGGGATGATCTCGTCGTAGACCTGGGTGTCGAGGACGTCGGGCACAAAGCCGGCACCGATACCCTGGATCTTGTGCGGGCCGGCCTGGCCCTTAGAGAGCACCGGGGAGGTGGCGGGCTCGACGGCGACGACCTGAATCTCGGGGTTTTGCTCCTTGAGGAACTCGCCCACGCCGGTCACGGTGCCGCCGGTGCCGACGCCGGCGACGAAGATGTCGACCTTGCCGTCGGTGTCGTCCCAGATCTCGGGGCCGGTCGTGGCCTTGTGAATGGCCGGGTTCGCGGGGTTCACAAACTGGCCGGCGATGATGCTGTTGGGGGTCTCCTTCTGCAACTCTTCGGCCTTGGCGATAGCGCCCTTCATGCCTTTGGAGCCGTCGGTGAGCACGAGCTGCGCACCGTATGCCTGCATCAGCTTGCGGCGCTCGACGGACATGGTCTCGGGCATGGTGATGATCACCTTGTAGCCGCGGGCGGCCGCCACCGAGGCGATGCCGACGCCGGTGTTGCCGCTCGTGGGCTCGATGATGGTGTAGTCGCCGCCACGCACGAGCTTGCCTGCCTTCTCGGCCTCGTCAATCATGTTCTTGGCGACGCGGTCTTTAACGGATCCGGCGGGGTTGAAGTATTCCAGCTTGACGAGCACGCGGGCCTTGAGGTCCTCATCGGCCTCAAAGTGGGTGAGCTCCAGGAGCGGGGTGTGGCCGATAAGCTGATCGATGGACGTGTAAACCTTGCTCATGATGAACCTCCAAAGTGTTCAAATGACTGGATACCGTGTGGTTTTACGGTGTGTCTAGCAGCTAAACCCATAAACCTTATAGGTTGTTCGTTTAGCTGTTGGGAAGCATAGTAGACACCAAAGCCTAGTAATGCAATAGGAAATAGGAGATTATTGCAAGTTGATTAACCATCTTGACCGGAACGGGTATTTTCAAAGCCAATTTTTCGGCTAGAATTTCAACGGACTAAAAGACCGAAAGGCAGCACTATATATGTTGGTTTCCACAAAGGGCAGATATGCCCTGCGCGTTATGGTCGACCTGGCCGAGCATCAGGCGGCCGGTCGCATCCCGCTCAAAGAGATCGCGGCGCGCCAGGGGATTTCGGAGAAGTACCTCGAGAATATTCTGGCTACGCTCGTGCGCGCCAACATGCTCTCGGGCATGCGCGGCAAGGGCGGCGGCTATGTGCTCACGCGCCCGCCCGAGCAGTACACGGTGGGCGAGATCTTGCGCCTGACCGAGGGCAGCCTGGCGCCGGTCGCCTGCCTGGATGGCGACTGCAAGGGTTGTTCGCGCTCTGACGAGTGCCCCACGCTCGACGTGTGGAAGAACCTGGACAAGCTCATCAACGACTACCTCGACGGTGTGACGCTTGATCAACTTGTCGCTCCCAACGAAGGCTACGACTACGTGATCTAGCCCACCTGCCATTTGGGGACGGGGTGGAAATGGCAGATTCTCTCGCCCTTTGAGACTTGGCAAATAAGAAGGCCGCCCATTTTTGCGATGGGCGGCCTTCGTTTTGGGCTGTTGAGACGGGCGCGGTCGGAATGGCCGTTTTAGCCCTCGGCGATGCTGTCGAGGATGCTGCGCATGATGGACACCAGGATGCTGCCCATAAAGGCCGATCCAAAGCTGGCGATGGAGATACCCGCGCCCAGCAGATTGACCGACAGATAGCTGGCCAGCTCGAGCATAAAGCTGTTGACTACGAGCTGAAAAATACCCAGCGTAATGATCGTGAGCGGCAGCGAGATGACCGTCAGGAACGGCTTGACGAGCGAATCGACGATGTTCAGGAACAGTCCCACGAAGGCGAAACAGACCCAGGCCTCGGCAAAACCGAAGGGCTGGATGCCGGGAACGAGGAACGTGGCAATCGCGATGGCGATCGAGGTAAAGAGCCAGTTAAGCATAAAGCGCATGGTGTGAATCCTTTCTTGCGCAGGGTGCGTCGGTGTCGCGTGAAGCGGTTTGCTGCGGCAGCTTGGACGGCCGCTCGGGTGTGCCGCCTTGTTCGGCCGCCCATTGTCTCAGATATTCGTGGAGCTTACGTGCGCATTCGGTTTCAAAACGGCGTTCGTCCTAGAAAATGCGCCGCTGGCAGAGAGTTTTGTCGCTTTAGTTTGGTGGTGTGCTAAACTGCTACGGGCAAAAGCCACACGCGTTGCCCTATTGCATAGAACGGGCGAACGATGCCCGATGTCAGTATCAACTTCGATGCCTTTTGGCGGGTTTGGCGGTGATCGATGAATATCGAGAACATGTTTGACAAGCCTGATGTCAAGCAGCTGGTCCACGCATTTAGTCTTTTGGATGACGAGAAGGATATCCAAGCGTTTTTGACCGATATCTGCACGCCGCGCGAGATCTGCGATCTATCGCAGCGTCTGCAGGTTGCGCGTTATCTGGATGAGGGCGAGCCTTATGTTGAGGTTCAGGCCCGCACCGGCGCTTCGTCCACTACGGTGAGCCGCGTTTCAAAGGCACTCAACGGCGAGTACGGCGGCTATCGCAAGATCCTCATCAAACTGGAGGATGGCGAGTAGGCCAGCGGCAACAAACGAATTGCGCAGAACCGTCCCTTCGGGGGCGGTTTTTTGATCCTTTGGGGACGGAGGAAAACGGATCGCTGGGTTAGACTGACCTCCTCGGTGATCCATTTTCCTCCGTCTCCAAGGGGTCAAATCTGTTGGCGTGGGGCAAATCTGTCCGCGCGGGCGGGTAGGATGGAAACATTGAATATTGCGAACGGTTTGAGTGGAGGACCATGCCTGTTCGAATCTATACCACCAACGCCGGCGCGGATTTGAGCGATGCCGAGGCGGCGCTGCTTGCCGACCTTATTGCCCGCCACGGGCGTGCCGTGCTGCTGGCGCCAACGTTTGCTGAGCTCGACCTGTGCCGTCATGATGCGGCGGAAGCCGGCGTTTCGCTGGGTATTGACTACAAGACGCCTACATCGTGGCTTCGCTCGCTTTGGGAGCTTTTGGGCGACGGGCGCGGTTTCGTCGACAACCTGCAGCGCCAGATGCTGTTTTCGGACATGGTAGCGCGCCTCGACGACGCCGACCTGCAGCCGCTTTCGCGCAGCCAGGGCACGGTGCGTATGCTCGCGCGTATGGCTCGCGATGTGCTGCCGGGTGTGGCAGGGACAGGCACCGAGCGTTGCTGCGACAACGTTTGCAAGCCCAAGCCCAAAAGCGACGCCGAGGCTCGCGTGTTTGAACTTTTGTGCGCCTATGCGCGCGGTTTGGACCGTCGAGATATGGTCGAGCCCTGCGAGGCGGCTGACATTATGGCCGATGCCCTGGCCGATAACCTGCCGGCGTGCACCCGCGCCGTATGCGTGCGCGGTATCACGTCGTTTACGCACGGCCTGCTCGAGCTGCTGTCTGCCGTGGCGAACAATGGGGGAGAGGTCGTCGTACTGCTTGCCTGCGAGCAGGCGGCGATGCGCGAGGAGCTTGCCGCGGCATTTGATGCCCGCGGTGTGCTGTTCGAGGCCGCGCCGCTGAGGGAGGACGCCGTCGCGTCTGATGCCGCTTGCGGGACCGCCGCTCAGCCTGCCTTTATTGAGGTCGCCGGCCCCCATGCCCGTGCCCATGCTTATGCGGACGCCATCGATAAGTTGGCGAAAACGCACAAGGAGTCCAAGGACGATAAGGCTGCTGCAACGCCCGCCGACCCCGTACGCGTGCTCGTTGTTTCTGCCCGGGCACCCCAGCTGTTCGGTGAGCTCGCCTCTCGTCTGGCGGCTCGTCATATCGCTGCCGAGACAGTTGAGTTCACGGCGTTTTCTCAATCCATTGCGGGCAGGCAGTTCACGGCGCTCGCCAACCTGATCGAGCGTATGAAGGCCGCCGACGAAGGGGCAGCTTCTAAGACTGAGTGGTGGCCCGCGCCGGAGCTTACCGACTGGATTTACAGTCCGCTTTCGGGCGCTGATGCCGTCAATGCCCGTACCTTCGATAAGAATATGCGTCTCTCGCGCAGCAAGACTACCGCGGGCGTTAAGAGCCTGCTGCAGAGCGTCCAAGGCCAGGTGAGGGGCGCGCGCAAGGCGGCGAGCGACGAGAACTGGTTTAAGAACGTGCCGTGCGTGGTCTCGGACGTGTTCCAGGCGCTGTGGCGTGACAAGCCCGTGACGGCGCTCAAGGCCATGCTTGCCGTTGCCGAGGCGTTGCCCGATCGCTCGCTGGGCAGCTTGGATGGCCAAGCCCGTCGCCAAGCGGAGGTGGCCCTGCTGCGCCACGTCATCGGCATCCTTATGAATGGCGCCCGCGCGCTCGACGTGTCGCAGGCCGCGATCGTGCCCGTGCTCGATGGCATTCGCACCAAGGTGGACAAGCGTAGTACCGCCTACGATTACGAGACCTACGAGGTTGACCGTGCGCCACGTGCTCAGGTTCGTTTTGCTTCGCTTGCCGATGCGGCGGCTCTGCGCCCCGGCAGCTACGATGCTGTGCTGTTTGCCGATGTCGATCTGGACAGCTATCCGCTCTCGCACGAGGAGGGACCGCTGGCTACGCTGACGGCGAGCCTTGGTCGCGAGGGCGTGACGCTTGAGCCTGCGGCCCTGCTGCGCGTGCGCTTTGGCCGTGCGATGCAAGCGTCGCGTGGTCCGGTTGCGCTCGCCCGCGTGACGCACGATCGCCAGGCGCGCGAGTGCTATCCGGCTGCCGTGTGGACCGAGCTGCGGGCGCACGCCGAGGCCGCTGACGCCGACAAGGCCGCTGACGATGCTAGGGCCGCTGACGATGCTAAGGCCGCTGACGATGCTAAGGCCACTGGTGACGCTAAGGCCGCTGACGCCGACAAGGCGAAGTGCGTGGGTGAGGGCGATATCGTAAGGGACTTCGATCCCGCGGCAGGCGAAGGTCTCAAGCGCGAGCGCGTGACCTGTGAAGCCCCTCAGCATCTGAGTGCCGAGGCCGTGCCGTATTTGGTCCTGCGCCGTCGCGATGGCGAGGGCGAGGGCGCGCCGCTCGTGCCGCGCCTGACGTCCGCCTCGCAGATCGAGGCCTATTCCACCTGCCCGCTGTGCTGGTTCGTCTCGTATCGCGTCAAACCTCAGTCCATCGATGCGGGCTTTGGCAACATGGAGAAGGGCAACTTTGTCCATGACGTGCTGGAGCACTTGCATGCACGTCTTCCGCAGGAGGGCATGGAGCGCGTGACGCCCATGAATCTGCCGCGCGCGCAGGGGCTGTTGCGCGAGGTCTTTGCCGAGACCCTGGCCGAGCATGCGGGCAAGCGCGGTACCGAGGGCCCGCTGGTGCCGCTCTCTCCAGTGGAGGAGCGCCAGGTGGCTGAGATCTTGCCGCAGCTGGAGGGCGTGCTTGCCTACGAGTCCGAGGCGCTCACCCCCTTTGCTCCGCGCTACCTGGAGTTTGCGTTCAACGAGCTCCAGGTCGAGTATGCCGGTTGGCCGCTCGGCGGGCGCATCGACCGCGTGGATGTGGATGCCGAGAATCGCGCCGTGGTAATCGACTACAAGCATCGCACGGGCGTTGAGGAGTTTAAACTCGCCGACCCCACGGTGCGCGACGAGGAATCGGGCGAGGCCGCCATCGACGACCCGCGGTGGCTGCCGCCCCATACCCAGACGCTTATCTATGCGCAGGCCATGCGCCGGGCGCTGGATCTGGATGCCCGTGCGGCGCTCTATTTTTCGACCAAGGGCGGCAAACCGGCGCTGCGTGGCGCCGCGAGTGCCGAGCTGCTCGAGGAGGAGCGTGGTGACGGCCGCATCCCGGGGCTTAAGAAGGGCTTTCCCGGCGAGGGTGGCAGCATGGACTTCGACGCCCTGCTCGATCGCGTGGAGGCCGGCATCGCCGAGCGCCTGCACGAACTCGAGGCAGGCGACGTTGCCGCCGTCGACCCGACGTCGGCTCAGGCCGCGCATGCGCGCTGCTCGTATAACCACGAAGGAACGTTTGTAAGGAGGGACGTGTAGACCATGGATCTTTCGACTTTGATGCCGCAACAACTGCAAGTCGTCAAAACGCTCGACCGTCCGCTGTTTGTCTCGGCGGGCGCCGGTTCGGGCAAGACCTTTACCCTCACGCGCCGCATCGTCTACGCGCTCTCGCCCGAATCCGGTCCGTTTGTCGAGCATCTGGATCAGGTGCTCGCCATTACCTTTACCAAAGATGCCGCGGCCGAGATTCGCGACCGCGTGCGTCGCGCGCTTATCGAAGAGGGTATGGACGAGGAGGCCCTGACCGTCGACGACGCTTGGATCTCGACCATTCACGGTATGTGTTCGCGCATCCTGCGCGCGCATGCGTTGGAGCTGGGCATCGATCCCGAGTTCACGGTGCTTACCGATACCGATGAGCTTATGGATCAGGCTGTTGAGCATGTGCTGGCCCGCGCGACGGCGCCCGATGCCGCCCCCGAGCTCGCGGCATCGCTCAAGGCCCTCTACGCCTGGTATCCCATGGCGGGCGAGGGCGGTCCCTTTGGCGCCGGCACGACCATCAAGGGTCTGGTGCGCGACCTGCTGGAGCTCTCGAGCCAGCTGCCGGGCGGTATGGACGACGTGCGCGTGGCGCGCGGCCAGGCCGACACCTCGGCCCTTGCCGATGCCTATCGATCGGCGTTGGGCGCAAGCAAGGCCGCGACCGAAAAAGCGCAGACGGCGCTCGATGCCATCGACGCGTTCGAGGCGAGCGGCAAGACCATGGCCGATGCGGCGCGACTCATGATGTCGTGCACCATGCCGCGCGCGAGCAAGGCATTCCCTAAGGAGCAGGTGGAGCTACTCAAGGCAGAGGCCGCCGATGCGTTTATCAATATCGTGCTGGCCTGCGGCGGTCCCGCGCTCGAGGCACTGGTGGGGCTTGCCCGTGCTGTAGAGGCTGAGTACCGCGCGCTCAAGGCCGGCCAGTCTGCCCTCGACAACAACGATCTGCTGCGCATGGCCTACGAGGCCCTGCGCGATTACCCGGCCATCCGAGCGGCATACGAGGGTCGCTTTAAGATGGTCATGATCGATGAGTTCCAGGATACCGATCAGATGCAGGTCGACCTGATCCGTTACCTGACGGGTGCGGGGGAGCGCGCGTTGTGTACCGTAGGCGATGCACAGCAGTCGATCTACCGCTTCCGCGGGGCGGAGGTCGAGGTGTTCCGTCGCCAGGAGCGCAAGGTGGGCTCGTCTGCCGCGCCCGAGGCGACTGCCGCGGCCGACGCCCCTGCTGGCGAGCTCGTTAAGCTCGTGCGCAACTTCCGCAGCCACGACGAGGTGCTACGCTATGTGGCTCGCGTCTTCGACGGCGACGACGGCGGCCTGATGCAGGGCTTTTTGGATCTTGAGGCGAGCGACGGCCGCAAGGACACGCTGGTGGCAGACGCCTCGCGTCGTCAGGCCCTCTTTGTTGCCGGCGGCAGTACGCAGGAGCGCACACAGGCCAAGGCCCGCGCGATCGCAGAGCGGTTCCGCGCGCTTGCCGATGCCGGTCAGCCCCAGGGCGGCATGGTGCTGCTGCTGGGCCGCATGACCAACGCCGACGTCTATGCCCAGGCTTTCCGCGACCAAGGACTCGACTGCGTGATCGCGGGTGGCTCGGTCTTTGCCCAGGCAGCCGAGGTGCAGACGGTGCGCGCCCTAGTCTGCGCGCTCGCCAATCCGGCCGATACGGCGCAGGGCCTTATGCCGCTGCTGGCCTCGCCGATGTTTGCGCTCGGCGCCCAGGAGTTCCTGGCGCTGGCGACCAAGCTGGACGACCAGACGGGGGAGACCTCGCGCCGCAACATCGACGCGGGCATCATGAGCGATTCCGATGTGCCGGGCTTGCAGAGCCTGCCGCTCGTGACGCGCGCCCGCGAGGTGCTATGCTATGCGCTTCGTCGTGTGGGCCGCGATTCGTTCGCGGCGATCGCGCGCGACGTGGTCAACGCTTCGGGCTGGTTTGTGCGTCTGGCACAGCGTGGTCCCGAGGGCAAGGCCATTGCCGCCAACGTGCTCAAGGCGCTCGATGCTGTGGTTGAGGCCGAGGCCGAGTTCGGTAACTCGCCGCGCTCCATTGCGCTGGCCTTTGACCGCTTCCTGGCGGGCAAGGAAGCCCCGGGCGCGCTCAACGAGGAGGGTGACGGCGCGGTACGCATCATGACCGTGCATGCGTCCAAGGGCCTGGAGTATCCGGTCGTGGCGGTTGCGGAGTGCTTTGGCGTGCGCAAATCGTCCGGTGCGGCACAGATGGGTCGCGTCGAGGGCGGAGCGCAGGTCGTGGCACTGCCTGCACGCTTCGACGGCGTTAAACTCGCGGACGGCACGTTCGTAAAGGGCGATGACGTCAAAAAGCAGTTTGAGCACGCGTTTAAGGGCAAGGGCACGTCGCTGTGGCTGCCGCCAGAGCTCATGGAGGATGTCTGCGCGACGGGTTCTCCCGCCGAGGCATTTGCTCACTTGCGCAACGACGACCTGCAGCTTTCGCTCGAGGAGCGGGCTCGTCTGCTTTATGTCGCCATGACGCGAGCGCGCGAGCTGGTCATTCTGGCGATGGATGCCGGCGTGAGCCGCGGCAAGCTGTGCGCGCCGACCTTCGATGTCGAGACCGATCTGACCTACGACGTGCTGCGTCGTATTCTGCCGACGGACGGCCTGGACATGCCGCAGCTCGATGCCGACCGTTTGGTGTTCGACAACTCCCAGCCGGGCGACTACGAGCTCATCTCGCTGGCTGACTTTGCTTTTGGCGAGCAGTCGTTTGAGGCCAATGCTTCGCTTGATGCCGAAGGCAGGCTTGTCCGCGGCGATGCGGAGCCGGAGGGTGCCGGTGCGGATGCCCGCGCCGCCGTTCCCGGTCCTGCCGACCCCGAGCCCGATGCGTTTGAGCTCGTGTATCCCCAGGCGGTGGGCGTGCGCATGGGCACCTGCCCGTATCCGGCGCGCGATTCGTACAGCTACTCGTCAATTGCCGCGGCGCTGCATGCCGAGTCCGAGGACCGTGCCGCCGAGGCACACGTGCCCATGGACGAGGCCGGCGATGATGCGGAGTCGGATGGTTCCGAGATGACGGATGCGGACGTGGCTGCTGTCGAGCCCGCCGGCAACCCCATGGCGCTGGGCTCGGCGTTCCATGCCGCCTGCCAGTGGCTGATCGAGATGGGTGCCGATGAGCTGCCCGCCGCGCGTGCCGATGCGCTGGCGCGTCTGTGGCGCCTGACGCCGGAGCAGCGCGAGCGCTTCGACGTTGCCCTGGACCGCTGGCTCAAGTCGGCGGTCCGTGCCGAGCTGCTTGCCTGGCCGTGCGTTCGCGCCGAGGTGCCGTTCTTTTCGCTGGGCTGCGAGGACAAGGACATTGCCCGCTACGGTGCATATGCCGAGGGCGCCATCGATGCACTGGCGACCGACCCGGCCGATCCGTCACGCGCACTGGCCATCGACTACAAGACGGGTGGCACGCCGGATGAGACACCCGACCAGCTGTTCGAGAAGCACGCCCTGCAGGCGCGCGTCTATTCGGATGTTCTGCACAAGGCGGGCTTTAAGACGGTGACGGTCAAGTTCGTCCGCGTGGAGCAGTCCGATCCCTCCAACCCCGCCGAGTCCCAGGTGGTCACCTACAACCTCTAGCTCACCAGGGCCGTCCGCACGCCCAGTCTCCCCATAACTTGCGGTGAAATAGTTCCTGTTTTACGGCCCAGCTGGCTCCATCAGGAACTATTTCACCGCAACTCAGAATCAGTCGGGGGTGCGGATTACGCGGATGAAGTTGCCAATCAAGGGTGCGGATTACGCAAATTTACACTTGACGTTCATCTCGGGTGGGCCTATAAATACATGTGATGGGTTGTTATCCCTTTGGGGAGCATGGCCATCCGGATTCCGTTCGTTATTCAATTGCACATATATTCGGGTGTCACTTTAGGGCATGACCGTAGGCAAGTAGGGTGCTGCTTTCTGCCGAGGTCATGCCCTTTTTGTTCAGCTCCGAATGAGTGCCCTATCATCAAGAGAGGAGGTGCATCGATATGCTGGCGATCAGAAAGCTCAACAATAACGCCGTGATTTGTCGAGATAGTCGCGGTCGCGAGGTCGTGGCGCTCGGCAAGGGTGTCGGCTTCGGTGGTGACTTCCCCCGGGAGCTCGCGATGGACCATATCGAGCGCACGTTCTATAGCATCGATGCCGAGGGGCAGCGTATCATGCAGGATCTTCCTGCCGATGTGGTGCTGTTTACGGCAAAGATCATGGATATTGTAGAGAACGAGCTGCCTTACGAACTCAGTCCCAACGCCGTGCTCATCATGGCCGACCATATCGCCTTTGCGATTGCGCGGCAGAGGAAGGGCATTCGTTTTGATATGCCCCTTACCTATGATGTGCAGCAGCTTTATCCGCTGGAATACAAAATCGGCCGCTACATTACCGCGCGCGTGCGGCAGGAGTTGGGCGTCGAGCTGCCGCGCGAAGAGGTGGCAAGCATCGCCATGAATTTGGTCAATGCAAAGACTGGGGCAGAGGTTACTGTGGCAAGCGATCGCGCCCAATCGTTTGAGCGCCTGCTCAACGATGTCACTGATATCGTCGAGTACGATTTCCGTACCATCATCGATCGGGAGTCTTTTGAGTTCTCACGGTTTGCGACACACGTGCAGTATCTGTTCAAGCGTATCAAGGGTAACGATAGCCTCAGCAGCGCCAATTTGCCGCTTTATGCGAATTCGCGCGAGGAGTTTCCCGAGCTTGCGCAATGCATCGACCACATCTGTACCTATATGAAGCGGGAATGGCATACGGAGCTCACCGACGAGGAGAAGCTTTACTTCATGCTCCATGTCAACCGTATCTGTACGAAGGCGGAATCCGGCACAGCCGGACGCTGACAACCCAGGCCAGAAGGATTGTAACCTGTGTTAGGGCAGGGCATGACCTCCGAAAGTACGAGAACCATCTCGTGCCACGACGATTCGTGGCGTAAAAGGAGGAATGATGACTAACTATCAAAAACTCGCCCAAAGAATCATCGAAGAGGTGGGCGGCAAGGCGAATGTTTCAAGCGCGACGCATTGCATGACGCGTCTGCGCCTCGTTCTTAAGGACGAGGGGCTTGCAGATGACGCCAAGCTCAATGCGATTCCCGAAGTGATTAGCGTGGTGCACGCTGGCGGCCAGGTGCAGCTCGTAATCGGGCCGACCGTCGACAAGGTCTACGACGCGGTATGCAGGGAAGGCGGCTTTGAAGTCCAGACGGCGATTGATGAAGATCTGGACGCAGCAGAGAGGCTTCCCTGGAAGGAGCGGTTCGCTCCGAAGCGCATCGGCAATCTGATTCTCGATGCGGTGAGCGGCTCTATCGCTCCCATTCTGCCCGTGTTCTGCATCGCGGGTATCTTCCGCATGTTCACCATTTTGCTTGGTCCGGAAGGCGCGGGCCTTCTAGCCGCGGAGGGCAGCATGTACCGGCTCTTCACCTTGGTGGGAGACGCGGCATATTACTTCCTGCCGATCTTCGGTGCCTATGCGGCGGCCAAGAAGTTCCAGACGAGTCCTGTGCTCGCGCTCATGACGGCTGCTATTATGATTCATCCGAGCATGCTCGCTATCGTCGAGGAGGGCGCTCCGTTCGACGTCTACGGCATCCCCATGACGCTGGTGAATTACACACAGTCGGTGCTTCCCATCATCCTCATCGTGTGGATTCAGTCCTACGTAGAGGGGCTTATCAAGAAGCATTGCCCTGACATGCTGCGCATCCTCGTGATTCCAGTGGGGACCATGCTCATCATGCTGCCGCTTGCACTCTGCGTCTTCGGCCCCGCCGTCTCCTTCATTATGGGCATCATCGCCGATATCATCATCTGGCTCGGCGCGAACGCCGGTCCGCTGTGCGGTCTGGTGGTCGGTGCGACGTGGAACCTCGTGATCGCTACCGGCATGCATGTGCCGATTCTCACCGCTATGATGCCCGGCTGGCTTGAGGTGGGCTATGACGCCGTGTGCACTCCGGGTACGACGGTGGTTGTTTACGTGACGCTTGCGGTCGCGCTCGCCTACGGCATCCGTGCAAAGGGCAAGGCTAACCGTCAGCTCGGTTGGACTACCTTCGCTACCTATGCGCTCGGCCGCGTATCCGAGCCCATCATTTACGGCATCCTCTTGCGCGATAAGAAGGCGCTCGCTTGGTCGATGATCGGCGGCGCGGCCGGCGGCCTTGCATGCGGTCTGCTCAACGCGCGCATCTTCGTCTTCTCGGGAGTCGGCTTCCCGTGGATGAACGTCATCAAGTTCAGCCAGGACATCATTCCGGGCGCCATCAGCTGCGCGATTGGCTTTGCGGTGACATTCGCCCTCTGCATGGTCTTTGGCTTCGACAATCGCGAATCGGGCGAGAAGGAAGCCGAGGAGGCCCTTGAGGCTTAAGCGCTGCATCTAGAAGGGTGCCTTAGCGCAACGAGTCTCTTCTCGGAACTGGGGCCCCATGAACCCGGACGGGCACCGCTGCATGGTGGTGCCCGTTCGCACTAAAAGCAAGATAAGGAGGACTCCCATGCTATTGCGTTCTGATTTCCTCTGGGGCGGCGCGCTTTCCGCCAACCAGTGTGAGGGTGCCTGGGACGAGGGCGGGCGGGGGCTCGCCAACGCGGATCTTCTGCCGTACGGGCGGGACCGTCTCGCCGTCATCAGGGGTGACGACGTTCCGCTCGAGCCGCTGTCCGACCATTACTACCCGGCCCAACAGGCCATCGATTTCTATCATCATTACCGCGAGGACATCGCGCTCTTCGGCGAGATGGGCTTCAAGGCTCTGCGCCTCTCCATCGCATGGAGCCGTATATTCCCCAACGGGGATGACTCCGAACCCAACGAGCAGGGCCTCGCGTTCTATGAGGATGTGTTTCGCACCTGCCTCGAACAGGGCATCGAGCCGGTGGTGACGCTCAACCACTATGACGTGCCCATGCATCTTGTTACGGCATACGGCGGTTGGCGCAACCGCGCTCTCGTGGGCATGTTTGAGCGCTTCGCTCGCACTGTGTTCGCACGTTACCGCAATCAAGTGCGCTCTTGGCTCACGTTCAACGAGATCAACATCATGACCTCTGCGTGCTTCATGGCGGCAGGCATCGTGTTTGATGAGGGGGAGGACCGCTACGTCTCCGTTCATAACGCGGTGCATCACGTGCTCGTGGCGAGTGCTTGCGCGGTGCGCGCCTGCCATGAGATCATCCCTGGTGCGCAAATCGGCTGCATGCTCAATGCGGGTATTTTCTATCCTGCTACCTGCAACCCTGCCGACGTTAAAACGGCTCAGGACGAGAATCGCAAGCACTACATGTTCACCGACGTGCAGGTGCGCGGCCACTATCCGTGCTACATGCTCACGGAGTATGAGCGTCAAGGGTTCGCGATTCCTTGGGCGGAGGGCGATGAGGAGGTCCTTGCGCAGAATCCGGTGGACTTCGTGGGCTTCTCTTACTACTCGACGCGCGTGGCGCAGGCAAACACCGAGGGGCAGTTCGACTCCAATCTACTCAAGAGTGCCCCCAACCCTTACCTCAAGATGGAGCCATGGGGCAGATTCATCGATCCCGCAGGGCTGCGCATCACCATGAACGACATATACGACCGGTACGAAAAGCCGCTCTTTATCGTGGAGAACGGTCTCGGAGCCCCGGATGAGCCGGATCAGAACGGCTTTGTGGATGATGGATACCGTATCGATTACCTGCGCGAGCACATCCAGGCTATGAAGGACGCCGTCGAAATCGACGGGGTGGACCTCCTGGGCTACACGTGCTGGGGACCGATCGATCTGGTTTCGGTCGCAACGGGCCAGATGCGCAAGCGCTACGGTTTCATTTATGTCGACCTCGATGACGAAGGACACGGCACACGTCGGCGCAGCAAGAAAAGATCGTTCGAGTGGTATCGCAAGGTAATTGCCTCAAACGGCGAGGACCTGAGCTGAGCTTTCCTCAGGGGCCGGACCGCGACATGGGGTCGCGGTCCGGCCCCTTTGCGACGAATGAAGCAATCAGGTCAAAGCAGCTAAAAAAGACACGTCCCAAAAAGACTGCCCGTGTGGGTTTGGCTAGGTTCGGGCGCTGTCCGTGCCGTGGGGTAAAATCGTTCAGTCAGAACACGAACCCGCATCGGAGCTCATCACATGGCATTCGTCCATCTGCACAATCACACTGTTTTCTCCATGCTCGACGGCGCAACCCGTATCCAGGATATGGTCAATCGTGCCGTTGAGCTGGGCATGCCCGCCGTGGCCATTACCGACCACGGCTACATGTATGGCGTACCCGACCTGGCGCTGGCCTGCGACGCCGTCAACCACAACACGCCCGAGTACAAAACCTGGAGCCACGACAAGGCCTTCTTGGAAAAGGACCGCCGCGACGAGCTGGTGGAGCCCGATCCCGAGGAAAACCCGCGCGAGCATGCCCAGTATGTGAAGGACATGGCCATGTGGGACGAGAAGGGCAACATCGACGAGCTCAAGCCGCCCCTGGTCATTAAGCCCATATTTGGCTGCGAGGTCTACTTTACGCCGGACGAGACCCTTGCCCGCGACCACAAGCCCGAGCTCTACCACATGATCCTTCTGGCCAAGGACCAGGAGGGCTACGTCAACCTGATGCAGACGGTTTCCGAGGCCGCCGTGCAGGGCTTTTACTACAAGCCGCGCGTGACGCTCGACAACCTACGCCGCCACGCCAAGGGCATGATCTGCACCAGCGCCTGCATCGCGGGCATCATTCCCAAATACATCGACCGCGGTGACATGGAGGGCGCCATCAAGTGGGCCGAGACCTTCCGTGATACCTTCGAACCTGGCGACTTTTATATCGAGATCCAGGAACACGGCATCACCACCGACAATGGCCTGACCGACGAGCAGATGGACCGCACGCTCATCGACATCGCCAAACAGGTAGGCGTCAAGGTCATCGCCACCAACGACTTCCACTACCTGCGCCGCGAGGACGCGCCCGTGCAGGACGTCATCATGTGCATTGGTATGAACGCCAAGGTCGACGACCCCAACCGCATGCGCATGACCGGCTCGGAGTTTTACATGAAGACCGAGGAGGAGATGCGGGCGATGTTCCCGTATTGCCCCGAGGCCTGCGACAACACGCTCGAGATCGCCGATAAGTGCTACGTTGAGCTGGACTGGGATTCCATCATCCTGCCGCGCTTCCCGTTGCTCGACCCCGGCGAGACGCACGAGAGCCAGTTCCGCCGCGAGTGCGAGAAGGGCCTGCGCCAGCACTATGGTGACGACTGGGCCACGCGCGAGATCGGCGGCGTCAATATCAAAGAGCGCTTTGAGTACGAATACAAGGTCATCTGCGACAAGGGCTTTGCCGCCTACTTTTTGATCGTTGCCGAGTACGTGCAATGGGCCAAGGACAACGGCATCGGCGTCGGCCCCGGCCGTGGCTCGGCCGCCGGCGCCATCGTCGCCTACGCCATGAACATCACCGCGTTCGACCCGCTCGAGAACGGCCTGATGTTCGAGAGGTTCCTGTCCCCGCAGCGTACCGAGATGCCCGATATCGATATGGACTTCGACGATGAGCGGCGCCTCGAGGTCGTGGAGCACGTTCGCCAGCTCTACGGCCCCGAGAAGGTCACCCACGTCATCACCTACTCGACCATCAAGGCCAAGCAGGCCATCAACGACGCCGCGCGCGTCCTGGACTACCCGGTCTACATGGGCCAGCGCCTGTCCAAGATGGTCTCGAGCGACCCCAAGGTCAAGCTCAAGCAGGTGCTCGAAAAGCAACCCGGCAAAGAGGATCTGTTTAACCCCGACTTTGCCGAGGCCTATAAAAAGGACGACGACGCCCGTCGCATCATCGACACGGCGCTCTCGATCGAGGGTCTCACCCGTGGCGAGGGCGTGCACGCGTGCGCCGTTCTGATCTGCCGCGACCCCGTCAACGAGCACGTGCCCACTAAGCTCGATACCAAAGGCGGCGTCGAGATTACCCAGTACGAGGGCCATACCGTTGCCGACATGGGCCTGCTCAAGATGGACTTCCTGGGCCTGCGTACGTTGACGGTTATCTCCAAGGCCAAGGCAAACATCAAAAAGAACTTCGGCATCGACATCAAAGAGGAAGAGATTCCCTTTGACGATCCCGAGATCTTTAAGCTCATGGGCTCCGGTCACACCGCCGGCGTCTTCCAGGTCGAGTCCGCCGGCATGACGGCCACGATCAAGAACATGAAGCCCACCGAGTACAAGCACGTCGTGGCATTGATCGCCCTGTACCGCCCAGGCCCGCTGGGCGCCGGCATGGTTTCGTCCTACATCAACCGTATGAACGGCAAGGAGCCGGCTGTCTCCTATGACGACCGTCTGGACGACATCCTGGGCGAAACCTACGGCACCATGGTCTACCAGGAGCAGGTTATGCTCATCTCCGTCGAGATGTGCGGCTTCTCCAAGGGCGAATCCGACTCGCGTATCCGTAAGCCCGTGGCTAAGAAAAAGATCAAGCTGCTCACGTCGACGGTGCTGCACTGGGAGGATGGCTCGGACGAGACCACCTACGACCACTGGATGAACGGCGCCATCAAGAACAACTACACGCGCGAGGTCGCCCAGAAGATTTGGGACGATGTTCTCGAGTTCGCATCCTACGCCTTCAACAAGTCGCACTCCGCCGGCTACGCCATTCTGGTTATGCAGACGGCGTGGCTCAAGGCGCACTATCCGCACGAGTACATGGCGGCCGTTCTGACGTCCTATACGGGCAAGACCGACAAGATCGTTCATTACGTTTCGGCGTGCCGTCACGACGGTATTCCTGTGCTTTCGCCAGATGTCAACGAGTCCGGTACCGAGTTCACGGCTACCAAGGAGGGTGTGCGCTTTGGTCTGGCCGGCATCCGCGGCGTGGGCACCGGCGTGGCGCAGGCGATTATCGCCGAGCGCGAGGCGGGCGGTCCGTTTAAGACGCTGCACGACTTTGTTGAGCGCGTGGACTCGAGCCAGGCCAACCGTCGCGTGATCGAATCGCTCATCAAGGCAGGCGCCTTCGACTCCACGGGCTATCCGCGCCGCCAGATGATGCACTTTGTGGACAAGAACAACCCCGAGAACATCATCGATGCCGCGGTAAAGCGCCAGAAGGATCGCGCGAGCGGTCAGACGTCGTTCTTCGACATGTTTGGCGATGTTGAGGGCTCGGGCTTTGAGGTCAGCGTGCCCGATCCAGATGGTCAGGAATGGGACCGCCACCTTAAGTTGAGCCAGGAGAAGGAGGTTCTGGGCATCTATGTCTCGGACCACCCGCTGCGCCCGTTTGAGTATGCGCTAGCCAAGGCGCGCGACTTCTCGTTCTCGCAGATCGATACCGGCTACGAGGTGCAAAACCCAACGGGCGGCACCATCAACCAGGAGATTCCCGAGGGCAAGGCGCTGTGGTGGGCCGGCATGGTCTCGAGCGTGTCCAAGCGCGTGACCAAAAACGGCGACCCCATGGGTATCGTGCAGCTCGAGGACATGGAAGGCGAGGCCACGGTCGTCGTGTTCCCCAAGACCTACAAGGAGGCCGAGGGGTATCTGTATGGCGAGGTCGATCCCGAGACCGGCGCGCAGTTGTCCGATGCGTTTGTACGCATTAAGGGCAAGCTCGAGCGCTCGGACCGTGGCGACCAGATCATCGCGCAGGAGATCGTGCCGCTGGAGCTTAACGAGGAGAACAACAAGCCCAAGGTCTTTGAGGTCATGGTGCCCAACAGCCGCTTTAGCCAAGGCAACATGGCACGTCTTGCCACGGTGCTTACCACCAACCCGGGCGGCGACCGCGTGGAGATCTTTATCGAGCAGGTGGACGGGCGCGTGTTGCGTGCCGAGGTGCCGGCCAAGGTTAACGCACGCTCGATTCCGCTGCTGGCCGAGGCCAAGGCCATCGTTGGTAACCAAGGCAGAGTGACGGTGATCTAAGGGCGACCTTGCTGGTCCGCGCGAGATTGGAGGAAGTGATGGCGCAGGGGACGTTCGTGCAGGCGCTCCGGAAAGAGGCGGCGTTGAGCGGCACCTTTATGAAGGGGCGCTCGCTCATGCTTAACGGTGCCGTGCTGTCGATCGAGGACAGCGGCTCGCGCTTCTCCAAAAACGTGACGGTTGAGGGCTCGGTGCGCGGCTCGCGCGGTGACCTGTACAAGACGCACGTGGCGCTCGACATGGACGAGCACGAGGTGATCGACTACGACTGCGACTGCCCCGCTGCCTATCGTTACCCCGGTATGTGCAAGCACGCTATTGCCACGGCGCTCGCGTATCTGGACGCGAGCGGCACCGAGCCCGTCGAGGGGCTGCGCACGCCGGTTCGCACGTTTACGGCGCAGCCGAAACAGCCCGCGCGCACCGCGCCCAAAGCGCCGGCCGTCAACCCCAACTTTCCCTTTCCGGCGCCTGTCCCCACGAGCCCCAGTCTCATGGCGGCGCTCTCCGATCTTTCGGACGCGCGCATGGATGAGCTGGCGAGCATGCGCCGCAAACTTGCCGGTGCTGTTGATCCCGATGCCCCCAAGGCAGTGTTGGAGCCCTCGTTGGTGCCGTACTACAATCCGCTGTTCGCCGACCGCTTTAGCTGGGCGCTCGAGTTCCGCATTCGCTGCGGTTCGGTGTCCTACGTGGTCAAGGATATCGACGGCATGGCCGATGCCTATGTCCGAGGCGGCACCTTCTCGTACGGCAAGAAGCTCACGTTTGTCCATACGCCCGAAGCCTTTGACGAGGTTTCGGTGCGCCTGCTCGACCTTGTTGTGGCAACGGTTGTGTATCTGAGCGACATCACGAGTTCGCGTTCGGCGTCGTACGATTTTGCACGCAGCGGCTTTATCGCCGAGCGCCAGCTGCCGCTGTCCGAGCATGACATCGTATACATGCTGGACTTGCTACCTGGCCGGACCATTTCCTTTGAGCCCGCCTGGTCGCGGGGAACGACAACGCATCGTTCCTATGAGGTAGCGGTTGAGTCGTCGCCGGTGGGGGAGGACGAGGCCTTGGCAAAACAACCGCTGCTCCTTGCCGCCAAGATCGCGCCGGCGGCCGGTGGCAGCTACGACCTGCGCCTGCCTGCCGATATGTACTGCTTTGCCTCGGGCGACGTTGCCTATTTGGTCGACAAGCACCGCGCGCGCCGCGCCGATGCGGCGTTTGCCCAGCATGCCGCACCGTTTCTGTCGCGTCTGTTGCCCTGTCGCACGCCGGTCCATATCGCCGCCGAGCAGGTGGGCGAATTCTGCCGCATGGCGCTGCCCGTGCTGCGCGAATACACTGACCTCACCGCTCCCGCCGTGCTCGACACCGTGGCGCCTGAGCCGAGCTTTGCCATGGTGATCGGCGTCGATGATGGGTTCGTGACCTGCAAAATTACGGTTACCTACGGCGACTGGTCGGCAGATCTCTTTAGTCTGGGCGCTCCGGGAAGCCCCTTCGAAGACCAGCGTCCTGGCGTGCCGCCGCGCGACGAGGTGGCAGAGTTTCGCGTTATGGACACGGCGGCCCTGTATTTCGACTTTTTCGAGGGCGGCCTGGCGTTTGAGGAGCGCGACGACGAGAGCCTGTTCCACTTGCTGACCGAGGGCCTGTCTGCCCTGTCCGAGCTGGGCGAGGTCATGCTCAGCGACCGTCTGCGCCAGATTTCGGTCCGCCCTGCGCCCAAGCTCTCGGTGCGCGCGACCGTCAAGAGTAGCCTGCTCGATGTCGAACTGGGCGCGAGCGGCCTTTCGGCGGCAGATCTTGCCATCTATCTGGACTCGTACAAGCGCCACCAGACGTTCGCGCGCCTGACGTCCGGCGACATCGTGCGCCTGGATGAGGGAGCGCGTGCCGCGTTTGGTCTTGCCGAGGACCTAGGCGTCGATGCCGTCGACCTGCTCGACGGCGTGTCGCTTCCCGCGTCGAGTACCCTTTTTGTCGATAGCATGCTCGCACGCACGCCGGCGCTCGAGGCCGATCGCGACGCTGCGTTCCGCCGCACCGTCGAGCGCCTGGACACGCTCGGCAAGATGGACTTTACGGTGCCGGCATCGCTCAAGGCAACGATGCGCGGCTACCAGGTCGACGGATACCAGTGGCTCGGCTCGCTCGAACACCTGGGCCTTGGCGGCATCTTGGCCGACGACATGGGCCTGGGCAAAACGCTCCAGATGATCGCGCATATCCTGGCGCGCGTGGAGGCGGGGGACACCAAGCCCACGCTCGTGGTATGCCCGGCCTCACTCGTGTACAACTGGACTGCCGAGCTGGAGCGCTTTGCCCCGTCGCTCGATGTGTGCGCCATTGTGGGCGCCAAGGCTCAACGTCGTGTACAGATTGCCGGCGTGGCCGAGCATAACGTGGTCGTAACGTCGTATGACCTTATGCGGCGCGATATCGACGAGTACGTCGAGCAGGATTTTGCCCGCGTGGTGCTCGATGAGGCACAGTACATTAAAAATCCGCTCACGCAGGTGGCGCGCGCTGCCAAGCGCCTGCCTGCCGGCGTGCGCTTTGCCCTGACGGGCACGCCCATCGAAAACCGCCTGTCCGAGCTCTGGAGCATCTTCGACTTTTTGATGCCGGGCCTTTTGGGGACGCGCGAGTCGTTTGCCAAGCGCTTTGAGAGCCCCGTCGAGCATGCCGAGGGCGATAGCGCCGCTCGCCTGCAGGCGCTCGTGTCGCCGTTTGTGCTGCGCCGTGTTAAGGAAGACGTGGTGGCCGACCTGCCCGAGAAGATCGAGGACACCGTCATGGCACAGCTTACCGGCGAACAACGCAAGCTCTACCTGGCCAACCAGGACCGCATCGCCCAGCAGGTGCAGCACCGCGAGGCTGGGGAGTTTAAGAAGGACAAGCTCAAGGTGCTCGCCGAGCTCACCAAGCTGCGCCAGATCTGCTGCGACCCACGTCTACACTACGAGGATTACAAGGCGGGGAGCGCAAAGCTCGATACGTGTATGGAGCTCGTGCACGGCGCACTCGACGGCGGGCATCGCATCCTGTTGTTCAGCCAGTTTACGGGTATGCTCGATATCATCGGTAAGCGCTTGGCCAAGGAGGACATCGCCTTCCTTAAGCTCACGGGCGCTTCATCTAAGGAGAGCCGCGCCAAGATGGTCGCGCAGTTCCAAGCGGGCGAGGTCCCGGTCTTTTTGATTTCGCTCAAGGCGGGCGGCGTGGGCCTTAACCTGACGGCGGCCGACGTGGTCATCCACTACGACCCGTGGTGGAACGTGGCGGCGCAGGACCAAGCGACCGACCGCGCGCATCGTATTGGCCAGCAACATACCGTGACCGTGTACAAGCTCATCGCCAAGGACACGATCGAGGAGCGCATCATGCAGATGCAGGAGTCCAAGCGCGACCTGGTCAACAGCGTGCTCGGCGGCGACGGCATCTCGTCGGCGCTGTTTACCCGCGAAGATGTTCTGGCGCTGCTGGGCGGCGACGGGCGCTAACCCGCTCGGGTGGGGCCGCCAGGGCGGATAGCGCACGCTGCCCCATCGTCCCCGCCCGTTATGTGTTCATTTGCAATGCCGTGGATGGTTTGTCTGCCTTTGGGCATAAGAACCATCAAGAACATTGGCACGTCAGCAAAGGAGAACATCATGGCGAAATTCTTTAAGGACCCCGACGGTAAGCTCATTGCCGCCCTTGGCAACGACGTTGCAACCCCTGCCGGTTGCACGGAACTGACCGCAAACACTGAGGACGCGGCGCACGAGAAGCACGTGCCTGTTGTCGAGACCGAGCGCGACGGTCACGTGATTCGCGCACGCGTTGGCTCGGTCGAGCACCCCAGCCTGCCCGAGCACTATATTGAGTGGATCGCCCTTGAGGCCGAGGGCCGCTTAGAGGTCCATTACCTTGAGCCCGGCATGAAGCCCGCGACGTTTTTCGCGGGCGGCTCCAAGACCGGTACCGTCTATGCCTATTGCAACCTGCACGGGCTGTGGTCCGCGACGTTCTAGGAGCGCGCCCCCGCTCGGGGTATCATAGCTAGCATATGCACATGCGAGCGCCGGCTGCATTATGCGGCCGGCGCTTTTACTACGACAACGATGGTTTACGACGGAAAGGGCTGAGCCATGAAGCTCGCGCTTGCACAGATCGATATGCGCCTGGGTGATATTGAGGGCATTTGCGGCCGCATCGAGGACCAGGCTCGTCTGGCCCACGAGCGCGCGGCGCGCGTGCTGTGCGTTCCGGCTCCGCTCTTTATGGGCGCCATGCCCGGGGGCCTGGTGGGCACTGCCGACTTTGAGCACGACATGCTTGCCGGCTTGACTGGTGTCGCCGAGCGTATCCAGGAGCTTGACATGATCTGCATCGTGCCCGCGGCGGTTTCGTTTGAGGGCCAGCCGCTGCTCGACTACATGATGCTCAAGGACGGTCATGTGGTGCCGGCGCGTTCGAGCATTGCCCTGCAGCGTGGCGAGAACAACGACACGCGTTGGGCGCCGCCGGTGTTCGACGTGGACGGCGTGCGCATCGCCGTGATTTTTGACTTGGACCGCGAACTCGAGATGTTGCCGACCGGTGTTGACCTCATTGCGTATTTCCAATTCAATGCGTTTGACATGACCGACCGCGAGACTGCCGCCATTGCCGCCGTTCGCAGCGGCGCCTACCGCAAGATCGCATCCAAGCGTAGTGTGTGGTTTGCCTGTATGGCGCCGGTCGGTGCCTATGACGAGTCGGTGTATACCGGCGGTTCGTTTGTGCTCGACGACTGCGGTCGCGTGGTGGCCCAAGCGCCGTGTTTTGAGGAGAGCCTGCTGGTTCAGGAGATTCAGCGCGGCGTGATGCTCGATGCCCTGGAAGATCACGAACTGCCCGAGTTCCGTTCCGAGGAGTGGCTGTGGCAGGCGCTGGTGCTCGCCGTGCGCGACAACGCCCGGGCCCACGGTGCGTCGCGCGCCGTGGTGGCACTCGAGGGCGACTTGCCGTCGTCCCTGCTGGCGGCGCTGGCCGTCGACGCTCTGGGCCCACGTAATGTGATTGGCCTGGTGCTGGGGCGCAACCGCATCTTTACGCCGGCGCAGGAGGAGGCCGAGGCTGCTCGCTGTGCCGCCGTTCGCGCCATTGCCGAGCGCCTGCATATTCGCACGGTTGAGCGCGATGCGCCGGATGCCGCGCGCGTGCTCGACCGCGATGTGTCGGCGGGCGACGCCGAGCGCCTGCGCTCTCGCACGCTGGGCCTCATGCTGGAGGACACGGCGCTCGAGTTGGGTGCGATGGCGCTGAGCCCGCTGTCCAAAACCGAGTACGCACTGGCGGCGCCGGCGCTTTGCGGCGGCTACCAGGGCGATTATGCGCCCTTTGGCGATGTGTACCTGTCGACGCTTGAGTTTGTGGCGCGCGTGCGCAACCGCACGTCTGCCGTGGTGCCCCAAGAGCTCGTGACGCTCAACGCGGTGGAAGATTGTATGGAGCGAGTGCTGGCGCAGGCGCTCTCGACGCTCGACGGTCCGGTCGATATGCTCGACCGCGCGGCACAGCTGCTCGGCGGGGTCGAGCCGGGTGAGATCGATGGCGCGCTTGAGGCGCACGTGGACCGCAATCGATCTTTCGACGACATCCCGATGGCCGCTGGCAAGCCTGAGGCCTGCTCGCTGCTGCTGATGCTCGTTCGACAGGGTGAGGCTGCCCGCCGCATGTTGCCGACGGCGCCGATCGTTTCGTCCCGTTCGTTTGCCGAGCGCTCCTGGCCGTACATGCTCGCGTGGTCCGACCTGGGGCTTAACGGCAAGGAGCGTATGACGGTCGATTCGCTGGCGCGCGCCGAGGTGCGCCGTTTTGCTGACGAGGATACTAGTGAGCGCGTGCGAAACGAGATGATGGGCGTGCTGGGCGAGCTACTGGGTATTTCGCCCGAACAAATGGAGGAGTTGCGCTCTGAAGACGGTCAGCGTCGTTTACACGAGGGAATGAAAAAGTTCGAGGGCGAGGTTCAGGACGCCATCGATAAGATGATGGGCGGCCAGGGTGGCCCGCAGGGTGGGCACCAGGGTGGCCCGATGCCGCATCCGCCGGTTGATCCCCGACAGTTCCCATTCTTCTCGCAGAACTAAACTGGGGACGGGGCCAAGGTTACGCGGTTTTGCCAAACCGCGTAACGAGTCGACGCTGCGCGAGCCCCTGTCGGGCAATCTGCCGCTCAAACCGTCGCTTGCGTACAGAAGTACGCGGCGCTCCTCTTTCGCGACACCTTGCCACGGCAGGGACTCGCTCGCTGACTTATGCTCAACCTATGGTTCAACCTTGCTTGTTAGATACGGTCGCTGTTGTGTTATTCTAGAACAGACGTTCGTGAATAGTGCGCGAGGCCTTGTCTTGCGCCGTACTTGTGGCGAGGGGAGGTTGGCTTGGTCATTTTGGGTATCGACCCCGGTTTGGCTCATACGGGTTGGGGGATTATCGAGGAGCGGCGTGGCGAGGTTCGCTGCCGTGCCTATGGCTGCATCGAGACCAGCGCGGGTAGTCCGCTCGCGGTGCGCCTGTCGCATATCGCCCGCGACCTCAAGGGTGTCGTGGAGCGCTATCGACCCGATACCGCTGCTATCGAGAGCATTTACTTTGGCGCCAACGTTCGCTCGGCCATCCCTACGGCGCATGCCCGCGGCGCCGCGCTCGTGGCGCTTTCGGAATGCGCGCTCGAGATTGGCGAGTATACGCCTATGCAGATTAAGCAGGCTGTTGTGGGCACCGGCGCTGCGGACAAACGGCAGGTCGCGTATATGGTTCGTACGCTCACGCAGCTCGATCACGACCCGCATCCCGACCATGCCGCCGATGCCCTGGCCTGCGCCATCTGCCACGTTAACCTCAGCCGCACCCGCGCCCTCACCGGCGGCGAGTTCTATCAACAGAGAGGAACCGGATACTGATGATTTCCCAGCTCCATGGAACGCTTGTCGAGGCCACGATGAGCTCGGCCGTCGTCGACGTGTCGGGCGTTGGCTTTGAACTCGGCATCTCGGGCAGCACTGCGGCCACGTTGCCGACGCCCGGCGGCGAGGTCCGCCTCTACACGCGTATGCAGGTGCGCGAGGACGCCATGACACTTTTCGGTTTTTCCTCAAAGGATGAGCGCACGATGTTCGACCGGCTCGTGTCCGTCTCGGGTGTCGGTCCGCGCCTGGCGCTTGCCGTGCTCTCCACCTATACCGTGGGACAGCTGTATTCCCTGGTGATGGCCGAGGACGACAAGGGCATGGCCAAGGTGCCCGGCGTGGGCAAAAAGACCGCCCAGCGCCTCATCTTGGAGCTCAAGAGCACCTTTGCCAAGGACAAGGGCTTTGTGCCGGTCGATGCGATCCCCGGTCAGGTTGCGATGCCCGTGCCCGCCGCCGCTCCTTCGGCGATCGATGACGCCCGTGCGGCGCTCCTTTCCATGGGCTTTAGCCCGCAGGAGACCGAGGTTGCCCTGAGCGGGTATGATGGGCAGGATATGCGTGTCGAGGATTTGCTCGGCGCGGCGCTTAAGCGACTTGGAATGGATGCGTGATGTGGGAAGCCGATGACTCTCAGGACCTGTGGGCGACGCCCGGCAATTCGCCGGCGGCATCCATGGCGCACGGTGAGCGCATGGTGGGCTCGGAGCTGACGTCCGAAGACCTCGATGTCGACCGTACCCTGCGTCCCCAGCGCCTGGACGACTACTGCGGTCAGGAGCACATCAAGCAGAGTCTGCGCGTGCTGATCGAGGCGGCGCAGAGCCGTGGTGAGACGCTCGACCACGTGATCTTTTCGGGCCCTCCGGGTCTGGGCAAGACCACGCTGGCCACCGTTATCGCCAACGAGCTGGGCGCTCAGATCAAGACGACGAGCGGCCCGGCCATCGCGCGCACCGGCGACCTGGCGGCTATCCTTACCAACTTGCAGCCGGGTGACGTGCTGTTTATCGACGAGATCCACCGTCTTAATCGTTCGGTCGAGGAAGTCCTGTATCCCGCTATGGAGGACTTTGCGCTCGATATCGTGATCGGTAAAGGCCCGGCCGCACGTTCGATTCGCCTGGATATCCCTAAGTTTACGCTGGTGGCGGCAACGACCCGCTCGGGTATGCTGACCGGCCCGCTGCGCGACCGCTTTGGCATTTCATATCGCCTGGATTACTACACGGTCGAAGAGCTCGCGCAGATTGTGACGCGCTCGGCGACTATCTTGGGCGTGACGATTGACCATCCGAGCGCGCTCGAGATCGGCTCGCGTTCGCGCGGCACGCCACGTCTTGCCAACCGCCTGCTCAAGCGCGTGCGCGATTACGCACAGGTGCGTGGCAACGGCCCTATCGAGCTCGATATCTGCCGCCAGGCGCTCGAGTTCTTCGAGATCGATGAACTCGGTCTGGACTGGATGGATATTCGCATTTTGGAGACGCTCGCTAAGACGTTCTCCGGTCGCGCCGTGGGACTTACGACCCTTGCCAGCGCGGTGGGCGAGGACCCGGGCACGCTCGAGGATGTCTATGAGCCCTATTTGCTGCAGTGCGGGTTGATGATTCGTACGCCGCAGGGCCGTCAGGCAACGCTTCGCACCTTTGAGCACCTGGGGATTGAACCTACCGTTTAGGGCGCTTTGTTTTGGCGGGCTGTTGGGCTATCGCCGGGCATCGGGTAAACATATCGCCGTTCATCGGTTATGGGCGTTTTACTATTGCGCGCCCGTGCTATGCTGAATTGGTCTTTTTCTCATTCGGTAACGAAAGGACCGCCCATGCCTACTGACATCGAAATCGCACGTTCTGTCACGCCGCTGCCTATTACCGAGGTGGCCAAGAACGCCGGCGTCGACGTTAAGCACCTTATTCCGTACGGCTTCGACAAGGCTAAGGTCGACTATTCACTGCTCAACGAGCCGACCGATCACCAGGCCAAGCTCGTCCTCGTGACCGCTATCAACCCAACGCCTGCGGGCGAGGGCAAGACCACCACGACCATCGGTCTGGCCGATGGCCTGCGTCGTCGCGGCGTCAAGAGTGCCGTGGCCCTGCGCGAGCCTTCGCTCGGCCCCGTCTTTGGCGTTAAGGGCGGCGCTGCCGGCGGCGGCTGGGCTCAGGTCATCCCCATGGAGGATATCAACCTGCACTTTACCGGTGACTTCCATGCTATCGGCGCCGCCAATAACCTGCTGGCCGCCATGCTCGACAACCATATTCAGCAGGGCAATCAGCTCGGTATTGACGTTAAGCGCATTACTTGGAAGCGCGTCGTCGATATGAACGACCGTCAGCTGCGCCACGTTATCGACGGCATTGGCGGTAAGGCCCAGGGCGTGCCGCGCGAGGACGGCTTCGATATCACCGTCGCCTCCGAGGTCATGGCAATCCTGTGCCTGTCTACGAGCATCAGCGACCTCAAGGAACGCTTGGGTGAGATCGTCGTCGGCTACAGCTTTGCCGGCGAGCCCGTCCGTGCCCGCGACCTTAAGGCCCAGGGTGCCATGGCCGCGTTGCTTAAGGACGCGCTCAAGCCCAACCTGGTGCAAACGCTCGAGGGCACGCCCGCGTTTGTCCACGGCGGTCCCTTCGCCAACATTGCCCACGGCTGCAACTCCATCATGGCTACGCGTATGGCGATGCGCTTTGGCGATGTCGCCATTACCGAGGCCGGCTTCGGTGCCGATCTGGGTGCCGAGAAGTTCCTCGACATTAAGTGCCGCATGACGGGCGTTCGCCCCAGCGCCGTCGTGGTCGTCGCGACCGCTCGTGCGCTGAAGTACAACGGTGGCGTCGCCAAGGCCGACCTCAACGAGGAGAACCTCGAGGCCCTCAAGGCCGGCATGCCCAACCTGCTGCGTCATGTCGACAACATCCAGAACGTTTATGGTCTGCCCTGCGTGGTCGCCATCAACCGTTTCCCGACGGACACCGAGGCCGAGCTTGCTCTCATCGAGTCCGAGTGCCAGGAGCTCGGCGTCAACGTTAAGCTTTCCGAGGTCTGGGCCAAGGGCGGCGAGGGCGCGCTCGAGCTTGCCGATGAGGTCATGCGTCTGATTGAGCAGCCGAGCGAGCTCAAGTTTGCCTATGAGGACGGCGCTGATGTCGCTGATGCCCTCGAGGCCGTTGCCACCAAGGTCTACCGCGCCGACGGCGTTGACTTTACGCCGGCCGCCAAGCGCCAGCTCGCCGAGCTGCGCGAGAACGGCTTTGGTAACCTGCCGGTGTGCGTCGCCAAGACGCAGTACAGCTTTAGCGACAACGCCAAGGCCCTGGGCGCTCCCGAGAACTTCCGCATCACGGTGCGTGAGCTCAAGGTTTCCGCCGGCGCCCACTTTGTGGTCGCACTGACTGGCAGTGTTCTGACCATGCCGGGCCTGCCCAAGGTCCCCGCGGCCGAGAACATCGACGTTGACAACGACGGCAACATCACCGGCCTGTTCTAAGTCTGCTGTCCATAGCTGCTAGCCCGCCCCGCCGTGCCCACAAGGCCCGGCGGGGCTTTTTTATCCTTAGGCCCGCGCATGTCTTGTAGATACCGATGGCTTTGCCCACCATAGGCTTTTGCGCGGGTAGAATGCATGGATAACTTGATGCTTACGGCGACGGAAAGGAATCGTTGCATGGACCAGGATAAGACGACCGTAATGGGTGGCTACGGTTCCGCGCAGGCTGGCGATAGCGCCGATGCGACCCGCGTTGTTCCCAACCCCGGTTATACCGACCCCGCCGCGACACAGCCTTCTGCCGAGCCCACCCGGGTTATGGGCTATGGCGACTCGGCGCAGGATTCTTACGCCGCATCTTCGCAAGGCCCCTATGGCAACGCAGCTCCGGACCCGTTTGATTACGCGCCGCAGGATTCTTATGCCGCCTCGACACCGAATCCCTATGATGACCTGCCGCAGAATCCCATTCCGCAGCCTCAGCAGACGACGTATATGCCTCGCACGGCGCAGCCTCGCTACGAGTCGCGTGAGCCGTATCGCGAGTACCCCAAGTCGATTCCGCAATATGGCGAGGACGAGGAGAAGAAGCCGTCGCGTTCGTCGAGCGTGATCAAGAAGATCCTCATCGTGTTGGCGATCTTCTTTGCGCTGTCGGTTGTGTTTGCCATCGTGTCGGGCATGCTCAACAAGCGGGGGAGCTCAACGGCCGATACCACTGCCGAGCAAACCGAGTCCGCCTCGTCTAGCACCGTCGATCTGAGCGATATCCCGGGGCAGTACTGGTCCAACGCCAAGAAGCTCCTTAAGTCGCGCGGCGCCGATCTTTCGAATGCCGTGGTCCTGACTGATGATGGCTCAACGCCCGTCGTCGATGCCAACTGGATCGTTACTTCTGCTTACTATAACGACAGCGGCAACCTCGAAATTCAGCTCACGCACAAGAACAGCTCGGGCAACTCGTCCGACGGCCAAAGCGGTACCGACGGCTCGAGCTCCAATACGCTGGAGGACTTGAGCAACAAGGCACAGGAGCTTGGGGATAAGGCCCAAGAGCTGGGTGATACGGCTCAGAACCTGGGCGACACCGCTCAGAACTTGGGCGACATGGCGACGGATGCCTGGAACGCCCTACAAAACGGCATCTCGGGCGCGCAGGGAAACTAGCTGTTAAGCGGGCTACAGCTGCTCGGCCGGACGCTCGGGCGAGCTGAAGCCCGAATCAAATGTGACGACGCACGAGACGTTGGGCCGGCGCTCGTGCACGATGCGCGTGACGAGCTCCAGCAGCTCCTCGTCGGATATATCAAAGCCGTCGGGACGCACCAGGTCAAACGAAACGAACCCGTCGTGCTCGTGCAGGTCGTGGATGGAGAGTGCGGGGTCGATCTGCATGATGCCGCGCTTGACCCAGCCGCGCAAATCATCGCCGGTTGTCGCGATGGGGTCGCAGTGCAGCGTGATGTCAATGCCCATCTGGCGCTTGATGTCGTGCTCGATGGTGTCCAGGATCTCGTGATGTTCAAACGCGTCGCCCTCGCCGGGCATCTCCACGTGGGCGCTGGCAAACTGACGACCGGGGCCGTAGTCGTGCACCATCAGGTCGTGTGTGCCCAAGACCTGCGGATAGGACATGATCTTGTCGCGGATTGCCTGGACGAGCTTGGGGTCGGGCGCTTGCCCCAGCAACGGGCTGATGGCGTCGCGCACCAGGCCCATGCCACTGATGCAGATGAAGACGCCCACGCCCAGGCCCGCCCAGCCGTCGAGGTCAAAGCCGGTCGTCTGCGAAATAAGCGCCGCCACCAAGACCGAGCCCGAGGTGATGACGTCGTTTTTGGAGTCCTGTGCCGTGGTGATGAGCGTCTCCGAGTCGATGCGGTCGCCCAGCGTGCGGTTGAACGCGGCCATCCAGAGCTTAACGAGCATGGACAAGACGAGGGCGGCTAAGGAGAGCACCGAATATGCAGTGGGCGAGGGCTTGATGATCTTGGTGACCGACTCGAGGATCAGATTGATGCCGACGGCGCAAACCAGGACGGCGACGAACAGGCCGGCTAGGTACTCATAGCGACCGTGGCCATAGGGGTGGCCTTCGTCTGCCGGGCGGCTGGCAAGGCGGAACCCGAACAGACTCACGATGTTGCTCGAGGCATCGGAGAGGTTGTTGAAAGCGTCGGCGATGAGGGAGACGGAGCCGGCGAGCAGACCCGCGATGCCCTTGGCCAAGCACAGCGTGATATTGAGGCCGATGCAGATGAGGCTTGCGGCAAAACCCGCGTTGGTGCGGCAGGAGGTATCGACCGGCTCGCTTTCGCTGCCGGGAACAAGCATATGTACCAGCCGATTTACAAATAGCATAGTGGTCGTCCTCACAATCATGTTTAAGGGGATAGTGTAGCTCGCGCAGGGGCGCCGTGCACCGATGCTCAGAAAATGCAGCAATAGTCTGCCGGTGCTAACGAGCGAGCCTTCTCGTCTGCCTGGGTGGTCCATTTTGGGCCACATGGGTATGGGCATGTGCCTGCTTGCTCGACATACTTAATGTCGACAGCCCCTGTGCAAAGGAGGACGTTTCCATGGACGAGATGTTTGCCATTAAATGTCAAAACTGCGGCGGCCCTATGTACTCGCACCAGGCTAAGCGCAGCTTTGAGTGCGCCTATTGCGGCACGGTCGTTCCGTGGCAGGCTGATGCGGGGGAGCCCAAGAGTGCCCTGGGCATTCGCCATACGCCGCTGACGGTGGTAGATGGACTGCTCAAGCTCACGCATGTGTCGCAACTCGAGCGCCCGGAGGACCCGGACTGGTATTTCTTCAATTCGCACTGGCGCAACCAGTCGGTCCTGGAACATCTGCTGTGGGAGGATCGCGGCACGGCGCAGGAGTTCCAAGAAGCCACGCATGTGAGCATTCCTTGCCCCTTCTGTGGTGCGTCCTTTGAGGGCGAGTCGACCCAGCGCGTGTTTGAGTGCCCGTCCTGCGGCAATAAGATCGGCGTCGCCGATCTGCTCAAGCCCGGTACCTTCAGCAAGCGCCTGACCATGGGCGTTGGTGCGGAGTATGTACCTGAGCAGGGTGTTCCCTGCGAAATCTCGCCGCAGCAGGCGCGTGCCAACGCGCTGCAGCTGGTGCGTCAGTATCCCGACGCCTTTGCCGGGCACGACGTGGAAGATGCGATCCAAAACGACATGATGCTCTTCTACTTCCCCATGGCGCTCGCGGATTTGCGCATGTTGGCGAGCTTCCCAGGCAAGGGCCTGAGCAAGGAAACCCTGGTGTACTACGAGGTGCTCGACTGGGCATATCCACGGGCAAACTACCTGGACGTTCGCCTTATGGGCATTCTGGAGCCGTGGGACTTTGCCAAGGTCGGTCCGTTCGATCCCGCCATGCAGGAAGGCGACTTCCGCGTTGTCTCCGTCGATGCGTCCACCAAGGACCAGGTGGTCATTGACAAGCTGGCGCTCGACATTGTCGGCAACGATGCCGAGACTTTCCTGGGGCTCAATAAAAAGAGCATCCGCACCTGGGCGCGCAAGGCCCGCAAGCATAAGGATGGCCTGGTGATGGTGCCGGTCTACTTTGTCGATCGTCCGGCGACGGACAGCCGCGATGGCGAGCAGGTGCGCATCGCCGTGAACGGCCAGACGGGTCGTGCGGCCGCGGTGGTGTTTAGCGACAAGCGCGAGACGCATATCGTGGCGCCGCTCAACCCGAGCCTGCATCTGTCCGGCGAAAGTACCGTGCATGCCACGCCCATCGAGGTCAAATACGTTAAGTCGCCGTTTCTGTACCAGATCGTGCGCCGTGGAGGCGGCGAGCAACCGCGCCAGGTTGCAGCCGCCGTCGAGGGTTCCTACCGAGAAGAAAAGCCCAAACGCAAGGGCTTGCTCGCTGCGATCTTTGGGAAGTAGGGAAGCGCAGCGCGGGACGGCTCACAGGCGTGCGGGCGTTTCGGTCGCAACGTGCCGCTACCCTTGCGCTTCGCCATTAGTCGCTTCGTTGATGGCGCGGTACTCGGCACTCAGCTCGCGCGCCAGCTCTTCCTTGCTTGGAAGATACGGCAGGTATTTGGCGGCAAACACTTGGTCGTTGTCTTCGGGCAGCGTGTACTCGACGATCGAATCGCTTTTGTCCGCGCAGAGCACGATGCCTATGGGCGGATTGTCGCCTTCGTTCATGAGCTCGCGCGTGTAGTAGTTCACATACATTTGCATCTGGCCCAGGTCCTGGTGCGTAAGATCGTCCGTCTTAAGGTCGATGAGCACGAAGCAGCGCATCAGATAGTTGTAAAACACAAGGTCAATATAGAAATGGCGCCCATCAAAGGTGATGCGCTTTTGGCGCGCCTCGAAAGCGAAACCACGGCCAAGCTCCAGCAGGAACTTCTGAAGATGCGGGATGAGCGCCTGCTCTAGATCGCTCTCGCGAAACGCAGTATCGTCCGAGAAACCTAAAAACTCCAGTACATATGGGTCGCGGATGATATCCTCGGGGCGACGAGCCGGGGCGCTCTTTTGGATTTCCTGGGTGACGGCCTCCTTGTCCTTGCTGGCAAGCAGGCGCTCGCGGAACATGGTGTTGATCTGGCGCTCGAGCTGACGCGTGCTCCAGCGAGAATCGGCACATTCGTTCATGTACCATGTTCGAGCATCAGGGTCGGTTATACGCGATAACCTGCGGTAATGTGTCCAATTCAATTCGGAACGCAGCGCGTTCCGAATTGGGAACGCAAGATAAAACTGACGCATGTATCTTAAGCTTCTGGCGTTGAAGCCTCTGCCAAAATCCTTAGTCAATCTAACGGCAAGTTCGTCGATCAGTGCATCGCCATACTTGGCGCGCTCCTCTCCGCCCTGTTCATCAACAATACTCTTGCCGATCTCCCAATATGCCTCAACCATCGCAAAGTTAACGGCGGTATAGGCCTTGTCGCGAGCGGCGTTGAGAATCGAGGAAACCTGCTTGTAAAAAACTTCTGGCACGATTGCCGATTCCCCGCGGTTTGCCAGTTCACTCATCAATATCGCCCGACTTTCCTCTTGAGGACGCATCTTTATTGCATTTAGTTTAAAGACTCGTACGGACACGAATCGCTGCGCTGTCTGGCAACTTCGCATGGAGGCCTTGCGGTGACTAAAATTTGGCAATAGAGACAGTTTTCACGAACCCCATGGGAGTGACATGCATGGACAACAACACCTTGCTGTTTCAGGACAAGGGCTCGGGTAGGTTTAAAGACGTCAAGATCTACCCCAACCGTATCGAGGTGCTCAGGAAGGGCACTTTCGGCGGCAAGCACACCGAGATTGTCTATCTTAAGGACATCACGGGCGTCAATAGAATCAAAGGCCGTGATGTTTTTCTGCGTAACAGGCTGTTGACCGCTTGCGTCTTTAGCCTGAGTAGCCGTGCGAAGGCCCAGGAATTTGTGAACGCGCTGAACATGGTGATGTAGCCGATAACGGCGTTCGGTCCAAGGTAAAAATCGGGGCGCAGAACGGTATTCTGCGCCCCGATTGAGTTGATGCGCCCAAAAAACTGGCTTGCCTATTCGTTAACGTCCTCGGTATTGTCGTGGTCACTGGCAAGCATTGCTGCGCCGGCGACCGTCGTCGCTACGGCGGCGGCAGCGAGCCCGGCGGCAACGCCAGAACCGTCGCCCGTGTTGGCGAGCTTTCCGCCCGAGCTCTTGCCCTGGTCTCTCTTGTTGCCCTTGCCGTTCTTGTCGGCGCTGCCTGCGTTGGAACCCGTGCCGCTGCCGTTGCCGCCCGCACTGCCCGAGGCCGCTACGGTAAAGCTTGCGGCTCCGTCGCTGGCGAGCGTGTAGTTCTGCGCCGCGTCGCCCAAAAGGCCGTTCACGTGCACCCAGTACGTTCCCGCGGCAAATGTCTCGCCCTCTGCCATTGCCGTGCCCGGCGCGCCGTTTGCATCGTGCATAAACTCGAGCTGGGCTGTGCAGGCATCGCCTTCGAGCTTGCCCTCGAGCGCCGCTGCAACCTTTGCACGCACATCCTCACCGACCTTAAGGCCTTCGAGCCCCTCAAAGTGGGGCGTCAGCGCGCGCGGGTCGACATGGATGGGCACGGAGCCCTGCAGTCCCGTAGCGGTTTCGTTGCCCAGGGCGTCGACATCCACGTATTCGATGGCAAAAACCCTGTCCGGAGTTGCTACGTTGAGTACGTTGCTGCTGTCGACGAGGCGGAAGTAGCCCTCGCCAACGGTCTTGCCATCCTGGAGCGAGGCATCGCTCAACGAATCGCCGTACGTCATGCGCATGCGGATCGGGAGGTAGTACGAAGCCGACTGCTTGTGCTTCGTATTGTAATTGCGCTGGTAGATGCTTCGTGCCAGTGCCGCATCAACAAAGTCGGATGCGATGATGCCAATGTGCTTAAGGTAATCTGACTTTGTTTCCTCGTTGCCGCTGGGGTTGATGTATGGGCTCTTATACAGATGCTCGTTGACTACTCGTGCCGAGGTAAAAGGATTGCCTCCGTGCGACAAGCCCGTGCAGCTGGTGTAGTTGATAGACCAGCAACGCTCCTGCGCTTGCACCTTGGCCCCGTCATCGTCCACGACGTCCACCTTGTTGCGCGTGCGCCCGGTCGTTTCCTTCAGCGCATTATCGACCCAGCTGAGCTTGTCGGTTCCCGTGAGTTTGTACTTGTCCTGGGCGTATACCTTGGTGCAATAGGGTTCTTTGTCGCCTGTTTCCCCCGCGGCTTCAAAGCCCCGCGCGTCTTGGACGAGACACATAGTGGTGCTGTCGGAGTGAGCCTTGATCTTGTCATCCCATTCGGTAAGGTCGAGGCCCCACGTATGGCCGCTTACACTGTTGCCGGCGAGCCTAAATCGACGCAGCAGAGCGATCTTTCCGCGCACCTCGCCCAGCGTGGGGACGTGGCTCGACGTGTAGAACAGGTTGGGGTTATCGGCCATAACCTTGGCGAAGGCCGTCGTTATGCTTTCGTCGGTAGCCTCATCGTTGCCGCGCGATGCGAGCATGATGAGCACTTCTGACGGGTTTTCGTTCAAAAACGTTTTGAAGTACCCGATGACATCGGAGAGATGCAGATAGTTCCCGTCTTTTTTGAGTAGGTAGAAAATCCCGTGGTCGATGCCGGGGTCGTCGCCCTTTCCGAGTCGGATATCAAAATAGCGAATGCCTTCGAGCAACTGCGTGGGAATGTAATCCTGCTGGCATTTTACTTGCGAGGATTGGGGCTCAGTGTCGTTGTCCACGCTGCAGGTGCCCGAATCGTGCGTACCCGGGATGCTCAGCTCGTCGAGGTATTTGCTGTCGTCGACGTATTTCATCCAACATGGCCCATCGACGTAGCTGCTGTACGTGATCCAGT
Organism: uncultured bacterium; assembly: GCA_905215905.1. Classification (GTDB taxonomy): domain Bacteria; phylum Actinomycetota; class Coriobacteriia; order Coriobacteriales; family Coriobacteriaceae; genus Collinsella. Next base: position 54,551 of record CAJMRI010000008.1, on the reverse strand, counting down.
CGAGGCTGTTAACCGTGGCATCGTTCTTTTTCATGTCGTAACCGATAAGTTCGAGCTCCCACGGAATGCTCTTACTCTTATGGCAGATCTTATTGTTGTCCTGGTCTTTGCCGTTCGATTCTATTGCCAGGTACTTAATGTCTTTTTTCTCGGTTTCTTTCTCGACCGTGCGGTCTCGGATGATATAGGTTCCGTTTGATTGACGCTCGAACGCAAAAGCGCGGCTGGGCTTGTTGTCATACTCGCCGCCCCATACGTGGATGACCTTTCCATCTTTGTCCGAGTCGTCGTCGACCGACCAAATGCTGTAGCCCGTCTTTTTATGCTCTTCGAAATTGAGCAAGGTGCGGATAGCATACCAGTTTGTATCGTCATTCTTGGTCGTTACGTTCTCAAGGATGAGCTTGCTGGACGTGCCGTCGTTAAATAGGTGGCAGACGTTGCCGCGAACGTTGCCGTCTTGGTTGACGCTTGCAGTACGAAAATAGCCCGCGGGGCGAAGGCGAATGACGAAATTACCGAGGTGCTCCGCCGGTTTGGGCGTGTCGTCTGCAAATGCCGCTCGCAGGGGAATGCCCGGTGCCGCGGTTTCTGGCAGGCTTGCAAGCGGCGACAGCGCCGCAAGACCTAAGCCCAGCGTAAATGCTCGGCGGCTGATGGCATGGTGTTCGGTCATAACTCCTCCATTCGCAGCGTGCGGCTGTACGCTCGTTTTGGACACTATACTGCCCAGATGTTTAAAGATGCTGGTTTAATTGTCTGCGCGGCGCAATAAATCGGTGGCCTTGATTCTCATCTTCATTGCAACAGCCTCAGGACTCAGCGCAACGCGTTGCGCTGAGTCCTGAGTCGCGAATCCGGGTAGGCAACCCCAGAGGGGCCGGAATCCCCCGGCCCGCGATGGAGGGAGGCCGAAATGTCCAGACCCAAGCCGTCCGGGAGGTCGTACGGGAGGCTCACGAGGCACGAGAGGAACACGGTCGAGAGGATGCTCGACCGCAACCGCAGCGCCCGCGATATCGCCGCGGAGCTCGGCAGGTCGCCCTCGACCGTGACCAGGGAGGTTGCGGCGCACCGCTACGTCACCGCGCCGCGCTCGCGCTACGGCGAGCCCGCGCCCGCGGACCTCTCGGGGGCCTGCCCCAGGCTCTCCGCGTGGCCGAGGTGCTGCAACGGCTGCTCGCACAGGAGGGGCTACGGCTGCTCGAGGAGGCCCAGGGTGTTCTACAGCGCCAGGAGGGCGCAGGAGGCGGCCGACGCCGAGCTCTCGGCGAGCAGGTCCGGGATCGACGAGACCGAGGAGGGCGCCGCCGCCAAGCTCGCGGCCATCAGGGACGGGCTCGCGCGCGGGCTCTCCCCGCAGCAGATAGCGGCGACGACCCCCGGGCTCAGCGCCTCCACCGTCTACAGGTGGGTGGACGCCGGCTACGACGGCATGACGAACATGGAGCTCAGGCGCAAGGTCGGCTACAGGCCGAGGTCGCGCCGGGCCCCGGGGAGGGCGACGTCCCACTCGTCGCGCAGGTCGCACGCGTCGTTCCTCGCGCTCGGCGAGGACGCCTGCGCCGCGGCCTGGGAGATGGACACCGTCGAGGGCTCCAGGGGCGACTCCGCCAGGCTCCTCACGCTCCTGCACCGCCCGAGCCGCTTCCAGCTGGCCCTGCCGCTGCCGGACGGCACGTGCGCCTCGGTCCTGGCGGCGCTCTCCTCCCTGCGCGGGGTCCTCGGCGAGGACGGCGCGAGGCGCGCCTTCGGCGCCGTGCTCACCGACAACGGGAGCGAGTTCGCCGACGAGGGCGCCATCGCGGCGCTGATCGGCGAGCGGGACGGCGAGACCAGGCTCTTCTACTGCGACCCCCGGCAGAGCCAGCAGAAGGGCGCGTGCGAGAAGAACCACGTGGAGATCAGGAAGCTGCTGCCCAAGGGCGCCGGCGTCAGGTTCGACCGGCTGACGGCGGCGGACTGCGCGCTGCTCATGTCGCAGGTGAACTCCGAGCCGAGGGGGGCGCTCGGGTTCCTGACGCCGGCGCGCGTGCTGCGGATGGCCCTCGGGGAGGACGCCTCCGCCCTCATGGACGCGTTCGGGATAGAGGAGCTGGCGCCCGGCGAGCTCGACCTCACGCCCGGCTGCATCGACAGGGCCAGGGCCGCGAGGGGCGAGGGGCCGCTGGCGGGATAGGCGGCGGGCCGGGACATGGGCCGGAGGGCCCGTTGCGCTGAGTCCGGAACGGCTGCGCGGCGGGCTGGCGGAGCATGCGGCGGCGGCATGGGGGCACCGGCCTTCATAGCCTCTCCACCTGCGGAAACGATGCGACGGCCAGGTGCCGGGAGCTATTCCCGCGTTGCGCTAGCTGCGGAAACGCGGGGCCCGTTCAGGCTGTTGCGTTGAGATTGAAAATCAACCAATAAATCGGTGGGCGGACGTGTTGGGGTGTTTATCGTTTTCGTACTGTTGCCACATTTGGGGCGGTTCCGGCGTCCGGCATCCTCGCGTTCGTCGGCTACCGGCATAAGAAAGGGAGGGCCGGTGAGCCGACCCTCCCTTGGTACGAAGCGCTGGGTCACCGTCGCCTGCTTGCGCCGCGCTCGTGTTTCCCGTTGCGCTCGCCAGTCGCTTAGCGCTTGATCTCGATATCGTCGAGCTTGACGTCCATGGCTTCGGTCTTGGCCTTGGCGATGTCGTCGGCAAACTCTAGGGACTTCATCATGGTCTCGACGGCGTCATTGTGCTCCTCGACGTTGTCGATGCTCACGTAGACGCTGCCGCCGCCTGCTTCGGTGAAGTACTCGGTCGTCACGCCGCCCGAGTGTGTATAGGAAGCGTTGCGCCATGTCTTGCCGTTGTACTTGACGGGGTCATTCTCGGTCCACTCAAAGTTGGCCTTCCATTTGGCCTCGTAGTCGAACAGCTCGTCGGCGTTCTTGTCAGAGTCGAAGACAGGGATGAAGCGATCGCTGGCGTGCTCGCTCTCGGTGAACTTAAACTGGGCCCTGTCGGCCGTGTCGCCTGCGACGTCGGTGATCTCGACGCCCTCGGGGACCTCGACCTTAAACCAAATGAAGTCGGTCCTCATATCCACGGCTGGCTTTTCCGCGCCGGCGCCACCGCTGCTGCCGGTAGCGCCACCGCTTCCGCCACAACCCACCAGGGCAACCGCGGCAAAGAGGCTGATGCAGAGGGTGAGAATCGCAAAGGCCTTCTTTTTCATGGTCGTGTCCTCCTCGATCTGTAACCGCCCATGGATTACCTGCCTTTACTGTACGCGTGGATGGCTCGCTAGGGTGGGCCATGTGTCCCATTCTGGGGGCTGGATTTGCGCCGACAAGTGGCAATATGCGAGGGCGCAAAAGAGGGGGGGCCGATGCTGTCGGCCCTCCCCGGGTTGGGCGCCCGTTGTTTTAATGGGGCGCGCCTACGCGGGTTCGCGTAGGCGCGTACGGGTGCCCCGTTACTTGATCTCGATGCTCGAAATCTCGACTTCGCGTGCCTCGGAAACTGCCTCTGCCATGTCATCGGGGAACTCGATGGAGTTGAGAAGCGCCTCGGCTTCTTTCTTGTGCAGGTCGAAGTTCGCGATGAGAACGCAGACGCTTCCCGGCTCAACGTCGGTAAAGAGATAGGTATGGGTGCCGCGGTTGTCCTTGCACGTTCCGGTGAGCCATGTCCTGCCGTTGTACTCGACGGGGTCGCCAACTTCCCACTGGAACGTATCCCCCTTCTTTTCCGCCTGGTCGGCGTGGGATTCCTCGGCCGTCAGCGCTTTTTTCCAAACGGGGATAAAGCGATCGGCCGAGGCGTTCTCGTCTTCGGGGAAGGTGAGCTGGACCCTGTCGGCATTCTTGCCGGCGGAGTCGCTTACGCCAACGCCCTCGGGCATCTCGACCTTAAACCAGATAAAGTCAGTCTTTTCGGCGACGGGGGCCTTTTCCTTGCCTTCGCTCTTTGAGGTGCTGCCGCCTCCGCCCGATGCGATCCCGCCGCAGCCTACAAGGGCAAACGCGGCAAAGAGGGCGATGCAAAGGGAAAGGATCGATAGGGTCTTTTTCTTCATGATGGTGTCCTCCTTGTCTGTCGATGACATCGTGTGCCGCGGATTGCTGGGGCGGCGGTTGCGCGTGCACATGATGACTTTGTTTGCTGTGCGGTTATTCCTCCATTCGTCGTCCGGTGCCGTGATGAGCGTTGCCCCAACATAGGGCTCCTTACCTATATGTATGCCCCAGCTTGTGCTGCCCGGGAGTCTCGAAAGGTGGACCATGTGTCCCATGTTTGGGGCGCTGGGCGCATGGGACGGCACGGCTCAGCATCGTCTTTTCCATGTTGCGCAACAGCGTCTTGGGTGGGGGCGTATAGACTTGGCTGTGACAAAAGCTAAACCACGAAAGGTCGAACGATGTTCTGTCAAAAATGCGGACAGCAAGTTCCCGATGGATCGACGTTTTGTACGCACTGCGGGGCCTCGCTGGCGGGTGGTTCCGTGCCGACGCCTACGGGCGCTGGTCCTTCCTCTGCCCCGGGCCTAACCCAGTCGATGCCGCCGGTCGCGCCTGTGCCTCAAAAGCCTAAGAGCAAGGCGCCGGTCATTATCGCTGTGGCATGTGCTGCTGCGGTCCTCATCGGTGGCGGCACGGTGTTTGCACTCACGATGCTTAACGGGTCCAAGAGCTCTGGCACACAAATCTCGATGATCGATACCGGGTCTTCGGACGAGAAAGATTCTTCTGCCAAGAAGAAGAGCGACAAGTCCAAGTCCAAGGAGTCTGCGTCGTCGGATGACGAGGCCGTTCCCGAAGACGAATCGGCATACTACGGCTCGGGCGATTCGGACGATTACCTAACCGACGTGTATACGTACACGAACGACATGCATCCTTATAGCATGTCGATTCCCAATCGCTTTGAGATGGAAGATACTCCCAGCGGCAGTGGCGCCAGGTATGAGGATCCGGAGACGGGCTTTGTAATCAACCTGTTTGGCTACGTCAACATTAACGACGAAACCTCGCACGAGATGTTCGTCAACGCGGACACCTCGGGCAAGGCTGACCTCTATACCGCGGAGGGCGACAACTGGTACGTGGTTTCGTGGCGCGAGGGCGACACGATCATTTACGAAAAGACGATCGTCACGGATTCGACGATTGCCACGGCGCATTTGGAGTACTCGACTGCAAACCGCGACATGGGGTCGAAGATTATCGACACGCTGCTGCCGACGTTTCAGGTGGACTAGGCACCCGCGCCTATAGCAGGCAATCGGAAACGCCGATAGCCAGAGCTCCTGACAGCCTTTGTCTTATGGGCTAGACTGACTTGGACAAGATCGATGAATGGGACAACCGCTTCCTGGCGTCGTTGTCCCATTTTTTATTATGCGTGCGGCCCGTGGTGGCCGGCGCGGTGGGCAGAGGTGTTTCGATGAGCCAAGAGATGATGGATAAAACCTGCCGAGGGTTTGCCGAGGCGCTTGCCGCGCGCGAGCCGGTTCCCGGCGGCGGTAGCGCGAGCGCCTTTGTGGGCGCACTGGGCGCCTCGCTGTGCGGGATGGTCGCGCGCTACGGCGCAACCAACCCCGCGCTTGCCGATCGCGCAGACGATCTGACGCGCGCATTTGCCCAGGCAGACGAGCTGGCTCAGGAGCTCGTGGGTCTGGTCGCCGAGGACGTTCGTGCGTATGGCCAGGTGTCTGCGGCATACGGTATTCCTCGTGATGACCCGGCTCGACCAACTGCGATTCAAGATGCGTTGCATGTGGCAGCCATGCCGCCGTACCGCATTATGGATGCGTGCGGTCGTGCGCTGGCGCTGCTTGAGGACATGGCAGACAAGGGCTCGCGCCAGCTGCTGTCCGACGTGGCGTGCGGTGCCGTGTTCTGCCGCGCCGCCATGCAGGGTGCGAGCCTGACGCTCTTTGCCAACACCACATCTATGAAAGACCGGGCGCGCGCCGAGGAACTCGAGGCAGCGTGCGACGATCTGCTGGATACGTGGCTGCCGCGCGCCGATGCGCTGGCGCGCCGCGCCGCCGACGCCGCAAGGAAGAGGGGATAGCCATGGCCGAGCTGCTCAAGGGTGCTCCCGTTGCCCGTGCTTTGACCGAGGAGCTCGCTGCTCGCTGCGCCGCCCTGCGCGAACGGGGCATCGTGCCGACACTGGCCATCGTTCGTGTGGGCGAGCGCGAGGACGACCTGTCCTACGAGCGCGGCGCCCTCAAGCGCTGCGAGAAGGTTGGCATTGAGGCTCGCCGCGTTTTGCTTCCTGCCGATGTTTCGCAGGATGAGTTGCTGGCGGCTATTAAGGGCATCAATGCCGACCCCGCTGTTCACGGCTGCCTGATGTTTCGTCCGTTGCTCGCTGGGCTTGATGAGGATGCAGTTGCCGCGGCACTCGATCCCGCCAAGGACGTCGACTCCGTGACACCGGTTTCGCTGCTCACCGCGCTTTCGGGTCGTGGCGAAGGCTTTGCTCCCTGCACGGCCGAAGCCGTGTTGGCTTTGCTGGACCATTATGGCGTTGAGCTGGATGGGGCCAAAGTTGCCGTTGTCGGTCGGTCCCTAGTGATCGGCCGTCCCGTTGCCGCCATGCTTACGGCTCGCAACGCCACGGTGACGACGTGCCACACGCATACGCGCGACCTTGCTGCCGAGTGCTGTGCGGCCGACATCGTTGTTGCCGCGGTTGGACGCGCGCGCACGATTGGCACGGATGCGGTTCGCGAGGGCCAGACGGTCATCGACGTGGGCATTAACTGGGACGAGGCCGCCGGCAAGCTGGTCGGTGACGTCGATTTTGATGCTGCGGAGCCAGTTGTTGGCGCCATCACGCCCGTGCCGGGCGGCGTGGGCGCTGTGACAACGGCGATTCTCGCCAAACACGTGATTGAAGCGGCGGAGTGCGCATCGAAATAGGCGTTTTAGGCTGTATAGAGGGTCAGTTATATACCCACTGTGCAAAAAACGCCAAATATGAGTACTGTTGCAAAGATAGTCACATATGTTTTATGACATTTGGGCTTCCTAATGATATGCATTATCGTTAGGAAGCTCATTTTATTGAACCTATGGGGAATAACGTTGTCTTGCTTTTGGACAAATAGGGATTTTCGGCACTCATTACAAGGAAATTTGCTGCTACTAAATTGGTGACAGTACTCATATTTGGCATTTTTTGCACACAGAGGTCCCGAGGGGGTTCCGAGGGGTCGCGGTTTCGCCCTTTTTGCGCCGAAGCGATACACTGGTACCGTTTGATTTCTTCGCTCAAGGAGGATGCGCATGCCGTGCACAACGATTTTGGTTGGTAAGAACGCGAGCTACGACGGGTCGACGTTGGTTGCTCGCAACGAGGACTCGTCCAACGGGGTGTTTGAGCCCAAGCGCATGCGCGTGGTGCATCCCGACGAGCAGTCGCGCGTCTACACGAGCGTCCTGAGTCACCTGACCGTTGAGCTGCCCGATAACCCCATGCGCTACACGAGCGTCCCCGATGTTGTCCCGGGCCACGGCATCTGGGCCGAGGCCGGTTTCAACGAGCTCAATGTGGGCATGTCCGCAACCGAGACGCTCACCACCAACGAGCGTGTCCGCGGCGCCGATCCGCTCGTAGACTATGTGCCCGCCAAGGGCAACGAGGGCGAGGACGGCTATGTGCCGGCGCAGCCCGGCGGTCTGGGCGAGGAAGACATGGTGACCCTGGTGCTGCCGTATGCCAAGTCCGCCCGCGACGGCGTGCGTATCCTGGGCGACCTGCTCGAGCGCTACGGCACCTACGAGAACAACGGCATCGCCTTTAGCGACGTTGACGAGATCTGGTGGCTCGAGACCATCGGCGGCCACCACTGGATCGCCAAGCGCGTGCCCGATGACGCCTATGTGACCATGCCCAACCAGCTGGGTATCGATAGCTTTGACCTGGACGACGCCGAGGGCGCTCAGGTCGACCACATGTGCTCCGCCGACCTGCGCTCCTGGATGGCCGAGTGGCATCTGGACCTGACGCTGGGCGTTGAGGGCGACGGTCCGGCGACGGTCTTTAACCCGCGCGAGGCCTTTGGCTCGCACAGCGACAGCGACCACGTCTACAACACGCCGCGCGCCTGGTACATGCAGCGCTGCCTCAATCCCAGCGATGTGTGGGACGGTCCCGACGCCGATTACACGCCCGAGAGCGACGACATCCCCTGGAGCCGCGTGCCCGAGCGCAAGGTGACCATCGAGGACATCAAGTATGTGCTTTCGAGCCACTACCAGGGCACGGAGTACGACTGCTACGGCAGCAAGGGCACGCCCGCCACGCGCGGTGCCTATCGTCCCATCGGCATCAACCGCAACAGCCAGCTCGCCGTGCTGCAGCTGCGCCCCTATGCGCAGCCGGCGTATCGCGCCGTTCAGTGGATGGCGTTTGGCTCCAACTCGTTTAACGCGCTCGTGCCGCTGTACGCCAATGTCGAGACCATGCCCGAGTACTATGCCGACACGCAGGCTCGCGTGACGTCCGAGAACTTCTACTGGGCAAATCGCCTGATCGGTGCCCTGGCCGACGTCCGCTTCCATGAGTGCGGTCGCGCGGTCGAGGATTATCAGGAGAAGGTCGGCGGCATGGGCCACAAGCAGATCCACGACGTCGACGCTGCCGTGGCCGCCCTGCCCGAGGCCGAGGTGTCTGCCGAGCTCGCCCGCGCCAACGAGGCCTTTGCCGAGCTCGTGCGCGTGGAGACCGATGCCCTGCTGGGCAAGGTGCTCTACACCACCAGCTGCGCCATGAAGAACTCCTTCGCGATGAACGATAACGTAAGGTAAAGACGACCTTGCAACGAGCGAGCGGGACAAACGCCGTCAAAGGCTTTGCCCCGCTCGATTTCTATCTTGGCGGTAAAACGATATTGTGTCGTTCACCCAATCTTGGGTACAAGAAGGCCAATGCAGTTGTTCATGATTGGAGCCAACCATGGTTATGAAATTCGATCAGCTTGTTAACGGTGCCATCAACGTGGGCTTCGGCGCCGCCGCCGTTGCCGTCGAGGGCGGCAAGAAGGTCCTCGACGACCTCAATACCAAGGGTGAGCAGGTCCGCAAGGACGCAGGCGCCCCCGATATCGCCCGCAGCGTGTCCGACATGTTCGAGCAGGCGGGTGGCACCATCTCCGACCTGACCGAGCGCCTGGGCATGCAGGGCGAGACCGCGGCACAGCGCGTGCTCGACGAGCTCATTCTGGCTCGCGTCCGCGTTATGACCGCCCCCGAGCGGACGGCCTTTTTGGCCCATGTGCGCGATATCGTCGATTCGGTCGAGGACAACGTGACCTCGGTGCCCGTCGAGTCTGTTGAGCCCGACGACGCAGAGGACGCCAAAGAGGCCGAGTAGCAGCGCAGATGGCAGATTCCACCACCGATTACAACAATCTAGACCCCTTGGGTGACGAGACGTCGGTTGTCGATGAGGTTGAGGCCGTTGTCTCGGGCGCTCGCAAGAAGCCGCGCGCTGTCGATATGGTCCCCGAGGAGCCCGACGCGATGGCGCCGGACGAGGAATACCAGCTCACGCCGGCAGGCCGCCGCGAACGCATCGGTCAGATCGTTCGCCTGGTCAAAAAGTATCGCGTGTGGGATAACCTCACGCCGGTTCGCCTGCGTCGTCTGCTCGAAGAGCTCGGCCCCATGTTCGTCAAGATGGGGCAGATTCTGGCCAACCGCTCCGAGATCTTGCCGCAGCGGTTTTGCGACGAGCTGCGCCGCCTGCGCTCCGACGTAGAGCCGGTGCCGTATGAGGTAGTGCTTCGCTGCCTGGAAGAGGAATACGGCCAGCGTTTGGGGCAGATGTTCGACGCGATCGACCCCAACCCACTCGGTAGCGCGTCGCTCGCGCAGGTGCACCGCGCCCGCCTGGTGACCGGCGAGGACGTGGCCGTCAAGGTGCAGCGCCCCGGTGCGCAGCAGGTTATGGCACAGGACATCGATATCATCCGCTCGGTGGTGCGTATCGTTTCCAAGTTCGTCAACACCGATCAATTCGTTGACCTGCACGGCGTAGTCGAGGAGTTGTGGACCTCGTTTCGCGAGGAGACCAACTTTTTGGCCGAGGCCAAAAACCTCAACGACTTCTACGAGTTCCATAAGAGCGTTCATGGCGTGACGTGCCCTAAATCCTATCTGGACCTGTGCACCGAGCACGTGGTGGTCATGGACTACGTCGACGGCATTTCGATCGCCGATCCTGAACGCTTGGTGGCCGAGGGCTATGACTTGGAAAAGATCGGTGCCGCAATCGTCGAGGATTACTCGACGCAGGTGCTCGATGACGGCTTTTTCCATGCGGACCCGCATGCGGGAAACATTATTCTCAAGGACGGCATCGTTTACTTTATCGACTTGGGCATGGTCGGACGCATGTCGAGTCACGATCGCGGTATCGTCAAGGACATGATTTTCGCCGTGGCCGAGGGTGACGTGCCCAAGCTCAAGGATTCGCTCATGCGCTTCGCCGTGACGCGTGGCGACTCGGCTGAGCTCGATCATTCGGCCTTTTTGTCCGATTTGGACTTTATCGTGGCTGACTTTGCAGGCCTTGACCTGAAGGATCTGGATATCGGCGAGTTTTTGACCTCGCTGTTAAACCTGGCGCGCAAAAACGACGTTGAGCTGCCGAGCGTGGTAACGATGTTCGCGCGCGGCATGGTGACGCTCGAGGGTTTGCTGACCGAGTACATGCCCAACGTCAACATGATCCAGATCATCCAAACGCACATTAAAAACGAGAAAAGCACCTATACGCGCGTGCGCGACATGGGGCGCGATCTTGCCGCGAGCAGCTATCGCGCGGCGAAGGGCTCGCTCGAGGCGGCCGAGTATCTTGGCCTGGCTTCGCGCATGCTCACGCGCGGCCAGCTTAAGGTGAACACGCAGATCATGAGCAGCGATAAGGCGCTGCGACAGCTAGGTGGGATTATCGACCGCATGTCGATGGCTATTGTGATCGCCGGCCTGTTTATCGGTTCGTCGGTGGTGTACTACGCGCGCATCGAGCCGGTTGTGTTCGGCATTCCGGTCATTGGCTTTTTGGGCTACGTGAGCGCGCTGGTGCTGGCACTTATGCTGGGCCGCAATATCTGGCTCAACAGTCACGGCGGCAAGCACTAGAGGCCGCGACCGTCACCGCATTTTCCTATCGCAAACAATAGCTTTTACCTTGGGCTTCGCCTGCGTGCGAGGCCCTTTTGCGTGATACCATTTTGACGGTAATAATCGATGGCCTAGATGGTGGTGCGGAGACGCATGAATACGCGGTTTACCTGCGCGTTTGGGAGAATTGGGGTGCAAGTCCCCGGCTGTACCAGTAACCGTAATTCCTCTTGGCTCGGGATGTTCGCGTCGCAGATCGGACGACGTGCCCGAGTCGTTAAGGTTAAGTCGGATCGCCTCCCATCTTGCATGCGGCTGCGGCGTATGCCGCCGGTGTGCATAGGGCTCTGGAGGGAAGGGGGACCCCGATGGGGGAACTCGAGCGCAACATGCGCGATGACGTGGGGCAACCTCAAGGCAACGCTCCAAGTACAGACAATGGGAGGCAAATGGATATGTTTGTGGACGAGCGCCAGCGCGTCTCGCATCGCCGTGGCGCAATTGCGCGCGGCGTAGCCAAGCGCGGCCTGGTGGCATTCCTGGCCTTCGCGATGGCCTTTGGCACCACGCCGGCTCAGCTGTGGGCCGAGGGCGCCGAGGGCATTGCCGAGGCTGTGGCTCAGGCTGCGACACCGAGTGAGGGCACGGGGGCCGCGGACGGTGCTGCCGACCAGGGTAAGGCCGAGGTTTCGGATTCCGAGGGCGCGCCTGCAGCTAGTGCCGCCACAACAGAGGCGGCAACTGGCGACGAGGGCTCGGCGACGGGGGAGAACCCTACCGCGAGCGAGCGGTCTTCGACGGCATCCGCTGGCCAAGCAGGATCTGCCGCCGCGACTGCCGTCCAGACAGAGAACCCGACAGAAACCGGCGATGTCGCCAAGAAGCAAGTCGAGGTCTCGTTCTCGATTATCGGCATCGATGCCGACGGCAAGGCTCAGACCTGGGTGGCACCTACGCAACTCAAGCTCGACGAGGGCGCGACGGCTGCGGACGCCTTCGTTAAGCTGCAGCAGAAGGTGGGCTTCAAGGCGAAATACGATCCGAACACGGCATACGGTTTTTACCTCGAAAGCATCACGTCCCCGAGCGATGGCCGCACGCTTGCCTTCGATCCGGCGACTTATGCCTACTGGCAGCTGTTTGTTGACGGCGCGTCTTCCTCGGTTGGCGCGAGCGGCGTCAAGCTCACCCAGGGGCAGAAGATTGAGTTTGCCTATACGGCTGGTAGCTCGTCCCCTGTCGTTAAGGACCAGGTTGCCGCAAATGTGACCGTCATTGGTCGCGATGCCCAGGGCAAGACTCAGACTTGGGTCGATAACGCGCAGTATGTGGTGACGTCCGGCTCGAACGCACTTGACCTTACGAAGGTTGCGCTCGAGGCGAATGACATCGATGCCGTTGTTGCGGGCTCCTTCATTCTGAGCCTTAAGTACAACGGCGTTGAGCTGGGTAAGCCGCTCGATTATTCGACCTATTGGCAGCTGTTCATCAACGGCAAGTCGAGCGACTGCACGGCAGACAATGTCACCATTCATGCTGGCGATACCGTTACGTGGTTCTACGGTGGCTGGGGCGACCAGTTGCCCTCCGATTCTGTCCATGCTTCCGTTCAGGTCCTCGGTAAGGACAAGGACGGCAAGCAGCAGGTTTGGGCTTCGACGGGTCAGATGAGTCTCAAGGCGGGCTCTACTGCCAAGGATCTGCTGGAGCAGACTGGTCTTGATCTCGTTGCTAGTGAAGAGTCTTGGGGCTGGTACCTCAGCGGCATTAAATCGCCGCTTGACGGTAAGACCTATAAGTATGATCCTGCGACCCGCAGTTATTGGCAATTCTATGTAAATGGCAAGTCCGCCACGGTCGGTGCCGGCAACTACGAGCTCCAAGAGGGCGACGCCGTCACCTTTATGTATGGTGCTGACGCCGATGCCCTCCCCGGTCAGGTTCTTGGGTCTGTCGATGTTGTCGGCCCCGATGTCAACGGCAACAATACTTGCTGGGGCTCGGCAAGCAGTGTTTCTTTGCCCGAAGGCTCTACTGCCCAGAACCTTATTGAGACGGTCCTGAAGGCCAAGGGCGTTACGTACAACGGCTCCCAGAGTGGTGAGTACTGGTTCCTCAATTCCATCAACTCGCCGTTCGATCACAAGCCGTATGCCTGGGATGCTGCGACCAATAAATCTTGGCACCTGTATATCAATGGAGAGCCCTCCTTACTCTGCGCCAACCAGATTACGCTCAAGAGCGGCGATAAGGTTACGCTTGCCTATACCACCGACGATTCGCCCATGCCCGATCCCGACAAGATTGTCGTGGACCCGAGTGCGACGACTCCTGATTGGGATGCCGAGTGGGCCGGCTACGGCAACAGCGGCAACGGTACGTCCGTTACGGACGCCAAGACGCCTGCGCAGGCCGCCGGTCTTAAGTGGGCCTTCGATTGGAAGGCCGAGTCTGGTCAGCAGTATGCCAACTGCAGCGAGCCTGTCATTGCTAACGGTTTTGTGTACATCGCGACCGAGAACGAGCTCATTAAGATCGATTCGTCCACGGGCAAAAAGGTTGCCTCTGCGCCGCTTGCCTCCAAGGTGAGCTATACCTCTCGTCCGATCTATACCAATGGCCTTATCATCGTTCCGCTCAACGGCGGTGCGGTCCAGGCGATTACTGCAGACAAGCTGATCTGCAAGTGGCTGACGCCTGGTTTGACGGACTTGACGCAGAGCTCCTGCACCGTCGTTTCGGACGGCGAGTACGTCTATGTAGGCTCGGTCGATATTTCGTATGACGAGAATTACAACGCGACCTACGGCAACGGCTCCCTGAAGCGTATCAAGATTGCCACGGGCGAAGTCTCTTGGCAGAACATTGACCCTTCCGAGGGCTATTATTGGACTGGCGCTGCGCTGACGGATAAGTACACCATTGTTCCTACGAGCGCGGGCACGCTTAAGTGCATTGATAAGACGACGGGCGATGTCGTTTCGACCATGAAGCTCGGCGCTGTCGCAAATGCCGATTGCATTGCCGATCCGTCCAATGGTTCGACCTTCTATCAGATGACGCACGACGGAAAGCTCCATGTGATTTTGCTTTCGGCAAAGGGCGTGCTGAGTGAACAGAAGACGGTTGATCTGGGCCTTACGAATAATCTGAGCGCCCCTGCGGTGTCTGGTGACAATCTGATTGTCGGCGGACAGACGGCTACGGGCTCTGCTCTGGTTCTCTATAACCTGAAGACGGACAAGACCACGATGGTCGCTGCTGCCGACGGCAAGGCGCTGCCGGCTGGCCTCAACGGTATTGCCGCTACTCCGCTGGTGAGTGTTCAGGGCGGCAAGACCTATGTGTACTTCACCGTGAACAGCGCGGATAGCAAGGATTACGTCAACTACTCTGCTGGTGGTGGCGTGTATCGCTATACTCTCGGCGATGCAGAGGCGACGCAGATCTATGATGCGGCCGGCCATTACCAGTACTGTGACTCTCCGGTCATTGCCGATGCTTCTGGCAACCTGTACTACATCAATGATTCGGGTACTCTGTTCAAGCTGGGGGCTGTTGAGTCTTGGACGGTTGCCTTTAATTCCAACGGCGGGTCTGCTTGCGACACTAAGTTTGTTGCTACGGCCGACGGCAAGCTGGTCAAGCCGGCCGATCCGACGCGCGATGGCTACACTTTCGGTGGTTGGTATACCGATGAGGCTTGCACGCAGGCGTATGACTTCAGTACGCCAGTGACGGCCGATCTGACACTGTATGCCAAGTGGACCAAGAATGCCGTTAACCCTGGCGGCAATGGCGGTTCTGGCACTAATGGTGGCAACGGTGGCGCTGGCAACGGTTCCGGCGCTGGCGCTGGCACTGGCACGGGTTCCGGCTCCGGCTCGAAGGGCGGCGCTATCGCCCCGGGTCAGAAGCCGGTGACCAAGACGACGGTGTCGACCAAGACCGAGACCAAGGACAACAAGTCCGACAAGAAGGACTCCGATAAATCCGATAAGAAGGACGAGAAGAAATCTGACAAGAAGGACGGCAAGTCCGACAAGAAGTCCGATTCCAAGTCCGATACGGGCGCTGCTTCCACGACCACTGCCAAGAAGTCCTCTGATGCTTCCGAGCAGGAGACTGGCACCAACCCGCTCGCCATTGTTGGCGTTGCCGCCGGCGTCATCGGTCTCGCCATCGTCGGCGTGTTCGTGTTCACCAAACGTCGGTAGGTGAGGGCTGTGTCCAATAAATCCAAGGACGCTGACCCCAAGCAACCAGATTCCTCGTTCATTCAGTTCGACGATGCAAAGCACCAGGGCGCCGCTTCGGCGGCGTCCGCCCCTCGTCGCAAGGCGCTCCTTGGCGTTCTGACTGCCGCGTGCACCATTCTGATCGTCGTCTCGCTGGGTTTCGTCCATCCTTCCACAAGCGGTGCCTGGTCCATCGACTGGATCATTCAGACCGTGACGGGGGAGAGCGTCGTCACCAAGGACACCAAGGCGTCTGGCTCGACTACGACTTCGGTCGAGGCCAGTTCCAAGGATTCCAAGTCATCGAATGACGCAAAAGACGAGTCCAAGGACGATTCCGAGTCTTCAAACAAGGAATCGGATAAAAGCTCGGATAGCAAGAAGTCCGATGGTCAGGACGGCAAGAAGTCTGGAGATAAATCCGCTGCCCAGAATAGGGGAGCCGGCGATACTTCCAATGTGTCTGGCGGTGCTTCTTCGGGCGGCGGCCAGTCGTCTGATGGAGCCTCCAGCTCTAATGGCGGAAGCGCTCCCTCGGGCGGACAGGGCGGCTCGCAGGAGTCCAGCTACGTAACGGTGACGGTTTCGGTCACATCGAGCGCTGTGGGCAATCCTGTGTCTTCTGGTGGCACCTTTACCTTTAACGAAGGCGCTACCGTCTACGATGCCCTGTGCGCGTTGGGCCTTTCTGTCAACGCACACGGCTCATCGTTCGGCACGTATGTCTCCGCGATTGGTGGTTTGGCCGAGAAGCAGTACGGCGGCACGAGCGGCTGGATGTACTCCGTCAACGGCACAACGCCTATGACGGCCTGCAGCAACTACGTTCTCTCCAACGGCGACAACGTGGTCTGGTATTACGTAACGGGTTAGAGACCTCGACATATCGCACCAAGCGGGCGGTTCGGACAGACATCCGGGCCGCCCGTTTTTCATACGAATGGGACTGGGTCGCCGGGTCTCTCGACAAACAAAAAACGGTTGGAATGGGAATTCCAACCGGTTATACATTCAAGCAAATAGTGAATCGACTACGACCGTGCGCCCTCGAGGAAGAAGCGGCGGCTGAAGTAGTTGTACCAGGTGACGAGGAACGTGGCGATGGCCTTCATGGCCTGGTAGCCGATGCTCAAAAACGTGACGCCCACAAACATGTATAGGTCGTTGAGGCCCAGACCGATCACCGACAGGATGGTGAAGATCGTGAACTCGCGCTTGCGGCTCATGCCCTCGCGGTGGTCGAACACATACTTCATGCTGAGCCAGTAGTTGACCACGACGGACGTGGTAAACGAGACCGTGGTGCTCATCAAAAAGTCGAGGTGAAACAGCTCGACAAGCGCAATGAGCATACCCCAGTCGATGCCAAAGGAGATAAGACCCACGACAGCGAACTTGAGGAACTGCTTGGTATGAGGTTGTGCCAGTGCCTTGCGCACGTAATCACATCCAATGCGTTGATGAATCGAGCAGAGGATACTTTAGAGCTTTTGCAAGGGAAACGTAAGGTCTTTGCCAAGAACTATACGAACTCGCCAAATTTTCAAGAGCTAATCCGCAAACGTTGAAAATTTGCCCGTAAACGAGCAAAGCTCACGAACGACACAGCGCTCGACGTGCGTCATCCGTGGGCATCGTAAAGCTGTAAGGTTGCGAGTTACTTGGTCTCGTCGCCTTCCAGGAAGATCTTTCGGGTCACAAAGTTGTAGACCATGACAAGCGCGGTGGCGCAGATCTTGGCGATATTGGCCTCGAGTCCCAGGCCGGCGTTGAGTGTCAACACGATACCGTCGTTGAGTGCCAGGCCGATCACGGACAGCACGACAAAGATAATGAACTCGCGGCGGCGGCTCATGCCCTCCTTGTGCGCAAACACGTACTTCATGCTTGCGAGGTAGTTAAAGATAAGCGAGATGATAAAGCCGCTGGTGTTGGCGATTAGGATGTTGAGGCCCAGACCGTAGTGGAGCAGATTCATAATGCCAAAGTCGATGACCGTGGCAATGACGCCGACGACGCCAAACTTCATGATCTGCGCAAGGAGCTTTTGCATGGTACCTGCCTTATGGTGGCGCCGGGGCGCCGCGGGGATGACAAACTTGGCACAGTTTAGCCAATCCCCGCGGGTGGGGCTAGACGCGCTCCTCGATAGCACCGTTTCTATATGCATCGAGCAGCTGGCGCAGGTCTTGGATCTGGCTGCGGATCTTGGCTCCGGAATCGGTGTCGCTCACCATGCGGCGACGGTCTGCTTGGTCAAAACGGTTGGTCTCGCTCTCGATGTCCACGTTGCGTGTGAGTGCCTCGGCAACCGTCGTAAAGGCCCGGTGCGACTTGAGACGGCAGCCGCGCGAGCTCGAGATGAGCGTATAGCCGGCGATACCCGTCTTGGGATGGTAGGCGCGGCAGAAGCCGCCATCGATGACCAGCAGCTTGCCCTCGGCGCGGATGGGCTGCTCGCCCTTGGTGGTTTTAACGGGCGTGTGGCCGTTGATGATGTGGCCGGTCGGTGAACATGCCATGGGCGTGACGCCAAACTCGCGCATGATGTCGTCGCAGACCGAGGGCGACTTGGTAAGCGTAAAGTACGGGTCCATCGGCTCGACCCAGGTGCTCTTATCGGCGATATAGGCGCGCTCAAAGGTACGCACCAGGCGTCCGCTGGCGGGTGAGTTAAAGCCGATCCACAGATACCACATCCAGTCGAGAGCGTCGCGGTCGCCCACGCGCCAGGCGCGGCGGGCGATGTGGTCGCAAAAATCGAGATAATCGCGGCCAGTGTGCCAGGTGCCCAGGCAGTTCATGCTGCTAAAGGTGCCGTCTTCGTTGAGTGGCACGCAGCCATGGAACAGCAGGTTGCCGTTGGCGACCTTGTACATCGAGCCGTGGGAATAGAGGAAATCGATATGGCGATGCAGGTGATCGGCGGTGACAAACTCGGACACGAGCTTGTCTATGATGTGCTGCTCCTCGGGCGTGAGTGTGTAGGGGTCCGTCGGGTCGACGGTGGGGAAGTCGTTGGTCGTGAGCGGCCACACGCTGCCGTCGGCGAGCGTGACCGTGCCGGTGTCGTGGTCGATCTTGTCGAGTAACAGGCGGTCGGTCATGTCGAACTCGGGATGGCGCTGGATAATCTGACCCTCGAGCTTAAAGAGCAGCACGTTGATGGCCTTGATCAGCGGGGTGATGGACTCACCGGCGGTGTAGGTGGCATCGGCAAAGGCGACAAGCTCACGCAGCGAGATGCCGTAGTCGTTCTCCAGGATCTCGTAGTTGTCGTAGCGTAGGTTGTTGCGCAGCACCGTGGCGATGCAGGCGGGCTCACCGGCCGCAGCGCCCATCCACAGCAGGTCGTGGTTGCCCCACTGGATGTCGAGTGAATGGTAGGTGAGCAGGCGGTCCATAATCTTGGCCGCGCCGCCACCGCGGTCGAAGATGTCGCCCACCAGGTGCAGGTGGTCGACGGCCAGGCGCTTGATGAGCGAGGCAAGCGACTCGATAAAGTCGTCGGCGCTTGCGGTCTCCAGGATGGACTCCACGATGCGCTCGTGATAGCGCACGCGATAGTTGTTCTCGTCCGGGTGCGTGTGCAACAACTCGTCGATGATATAGGCGTAATCGCGTGGGATGGCCTTACGCACCTTGGAGCGCGTATAACGGCTCGAAAGCGAGCGGGCAACCATAATGAGCTGGTCAAGTATCGTCTTGTACCAGGTGGGCGAGTCCTCGCGCTGGCTGCGGACCAGCTCGATCTTCTCGTGCGGGTAGTAGATGAGCGTGCACAGCTCGCCCTTCTCGTCAAAGGTGAGCGTGTCGCCAAAAATCTCGTCGACATGCTCGCGCACGACGCCCGAGCAGTTGTTGAGGATGTGCATAAAGGCTTCGTACTCGCCATGCACGTCGCTCATAAAATGCTCAGTGCCTTTGGGCAGGTTGAGGATGGCCGAGAGATTGATGATCTCGGTAAACGCGGATTGCTCGGTGGGAAATTGTTTCGACAGCAGACGCAGATACTTGAAGTCTTGCGGATTGCGATCGAATGCGACCATGAAACACCTTCCGATGGGGTTGGTAAAACTGATAAACAGCGTCAAACGTTTATCAGTATGCGCCGCTTTTGTTTCGATTGGGGGTGGGAGGTCGAATTGTTGGCCGAACGGTTTGGTAAATCGATTTAGTTGAGGTAGATATGGCGGTTGGGTGGAGACGTGGGGTCGTTTTTACAGACGTATGCCTCCGGGATCGATAGAGATGATGACGGTAAAGATGTTCATCACCTTTGGCTCTATTTGGTAAATAGTGGACATTTGTACCGTATTTATGCTTGCTGTGCGATAATTTTTATAACTATACGTAAGGAGCCTCATATGAGTGATTTTGTCCTGACCTGTGAATCCGCCGCCGATCGAACTCGGGAGTTCTTTGAATCGCGCAATATCCCTGTCGTGTGTTTTCATTACGAGATCGACGATGTTGTCTATACGGACGATCTGTATCAGTCGATTACGCCGGACGAGTTTTTTGCCCAGATATCCGCGGGCGCCATGCCCAAGACGTCTCAGGTGAGCGTGGGTGAGTACGAGGAGTTTTGGGAGCCGCTTGTTGCCGAGGGTAAAGACGTGCTGCACCTGACGTTGTCGTCGGGTATTTCGGGTACGTATGGCTCGGCTTGCGTTGCGGCGCAGATGCTCGCGGATCGCTATCCCCAGGGCGGCAAGGTGCGCGTCATCGATTCGCTGGCGGCGTCTTCGGGCTTTGGCCTGCTGGCGGAATGTGCCGCCGGCGTGCGCGATAGCGGGGCTTCACTCGACGAGACGGCTGCCTGGATCGAGGAGCACAAGCTCAACCTGCACCACTGGTTCTTCTCGACCGATCTGTCGAGCTACCTGCGCGGCGGTCGCATTTCGGCTGCGAGCGCGATCATCGGCACGGCGCTTAAGATTTGCCCGCTTATGACGGTCGATTGCGAAGGTAAGCTGTCGCCACGTGAGAAGATTCGCACTAAGAAGCGCGCGATTTCCGAGATGGCTAAGACCATGATGGCACACGTGCAGGACGGTGCGGATTATTCGGGTAAGTGCATCATGTCGCACTCGGCGTGCCGCGAGGATGCCGAGGCAGTTGCGGCGCTGATTGAGGAACAGGTTCCGCAGCTCAAAGGCAAGATTGAGATCAATAACATCGGTACTCTGATTGGCTCGCATACCGGACCTGGTACGGTGGCGCTCTTCTTTATGGGCGACAAGCGCGTGGATTAATTTGCCCCATCACATCGCTGCATGATTGCTCAAACGAAAACGGCCCGCCTCACGTTTGTGGGGCGGGCCAAGATGTTTTGCTAGCGTTTCTTTCCTCGGAAGAAAAAGCCGTGCAGTGAGGGCTTGAGCCCGCGGTTGGCGCGACGCTCCTCGACGCGCTCGTGGATCGAAGCGACGCGCTCGATGACCTCGTCGGGAATCGGCACGTCGGGATTCATGTTCTCGACCTGGCTGACTTCGGCGGCGGCGACCTGGTCGATAATGGGCACATCGTCGCGCGAGATGACAGGTGTGGCGTCTTCCTTCATCTTGCGATAACGCTGCATCATGTCGGTCTGTAGCTGCTGGGCCGAAGGCGGCGTCCAGATGATGGCGTTGGCGCCGGCGGCGATGGTTTCACGGATGCTCTCTGGCGTCTTGCCGCCCGGCGCGATGAGCGGCAGGTTGGGATAGTGCTTGCGCAGCTCGCGTAGGACCTGGGGCGTGTTCTTGCCGGCGGCGATGTTGAGAATCTTGGCTCCAGCGCGCACCTTGGCGTGGGCACCGTCGTCGCAGCGAACGACCGTAGCGATGACGGGGATGTCGGCGATGTTGGTGATGTGCTCGACCATCTCGGCAGTAGCGGGGGAGTTGACCACGCAGCCCGCCGCGCCCTGCATCTCGGAGACGGCTGCCATCTGCACGGAGCGCTTACCGGTCGTAGTTCCGCCGCCCACGCCTACAAAGACCGGGCACTCGGCGACGGTCAGCAGCGCCTGCGTAATGGCGGGCTGCGGCGTGAAGGGGTAAACGGCAAAGACGGCATCGGCGTTGGAGTTGCGGATGACCGCGACGTCGGTGGTGTAGATGAGCGATTTGATACGACGGCCGAAGAGCGTGAAGCCGCTGGCCTCCTCAATCTCGTCAGGCATGCGAAGGGCCGCCTTGCGCAGGCGCCCGTCGATGGGCAGCGGCTCCATGGGAAGCAGTCCGTTGGGGGTCACAGCTACCTGGGGTTCGGTGAACTCGTCTGCGAGCTCGACCTCGGAGAAATCGACCGAGGCGACAATGTCCTCGTGAACCTCGGCGGGCACATCGATGGGGGCTTGGTCGTTTGCCGCGGCAGGCGTGTCGAAAGAGCTGGTGCCGACGAAGGCGTCGACGCGCTCATTTAGATCGTTGAGGGTATCCATGGAGGCTCGATTCTATGTGATGACGGCCGGCAGGGTGCCGGCAGCGTTGTGCTTGCTAAATCGTTTGACGAGTTGATTTTTCCCCGCCGCGTCCTCCGTTAGACCGAAGGGCGGCGAACGTGAAGGAGCTGTGGTGGCGGGGATCGAGGTGCTATCTTGAAAGTCCCGTTTAAAAGAGAGGTGACGCGGTATGGAATTTTCGGCAATGTTGGGCTCGATTGGCCTATGCGTGGGCGCAATCGTAGCCGCCGCGGTCATCTACTTTGTGGTCACGGCCATTAAGGGCAAAAGGGCCGAACGCAAGGAGCGCACGATGCTTAAACAGCATCGCGACCAGCAGGGCAAACGCGCACGGAGATAGCTTGTTGAGTTTTGGATCCGTGCGCTAGCTGCGTTTTCGGATCAGGGCAATGTAGAAGCCCTCAAATTCGCGGCTGGGCGGAATGGTGAGCGTGCCGGGCAGGTCGTTGGCGATGGCCGATACCTGACCCGCGGCAATGGCCTCGGTCAGGGCGTTGGACTCGATGCGCGGCTCCTCACCAGCTTCCTGGGCACGGCGTGCCTCACTTTCGCTTGGCGTGCCGTCGAGGGGGATGAGCTCGCAGTCCATATGCTTGTCGAGGGCCTCTTGCAGGGCGTCCTCGTTTTCCTGCGGCAAGATCGAACAAGTCGAATAGACGAGCGTGCCGCCCGGTTTGAGGGCTCCCATGGCGCGGTCCAGAAGTGCTCGCTGCGAGCGGGCACACTTGCCGAGCAACTGCTCGGTGAGGCCGCGCAGGCTCTTCTCGTTGCCGCTGACGACGGTGCCCGTGCCGGTGCAGGGAGCGTCGAGCAGGATACGGTCAAAGCGGAAGAACTCGTCGAGCTCGCGTGCGTCGATGCGCATGACGGGCACGTTTTTTGCGCCTTGGCGGTGGAGGTTGGCTTCGAGCTTCTCGGCGCGGGGAATGCTCATCTCGCAGGCGGTAAGGTGCGCCTGCCCCTGCGTGAGGGCGGCGATCTGCGTCGTCTTGCCGCCAGGGGCTGCGCACATGTCCAGGATGTCCTCGCCTGCCTGAGCGCCCAGGACCAGCGGCGGCATCATGGACGACAGGCTCTGCAGGTAGATCTTGCCGTCGCGGTAGATGTCGAGATCCCACAGGTCGGAAACCTGGGCCTCGGGCAGGATGAAGGCGTCTGGGTACCAGGTGACGGGGTTGTGAGCGATGCCGGCGGCATCGAGCGCCGCAGCGATGTCCTCGGCGGTTGCCTTGAGCGTGTTGGCGCGCAGCGTGACCGGGCGTGTGGCCGCGGCGCCGAAGCCCTTGATCATGAGCTCGGCCTCGGCGGGCGCATAGGCGCCGGCGACCGTGTCGACCATAAAGCGCGGCAGGTCGGCGGCGGAGTGTTGGGCGGCAAGCTGGTCGGAAAGCTCGGTGGCGGCAAACTGCCTGAGCTTGAGCTCGGCCTTGACCTGTTTTTTCTGCTTACGACGACGCGGCTTGGACATCCGTCTTTCCTTCCCATTCCATTACATGTCGAGTGTTTAGTACTGGCTCTCGTGCTTGCTAAAGAAGTCGAAGCGCGGGGGCAGCGGCTTCACGCGGTGCTCGCCGGGCTTCTCGCCCAGGATCTCCACGAACTCGTCCGTGGAGGCAAAGATGTTATCCCAGCTAAAGAAAGCGACCGGGTCGACGTCGAAGTACTCGCAGATGAGCTCGCAGCCGGCCGGCACAATACCGTGCATCAGGACGGTCGCCACGCGCAGCTCGGTAAAGGCGTCGACAAGGGCCTGCGTCATCGCGGCATTGGCCGGCTCGCCCTCGAGCTTGTTGGCGGCCTTGGAGGCGTCGCTCCAGCGCTTGTTGGCGGCGCGCAGGTAGTCGTCGCACACGGCAAGCGCGCGGTGCGTCTCGAACTTGTACATGGCCTGCTCAAAGGCGAGGGCTGCCTGCTGGGCGGCTTCGACCACGGTGTCAGAAGCTGCGCCGGCGGGGATGCAGCCGTTGCGATAGGGGCTCTCGTCGCCCTCCTTGACGGCGACGCCGTAGAAGCAGCTGCGGGCCAGGCGGTTGAACACGCCGGTCAAAAGGGCGCTCTCCTTAAGGGCCGGATCGATGACGCGCTTGTCGTCGCAGGCGCGCACCTCGTTGCCGTTCTTGTCCTTGCCGGTTACGCGCGTGTCGTATGCCTTGGGGCTAAAGCTCACTGGCTTTTCGGACAGGCCGAGCGACAGCCAGTGCGCGCGCATCTGCTCGCAGGTATAGTGGTTGAGCAGGTCGTCTGCCGGCGGGGGAGGCGTCTGCGAGGACGAGCTGGCCTTTTTGCCCATGTAGAGCAGGTGGTAGCAGGCGCTGACGGTGCTCTGCGTGAGGTCCCAGCCCAGGGCCTCCCACATGGCGGTCTGCGCGATGCAGTAGAAGTAGATGTTGTCCTGACCGATAAACTGGTAGATCTGCGCGTCGTCCGAGCACCACCAGTCGCGCCAGTCGAGCGAGCTGTGCTGGTAGGTGGGCGCGGGGACCTGCGTGGAGTCGGCAGCGGGCTCGCCCATGAGGGCGGCATCCTGGGCGGCGATGCCCTCGGTCACGCCGGCGGCCTGGGCATCGCGGGCGAGTACGGTACGCGTATAGCTGATGGGCGCCCACAGGCTCTCGGGCCAGCACCAGCAGGTGACGTCGATCACGCCGTCGACCTCGGGCACCGGAACGCCCCAGTCGATGTTGCCGGTGATGCGGAAGGGCACGAGCGCCTTGCCGCTGCGGAAGCGCACGCCGCCGTTGGCGAGCACCGCGTGGGCATCGTCGCGCTCCTTCCAGCTGGGGAAGGTGACGGTAAAGCTGCTCTTGTTGCCCTCGGGCTCCAGCAGGGTGTGCTCGGGGAGCTGGTCCTCGACGGCATCGAAGGCCTCGCGGAACTTGTTCTGGATGTAGAGCTGAGCTGGCAGCAGCCACTCCTCCATGGTCTTGGAGACCACGGAGCGAACCTGCGGGTTCTGGGCGAGCTTGGCGGTATAGGTCTTCATAAAGTCGAGGTAGGCCGGCAGATCAAAGTAGAGATTGTCGACTGGGCGCAGCTCGGGCACCTCGCCGGTGAGCTGGCTCTTGGGCGCGATGAGCTCCTCGGGCTCAAACTGGTGACCCAGGTCGCACTCGTCGGCGTACGCCTTCTCGGACTTGCAGCCCTGGATGGGGCAGCGGCCGATCACCTGACGGCCGTTGAGGAACGTGCCGGCCTTGGCGTCGTAGAACTGCAGCGTGGAGCGCTTGGAGATGGTGCCCTGCTCGTGCAGGCGCTTGATAATCTCGGCGGTCACCTCGTTGTGAATCTGCGCAGCCGGCTCAAGGCCCGAGCCGCCGTAGATATCGCAGCTGATGTTGTAGTTGTTGAGGGTCGCGGCCTGGCGGGAGTGGTTGGACTCGACATACTCGCTAATGGACTTGTCGTAGCCCTCGTTCTCCTTGAGCTTGCGGTAGCTCTCCATGATGGGCGAGCCGTAGCAGTCGGTGCCCGAGGTGAAGATGACGTTCTCGCGGCCCAGGCGGTCGCGCAGGAAACGGGCGAAGAAGTCGGCCGGGACAAAGACGCCGCCAACGTGGCCAAAGTGAAGGCCCTTGTTGCCGTAGGGCTCGCCGGCGGTAACGATGGCGCGGCGCGGCCAGCTGGGACGGTCGTTCATGGAGTATTTGGATGCCATGGGACTCCTTCGCATATGGTGAGAGCGCGGCCGGGCGCGGGGCTCGGCGGCGCGGTGGTCAATTCGTGCATATCGTTCGACATTATCGCACATGCGGACGGGTACGTGGCAGGGGCGCTATCCTAAGATGCTATGAATGAGATTTCCAACATACATGCGTTTGAAGACGAGGATTTTCTGCACGCTTGCTTCGTGTGGGGGATGGTCGTAGTCGGCGTGTTTGCCGTGTGCCTGGTGCCGGTGTTTATGCTGCTGGGCGGGCCTGCAGACATGGATGCGGCTGACGCGGGCGGCTGGATGGCCGTCTTGAGCTGGATAGTCGGCTTGGCTGCGGTTTCTGCGGCGTCATTTGCCGTGCACGAGCTGGTGCACGCGGTGTTCTTTAAGCTGTTTGCGCCTGCTGGTGCTCGGGTGACCTTCGGAGCAAATCTCGAAACCTGCATGATTTACGCCTGCGCCGAGGGCGTTGTGTATTCGCGCCGGCGGTACATGGCGGTTTGCCTGGCGCCGACGGTTGTTTTGACGGCGGCGTTTGCCTTGGGCTTTGCGTTTTCGGGCTATCCGCTTCTGTGTTACCTGGCGGCTGGTCTGCACTTGTCGGGCTGTGTGGGCGACTGGTATTACGTGCGGACCATTTTGCGCGACCGCCGCATCGCTGCCTGCGAGGACACGTCCTTTGGCGTGCGCTTTTTCGCAAAGTAGTCTTTGGGCAAGGATTGGGAGGGGATGTCGATGAAGCCGTTGTTGTTGCATGCTTGCTGTGCGCCGTGCTCGCTTGAGCCGGTTCGCCTGCTGCGCGAGGAGGGGTTTGAGCCCACGATTTGCTGGACCAACCCTAATATTCAACCTCACGATGAATGGCAGCGGCGTTTGGACGAGCTGCGCCGGTGGTGTGCCGATGGCGAGATCGAGCTTATCGAGGCGGGGGAGGACCGCGATCGCTGGGAGACCGGCGTGGCACCGCTGGGCGCCGATCGGCCCCGTCGCTGTCGCGCGTGCTATGCCCTGCGTCTGGCCGAGGCGTGCCGTGTGGCCCAGGAGCGCGGGTTTGAGTTTGTGGGTACGACGCTCGCCGTCTCGCCGTATCAGCTGTTCGAAACCTGTAATGACGTGCTTGAGCGTTTGGCGGCGGCACATGGGCTCACCCCGGTCATCCGTGATTTTCGCCCGTATTACCCCGAGGCCACGCGTCGTTCGCGTGAGCTTGGCATGTATCGGCAGAACTACTGCGGCTGCCGATTCTCGGCCGTCGAGGCGGCCATGGACCGCGCCCGCATCCGCGACGAGCGCAAAGCCGCCAAAAAGTAGTTCTTTTAGGCTGGGACTTTGAGCTGTCTGCGCGGTACGGTCGTTTTTGGGAAAGTCGATTTAATTAAGCGTGTGATCGTGGTTCGCTTGATACCAAACGACGACTCCTATGATTCTAATCCTCCGTTTGTTAAACATCAGATCCGGACTTGCTGTTGCATATGAATGGGACGACAGCACAATCATGTCGTTTCCTTCTGCAAATCGCCTAATTACCGGTGTTTTACCGTCTGCGAGCGCCAATACAGCACAGCCGTTCCAGGGCTTTGCGGTGGTATCGACAAGTAGTAAGCTGCCGGGAGGGTAAATGCGGGACATTTCGTCACCTTTGATTTTAACGAAAACGCTATGTGGGTGACGTTTGGCTACGTCTACAGGCGCGCAAGCATTTTGTTGGCCGTGCGTGATGCGGCGCTTTTGCGATTCGATATCGATGACGGGAAATGCGCCCTCCATTTCGTGGATAGCAGGGTCTTCGTCGGTGACGATTCTTTTATTTGCGAGCTTTACGGCCAAACCGTTTTCCTCGCCAACAAGTTCATCGCGGGTGCAACCGAAGAGCGCTTGTAACTTTTCAATATAGCGCTCACGGGGGGCATACCGACTTTTTTCCCAACGACAAACGGTCTCTTTAGATACCCCCAACATCTCTGCAAGTTGCGCCTGACCAAGATGCTCCATGGTGCGGAGTTTACGAATATTTGCCCCGAAGCCCATGGCTATAGATCCTCTCGCCACAGAGGGAGGCATAGACAGTTTGTGCCACCATAGCCTTTGGTGAGCTCGTCAATGGATAGCGGGAATAATTCCATTCCTGCTTTCTCAAGCGCTTCGTTGGTCCAAACGTTTTCTTCATATACGCATAGTTTTCCTGGCGAGAGCGCAAGGATAGACGTTGCGTTGTTCCGGCGTTCTCTTTCGTAGGCGGTTTGATTCCCGCCTCCGCAGTCAATTACTTTTATTGGTTCGCAACAGGCTGCAGAGAGTATTTCCGGAATCGTGCGATCGATAGGAGTGATCGTAAGGGCCCTTCCGGATCGTTTTAGTTGAATGCTGTATGCATCAACGGCATTGCATATCTCACGATCGATGAGGAACGCGTCGTGATCAATTCTACTTATGAACGTATCGAGGTGGATACGCAGCCCGTCAGAGGGGACTCGAATCGCAATTAGCTCGGTGGTCTGGAATTTATTTGAGGTCAGGAGCTCTTTGGCAAGTGACTCGACGGCGGCGGGTTCAGTTCGGTCAGAGATTCCAACTAATATTGTCTTAGCACTGATAACAATAATGTCTCCGCCTTCGATATGGTAACTACTCCTGTTCAAATCACATACTGGAGTTTCTCCCATGATCTTGTGGTGGGTGAATATCTGCCGGTATAAGGCGACCTCACGATCACGCTCAGGCCAGTACATATGATTTAGGATGATGCCGTCTCCGACTACCACAGCAGGATCACGAGTGAAAAAAAGCGTGTTGAGGGGATTGACCAAGAGCGAGGCGGGATCAAATTGCTCGTGCACGAGCGCCCGTAGTGTTTCCGACTGGTTTGAACATAGCTCAGTGTCTCCAAAGCGAATGCCGTTAAGTACTATATTCACCAATTCCTGGGTGTTCTTAGCGTTCTCAAACAACTGGGTTATTGTCTCGAGGAACTCTCTACCTGTTGCCCCGCTGCAACGGAGGTAGTCATCAATAAAATATTTAAGTGATTGGGGCTCAGTTTCAAGTGAGTCTTCGAGAAGGTCCCTAATTTCAATGGTTTCTACGCCATGCTTCTCAAGCAATTGAACCATGGAATCGTGCTCATACATTGCTTTGTCGAGGTCAAAACGACCGCTCCATTTTCGCAGGGAGAAAACTTGGCTGAAGTCGGCATCAGGGTAGTTTTGTGTTTCAGCTCCTGGTCGATGGACAAGTACAGCTTTTAAATGACCGATTTCATTTGTTACGTGTATGCCTTGCATGTCTGTCTCCTGTCCTGCTGGTTTTTATATAAGGCTAAGGCAGGTTCCTTGTTGTGTTGCGGAAAAGTTAAAAGACGTATGTAATTGACAAATAACATCAATTTTAATAATCAGATTGATTAATAACGTCACTTTAGCTGCCGTTCATAGGTGAAAAGCGACACGATGGCGATGGTTGGCCGACCACCGCTGAGCAACCTCATACATTTATGGTGCCAGCTGGATAGATGGGAAAAGGAATGAAGGAGGAGATATGGCAGCGGAAAGTTCGAAAGGCATCAAGCAGTTCAAGGTCCCGCACGTATATGCGATCATCTTTGCACTTATGGTCACCTTCGCTGTTCTCACGTGGATTGTTCCCTCTGGGTCCTATCAGCGTCAGGAGGTGAACGGTCGTGAAGTCACTGTCGCAGGTACGTATGAGCAGAGTGAAAAGACATATATTGACGAGGAAACCGGGGATGAAGTAGATCTCAGACAAGGCGTCTTCGATGTTCTTCAGGCTCCAACGCGCGGTATACAAGAGGCAATTGAGGTCGTTGCATTCATCTTGATTGTGGGCGGTTCGTTTCAGGTTATTACTAAAACGGGCGCTATCACGAGCGGAATGGGTCGTGTCGTTCGCCGCTTTAAGAACAAAGACATTCTAATTATTCCTATTGCGATGGTTCTCTTTGCATTGGGCGGAACGAGCTTTGGCATGGCGGAAGAAACTCTCCCGTTCTTTGCGATCTTCATGCCAATTATGATGGCTATGGGCTTCGACTCGATGACGGCGTTCATGGTCGTGTTCGTTGGAGCGCGCACGGGTTACATCGCCTCAACGATTAATCCGTTTAATGTTCTCATTGCGCAAGGTATTCTTGGTATTCAGGGCAACCCCCAGCTGTGGCTGCGTATGATTGCCTGGGTTGTTTTGACCGCCGTTGCAATTACTTGGGTTGTCCTCTATGCACGAAGGGTAAAGAAGAACCCTGAGTCATCGATCACATTTGAGGATGATATCGCCAAGAAAGTCGAGTTCGCTGCCGATGAATCTGCCCTTGATGCGGAATTTACGGGTCGTCAAAAAGGCGTGCTTGCGGTATTTATCGCTGGAATGTGCCTTATCATCTGGGGACTTGTGACCCAGGGCTGGTATATGAACGAGATTTCTGCGGTCTTTTTGGCCATGGGCCTGTTGGCTGGTGTTATTGCGGGCTTTAGTCAGGACGTCATCGCTCAGGAATTTGTTGCGGGTATCGCTGACTTTGCTTTCTCGGCAATTGTCGTTGGACTTGCGCGTGGCATCCTTGTCATTGCCTCTGACGGCATGATCATCGATACCATCCTCAATGCGCTCGCCACTGGTCTGGGCGGCATCCCGGCGGTTCTCTTTACTACGCTTCTTTATGCGGTTGAGAACCTCCTGGCGATTCTGGTTCCCAGCTCATCTGGCCTTGCAGCACTGACCGCTCCCATTTTTGGACCTTTGACCGAACTCATGGGCCTTAATCCCGAGGCTGCCGTGTGGGCTCTCTCCATGGGTAGCGCGACGATGTCTTTGATCTGTCCTACTAGCGCCATTCTTGTAGCGGGTTTGGGCGTGTGCAAGATCAAGCTTGGCCAGTGGTGGAAGACCGTTTGGAAATTCTTCTTGGTCGTGTCGCTCATCAATATCGTATTCGTAGCAATCTCGGGACTTATTGCCCTGTAGGTTTCATAGCTGAAATGGAGTAACAGGAATGTCTAAAGGACTGAATGTACACAGCGAGATTGGTAAGCTCAAGAAAGTTGTGCTTCACCGCCCCGGTCGTGACCTTGTGAACGTAAAGGCAGAAGAGTTCGAGGATGTCTGGATTCACGACTGTTTCTATCTTGATGTGGCTCAAAAGGAGCATGATGCCTTTGCGGATCTTCTGAGGAGCGAAGGTGTTGAGGTTCTCTATATGGAGAAACTCGTTGCTGAAGCGCTGGATGCATGCCCCTCGGCTCGCGCTGAGTTTACCGATACATTTATGGCTGAGAGCGGGATTGTCAATCCTATGCTTGAGCAGGCTGTTCGTGAAAAGCTCGACGCTATTTCAGATTCGTATCAGTTTGTACTTGAGGCTATGGGGGGGTATCGTTATCGTGACCTTGGGCTGCCTCGCGTTTCGACTACGCTTAGTATGATGGATAATGAGGATGCGAAGCCCGATGATTTGGTGTTGAAACCTCTTCCGAGTTCATATTTCTCTCGTGATCCTCTTGCTTCCGTGGGCAAAGGCGTTCTGCTTCACCATATGTATTGGAAACAGCGAGATCGTGAAGTGCCCTTCTATGAAGCGATTTTCAAATACCATCCCGATTATGCAGGGACTCCGATTTGGTACGACCATAAGAATCCCTGGCATATCGAGGGCGGTGATGTGCTTAACATTAACGCTCATACCTTGGCTATTGGAATTAGCCAGCGAACTGAGGCGGCTGCGATTGAGGAGCTTGCAAAGAATTTGTTCTGGGGATCTGGGAGTTCTGAGATCGATACCGTTTACGCTATTAAAATCCCCAACGGCTATGCTTACATGCATCTTGACACCGTTTGCACCATGGTGGATTTCGATAAGTTCACAGTTTATCCCGGTATTTTTGAGACCCTTCGTGTTTATCGTCTGACTCGTGGTGACTCTGAGGGAATGGTCGCTGTTCAAGAGATTGATGACACGCTTGAACATATTCTTGAAATGGCTACTGGCGTGGAGAAGGTGCAGCTTATTGAGTGCGGTGCCGGCGATATGGTTGAGGCATCTCGCGAGCAGTGGAACGACGGGTCGAACACTCTTGCCGTTGCTCCTGGTAAAGTCTGTGTTTACGAGCGCAATGTTGTCACAAATGATGAGCTCTACAAGAACGGTTTGGAACTTTTGGTCGTTCCCTCCGAGGAACTGTCCCGCGGTCGTGGCGGCCCGCGCTGCATGAGCATGCCCTTCTGGCGCGAAGATATTTAGTTGCAAATCCACTGTGATAGGAGATGGCGAATATGGGTGTTAATATCGCTGGGCGCAGTTTTCTGAAGCTGCTTGATTACACGACGGAAGAGATTGAGTATCTGCTTGAGCTTTCTGCTAACTTCAAAAGCATGAAGCGTGCCGGTGTTCCGCATAAATACCTTGAAGGCAAGAATATTGTTTTGCTATTTGAGAAGACTTCCACGCGTACTCGCTGCGCCTTCGAAGTTGGTGCACTTGACCTTGGTATGGGCGTAACTTATTTGGATCCGGGCTCGTCCCAGATGGGCAAAAAGGAGTCGATTGAGGACACGGCTCGCGTCCTTGGCCGCATGTATGACGGAATTGAATACCGCGGCTTTGAACAGGCGAAGGTTGAGGAGCTTGCTGCAAAAGCTGGGGTTCCCGTTTGGAATGGGCTGACTACTGAATTTCACCCGACTCAAGTGCTTGCCGATATTCTGACCATGCGTGAAGAGTTTGGAGAGATTAAGGGCAGGAAACTTACATTTTTTGGTAAGGCGGCCGGAAACGTCGCCGATTCGCTCATGGTCATTTGCGCTAAGCTCGGCATTAACTACTGTTCTTGCGGCCCAATCGGGGGAAATTCGGAGGGGGCTACATCCTATGATCCTGAACTCCTTGCAGAATGTAGTCGTATTGCGGCCGAGCATGGATCGACGATTACCATTACAGAAGATATTGAGGAGGGCGCTCGTGATGCCGATGTAATTTACACGGATGTTTGGGTTGGCATGGGTCAGCCTGCAGAGCTGTGGGAAAGCCGCATTAAGCTCATGTCGCCGTATCGTGTGACCGCTGAGGTGATGTCTATGGCAAAGCCCGAGGCGATTTTCCTCCACTGCCTTCCGAGCTTCCACGATACTAATACTACTGTTGGTGCCGAAATTGCTGAGAAGTTTGGAGTTGCCGAAATGGAAGTCACGGACGAGGTTTTTGAGTCCGATAAGTCTCGTGTTTTCCAAGAAGCGGAGAATCGCATGCATACGATTAAGGCGGTGATGTACGCAACGCTTAAGTAGCGGGGCGTTGAGAAATCAGTCGCAAATCTGTTTGCCATACTATATTTCTCTCAACAAGCTGATAGGATACAGGGGAGAATGATGCGCGCGTCAGTCGATTTTTTCGACTGACGCGCTTTGTGAAAGAGGCAAAGATGCGTACCGATGATTTTGACTATAACCTGCCCGAAGAGCTCATCGCCCAGGCGCCTGCCGAGCCGCGCGACTCCTGCCGCCTGCTGGTGGTTGATCGCAAAGGCTCCGAGACAGGAACGCCGCTAGAGCATGGCGGCACCGTCGAGCACCGCATCTTCCGCGACATCATCGACTATATCGAGCCGGGCGACGTGCTCGTCATCAACCAGACGCGCGTGATGCCGGCCCGTCTGATCGGTCGCAAGACGGGCTCGGGCGGCGTGGTCGAGACGCTGCTGCTCAAGCGCCGCGAGGATGTTGACCCGCTGGGTCACGTTTGGGAGTGCCTGGTCAAGCCAGGCAAGCGCCTGAAGCCCGGTGCTCAGATTGAGTATCGTGCGGGCGGCGCCCATGCGCCCGAGGGGGCTTCCGTGGTGCTGACGGCCGAGGTCGTCGACTTTGTCACCGATAGCCGCGGTGGCCGTCTGGTGCGCTTTGAGCCGGCCGGTTGCAATGCCGCCGGCGACCCGCGCACGCTCGACGAGGCCATCCATGCTGCCGGCCACGTGCCGCTGCCGCCTTACATTACCGATTACGAGGGCGATCCCGAGAAGTACCAGACCGTCTACGCCATGAAGGAGGAGCACTCGGCTGCCGCTCCTACGGCGGGTCTGCATTTTACTCCTGAGCTCATGGCCGCTATTGAGGCCAAGGGTGCCAAGTTTGCCGCCGTCGAGCTCGAGGTGGGCATCGATACCTTCCGCTTGGTGGAGGAGGACGACCCTACGCAGCACGTCATGCACACCGAGCGCTACCACGTGTCGCAGGAGGTTGTCGACGCCGTGCATAAGGCCAAGGCCGAGGGCCATCGTGTGATCGCCGTCGGCACTACCGCGGTGCGCTCGCTCGAGAGCGCGTTTGACACGGACGCGCCGGTGTCCGATCCGGCCGTGACGGCGCGCTATTTTGAAGGCCGCGAGGACGGGGCCGATACGCTTGGCCGCGGTGACATCGTGGTGCGCGAGAACGCCACGACGCAGCTTTACCTCATGCCCGGCTCGACCTATCACGTGGTCGACGCGCTGATCACGAACTTCCACGTGCCGCGCTCCACGCTCATGATGCTCGTAAGCGCGCTTGCCACCCGCGACCAGATCATGGATGCCTATGCCGCCGCTATCGAAGAACGTTACCGCTTCTTCAGCTTCGGCGACGCCATGCTCATTTGTTAGTTACGCGGTTCTACGAACCGCGTAACTGCTCGACGCTGCAAACGCCCCTAAGCGGCAATCTGACGTTCAATCGTCGGGCATGACCAGAAGGTCAATGCCCTCCTCTTTCACGTCACCTTGCTCGCTTAGGGGCGTTTTCGCTGACTTCGCCAAAACATTGGCGTTGCCGTGGTTCAACCTGCCAAAAAGGGACAGGTTTATTTTGGCAGGTTTTATCTGGGCAAACGTTGTTGGTGCAATGGGGCTGGTTTATATGCACCAAGTTGGTGCAAAGTAGCCTGACCCCTTTGCGCCAATCAAAAAGTTGCGGTGAGATAGTTCTTGAATTGGCTTTTTTGATGGCTAAACAGGAACTATCTCACCGCAACTGCGTTGAGTTTTTTTGGCAGCTGGTTTACTTGCTCGCGAAGAGCCAGATCAGGATGATCACGAGGACTACGGCGACAATGCAGACGATGGCGCCGGTGAATTTGATGCGTGAGTCGCGGGTGCGCTCGCGCACGTCGTCCTCGGCGGCTTCGAGTTGAGCCACTTCGCGCTCGGTTTCGGCGTACTCGGCCTTATCGCGGACCAGAGAGCCCGCGAGCGATTCGGTAATCTCGGGATGATCGTGCACCTCGGTCGCCTGCTCGATGATCGACTGCGCATGCGCGACGTCCGCCTGGGCATTGGCGATAGCCTGCTCTTGCTCTCGACGCGCCTTGTCTTCGGCGGCGATCTTCTCGCGCAGTTCGCGCTGGCGCGTTGCGGCGGCGGCTTTTGCGGTCTGCAGCTCGTCGCGCGCGGCATCGGCCTCGGCCGTCACGGTCTGATGGGCGCGCTTGGCGTCGGCGATGGGGGCTTGCGCCTGCTCGACGGCGTGCTCGGCGGCCGCGAGCGAGTGCTCAAGATCGGCGGTGATGCGCGGGACATCTTCCTCGGCTTTGCGCAGGGCATCGGCCGTGTCGGAGATCTGCATCGAAAGCTCGCTGGTGCGCACCGTGTAATTGGCGGGATTTGCCGAAGGATTGCGCTGCAGCTCGGCATACTCGTGGCGCAGCGTTTCGAGTTGAGCGCGCGTGGCGTCGACGGTTTGCTGTGCTGCGGCAACGCCGGCGTCGCGCTCGGCCTGCACCTTGTCGCGGATGCGCTTGGAATCTTCGAGGCGTCGAACGAGGCGGTTACCGGTCTCGCGCGAGCTGGCTTCGCGCGCCTCCACCGCGTCGAGTGCGGCTTTGAGACGCCGCTCGGTGGCGTCGTCCTCTTCCTTCATTTGTTCGAGCTGCGCCTTGAGCTCTGTTGCCTTGGCAGCATGGGTATCGCGGCCGATTTCTGCCGCCGCGGCGGCCTTTTGTGCCGTGTCGATAGTCTGGCGCTGCTCGGCGACGATTTGTTCGTAGCGGCCTGCGATATCCTGACGCGTCTCGAGCTCCTCGCCTTGATCGGCGATGCGCTGCTCAAGTTCGGCTAGGTGATCGCGGGCGTCCGCGAGTGCCTTCTTTGCGGCATTCATCTCGCGCATGGCCGAGGCGCCCTGGGCGATAAAAGTGCCCACGGCGTTAGCGGTGTTTGAGACGGCGCTTCCCAGATCGCGACTGGCTGCGGGGGCTTGTGGGGCGGTCAGGTGAGCGGCGTTTTCCGTGCCCGCATCGGGCACCTGTGACGTGGCGATGCTGCCGGTGCCGCCCTCGACTACGGAAAAGCCCGCTGCATGCGGGTCAACTGCATCGGCACCAATGGTGGGGTGCTCGAGCTGCAGGAACGAGGGCAGGGTGCTGCCTTGGTCGGCAACGGGGGTCTCGCCGGGCACGAAGGTCGAGGCGGCCTCGGCGGCCTCCTCTTCCTCGGCGTCAACATCGGCGTCGGCCACGGCGTCTTTCATCGCTTTGACGGCATCCATCATCGAGTCCATGACGGCATCGAGCTCTTCTTCCGAAGACACCTCGATGGGGCCTTCTGCTTGCGGGGCGGCTTCTTTTTCGGGGGCGTCGTCCTGAGCGGCCGAATCGTCATTTTGCTCGCCGGCATCTTCGGCCGCAGGGACTTCCGTTGCAGCGCCGTTATCCAGAGTGGCGTCGTCGACGTCGGTATCATTGCAGGTCGCAGCGTCAGTATCTGCGGCGACGTCTGCTGAATCATCAATATGCTGTTGAGTCTGGGGGTCCAGCTCGTCTGTCATAGGCATGTGCTCCTCATCGTTGTTTGTCACCCTATGATAAAGTCTCGCGCCGACATCCCGCGCGCTGCAGCAAAGTTTCAAAACGTGTTCGATGGCTCGCGTCGATAGCAAAAACTCGGCCACTTTATCCAGTTTGTACTTGACATTCCCTTCGCCGAAAGACGTTGCGCCGTTCGCCTGCCATGGGCTTTATTTTTCACTTGAACCCGCTAAAGTTGCATTTCAGCTTTTGGCGCGTGAAGTTGGATGCGCGCAGTCGACGGGCAGGCCCGTCGCGATTTGAAAGGACTTTATATGGGACTTTTCACTGGTAAGACCGTGATCGTCACCGGCGGCGGCAAGGCCACGCTCAAGGACGGCTCCGCTGGCTCCATCGGCTACGGTATCGATATCGCTTTTGCCAAGGAGGGCGCAAACCTCGTCATTACCGGCCGCAACGTTGCCAAGCTCGAGGCTGCCAAGGAATCCCTCGAGGCCGAGTACGGCGTCAAGGTTCTGCCTGTTCAGGCCGATGTCTCGGCTGGTCAGGACAACGAGGCCGTCGTCCAGAACGTCATCGACAAGGCCATTGAGGAGTTCGGCCGCATCGACGCCGTCGTCAACAATGCTCAGGCCAGCGCTTCGGGCGTGACGATCGCCGATCACACCATGGACCAGTTCAACCTCGCCATTTACTCCGGTCTGTATGCCACCTACCTGTACATGCAGAAGGCCTACCCGCACCTGAAGGAGACCAAGGGCTCCGTGGTCAACTTTGCTTCGGGCGCCGGCCTGTTTGGCAACTATGGCCAGTGCAGCTACGCCGCTGCCAAGGAGGGCATCCGCGGTCTGACCCGCGTCGCTGCCAACGAGTGGGGCAAGGACGGCATCAACGTCAATATCGTTTGCCCGCTTGCTTGGACCGCCGCGCTCGAGAACTTCCAGGATGCCTATCCCGAGGCGTTCAAGGCCAACGTCCACATGCCGCCGGCGGGTCACTACGGCGACGTCGAGAAGGAAATCGGCCGCGTTGTCGTTCAGCTCTGCGGTCCCGACTTTAAGTATATGAACGGCGAGACCGTCACCCTCGAGGGTGGCATGGGCCAGCGTCCTTAGGGGTTCCGCCGTTCTACCGAACGGCGGACCGGCCGACGCTGCGCGGGCCGCATTTGGACAATCTGCCGTTCAATTTCAAGGGCGCGACCAGAAGGTCAGCGCCCTTTCATTTCACGGCACCTTGTCTCAAATGCGACCCGCTCGCTGACGTTGCCAAAATATCGGCGTTGCCGTGGCTGGTAAATAGCTCCACTCATCGGGGACGTACTTAAATGAGTGCCCGCAGAATGAAAGTGGATAATCTCCCGTTTTTGGGCTGTGCTTTGGGCAAAAGTGGGAGATTATCCACGCTCATCCGGTAAGCGTCCAAAAATCCACGCTCATTTGCCGTGTCCCTGCCGTATCCTCCTCGCGCCAGTTTCTGTCGAGTCGGTGCTTCTTGCGGGTTGCTCGTATAATGGTTTGCGTATGAGCCGCAACCAAGGAGTTCCAGTTTATGGATCAAAACCTGTTTAAATTCGACCTGATCGCCGAGGACCCGACGACGCACGCGCGTGCCGGTGTGCTGCACACCCCGCACGGCGACATCGAGACGCCGATCTTTATGCCCGTGGGCACCAAGGCAAACGTCAAGGGCATCCCCACCGAGACCGTCAAGCAGCTCGGTGCGCAGATCGTGCTCGCCAATACCTATCACCTGTCCATGCGCCCCGGCGAGGACACCATCGCCGAGCTGGGCGGACTGCATAAGTTCATGAACTGGCACGGCCCCATCCTCACCGACTCGGGCGGATTCCAGGTCTTTAGCCATAACGACGCCGTCAAGCTCACCGACGAGGGCGTGCGCTTTATCGTCAACGACTACGACGGTCGCCACGTGTTCTGGACGCCCGAGGACAACATGGAAATCGCCATGAAGCTCGGTTCCGACATTTGCATGCAGCTCGACCAGTGCCCCGGCTATCCCGCCACGCGTGCCTACGTCGAGCGCGCCGTGGAGCTGTCGAGTATGTGGGCCGAGCGCTGCTACAAGGCCCACACCCGTGATGACCAGGCACTCTTTGGCATCGTCCAGGGTGGCATGCATCTGGATCTGCGCCTGCGATCGCTGCGCCACCTGGAGGAGTGCGGTGACTTCCCCGGTTACGGCATCGGCGGCTACTCGGTGGGCGAGGACCACGAGACCATGTTCGAGACACTGGCGCCGCTGGTTTCCGAGTATATGCCTAAGCACAAGCCGCGCTACCTCATGGGCGTCGGCAACCCTACCACGCTCGTGCGCGGCGTTGGCGTGGGCATCGACATGTTCGACTGCGTGCTGCCGACGCGCACCGGCCGCATGGGTACGGCGTTCTCCAGTGAAGGTCGCCTTAACTTCCGCAACGCGCGCTTTGCGCACGACGACGGCCCCATCGATCCCACCTGCACCTGCCCGGTGTGCACGGGCGGCTACAGCCGCGCGCTCATCCGTCACATGGTCACGCAGAAGGAGATGCTCGGCGGTATTCTGCTGTCGATGCACAACATCTACTACCTGCTCAATCTTATGAAGCGGGCGCGTCAGGCCATTATCGAGGGCCGCTACGGTGCGTTCGTGAACGACTGGATGAACAGCCCTGCGGCGGTGGATTACTAAGAGCGGCGCGGGCGCTTGCAGAGCGCGGGCAACGGCAAGGGGCGAGCGCCGGTCGGTCATCACGTTCGCTAACACTGTCTGCGCGACCGATGACCGATAGCTTGCAAGCACTTGATGCATCGTGGGTACCATACCGAATAGTTGATGTTCGGGCGGATGTTTGGCGCATGGCGTCGACCCCGCCCGTTTTTCTTTTTCTCGATAGGAGTATCCCATGATTAAGAATGAGAACGTCGAGGGCGAGCCAGCCTACGACGAGACGTACCGCCGCGGCCCCGTGGTCATGCGCGGTCCCATGATTCCCAAGGACAACACCTACGCCAACCTGCTGGCGCCCGAGGACTCGACCGACTGGCTGCATGCTGATCCGTGGCGCGTGCTGCGCATCCAGGCAGAGTTTGTCGATGGTTTTGGCGCGCTTGCCGAGCTTGGTCCTGCGGTGACCATCTTCGGTAGCGCCCGCACGCCCAAGACCGATCCGCTCTACAAGGCGGCGCGTACCGTCGGACGCAAGATCGCGCAACGTGGCGTGGCGGTCATCACCGGCGGCGGCCCCGGCATCATGGAAGCGGCCAACAGGGGAGCGGCAAGTGTCAACGGCAAGTCGGTCGGCTTGGGTATCGAGCTGCCGCACGAGCACGGGCTCAACAAATACGTGAACCTTGGCATGGACTTCCGTTACTTCTTTGTGCGCAAGACCATGTTCGTCAAATACAGCTCGGGCGCCATCGTGTTTCCTGGTGGCTTTGGTACGCTCGACGAGATGTTCGAGGTGCTCACGCTGGTACAGACGCACAAGGTCAAGCGCATGCCGCTCGTTTTGGTGGGAACCGAGTACTGGCAGGGCCTGTTCGACTGGCTCAACGGCCCGGTGATGGACGCCGGTATGATTAGCCCGCTCGATCCGGAGCTGGTGCACATCACTGACGACTTCAACGAGGCCGTCGACATTGCGCTCGGCGGGTTGATGTAGAGCAATCGTGCCCACAGCGACATGAATATGCATGGCAATCTGATGCTATCTAACGTCAGGTTGACATTTATATTGGGTATACTGACGTAAAAGACGAGGGCGAGGAGGTCGCGTATGTCTACTGCAACGGTTAAGCCTACGACGGTTCGCATCGAAGAGGGGCTCAAGGAGCAGGCGACTGAGTTCTTGGATTCGGTCGGCCTCAGCCTCAATTCCTATCTCAATCTTGCCGTTCGGCAGCTTGTAAATCAGCGAAAGATTCCTTTTGAGATTGTAGGAAGGGCGGAGGTGCCTAACGAGGCGACGAGGCGTGCCATGGTGATCGCCGAGGCTCATGAGTTGGGGATTTTGCCGGACGATAGCCCGTCATTCAACAACGCTGATGAGCTTATGACATTCCTCGATGAGGAATAGCGATGTTCGAGATTAAAGTCGAGGCTCAATTTAAGGCGGACTACAAACGAACGATGCGCATGCATCCGCAGCTAAAGAGTGAGTTTAAGGCGGCAGTCGCAGAGCTTGCAGCTCACGGCTTGCTTCCCGCGGAATATGGCGCCCATGAGCTTTCAAACCCGGGCGGAAACTACAACGGCCACATCGATTTCCACCTATCCGATGGCTTGGTCGACGTGGTCGTTCTCTACTTACCGCATAAGACTAATCCTGTGATCCGGCTGGTCAGAATGGGCTCGCATGAGGAGCTGTTCCAGGGCCCGCAGGGCTGATTGCCGATTTCTAAGTTGCGGTGGAATAGGGATTGATTGACGGCTAATAAGTCAAAAACAGTCCCTATTTAACCGCAACTGCTGGGGGTACCCCGTTCGTCGCCGCGGCCTCCGGTTCCACTTTTCGCTGAATTTCGCTCAAAAGCTCGGCTGCGACTTCGCTGCTTTTGAAACGAATGCTGCAGTCTTCTTTCTTTGGGAAAGCCAGCAACGGAATAGCTCCGTACCAGACAGTTTCCTCGTCAATCACTGATGCGCACAGGCGTCCTTCGGCTTTGATGAGATAGTTGACGTTCATCTCGGCAAAAATCGCTTTCACGTCATCGCGTGGAGTTGAAGCAATAGAAATCTCAAGGGCAATTCCACGGGTAGCGGCATCCGCGAGTGCAGCGGCGAGCTTTTCAAGGCATGCGGCGGACGCGTAGGGTGCGGCAATAAAAATGCTTTTCGATGCGTTCTCGATGTCATTCGCTAAAGCCTCCACGGCTCTTGCCGACCTAACGAGGATATTTCGATCGTCCTGTCTGTTGTCGTTTGCCGCAAAGACTTTATATCCCAGCTTGGCGTAGGTCTTGAGCCTCTTTTGGTACATGCGCGCGAACATGGGTATCGACAGGTCAACATAGTCGAATATCTCAACCCGCTGTTTGCCCTCGTGGCTTCTGTGTAGCCTACCTGCCTGCTGCGTTATGCTGCCGTCCCAAGATATTGGAGTGGCAATGAGCAAAGTGTCAAGGTAAGACAGGTCGAAGCCCTCGCCCAGAAGACTTTCAGTTGCGACGATGATTCGATGCTCATGCTCAAAGCTGGGAAGACTCTTCAGTATTGCTTTTCTTTCTGTGGCGTCGATTTCTCCGGTTAAGAGTATAGGTTCGTGTCCACGGCTTTGAAGTAGCCTGCATAGCTCTTCGGCATGCTTTTTTCTTTTAGATAGCACAAGCGGATGCCGGCCGTTTGATGCGGCCTCGAGGGCGTCCTCGATAATTGCTTCGTTTCTCGCGGCGTGTACACACAGGAGATCGAGAATTTGGTTAAAGGATGCTCCTGGTTCGTAGGTGGGTAATCGAATTCCGGTGAAACGCGGTCTAACAATGCGCTGAATCCCCTGCTGGATTGCTTGCGTTTTTGGATCGACGACATAGCGAACCGGGCCGCAGAGCATCGAGAGTGCCCGCGTGAGTCCGTCCGAACGCTCGGGCGTTGCGGAAAGGCCATATACATATTTGGCAGGAGCGGACTTGAGGACAAGCTCAAGCTGTGGCGCGGCCGCATGGTGGCATTCGTCACAGATGATGAGACTGTAATCGCGAACAAACTCCTTGGCTAATGACTCGCCGGTTTGGGGATCCTTGCCGGATAGCGACTGGAATGAAGCAATGTCGATGAGACGGCTTATGGCGGTCTTGCCTCCTCCGATTTGCCCAATGAGCGGAGGCTGTCTTTTGCTGAT
Organism: uncultured bacterium; assembly: GCA_905215905.1. GTDB lineage: Bacteria > Actinomycetota > Coriobacteriia > Coriobacteriales > Coriobacteriaceae > Collinsella. The sequence continues at coordinate 12,476 of CAJMRI010000008.1, read as the reverse complement.
TCGTCCCTTTGGGGTTCGGACGGGCTCTCTGTTGTCCGTGATGTCGAGAAATCGTTCGAGTTGGGATTTCCATTGGGCAATGAGCGCAGTTTTAGGAACGATGACGAGCGTTGGAAGACCAATGGCAGCAATAAGATAAGCTCCGATGACGGTTTTGCCGAACCCCGTCGGTGCGGACATGATCCCGTCTTCATAGCCGAGCATCTGTTCAGCGACAATTTGTTGTTCAGGGCGAAGAGTCCCTTTAAATGCCATCACAATTGGATTGCTCGACTTGCGTTTGTCTGAATAGTGGGCAGAAACGCCGGCTTCTTGAAGCAGCCGCTCAAGTTGAACCTTGCAGCCTCTGGGAATCGCGACGTAGCCATCTCTAAGTTCGCTGAGGTCTATGAACCGCGGTTTGCCGAATACCGATTGATGCATAGATTGTGCGCGGAAGAATTCTGGGTTGGCAAATGTTGCAAGCCTGCGGACTTCCATTTGAGCTGCGGGACTCAGAGATTTTTCGGGGATATAGAGCATATCGGCCTGCGTGACGGACAGCGATGACGGGAAGTCCCGCGGTGTGAGCGGGAGCCGCTTTCGCAGTCTCTGGGAATGTGGCACACCGGTGTTTGCCGCCGCAACAGCTGCTATTCCATGTGACCTATTTTCGATGCTCTCGATCAGATTTTGCACCGTCACGCGCGGGATTAACTGGATTTGCGAAAGGTAAAGCCATTGATCGGGAAAGGGCTCAAATTGCTCGTCAACAAATACGCTGTTCCCTTTTCGCTGCGCTTTTCCTTGAAAAGGCAGCGCTATGAGATTTCCAAAGCCGCCCTCAGGAATGGTGGACTGCGCGGGCAGCATTCGGTCAAATGCTTTGAAGGTGATTGTCTTGTTCAGTATCGCCGCTTCGGTGATAAGGCCGCTTCCAAAATCTCGTGCGGTCTTTGCGCTGACGAGCTCTAGGAAGAAAAACCAGAGATGTGCGCCGTCGCCCGATCTCGATCGCTCGACTGCGACATCGATTCCGTGGCTTTTTGCGACATGTCGAATGGCATTCGTCGCTTCTTTCCAATCGGCTCCGTCAAAATCGATGACCAGGACTTTCGTGTTACTGTCTTTATCGAGCACATATTGGCCTATAACGTCTCGAAGCCTATCGTCATTGCCTCTGAAATGGGCGATGATCGCGGCATCGCTCAACTCGGGGAAGACGCGGCTGCTGCATTCCGTGCATTTGACTCTCTGGTGGCTTGCTTTGGGGCAAATGCCTGACTTCCACTCATTTGCGCAGACGGGCGTATAGCCGATTCCTCCGTCTTTTCTGCGGTACCCATGAGCGTAGACATCTTTGCGGCCAGAAAAGAGATTGCGGAAGAGCTCGAGTTTGTCGCGCGCTGGGCTCGCACTGGTGACGATACCCTCGACCTGCGCCCGTCTATCGAAAGATGTGCCAGCTTTCTCCCATTCTTCCAGCGTTGTATAACGGATGTCTGGACCGTTGCCGCAGATGACGATTTGGCTGTGCGGCTCCGATACATGGGCGACGGTTTTCTTGAATTGGAATAGCGTACCCCCGATGAGGGCGTATTGATGCGTGACGGTGCTCATGTAAATGCCGTTCTTGTCGGAGTTCATTGAAATGAGGGTACGTTATTTTGATTTTTAAGGGACTCGACTCTGATTTTGGTTCGGTGATAGCGGAGTACAGCTCCGTGAGTGGTGTTTGGCTGATGTCAAAATGTGCGGTAGCTGTTGCTGAATGGGTTTTGGCGGCCATGAGGTGGGCTGGAGGCGCAGGAAACTATCCTCGAATAGACCCTGTGGGCAAAAAATGGCAAATATGAGTACTGTGGTTTGAGCGGTAACATATCATCTGGAAAGTATTTAAGACCAATCGATTCGGATTGGATATAATCAACCCTCTAAACATGGCGATTCGGGACTTTATGACGCTCGGAATTGGCGGAAGATGGCAAATTCAGCCAGATTTCGCTGTTACTAAACTGGTAACAGTACTCATATTTGCCATTTTTTGCCCAGAGGGTATCGCAAGGGGGTTGGACAAAGCATCGATCGCCGCCAATTTCTCGATTGGCTGGTTGGGCGGCAATGAAGTTGCGGCGTAATGGGAAGCGTTTCGCGGCCTTTTGGCTAAAACGGCCCCTTTTCCGCCGCGACTCCTAAAAAGACGCCGGCGCGCCTTGAGTTGCGGCGCGTCGGCGTGATGGCTTTGTTGTGGCTGGGTGTACTTCGGTTGTTCGACGGCTTTGGCATGTCCGATCTTGCCAGGCAAGCCTTTGTTACCGTTTAACGTTTGCCCAGATAAAACCTGCCAAAAAAAACCTGTCCCTAATTGGCAGGTTGGTAGCGGGGGCAGTAGCTGATGGCGATGGTGCAGCCGATGGGGCCTGTGCCGGCGTCCACGTAGTCCTGGCCTGCGAGCGCTTGACTGACGAGCTCCTGCTCCTCGGCGGCGCCGGTCGTGAGCACGCGCACGCTGGAGCCCGGATGCTCGGCCAAAAATGTGAGGCAATCGGCCATGGTGTTGGCGACGATGCGCTTGGCGCCGCGGCCCTTTTTGATGGCCTTGATCTCGCCCGATTTCCACTCCGGCGAAACGGCCAGGCGAATGTTGAGCATCTGCGTGAGCTGGCCGGCGAGCTTGGGTGCGCGGCCGTTCTTAACGAGGTTCTCGAGCGTGCGGGGAATCAGCAGCAGGTGGGCGTCGGGCAGCGTCGCGCGGATCTGCGCCTCGGTCTCGTTCAGGCTGCGGCCGTCCTCGCGCATGGCCAGTGCGTACTCCACCAGTAGGCCCTCGGCACCCGAGCCGGTGCGCGAGTCGATGCAGCGCACGTCGAGCTCGTGCGTTCCGGCCGTCAGGCTGGCGTTGGCATAGCAGGCGGACCACTCGCTGCACAGCGAGATAAAGATGGCGCTGTCGTGGCCGTCGGCGAGCACGCGATCAAAGAGCGCCTTGAACTCGCCGGCGCTCGGCTGCGAAGTGTGCGGCAGCTGCTCGGAGCCGGCCATGCGCGCGACGTACTCCTGGGCGGTAATTTGCACCTGGTCGAGCAGGTCCTCGCCCTCGATAATCACATGCAGCGGGATCACGTAAATGCCGAGCTCTTGGGCGCGGGCGGGGGAGATGTCCGACGTGGAGTCGGTTATGATGGCAAAAGACATAATTGCACCTTTCGTTGGGGCGCCTGCGCGCCGCCTTCTGAGAGCAAAGTGCGACAAGTATAGTTGAGTCGTTCCACATTACTAGGTTCAATTGTTGAATAGTCAACAGTTTGAAGTGTCGGTGTGGAAATCGTCAACTGGGGAAGAGGAATGCCGATGGAGGCGCTGGAGATATGCAAGCGGCCGGTCGTGCTGTTCGATTTTGACGGCACGGTGGCCGATACGGGCCGGGCGGTGATGACCTCGACGCGCAAGACGCTGGCTGCGCGCGGGTTTTCGGAGGCGCAGATGGGTGACCTGCGCTGCATGATCGGGCCGCCCCTGTGGAAGAGCTTTCACGACTTTTACGGCTTTACGCGCGAGGAGTCGCTTGTGGTGGCCGACGAGTACCGCGCTTTTTTTGATGAGCTGGGACCGGAGGAGTATCCCGTGTTCGCTGGGGTCCCCGAGTTGCTGGATGGGTTGGCCGCCCGGGGCAAGCGTATGGCCGTGGCGACGTCGCGCATGGAGGCAAAGTGCATCGACATGGTACGTGAGCTCGGGCTTTCTCAGTTTGAAGCGGTGGTTGGCATGAATCCGCCTCAGGGGCGCGAGACCAAGGCCGATTCGGTCCGCGATGCCCTGGCAGAGCTCGGCGCGACTGCCGACGAGGCCGTGATGATCGGCGATCGCTTTAACGACGTCGAGGGCGCGCACGCGATGAGCGTGCCGTGCATTGGTATCTATTCGGGCGCGGCGGCGCCGGGCGAGCACGAGGCGGCGGGTGCCGATGCAGTGGTGCACTCGGTGGCCGAGCTTGCTAAACTTTTCGCTATATAAGTATGTGATGTGAGGGACGGGCGTACCCGTCGCTCATTGGTAAGGAGGTCGTCCATGAATCAGGTGGAGCAGAGCGTTACCGAGTATGTCGACGAGGTCTGGGAAGATGTCGTCGCCGATATCGAACAACTGGTGAGCTATCCGTCCGTGGCCGTTGCTGCCAATGCAGAGCCCGGTGCGCCGTTTGGCCGCCCGGTCCGTGATGCGCTCGATTGCGCGCTCGGCATTGCGCAAAAGCTCGGCTACCAGACGAGCGACGACGAGGGCTATGTGGGCATTGCCGATATCCCGGGTCGCGGCGACAAGCAGCTCGCGACCATCTGCCACGTAGACGTGGTGCCCGCCGGCCCCGGCTGGAACACCGACCCGTTTGCGATGGAGCGCCGCGAGGGCTGGCTGCTCGGCCGTGGCGTGATCGACGACAAGGGCCCGGCGGTGTTGTCGCTTTATGCCGGCGCGTACCTGCTCAAGTACGGCATTGTGCCGCGCTATACCTTCCGCGCGCTGCTGGGCTGCGATGAGGAAGTGGGCATGTCCGACGTTCACCATTATCTGGAGAACCACGCAGACCCCGACTTTTTGTTTACGCCCGATGCCGAGTTCCCGGTCTGCAATGCCGAGAAGGGCCAGTTTGGGGCGACATTTGTGAGCTCCAAGATCGACGGCGGGCGCATTGTGTCCTGGAGCGGTGCCGAGGCGAGCAACGCTATTCCGTCGCAGTCTATCTGCGAGCTTGCGATTGCCGCCGATGAGCTGCCGGCGCCGGTCGAGAACGCCGACCGCCTGGAGATCACGACGCTCGATAGCGGGCATGCGCAGATTTTCGCCCACGGTATTGGCGGCCACGCTTCGATGCCTGAGGGCACCATCAACGCCGTCGGCCTGATCGTGGCGTATCTGCGCGAGGCTGAGGACGCGTTTGGTGCACGCGATGAGCGCCTGCTGACGCCTGCCGAGCACGAGTTTGTCAAGTTTTTGGCCTTTGTGCATGCGGACGCCTATGGCCGCGGCCTGGGTATCGACGCGACGAGCCCGGCGTTTGGCCCGCTTACCTGCAACGCTGGCGTCATTCGCGTGGCGGATGGCCACATTGAGCAGGTCATCGACGTGCGCTTCCCCGATAGCACCAGTGCCGATACCATCTGCGAGCAGCTCGAGCCGCTCGTGGGCCGCTTTGGTGTGACGTATCGCGTGGGTCGTGCCAAGGTGCCGTTCTCAGTTTCGGCCGACGATCCGGCCGTGAAGGCGCTTATTGATACCTATAACGAGTTTACGGGCAAGCATGCTGAGCCCTTCGCCATGGGCGGTGGCACGTACGCGCGCAACTTTGCCCGCGCCGTGTCGTTTGGCCCCGAGGAGACCGGTCTTGAGCTGCCCGCGTGGGGCGGCCAGATGCACGGCCCCAACGAGTGCGCCAGCGAGGAACAGCTCAAGCAGGCGCTCAAGATCTATATCGTCGCAATCCTGCGCCTCAACGAGCTCGAGCTGTAGGGCTTCCCCAGGCACCCGACCTTGCCCCTCAAGCCGTCGCTTGCGTACCAAAGTACGCGGCGCTCCTCTTTCGGGGCAATCTCGGGCACCTGGGAAACCCCTATATCCTGCTTGGATACAAACTTGCATTACGAGCCCGGTGCTTTTGCCCGGGCTTTTTGCGTCACTTGGGGATGCTCCTTTTGTGTGGTAGTCGTTTAAGAACGTCCCCAATGACTACCTTCCTTTGGTGTAAAAGGTGTGCCATGTTCGACGCTGGATTGTTATTCGTTTGTAAAAGCTGGGCCGCGCTTGCGGTAAGGGTCTATCAAATGCCCGTAAGAAACAGCAGTTGGCGCGGGCGCTGCCCGATCGGGGCCGTATCTTTCCAAACAGCAAAGCGGGCAGGGTGCCCGCGAGTCGCATGTATGAAAGGAAGATCATGCTCGATCAGGCTTATTCTCGTCGTCAGTTCCTCGGCCTCGCTGGTGGTCTTGCCAGCATCGTCGGTCTCGGTCTCGTTGGTTGCGGCGGCTCCAACGCCGCCAACACCGCTGCTGAGGGCAGCGCCGCTGCTGCCGAGTCCGTCTCGGGCGAGGTGACCTACGACGGCGCTTCCTCGTTCCAGGCTCTCGTCGAGACTGCTGCCGAGAAGTTCATGGATGCCAACCCGGACGTCTCCGTCTCTGGCTCGGGTAACGGTTCGGGCAAGGGCCTGACCGCTGTCGCCGCCGGCACCGTCACTATCGGTAACTCCGACGTCTTCGCCGAGACCAAGCTCGAGGCCGACCAGGTCAAGAACCTCGTCGACCACGAGGTCGCCGTCGTGGGCATGGGCCCCGTCGTCTCCAAGAACGTCAAGGTCGACGACCTGTCCCTCGAGCAGCTCAAGGGTATCTTCTCCGGCCAGATCACCAACTGGAAGGAGGTCGGCGGCGACGACGCTACCATCGTCGTCCTCAACCGCAAGGCCGGCTCCGGCACCCGCGCCACCTTCGAGGCTGCCGTCTTTGGCGACGAGGCCGTCGACTTTAAGGGCGACGCCGAGCTCGACAAGTCCGGCGACGTCCAGACTCAGATGGGCAGCACCGACAACGCCATCTCCTACCTCGACTTCTCGCACTTCGATGACTCCAAGTTCAACGCCATCAAGGTCGAGGGCGTGGAGCCCAAGAGCGCAAACGTCACCGACGACTCCTTTAAGATTTGGGCGACCGAGCACATGTACTGCGCAAAGGACGCCGACGAGGCCACCAAGGCCTTTCTGGAGTTCATGCTTTCCGACGACGTCCAGGGCAAGCTCGTCGAGGAGCAGGGCTTTATTCCCGTCTCTGCCATGAAGGTCGTCAAGGACGCCAGCGGCAAGGTCTCTGCTAAATAAGCAATCGCCCCGGAAAGGTTTGTAATGGCAAAACAGCTGCCAAAGCGCGACCTTGAGAACGTGGGCCTGGGCGTCACGGGCGCGTGCGTTGCGCTCGTGACGCTTGTCGTTGCCGCGCTCATCTTTATGGTCGCCCAAAAGGGCCTCTCGGCTTTTCTCAAGGACGGCGTTTCGGTCGTCGAGTTCTTCACCGGCACCAAGTGGGACCTGGCCAACACAGCCGAAAACGGCCTGCCCTACACCGGCGCCCTGCCCCTGATTGTCACCTCGTTTGCGGTCATGGTGCTCTCCACGCTTATCGCGCTGCCTATCGCCATCGGCTCTGCCATCTTTGCGGTCGAGATCCAGCCTAAGTTTGGCTCCAAGATTTTCCAGCCACTGATTGAACTTTTGACCGGCATTCCCTCGGTCGTCTTTGGCCTGATCGGTTTTCACGTGGTCGTCGGCCTTATGAAGAGCGTTTTCCATGTGAGCACGGGTCTGGGCATCTTGCCCGGCGCCATCGTGCTGGCCGTCATGATCCTGCCGACCATGACCACGCTTTCGGTCGATGGCCTGCGCGCCGTGCCCGACAGCTACCGTCAGGGCTCGCTCGCGCTGGGCTACACTCGCTGGCAGACCATCTGGCACGTGGTGCTCAAGTCCGCCATGCCGTCGCTCATGACTGCGGTCATCCTGGGCATGACCCGCGCCTTTGGCGAGACGCTCGCCGTGCGCATGGTTATCGGCGGCATCGAAGCCATGCCGGCGTCGCTGCTGTCGCCGGCGTCCACCATCACCACCACGCTTACCACGTCTATGGCGGTCTATGCCGAGGGATCGGCCCAGGACGATGTTCTATGGGCACTCGGCCTGCTGCTGATGGGCATGAGCCTCATCTTCATCCTGATCATCCACCTTATCGGCCGCAAGGGGGCGAAGGCTCGTGGCTAGCACGTGCATCCATATCGACGAAGCGAGATTCGGGCGCGTCCAAAAACAGGACCGCATCGCCACGGGCGTGTTGACGGCGATCGTCGCCATCGTCATGCTCGTTGTCATTTCCATGGTGGCCTACATCCTGTTCGAGGGCATCTCGACGCTGTTCCAGCCGGGCTTTCTCACGCAGCCGTCGCGCGCCAACGGGACCCAGGGCGGCGTGCTCTACCAGCTGTTCGACTCGTTCTATCTGCTGCTGATTACCCTGATCATCTCGGTGCCCATCAGCCTGGGCGGCGCGGTCTTTTTGGTTGAGTACGCGCCCGATGGGCCTATTCGCGACATCGCCTCGACCGCCATCGAGACGCTGTCCTCGCTGCCCTCCATTGTCGTAGGCATGTTCGGCTTTCTGGTGTTCTCGGTGCAGCTGGGCTGGAAGTACTCCATCATCTCCGGCGCCGTCGCGCTCACCATGTTCAACATCCCCATCCTGGTGCGCGTGATTCAGCAGGCGCTCGAGGACGTGCCGCAGGCCCAGCGCGATGCATGCCTGGCCATGGGCCTCACTCGCTGGGAGGCCACACTGCACATCCTGATTCCCGAGGCCATGCCCGCCATCGTGACCGGCATCGTGCTTTCGGCCGGCCGCGTGTTTGGCGAGGCCGCGGCGCTGCTCTTTACCTCGGGCATGAGCTCGCCGGTTCGCCTGAACTTCTTGAGCTTTAACCTGTCGAGCCCCACCTGCGCCTGGAACGTGTTCCGTCCCGGCGAGTCGCTGGCCGTGCACATCTACAAGATCTATGGCGAGGGCAGCCCCGAGGCCCAGCAGATCGTCTGGGGCACTGCGGCACTGCTGATGATTTGCGTGCTGCTGTTTAACGTAGTCGCCCGTATCGTGGGCAAGCAACTGGCAAGGAGGATGACGGCCGAATGAGCGAGACGAATGCGACGCCCGCAACCGAGGCGGCATCGTCCGACACCCAGGACTTTCTGTCGAGTGTGGGGGAGAGCGAGAAACGTGTTCGCGTGAGCGGCAAGGCCGTGAGCGACGAGGTCGTGCTCTCCACCAAGGACGTCAACGTGTACTATGGCGACAACCACGCGCTGCACGATACGTCGCTCGACTTTCGCAAGGGCGAGATCACGGCGCTCATCGGGCCTTCGGGCTGCGGTAAGTCAACCTTCTTGCGCAGCCTCAACCTCATGAATCGCGAGATTCGCGGCTGCCGCGTGGAGGGCGAGATCAACTACCGCGGACGCAACGTAAACACCAAGGCCGAGAACACGTACGAGCTGCGCCGTTCCATTGGCATGGTGTTTCAGCAGCCCAACCCTTTCCGCAAGTCCATTCGCGACAACATCACGTTTGCGCCCAAGCGCCACGGCATCACCGATCGTGACGAGCTTGATCGTATGGTCGAGGAAAGCCTGCGTGGTTCGGCGCTGTGGGACGAGGTCAAGGACAAGCTCGACAAGAGCGCCTACGCGCTTTCGGGCGGCCAACAGCAGCGTCTGTGCATTGCACGTACGCTGGCGCTCAATCCCGACGTGATCCTGTTTGACGAGCCCTGCTCGGCGCTCGACCCCATCTCGACGCTGGCGATCGAGGACCTCATGTCGTCGATCGTTGCCGACCGCGCCATCGTCATCGTGACGCACAACATGGAGCAGGCGTCGCGTGTGTCCAACCGCACGGCGTTCTTCTACATGGGCGATATGGTCGAGTATGACGAGACTGACGAGATTTTCCAACGGCCCAAGGATAAGCGGCTGAATGATTACCTCACCGGCATGTTCTCCTAGTCCGGGACGTGCTTGAGGCCTGCGGCGGCCACGGTTGTCGCGGGACTGATTGGAGAGGCGGGTCATCTCTTGCGGGAGATGGCCCGCCTTTTTGTGTCGTGTGCTGGTGCGCTTGCCCAAAACCACCACAAAGGTGCCTGTCCCCTTTGTGGTGGTTTTCGCTATCATGGACAACGTTGAATTTCTACGAAGGAGCAGGGCATATGGCGATTCTTTTGGGATGCGATTCCGTCAGCCTAGAGTTTCCCACCAAGCATATTTTCGATAGCGTGACGCTCGGCGTGGGCGAGGGCGACCGCATTGGTATTGTCGGTAAAAACGGCGACGGCAAGTCGACGCTGCTGAGCGTGCTCGCCGGCACGCTGGAGCCCGATGACGGACGCGTGACGCACCGCCGCGGCACCACGATCGGTCTACTCGGCCAAAAGGATCAGCTTGTCGACACCGATACCGTGCATCATGCCGTTGTGGGCGACACGCCCGAGTACGAGTGGGCGTCGAGCCCCCGTACGCGCCAGATCCTCGCCGGCCTCATTAGCGATGTGCCCTGGGAGGGCATGGTAGGCGAGCTCTCGGGCGGTCAGCGCCGCCGCGTGGACCTCGCGCGCCTGCTGATCGACGACTACGACGTGCTCATGCTCGATGAGCCCACCAACCACCTGGACATGCGCACCATCAACTGGCTTGCACGCCATCTTAAGGCCCGCTGGCAGCGCGGTCAGGGCGCGATGCTCGTGGTCACGCACGACCGCTGGTTCTTGGACGAGGTCTGCACCAGCATGTGGGAGGTCCACGACGGCCAGGTCGATCCCTTCGAGGGCGGTTACTCCGCATATATCCTTCAACGCGTAGAGCGCGACCGCATGGCCGCCGTTACCGAGGAGCGCCGTCGCAACATGGCGCGCAAGGAGCTCGCGTGGCTAAGCCGCGGCGCCCAGGCGCGTTCCACCAAGCCCAAGTTTCGCGTTGAGGCTGCTCGCGAGCTGATCGCCGACGTACCGCCCGTGCGTGACGAGCTGGAGCTCAAGCGCCTTGCCGTGAGCCGCCTAGGCAAGCAGGTCATCGATGTCATCGACGTGGATGCCGGCTATGCGGATACCGATGGTGCGCCCAAGCAGGTGCTCACCGATGTGACCTGGCTCATCGGCGCGGGCGACCGCTATGGCCTGTTGGGCGAGAACGGCGCCGGCAAGTCGACCTTGCTCGACGTGATCCAGGGCAAGATTGAGCCCACGCGCGGCCGTGTGAAGATTGGCCAGACGGTGCGCTTTGGCGTTCTGTCGCAGCAGCTCGAGGAACTCGAGCCCTACATGGGTGACACGATCCGCGAGGTGCTCGGCAACTATAAGAAGTACTACGTCATCGACGGCAAGGAGACTTCGCCCGAGAAGCTCTGCGAGCGCCTGGGCTTTACGACACAGCAGCTCTGGAGTCGCATCGGCGATCTTTCGGGCGGTCAGCGCCGTCGCCTGTCGCTGCTGCTGACGATCCTGGACGAGCCCAACGTGCTTATCCTGGACGAGCCCGGCAACGACCTGGATACCGATATGCTGGCGATTGTCGAGGACCTGCTCGACGGCTGGCCGGGCACGCTGATCCTGGTGACGCACGACCGTTTCCTCATGGAGCGCGTGACCGACCAGCAGTGGGCGCTGCTCGACGGCCACCTGACGCATATGCCCGGCGGCGTGGACCAGTACCTGCGCCTGTGCAACGCTACCGCCGAGGGCGAGCCCGTGGGCGCGCCGAGTGCCAAGACCGGCACGTTCGACACCGGTGCCGCGGCTGCGACGGCCGATAAGCCCAAGGCGAGCGGTCAGCCCAATGGCCTGTCCAACGCCGAGCGTCAGAAGCTTCGCCGCGAGGTGAGCTCGCTCGAGCGCAAAATGGAGACGCAGCGCGCCCGCGTTGAGGAGGCCGAGGCAGCAATGGCCCAGGTCGATCCCACCAACTACACGGCGCTGGGCGAGCAGCAGGCAAAGATCGACGAGGCCCACGCCGCCATGGACGAGTTGGAGATGGCGTGGCTCGAGGCGAGCGAGAAGCTCGAGGGCGAGGAGTAGGCGAGGATGATCAAGGCCGCGTTTTTCGATATCGACGGCACGTTGCTGAGCTTTAAGACCCATCGGATTCCGGCGTCGGCGCAGCAGGTGCTCGACAGCTTTCATGAGCAGGGGATTGCGTGCGTGATCGCCACGGGTCGCCCGACCTATCAGATGCCCGATTGGCTGTTCGATCTTGGTTGGGATGCGTACATCACGCTTTCGGGTCAGCACTGTTTTGATGCCAAGGGCGTTTACCGCAGCTGCCCGATCGATTCGGACGACGTCGCGGCGATTGTGGACCAGGTGGCGCAGGGGCGCTATGACTCGCTGTGTATGCAGGGCGAGAGCTCGTTTGTGAACCGCCTGTCCGAGCGCGTGGTGACGGCCGGCAGCAACGCGGGGATTGTCTACCACGAGGAACCGTTTGAGCATGCCTTCGATGCGCCGGTCTACCAGTTCTGCGCCTTTGTGGACCCTGCCGACGAACATATCGTGACCGACGCGGTGTCGCATTCTCTCACTACGCGCTGGTGTGATTTGTTCTGCGACATTATCCCTGCCAACGGCGGTAAGGACCTGGGTGTCGCGGCGACGCTGGAACGCCTGGGTGTCGACGCGAGCGAGGCGATTGCCTTTGGCGACGGCGAGAACGACCTGTCGATGTTCTCGGCCGTGGGCACAAGTGTGGCCATGGGCAACGCGCAGGATACCGTGAAGGCCGCGGCGACCTACGTTACGACCGCCGTAGACGACGACGGCATTTACAGCGCCGCCAAGCACTTTGGGCTACTGTAGCTGCGGCCGGCACTTAGGGACGTTCCTTTTAATATGAGCAGGACATTGTCAAGAGGCAAAATCGGGCCTGG
>CAJMRI010000007.1:0-95920 GCA_905215905.1 uncultured bacterium | reverse complement strand
CGAGCAAATGGATGAAAAGCCGGAGGACTACTCACAAGAAGATGATGCAGGGCTTAATTTGATTGATTTCTATGTTCTTCCGCATTTTCTTACAGCACCATTTAAGAAAGTTACCGAGAAAATAATAACTGAGTTTTCGGATTTGAATCTATGCCCAATTAACAATCGTCAGGGAATTGTAATTGATGGTGAAGGTTCAAAGGTTATTTGCAAAGAGTAGTTTAAAATTCCAGTTTGCTGCACTCGTTCCTAGCAGGGTTTGGGGCAGGCACGCCCCAACAAGAAGCCGTCCCAAAGGGGCAAGAATGGGGACTGCGGACGATTTCTTGGACCGTTACGCGGCCCTTCCCAGCGCGGAGCGGAACTCGGCCGGGGTGCGGCCACCGAGCGCATCGCTGCGCCTCTCCGTATTGTATCGGCCGATCCAGCCCCCGAGTTCCTCAATGAAGCGGGCGGGGGTCCAGTCCGACCAGTCCCTGCCGTGCCAGAACTCCTTCTTGAGCAGGCCGAAGAAGCCCTCCATCGCCGCGTTGTCCGGGCTGCAGCCCTTGGCGGACTGGATTGGCTACGCTGATGTGGACAGTTCCGGGAGAGGCGCAAGAGACGGGAAGGCCGTGTGCGCGTTCCTGCGCGAGGGCCGTGGGGAGGGGCTGCATGGGTACGGCGCCTGTCAACTCGGTCTACGTCTTTGATGACCGGGTCGTACTCAATATCAACTTCACGGATGATGCCAAAACGGTCACCCGTGAGGAAGTGTTGGGTTCGAGTGCTGTGGACAATGTTCCAGTATGCTGGGATCGAACTCGCTAGCCGGAATCACACGGTACCCGTGACGCAGCAGCAGATCGACAAAAACACCATTGCCCACAGTGAGCGTGCCGCTAAAGGTGCCATCGTAGACGCGACCCGCACCGCACGAGGGGCTACGGTCCTGTAAGACGCACGCAGCGATCTCGGACGGGCCGCCCGCCTGCTCGCACATATCGAGCGCGCGCTCTGCACCCAGGCGAAACTCGCGATCGACCGAGATGCCCTCGCAGGTACAAACCTCGCCATTCACAATCTCGGACGGCTTGCGCGGTGTGGGCAAGCCGCCAAAAACCTCGGGGCACACCAACAGGACCTCGGTCCCTGTGCGTTCGCAGGCCTCGACCAACGCGCGATGGTAATTGTCGAGCCCGTTATATTTGCAGCTCTCTCCCATCAAGCAGGCACTCACCACGATCTTCATACATATCCCTCCCAAACAAAACGCCCCATTTGAGATAGAAACTCAAATGGGGCGTTCGACGTTGTGCAACCAGCCTTACTGCTGCTTTGGCATCAGCGGATTCTCGCGCGTGAGGAGATTCATGAACTCCTCGCCCGTGATCGTCTCCTTCTTGTACAGATAACGAGCCAGCTCATGGAGCTTAAACTTGTTCTCCTTGAGGATCTGCAGGGCGCGGTCATGTGCGTCCTCGATCAGCTTGGCGACGATCGCGTCGACGCGCTCGGCCGTACCGGGGGCACAGGTGAGCGACGTGTCCTGGTTGAGGTAGGCATTCTGAACGGTACCGAGCGCCATCATGCCAAACTCTTCCGACATACCAAAGCGCGTCACCATGTTGCGGGCGAGCTTGGTGGCCTGCTCGATATCATTGGCCGCGCCAGTCGTCATCTCACCAAAGATGAGCTCCTCGGCAGCACGTCCGCCGCAGTAGACAGCGAGCTTGTCGAGCACCTCCTGGCGCGTGGTCAAGAAGCGCTCGTCCTCCTCGACCTGCATGGTGTAGCCCAGAGCACCGCTCGTACGCGGCACGATGGTGATCTTCGTAACCGGCGCAGAACCCTTCTGGCGGGCGGCAACGATGGCATGGCCGATCTCGTGATAGGACACGACCTGTTTCTCGTGATCGGACAGCACCGTGGACTTACGCTGCTGGCCGGCGATGACGACCTCCACCGACTCCTCGAAGTCGTCCTGGGTTGCACGCTTGCGACCCTCGCGAACGGCGCGCAGGGCGCCCTCGTTGATGATATTGGCCAGGTCGGCGCCCGAGGCTCCGGGCGTGGCGCGGGCAATCGCGGTCAGATCGATCGGCGGCTCGGTCTTCACACTCTTGGCGTGAAGCTCGAGGATGTTCTTGCGGCCGGTCAGGTCGGGCAGCTCAACGGGGATGCGGCGGTCAAAACGACCGGGGCGCAGCAGAGCGGGATCGAGGCTGTCAGGACGGTTGGTGGCAGCGAGGACGACGATACCCTTGTGGTTGTCGAAGCCATCCATCTCGGTCAGCAGCTGGTTGAGCGTTTGCTCACGCTCGTCGTTGCCGCTAAAGCCGCCACCGTCACGCTTTTTGCCGATGGTATCAATCTCATCGATAAATACGATACAGGGGGCCTTTTCCTTAGCCTGCTTAAACAGGTCGCGCACCTTGGCGGCGCCACGGCCGACGAACATCTCGACGAACTCAGAGCCCGAAATGCTAAAGAACGGTACGCCCGCCTCGCCGGCAACAGCCTTGGCAAGCAGGGTCTTACCAGTGCCAGGAGGGCCCACGAGAAGAGCACCGCGCGGCAGCTTGGCGCCGATTTCCTCATAGCGCTGCGGCTTCTCCAGAAAGTCGACGACCTCCTTCAGGGATTCCTTGGCCTCTTCCTGACCAGCAACATCCTTAAAGGTCACGCCCACGTCCTTGGAAGCAATCACGCGCGCGCCGGACTTACCCAGTCCACCGCCGCCAAAGCCGCCGCCACCAAAATTCATGGACGGGCCGTCATCGCCCATGGCCTTCTTCATACGGCGGTTGAGCCACCAGCCGATGAGGAAGAAAATCGCCATGGGAAGGACGAGCGTGAGCAAGTAGTAAGTCATCAGGCCCGAGTTCTTATCGGGAACCACCGACTCCAGCGAGGCGCCGGCCTCGAGCACGCGATCGGTAAAGCCCGTGTCACTCGGCACGCCGGTCGTCTTGTAGGCGATGTTCTCGTCCTCGCCCTTCTTGGTGTAATAAATCGAGTAATCGTCCGTGTTGTACTCGACCTTGTCGACACTCTTCTTATCGAGCGCTTTGACAAACGTCGAATAATCGGTCTTCGTAATCTGCTGCGTGTGACCGATGTTGGGGAACAGAACGGTCGAGAGCACGAGGTAGACGACGAAGGCGATGAGCACGTAGAGGATCATATTCCGTCTACGTTTGTTGTCATCCATCTCCATCTGCTTGAACTCCATCTACTGGGGTTGATAATGCTAACTAGAATACCCAACCCGGCCGGCGATAAACCGACGCCGGGCACGAAAGAATAGAGATGGCATCACTCGAAGTCGGCAAGGTTCAGATCTACACGGGCGACGGCAAGGGCAAGACGACGGCTGCGCTGGGGCTTGCACTGCGCGCCACGGGCTATGGACTTAACGTGCTTATGCTGCAGTTTGCCAAGAAGCTGCACTGCGCCGAGCATGATGCGGCGCCCCGTTTAGGTCTGCGCATCGTACAAGCCGACCGCGACACGCCCGAAGCCTGTGCCGCACAGATCATAGAGCTGGCGCGCGAGCAGATTAGCAAAGTCGACGTTCTGATTCTGGACGAACTTGGCGAGGCCATGCGCCGTGGATTTGTGACGCGCGTGGATGTCGAAGCGCTGATCGCGACAAAGCCCGCCACCACGGAGCTCGTGCTTACCGGCCGCGGTCTGCTGCCCCTCGCCGATCTGGCAGACCTGGTCACCGAAATGCGCCCCGTCAAACATTACTTCGACGAAGGCCTCCTAGCCCGCCAAGGCATCGAATACTAAATGATCCGAAGGGGACGGAGGAAAACGGATCATTAGGCGGTGGCGCGGCCGAGCCAGTTGCCGCTGTGGTGGTAGATGGTAAACATCGTGGCCGTGATGAGCCAGGTTACGGGGTAAACCAGCAGCAGGTGCTCAAGCGACGGATCGAACGGCATAATCGCAAACACCCAGATCACCCTGAGCACGACGGTGCCAAAAATCGTGAGCATCATAGGCTGGAAGCTCACGCCAGCGCCGCGGATGGAGCCGGACGCGTTTTCGATAATCGAGAAGATCGCGTAGAACGGCGCGATGAAATGAAGAATCGTCGTGGTGTAGGCCGAAATCGAAGCATCGTCGACAAACAGACGCGACAACGGACCCGAGAACACCAGTAGCACGGCAGACAGGCCACCAATGAGCATAAACGACAGCACAAGCGACGTATGGTAGCCCTTGCGCATGCGCTCGTAGTTGCGCGCGCCAAAGTTCTGTGCCGAGAACGTGGTGATCGAAACGCCAAGCGCCTCGGTAACCATCCAGACAATGCCATCCAAACGGCCCGAAAGACCCCACGCCGTGGTGACATCGGCACCAAACGAGTTGACCGACACCTGAATCAAAACGTTGGAAATCGAATACGCAGCAGACTGAAAGCCAAGCGGCAGACCACACGAGATCATGCTCTTACAAATGCCAGGATCAATGCAGAGTTTGGACAGTGAAAGCCGCCACGCACCCGGAGCGTGCATCATACGAATCACGATCATCGTGGCGTTGGAGCAAATGGTCAGCGCCACCGCGATGCCGCAGCCCAGAGCCTCCATATGAAGCACGGCAACGAAGATGACATCCAGCACCGCATTAACAAGGCAGCCGGAAGCAATGATCACAGCAGGGCCGCGTGTGTCGCCCACGGCGCGCAGCAGCGCCGTTCCCATATTGAGCAGCAGCGCCGCAACCATGGCGGCAAAATAGCAACGAGCATAGGCCACGCCCTCGGCCAATAGTTCATGCGGCGTGTTCATAAGTACCAGCATGGGCTCAACGAACACTATGCCAAGAATCGAGAAAACGATACCGCCCACCAGCGCGAGCGTCATGGCCGTATGGACCGAACGACTCAATCGCTCATCATCGTGCTGACCAAAATACTGACCGGTAATGACCGCGCAGCCAGCGCCAACGCCAACGCAAAAGCCAATGCAGAGCTCGGTGAGCACCATCGTGGCTTGAATGCCACCCAGCGCGAGCTTGCCGCCAAACTGGCCGACGATATACGTACCAATAAGCGTGTAAGCCTGCTGAAAAAACGAGCTAAAGAAGATAGGGACGCACAGCGACAGCAGCTGTTGCCAAATGACACCCTGCGTTACATCGATAGCCGTAGATTTCTTAGCCACACGCCCTCCCCACCAGCGTACGTCAAACAACAAAACGGCAATTTAAGACCAAAGCCGATACCAGCTTAGCACCGACCGACGTCGGCCGAAACGCCCCGAACCAGAGCCCGGTGCTAACTATCTGCCTAGTGATACAGCCCCGGCTGGTAGTGGTACTCGTTGCTCACATGCGGGCACAGCTGCCAAAAGGCAACAGCGCTTGCCGCGGCCACGTTGAGTGAATCGACCCCATGTGCCATCGGAATACGCACGGCGCGGTCGCAGCCTGCAATGGTCTTGGCGCCCAAGCCAGCACCCTCGGTGCCCATAAAGATTGCCAGGCGGTCAATCTCCTGGAGCGCGGGATCGTCCAGCGACACCGAATCATCCGTCAACGCCATAGCGGCACACGAAAAGCCGGCATCGTGTAGCGCCGCCAGCCCATCATGCGGCCATACGCGCGCTTCGCTGCCAATGCGTGTCCAGGGCACCTGGAACACCGTGCCCATGCTCACGCGGGCCGAGCGACGGTACAGCGGATCGCAGCACGTAGGGCTCACCAAAATGCCATCGACGTTCAGCGCAGCCGCCGAGCGGAAAATCGCGCCGACGTTGGTGTGGTCGACAATGCCCTCGAGCACGCACACGCGCACCGGGCGCTCCCCCGCCGCATCGACGACGCCACCCAAGAACTCGGCTACCGGAATCTGACGTGGACGACGGAATGCCGCGAGCGCACCGCGCGTCACATTGAAGCCCGTCAGCTGCTCCATAAGCTCCATGGAGGCAACGAACACAGGAACCGGACCCGCGCCCTCGCGCACAATCAGGCGCTCAAACAGCGGCATCATCTGGTCGAGCCAGCGCTCGCCCAAAAGAAAGCTCACCGGCTGGTATCCGGCGCGAACCGCACGCTCGATGACCTTGGCACTCTCGGCGATAAAAATGCCCTTCTGCGGCTCCAGCACGCAGCGAAGCTCACGCTCGGTCAGTCGCACGTAGGCATCGAGCCGCTCGTCCTCGAGAGAATCGATTCGCAGCACCTCAACGGCATCAGTCATAGCAGCCAGCCCGCACCCTTCTTTACAGCACATCTATACCAAACGAGGCGACGCTAAGCGCCGCCCCATGCATTCAAACAACCCGATGATACCGTTCACGCCAGACGATTTACGCCTCAACGCGACGATACGTCACGAACTCATAATCGACACCCTCGTCTCCCTCGCCCGAGGCAATCGTGGCAACACCGTCACGCCGCGCAATCTCCCACGCGGGATCGGCATCCAAATCGGGAAAGTACGTATCCACGTCATGCACGCAATGGTTATGCGTAACCTCGGCCTCCACGCAATACGGCAAAAACTGTCGATATACCTCGCCGCCGCCGATTACCCAGGCAACGGGTTCATCGGCAACCGCGGCAAGCGCCTCGTCGATACTATGCACCACGTCGACGCCCTCGGGAGCAAAGTCCTCATCGCGCGTGAGCACGATATTGCGGCGGTTCTTGAGCGGACGTCCGCCGGGAAAACTCAGCAGCGTCTTGCGTCCCATAATGACCGGGCAACCTTTGGTACACGCCACAAAATGGCGCATGTCGGCGCGATTGGACACGACCATGTCACCCTCGCACCCAATGCCCCAATCGTCACACACGGCAACAATGGCAGAAAGCTTACACCTCATGCGCGTCACCTACACCGCAATGGGGATGTTCTTGACCTGAGGGCCGTGCTCATAGCCCTCGACGATCAGATCATCGGTCGTAAACGCATAGAAGTCATGCACATCGGGGTTGAGCGTTACCTTGGGCGCAGCAAACTGCGGACGCTCAATAAGCTCGCGAACGATATCGACATGACGGTCGTAAATGTGGGCATCGGCAATCACATGCAGCAGCTCGCCAGCGATCATATCGACCGACTGCGCGACCATCATCAGCAAAATGGCGTACTGGCACACATTCCAGTTGTTCGCAGCCAAAATATCCTGGCTGCGCTGGTTGAGAATCATGTTGAGCGTCGGTTTATCATCCTGCGGACGCTGCGTCACGTTATACGTCACGCTGTAGGCACACGGATACAGGTGCATCTCGGACAGGTCGCTAAACACATAGGTATTCGTCATAATGCGGCGGCTGTACGGCGTGTTCTTAAGGTCGTACAGAACGCGGTCCATCTGGTCGAAATCGCCCTCGGCATAATGGCTCTTTTGCCCAATCTGATACCCGTAGGCCTTACCGATGGAGCCGGTCTCGTCAGCCCACTCATCCCAAATATGGCTGTTGAGGTCATGCACGTTATTGGACTTCTTTTGATAGATCCATAGGATCTCATCCATGGCAGATTTGAGGGCCGTACGACGCAGGGTAAGCGCCGGAAACTCCTCACGCAGGTCATAGCGTGCCGTAACGCCAAAGTTTTTAATGGTATAGGCAGGGGTGCCGTCCTCCCACACCGGACGGACCTTTTGGCCCTCGGTGGTGGTGCCATGGTCCAGAATATCGCGGCACATGGTTACAAACTGTTGATCAGCCTTGCTCATTGACCCTCCTGTCAGTCGCCTACAAGCGAGATTCATTGTAGCCCAGGCGCACGCGGCCCCACAGCCCAAACATAAGCCCTTGTTTTCTGACATATGCCAGAAATCTCTTGCGTAAATCTGCACGTTCGTTATTCTATTGTTGACATATGTCAGATAAGGAGCACGTATGGCAGGAAGACGCGAGAAATTGCGCCGTGTTGGGATCATCCCCGAATATCGCGGCTTTACCCCCGACGGCCTTGCCAGTGGAGACGCCATCGACATGACGGTCGACGAACTCGAGGTGCTGCGCCTGTGCGACCTGGAAGGCCTTAACCAAGAGGCAGTCGCACAGCAGATGGGCATCGCGCGCGCCACGGTGGCGGCTATTTGCAGCCGAGCGCATCGCAAGGTGGCAAACGCGTTGGTCAATGGTCGGGCGCTCATCATCGAAGGCGGCAATATCGCGTACTCCCCCATCACCACGACAACGGCCGCATGGCCAGCAAAGGGGGTCGGCACCATGAGGGTGGCAACCACGTACGACAATGGCAACATCTTTATGCACTTTGGCCGCAGCGAGCAGTTCAAGATCTACGACGTTCAGGACGGCAAGGTGCTCAACGAGCAGGTCGTGGGCACCGGCGGCACCGGCCACGGCGCACTTGCGGGCCTGCTCGCCAACGGCGGCGTGGACACGCTCATCTGCGGCGGCATCGGCGGAGGCGCTATCAACGCGCTTGCCCAAGCCGGCATCACGGTATACGCAGGTGCCCAGGGCAGCTGCGACGCTTGCGTCGAGGCCCTTATCGCCGGCACGCTCGCACAGAACGGCAAGGCCACGTGCGGCTGCCACAGCCACGACCACGAGCACACCCATGAGCATGGCGGGTCCTGCGGCTGCCACGGCCACCACGACCACGAAGGCCATGAGGGCTGCGGCTGCCACTAACGGCACGGCACCGCGAGCTCGGGACGCGAAGCCGAACGCAACCCAACAATCAAAGCCAACAACAAAGGCCACCCGGTAGCTTCCGAGTGGCCTTTGCCATATCAAGCTGGAATTACAGCTCTATTTCTTATTACGCATCTGCGCTTCCATCTGGCGCAGCAGCTCCATATCGGACTTGGGACCGCCCGTACCTAGGCCGCCCATGCCGCCCAGACCCATAGCGTCCAGGCCAGGGATATTGGGCATGCGCATCTTCTTGCCCTTCTTTCCCTTTTTGCCCTTTTTGCCGCCGGCCTGCGCCTGATTGGCCATCGTGCGCATGCGGCCCATCATCTTATTCATCTCGCCCCACTGCTTCATAAGGCTGTTGACCTCGGTGGGGGTTACGCCGGCACCCTTGGCAATGCGGGCGCGGCGCTGGCCGTTGATGATGGAGGGACGCAGGCGCTCCTCCTTGGTCATCGACATGATGATGGCCTCGTTCTTATCGAAGATGCCCTCGTCCAGGTTGCCGCCCATCTGGTTGAGTGCACGCTGACCACCGGGGAGCATGCCCAGGATACCCTTCATACCGCCCATCTTTTTGACGGCTTTCATCTGGTCGAGCATGTCGTTCATGGTAAAGCCCTCGCGCAGCATGCGCTCGGCAGCCTCGAGCTGCTCTGCATCGGCGGCCTCCTGGGCCTTCTCGATGATGCCGACGACATCGCCCATGCCCAAGATGCGCTTGGCCATGCGATCGGGATAGAAGGGCTCAAGCGAATCGGGTTTCTCGCCCATGCTCACGAACTTGATGGGCTTGCCGGTCACCTGACGTACCGAAAGTGCGCCACCGCCACGGGCGTCACCGTCGAGCTTGGAGATGATCACGCCGTCAAAGTCGGTGCGATCGGCAAAGGTCGAGACGACGTTGACGATGTCCTGGCCGGTCATGGCGTCGACGACCATCAGCACCTGGTCGGGCTTGACGGCCTTCTTGATGTCAACGGCCTCCTGCATCATCTGCTCGTCGATCTGAAGACGACCGGCGGTATCGACGATGACCACGTCACGCAGGTGGTCGACGGCCTCCTGGATGGCACCCTTGGCAATGTCGACCGGGTGCGCACCGTCGCCGCGGAAGACCGGTACGCCAATCTCGCCACCGAGCGTGGCCAGCTGGTCGGCAGCGGCGGGACGGTAGACGTCGCACGCTGCGAGCAACGGCGAGCGGCCCTGCTTCTTGAGCAGGTAGGCAAGCTTTACGGCTGCCGTGGTCTTACCGGAGCCCTGCAGGCCCACGAGCATAATGACATTGGGAATGCGGTTGCTAAAGACGAGCTTGCTCTCGGTTGAGCCGAGCATCTCGGTGAGCTCGTCGAGCACGATCTTGACGACGTTTTGCGCCGGCGACAACGACTCCATGACCTCGGCGGTCATGCAGCGCTCCTTGGTCTTGGCGACGAACTCCTTGACAACCTTAAAGTTGACGTCGGCCTCGAGCAACGCCATGCGAATGTCGCGCATGGCCGAGGTGATGTCGGCCTCGGTCAGCTTACCCTTGCCACGCAGGCGGTCAAATGTGTCATTGAGGCGATCGCTCAGAGAATCAAACACTAGTCACTCCTTAGTTGGACTCGCCCACCAGGGCGCGGCAGAAATCTTTGGCGTTAAACTCCTGCAGGTCATCGACCTGCTCGCCCACGCCGATGCGCAGGATCGGGAGCTTGAGCTTCTCGGCCACGGCCATGGCGATACCGCCCTTAGCCGTGCCGTCCAGCTTAGTCATGATAATACCGTCCAGGCCCAGCGCCTCGTTAAACTCGAGCGCCTGGTTCAGACCGTTCTGGCCGGTGGCGGCATCAATCACAAGCACGACCGAGACCGGCATGGGACCGGCGGCCATATTGGCGGCGCGCTTACGCGTCACGTTGACCACCTTGGCGAGCTCGCGCATGAGCTCGGGGCTCGTATGCAGACGACCGGCGGTGTCGATAAGCACCAGGTCGCTGCCGCGCCTGTCGGCCTCGTCGAGCACGTCGTAACAAACGCTCGCCGGGTCGGAGCCGCGGTCGCGCTTGATGACGGGAACACCGGCGCGCTGGCCCCACACATCGAGCTGCTCGATGGCGGCGGCGCGGAAGGTATCGGCCGAACCGATCACGACATTCTTGCCGCGGGAAGCCATGGCGCTCGCAATCTTGCCGACCGTCGTGGTCTTGCCGGCACCGTTGATGCCCACAAACAGCACGCAGCTCGGCGTATCGGAGAACGGATCGCGCTCGATGGGCACAAAGTGCTGCTCAAGCTGCTCGGCCAGAGCGCGGCGAAGCTGCGGAGCGGTCTTGAGGTTCTTCTTGGCTGCGGCATCGCGCAGGTCATCGGAGACCTGAATGGCGACCTCGGCACCCATGTCACCCATAACGAGGGTGTCCTCAAGGTCCTCCCAAAAGTCCTCGTCGACCTCGCCGCCAAAGTAGAAGACCTCGTTGAGGGCCTCGCGGCTGCGCTCAAGTCCGCGCGAGAGAGCGTCAAAGAATCCCATTATGCATTCACGACCTTTCCGGTTTCGCGATCGAGTTTTTGCGAGACGACGCGACTGACGCCGTCGGCTTGCATCGAGACACCGTAGAGAACGTCAGCATCCTCCATAGTACGGCGCTGATGCGAGATTACCAAGAGCTGCGTATCGGAACGCAGCACATCGAGGGCGCCGATGAGCTTGGACAGGTTGGCGTCGTCGAGCGCGGCCTCGACCTCGTCCAGAACATAGAACGGCACCGTGCGCGTGCGATACACGGCAAAGAGCAGGGCGAGCGCCGTCAGGCTCTTCTCGCCACCCGACATGAGCATCATCTTGGTGATGCGCTTGCCGCGCGGCTGCGCCACGACCTCGATACCCGTCTCGGCCGGATGCTCGGGATCGGTCATCTCCAGATGAGCCTGGCCACCCGGGAACAGCATAGCGAAGATCTCGCGGAAGTTCGCGTCGACCTTCTCAAACGTCACCAGAAACGCCTTGCGCATCTTGCGATCAATGGCCACCGTGATCTTGGTGAGCGCCTTACGCGCGCTCTCCAGATCGGCCAGCTGCTCCTCGATGTAGTCAGCGCGGCGCTTGAGCTGCTCGTACTCCTCCATGGCAACTTGGTTCACGGGACCAAGGTTGTTGATCTGGCGCACAAGCTGGTTGAGCTCGCGCTCGGCGGCGTCGCGGTCCGTGGGCGCAGGAAGCATAAGCGCTTCCTCGAGTACCGTGTTGCCATCGGCGGTAATGGCCTTAATGGCGGCCTCTACCTGCACCTCGAGCTTGCCACGCGCGACCTTAAATTCGTTTTGCGTGGCGGTGGCGGTATCGACCTTCTCCTTAGCGCGGGCAACCTCTGCCTTGGCATCCTCGATGGTCTTCTTGAGCGAAGCGGAGTCCGCCTCCTCCAGAGAGGCCTGGTCACGCAGACGCGCTGCCCAATCCGACGCGCGCTCCAGCAGGGCCGAATAGCGCTCGTGCATGGGATCGACGCGAAGGCGCAGCAGCTCGAGCGAGCGCGAGGCCTGACGAGTCCCGCGGATACGACGATCGATACCCTCCAGACGATGCTCAAGATCGGGCACGCGGCCCCTCAGCGAACGAAGGCGCTCGCTCGTCTGAGCAAGGCGCACCTTAGCGTCGGCGAGCTTGCCGGCGGCCTCGGAATCGTCACGGCGAACGCGGTCGAGTTCGTCGTTGGCTTCGGCAATCTGAAGGCCAAGATCGCTTGCCTGCGCTCGGGCCTCGTCACGCGAGCGGGTGAGCTCGTCCACGCGCGGACGCGCAGCGCGAACGGCCTCGGCGGCCTGCTCGCGGCGCTTGGAGATGCGCACGCGCTCGACCTCGGCGTTGTTGGCGCTTTGCTCCAGGCGGCCAATCTCGGAGAGCAGCGAGCGGCGCTCGCCCTCAAGACGGGCGATCTCGCCGGCGGCATCGCCCTCAGCGGCACGCGCCTCTTCGACGGCCGCATTGGCCTCGACGACCTGATCCGACACATGATCAAACACAGCAGCCAGATCGGGTTCCAGGCCCTCCAGCTCGCGAATGCGACGCTTGCGCTCCAAAGCACCCGAAGCCTCGCCGGCGTCGAGCCCCACACGCACCAGGCCGCCGCAGGCGACGCGGGCGCCATCGGGGGTCACGTAAGTCACGCCGTCAACGACCGGCGCCGACAGCGCAGCCGCCAAGTCGTCGACAACGTAATAGCCGCCGAGCAGCGCCTCGACAACCGGGCCATAGCCGGCGCGTACGGACAGGCGATCGACCAGGCGGGAACCGGCAGCGCCCTTAGCGGCAGCAGAGGCGCTCACACCGCGCGCGACCAGCAGCGCCTCGCCCGAGGCCTTCTTCTGGTCCAGAGCGGCACGACCGGCACGCTCAAGCGCGGACGCATCGTCGAACAGCAGCGCATCGATATCACCGGCGAGCAATTGCTCAACCAGGCCCTCAAGCTCACGCGGGGCCTCGAGCACGTCGCCCAGACGACCCGAGACATCGTCGCCCAGCGCACCCATCAGACGGCTCACCAGCGGCGAGCTGTCAGCCATGCGGGCATCGAGCTTCTTTTGGCTGGCAAGCTCCGAGCGCACCTCGGACAGTTTGTTGCGCGCCTCGCTCTCGCGGGCACGCAGGTCCTTAAGGGCTGCACGGGCGACCTCGGTAGCCTCGCGAGCATCAAACTGAGCTTGACGGGCCTGATCAAGTGCACTGTCGAGCTCCTCGGCGCGGTCGCGACGGCTCTCGAGTGAGGCCGTGACTTCCTCGAGCTGCTCGTCGATCTGCTCCAGGCGTGAGGCGTACATGTTGTCCTCGACCTCGGCGTTGCTCAGCGAGTCCTTCACCTTGGCGAGTTCGAGCGCCGCGTTATCGGCCACACGCTGCACATCGCGTTGCTCACGCGTAAGCTGCGAAATCTGATTGTCGAGCGCAACGCGACGCTCGTGGAGCTCGGCGGCGGCAGGTCCGGCGGCGTCAACGTCCTCCTGGGCCTGCATGTGCGCGCCGGTCACTTCCTCAAGCTGCGCACGTGCATCCTCGAGCTCCTCTACCACGCGACGACGCTGATGCTCGGAGCTCGAAATCTGCCCGCGCATGTCGGACAGGCGCGACACCATATTGTGGCCCTTTTCCTCGAGCAGGCGCATATCGGAGTTAATGCGGCCGACCACGTCTTGCATATGGCGGCGCTGCTCGCCCAGATCGCCCACAAACAGGCCCTTTTCCTCGAGCATGACCTGGAGCTTCTCGAGCTCGCGTTCCTTTTCGCCCAAGCGGTACTGCGCAAGCTCCAGCTCGGCGGCACCTTCCTTAGAGCGGCTCTCCAAGTCGTTCCACTGCGACTGCAGCGAACGCAGCTCGTCGACGGCTAGCATCTGCGTAAGCTCGTTCGCGCGCGAGGACAGCTCTTTGTACTTGCGCGCACGATCGACCTGACGCTCCAGCGGTCGCAGCTGACGGGCGATTTCCTTATTGATGTCGCGGGCACGCGTCAGGTGCTCGTCCATCGACTTAATCTTTTTGAGCGCACGCTCCTTGCGGCGTTTGTGCTTGGAAATGCCGGCGGCCTCCTCGATGAGGGCGCGGCGCTCCTCGGGGCGGCTCTGCAAAATGGCGTCGAGCTTGCCCTGGCTGATGATGGAATGCGTATCCTTGCCCAAGCCCGAATCGTGCAGGATGTCCTGAATGTCCATCAGGCGGCACGGACTCGAGTTGATGAGGTACTCGCTTTCGCCCGAGCGATACATACGACGGGTGATGGCGACCTCGTCAAAGTCGACGGGCAGCATATGGTCCGAGTTATCGAGCACCAGCGTGACCTCGGCGACACCCACCGGCTTGCGCGCTGACGAGCCCGAGAAGATGACATCCTCCATGGCCTGGCCGCGCAGCTGCTTGGCGCTCTGCTCGCCCAGGACCCACAGAATCGAGTCAGAGATGTTCGATTTTCCCGAGCCGTTGGGACCGACGATGACGGTCAGGCCCGGCTCAAACGTCATATGGGCGCGGTCGGCAAACGACTTGAACCCTTTGAGCGTGAGGGACTTGAGATACACGGTTCCTCGCTTAAACAGGCTTCTTGTTGAGAATCACGCCGTTGGTGGTGTAGCCCATGCGGTCAAGTGCCTCGAGTGCAGCGGCTCCCTCGGCTTCCTTCTTTGAGGAGCCGGAGCCGCGACCCTGGCGAATACCATCGATCAACACCACGGCGGTAAAGGTGGGCGCATGCGCAGGGCCCTCGGAGCCGACCAGCTTGTACGCGGGAGGCTCGTGGCCGTCGGCCTGCACGCACTCCTGCAAATACGACTTGGGGTTCGCAGGGTGCTCGGCACGCTCGGATGCCAAATGTGGCTTAAGCGTACGGTGGATAAACTCCGCCGCGGCATCCCAGCCGGCGTCCAGATACAGCGCGCCCACGAGCGACTCGTAGACGTTCTCGAGCGCCGAGTGCAGGCCGCGCGCGCCGGTACCGGTCTCGGAGGCACCAAAGATGATGATGTCATCGATACCCAGCTCGTGCGACACCTCGGACAGCGTGGCGCCCGAGACAAGGGACACCTTCAGGCGCGTGAGCTTGCCCTCGTCAAACTCCGGATAGGACACAAACAGGGAGCGTGCGACAACGGCGCCCAAAATGGAATCACCCAAGAACTCAAGGCGCTCGTAGCTTGCCGAGACTGGCTGGCCTTCGACGGCCGAAGGATGCGTAAGGGCCGCGCGCAGCAGCACCTTGTCATTGAACTCGTGGCCCAGAATCTCCTGGGCGCGCGTAAGTCGTTCGGATAAAGCCAAGACCTAAGCCTCCCTGGCGTTTTCGATCGCGTCGACGGCGTCGGCGACAGAGTTAAGCGAGAGCAGGGTCTCGTCATCGATCTCGAGATTGAACTCGTCCTCGATAGCCGTAACCAGTTGCAGGCGCTCGAGCGAGTTGGCATCGAGGTCGTCAAAGGTGGTCTCATCGCTAATTTCGGCAACATCGACGCCCAGAACGTCAGCAGCGACCTCGGCGATCTTGTCGAAGATTTCGGAGCGGTCCATAGCGCTTCCTCTCATAGTGCATGAATAC
This sequence comes from uncultured bacterium, assembly GCA_905215905.1. Taxonomy (GTDB): domain Bacteria; phylum Actinomycetota; class Coriobacteriia; order Coriobacteriales; family Coriobacteriaceae; genus Collinsella. The sequence goes on along the minus strand of CAJMRI010000007.1, from coordinate 80,234 downwards.
CAAAAGAATGGTACCGCCCGGGCGGTACCAAGACACGGTTCTGATTCTACCCCACGAAGCAGGCCGCGAGGCACATAACAGCGCTCTAACTCGCTCTTACAAAACGATGCCGTCCATGGAGTTGGCGACGTTCTCGACCAGCCCCGCGCGCACGGCTTCGGCCGCCGCAAGCGTACCGTTTTTAACAGCCTCGACCGAGGTGGCGCCATGGCCGATCAGGACCACGCCACGCAGGCCCAAAAGAATCGCGCCGCCCTTGGCATCACCAGAGAGCTTGGCCTTAATCTCGCGCATCTGCTTTTTGATGAGCAGCGCGGCGATCTTGGTGCCGAGCGAGGCCATAAAGGCGCCCTTGAGCTCCTGCAGCAAAAACTTGGCAGCGCCCTCGGTAGCCTTGAGAGCGATATTGCCCGACATGCCGTCGGCAACAACGACATCGAAATTGCCCGAGGTGAGGTCGGTGCCTTCGCAGTTGCCCACAAAGCCCGGAACTGCGGCCTTCATAGCAGGGAAGCAGGCCTTGGTAAAGTTAGAACCCTTCTCGTCCTCGGTGCCGTTACCAAGCAGGCCCACGCGAGGATGTTCGATGCCCAGGACGACGCGGGCATAGGCGCTACCCATCTGGGCAAAACGCACCATGTCATCGACCTCGACATCGGGGTTGGCGCCCATATCGCACAGCACCGTCAGACCGCCGGCGCGATTGGGCAACGCATTGGTCAGACAGGGGCGCACCGGCTGCTTCTTGCCTTCGGCCTGATACCTAAACGGCGTCACGTATGCGGTAGCAGCGGCGGTCATGGCGCCGGTGGAGCCGGCGGAGAAGAACGCGTCCGCGTTGCCCTTTTTGATGGCGCGGCAGGCAAGCACGATCGAGGACTTGCGCTTGGTCATCACGGCGCGAATAGGATCGTCATCCATGGCGATAACGTCGGGTGCCTCAAGGGCCTCAACACGTGCATGGGAAGCAGCAAAGGGATTAACGATTTCAGCGGGGCCAGCTGCCAAGACCTCGATATCGGAATCGGCGGCAAGTGCAGCCTCGATACCATCGAGAACAACCTGAGGTTTCTCGTCTCCGCCCACAACGTCTACACAAACGCGAACGTTACTCATATACATACTCCTTATACAAAAATGGCCGACTCATTGAGCCGGCCATTGTGGTTCCATTTGGAACGGCATCGCATCCAGAGTATACCGTTACTCGGTAACGATAACCTCGCGGTCCTTGTAGAAACCGCAGCTGGGGCACACGTGGTGCGGAAGCTTGACAGCGCCGCAACGGGGGCACGTGGACTGAGCCGCAGCCGAGATCTTCATGTTGGCGGAACGACGGGTGTGAGTGCGGATACGACCCTGCTTTTGTTTAGGTACGGGCATAGTGACCTTCCTTATGAACTATCCAGTGTGGCGATTACGCGCAAGTAGCGATACTACCACAGTTTTACTCATCGAGCTTGAGATTCTTCAATGCTGCAAATGGATTTTCCGTGGCAGCGGCCCATTCTACCTCTGCCTGGGCGGCGCAATCGCATTGCTCGACGTTGAGATTGCAACCGCAAGTGGGGCACAGGCCGCGGCAATCGGGCTTGCACAGAACGACAAACGGCGTGTCCATGACGACCGCGTCGTTGATGGGCTCACCCAGATCGACGATGCGGTCCTCACCCAGGAGCTCGTAGCCGTCCTCGTAGGCCTCGGGATCCTCGGGCTCCTCGAAGAGGTAGAACTCCTCGATCTCGCCGGCGATATCAAACGAGGCAGGCTCCAGGCAACGGTCGCACTCGCCGGTGGCGTGCGCGCGGACCATGCCCGTGAGCAAGACACCGGTACCGGCATTGGTAAAGACAACGTCGTAGTCGATGCCGTCCTGTAGCTGGTACTCCTTCTCGCCCACCGTGTAGGTGGCAACATCGACCTTGCCGGTCAGCGGATACGAATCACCAGGAAACTCGAGCTGCTCAGAAAGATCGACGGTAACGCTCGGGAACTCAGCCATTACCACTGACCATTCTGTTGGGCGGCACCCTCGTTGAGCTGCTGACGGCAACGGGTAACGGTGCCGGTCAGGCTCTTGAGGTTCTCCTCCAGGTGCGTAAAGACCTGCTCTGCGTAGTCCTCGGCAGCATAACGCGTCTCGCGCTCGTACTGCTGGGCACGATCGCGGATGTCGTCGGCCTGCTGCTGTGCCAAGCGGACGATCTCCTGCTCACCGGCAATGGTGAGGGCCTGCTGCTGAGCGTCGGCGATGATAGAATCGGCCTGAGCGGCGGCGGAAGCCATAAGCTCCTCGCGCTCCTTAAGGATACGGCGGGACTTCTGCCACTCCTCGGGATAGCTCATGCGGATCTCGTCGAGGATGTTGAAGAACACGTCGGCGTCGATGACCTTGAACTGAGCGTTCTTGCCGAAAGGCGGCTTGGCTTCCTCGATCAGCCCTTCGAGCTCATCGACCAAGCTGACGATCCTATCGCCAGGAAAATTCTCGCCCGGCATCCGGTCTCCTTTCATAGGTAACATATCATCGTGCTAGTTTACCACATGCCACCAGGCAATAAAAAACGTCACGAAAAGCGGTGTCTGAGCGCTTCGACCACGTTGGGCGGGACAAACGTCGATACATCGCTGCCGAGCGAGGCGATCTGGCGAACGACCGAACTCGAGATATAGCCGTACTGCGGCGCACTCATGACAAAGATGGACTCCAGCTCGTTATCCAAGCGATAGTTGAGGTCTGCCTGCTGCAGCTCGTACTCAAAGTCGGTCATGGCGCGCAGGCCCTTGACCACGGCCCCCGCCCCCTGCTCGCGAGCGAAGTCGACCAAGAGGCCGGTAAAGGGCAGGACCTCGACGCCGTCGATATCACCGAGCGCCTCACGAGCCAGCGCTACGCGCTCATCCAGCATAAACGTGGTGCCCACACCGTTTTTACCCTGCGACTCGGCGACAGCGACGATCACGCTGGGAAAGATGCGGCGGGCGCGGCGGATGACGTCGATATGGCCAAACGTGATGGGATCGAAGGTGCCCGGGACGATCACGCGGTTGATGGTGTCATTCATGGGCGTTCTCCTGAACCGTCATGGCATCGTTGTTGTGAGCATCGGTGCCGGTGCAATCTTCCTCACCATCGTCATCGCCGACCCAACGAAGCAGGTCGACCGAGGTAATGCCGTAGCGCTTCTCGCGCACGATCTCAAAGCCTGCCGGATGCGCGCCCGCATCGGCGGCGGCATGCTCAAACAGGGCATAAGCGCCAGGTGCAAGCAGACCCTGCTGAGCCAGGTTCTGCAGCAGTTCCTCGACCGGCTCGGCACCAAAAGCATAGGGCGGGTCGAGCAGGACCAGATCAAAGGGGCCGCCCGGCACACGACCGCGCGAGGCGCTCGCCAGCATGTCGCCCGTTACCACGCGCCAACGCGCACGGTCACGGCAGAGCGACTCGATATTCTTGGTAATGAGCCGCGCGGCATTCCGATCGATCTCGAACGTCGTGAGCGAACGGGCTCCCCGCGAGAGCATCTCAATGCCTAGGGCACCGGAGCCGCCAAAGGCATCCAGTACGCGGACCTCGTCCAAATCAAAGTCAAAGGCCGATAGGACCATGGATGCGCACGCTTCGCGCACGCGGTCGGTCGTCGGACGCGTAACATCGCGACCGCGCGGCTCTTCGATTTTGCGACCGCGCCATTCACCGCCGATGATTCTCATCCTCCGCTGACCTCCTTAAAAATGTGTCGATATCGCATGGCGACCGCATCGCGCAGGGGGCGCGTCGCCACGGAGTCAAGGGTGCAAGCATACCGCAAGAGCTCGACCGCGTCCAAATGGGCCCATTCGATAAGGTCCTCATCGGCGTCCAGGTCCACAAAGCGCAAGGTCACGCCGCCGTGCTGACGGTAACCCAGGATTTCGCCCTCGTGACGCAGACGCAGGTCCATCTGGGCAAGCGTAAAACCATCCGAAGTTTTTTCGAGCGATTGCAGGCGATCTTGTGCTGCCGACGCGCCGCCGTTGCCCTTGGAGTGCGTCATGACCAGGCACGTGCCCGACACACTGCCGCGGCCCACGCGACCGCGCAGCTGGTGCAGGGCAGCCAAACCAAAGCGCTCGCCGTTCTCGATGACCATGACGGTGGCGTTAGGCACGTCGACGCCCACCTCGACCACCGTAGTCGAGACGAGCACGTCAATCTCGCCACGCTTAAAGGCATCAATAACCTGGTCCTTCTCCCCCGCTGGCATACGGCCGTGAAGGCGCTCGATGGCAAGGCCCGGCAACGCCAGACGCAGGCGATCGAGCTCGGTCGCCGTATCGTGCAGCGGCACGGGAACCGTCACGCGGCCCTCATCGTCGCGGGCAATACCGGGCACGTCTTCCAGCTCATCGGCCGAGTCACTCGGCTCCACGAGCGGGCAAATCACGTAGGCCTGCTGACCCTTTTCATGCGCCTCACGGATGGCGCCATAGGCCAGGTCGCGACTCGACTCGGTGAGGACGCGCGTCGTCACGCCGGCACCCGGAATGGGACGATGGCGGATGATGCTCGTATCCAGGTCGCCATAGACCGAGAGCGCCAACGTGCGCGGGATAGGCGTGGCCGTCATAACGAGCAGGTCCGCACCGGGGCCCTTCGCGCGTAGGGCGTTGCGTTGGCCGACGCCAAACCGGTGCTGCTCGTCGATGACGACAAGCGACAGATGCTTGAACGCAACGTTATCCGAAAGCACCGCATGGGTGCCAAAGAGCACGTCAAGCTCGCCCGATTCCAGCTGCGCATGGATGCGCTCGCGCTCTGCGGCCGGCGTGGCACCCGTCAGAAGTGCCCAGGACATGCCGGCCTGCGAGAGCAGAGGGCCGGTCTTATCGGCATATTGGCGCGCCAGCACGCCCGTGGGCGCCATAACGCAGGCCTGCGTACCGCCATCGGCAGCCACAGCCAGCGCGCAGGCGGCAACGGCGGTCTTACCGGTACCGACATCGCCCAGCAGCAGGCGGTTCATCACGCGCCCGCCATCGCACATATCGCGCAGGATATCCTGGAACGCGGCCTCCTGCTCGTCGCTCAGCGAAAACGGCAGGGCCTGCTTGAGCGCGACCAGGTGCTCGCCCGCGGTGTGGGCATAGGGCACCACATCGACCAGGCCGCCGTCGTTGCGCAGACGCAGCGCCAGCTGCAGGTAGAGACACTCCTCGTAGGCAAGACGCCGGCGTGCGATGTCGCGCTCAGCCATGCTCGAGGGAAAGTGGATCGATCGAAGCGCACGAGCATTGCTCATCAGGCGACGCTTAACGCGTAAGCGTGCCGGAATGGGATCAAAGGGATTGCCGACGACCTCGAGCGCGCCGCTTACGATGCGGCGCATCCACGCCTGGCTCACGCCATCACTGACGTAATGGACCGGCAGGATAGCGCCTGCGGCACGCCCTTCCTCGAGCTTTTCAAAGTGCGGCGAGGCCATCTGCTTAAAACCGTAGGCAAACTCAACCTTGCCCATCACGGCCAGGCGGTCGCCCTGCTTAAGCTGCTGGGCAATCCAGGGCTGGCGGAAAAAGGCGACCTGTAGCACGCCCGTCTCGTCAACGAGTGAGACCTCGGTCACCTGCATGCGCGGACGCGGCTGCTTTTGGACGATGCGGTCGACCGTGGCGATGATAGTGCACACGGTACCGATGGGCGCCATCTCGATGGACCACGAACGAGTAAAGTCGAGGTAACGATGAGGGATATGGAGAAGGAGGTCCCCCACCGTCCGAATTCCCAGACGGCGAAGGGCCTCCTCACGTTTACCTGAAACATATTTGAGTCGCGCGATATCTTCGTCGAGCGCATTGCTCTGGGCAAAGCGCTCCGAGACGCGCGGCACGGAGCACAGCTCGGACATGGGCAGAGCCTACTCGATCGAGAAGATCACGGGATAGAGCGGCTGCTCGCCACGATGGGCGTCGATCTCCAAATCGGGCTGAGCCTCCTCAATGGCGTCTACGATCTCCTGGAAGGCCTCATCGGACAGTTCCTCGCCGGCCAGAATCGTCAGCGCGTCGCCCTCCTCTTCCTCCTGCATACGGTTGATGCAATCGAGCGTGACCTGCTTCACGTCGGAGCCGACCACGTCGATGGAGCCGGCGATGATACCCATGACGTCACCGGAGTGAATCGGCGAGCCGTCGGAGGCGCTGGAATCGCGCACGGCACGGGTGACCTCGCCATCGCGAACCTCGCTGATGGCGTCGACCATAGCGGCGACGGCATCCTCGAGCTCGGAATCGGGCAGGACCGCGAACAGCGCGGAGAAGGCCTGCGGGACGGTCTTGGTGGGAACGACGGCTACCTTCTTGTCGGTGCAGGCTGAGGCAGCGGCCTCGGCAGCCATGCGGATGTTGCCGTTGTTGGGCAGGATGATGACCGAGGTCGCGTTGACCTGGTCAACGGCGCCCAGCAAGTCTGCAGTCGAGGGGTTCATGGTCTGGCCACCCGACACGATCACGTCGACGCCGAGGGACTTGAGGATGTCTGCCTCGCCGGAACCGGCGGCAACGGCGACAAAGCCCAGCGCCTTGGCGGGCTCGGCGGCCTTTTCCTGGTCCTCGTGGATCTTGGCGGTACGGTCGTGGGCCTCCATCTCCATGTTGTGGATAAAGACCTCGTAAATCTGACCAAGCTGCAGCATATGCTCGAGCACCAGGTTGGGGGTGTTGGAGTGCACGTGAATCTTGTAATCGGGGTAAGCGCCCACGAGTAGCTCGCAGTCGCCCATGGAGCCCAGGAACTTAAGGCACTCGTCCTCGTCAAACGGGGCGTCTGCCTTAAACAGGAACTCATTGCAGTAACGGAACTCCGAGCCCTCCCAGTCGTCGTTGGCCTCGATCTCAACGCGGTCGAGGGCCGCGTCGCGGGCAGAGCCAGCGGAGTCAAACGTGGCGGAGAAATCCTCGACAACGGTGCTGCGACCAAGCGCGGCGGCAACAAAGTTCTCAAGGAAGATGGCAAATCCAAAGGCGCCGGAGTCGACCACGCCGTTCTCCTTCAGAACGGGCAGCAGGTCGGGCGTACGGGCGACGGACTGATAGGCCTCGACGACGATGGCGTCGAGCGCGTCCTCGGCCGAGAACTTCTTCTTCTCGCACTCGTCTGCCTTGGTCGAGACGTCGCGCAGCACCGTGAGGATCGTACCCTCGATGGGCTTACGCACTGCCTGGAAGGCAACCTTGACGGCTCGGCGGAACGCATAGGCAATGTTGGCGGACGTAATGGGCTCGTCGGCAGAGACAAGGCCCTCGGCCACACCACGCAGAATCTGCGAGGTGATGACGCCGGAGTTGCCACGGGCACCCATCAGGGAGCCATGGGTGATGGCACCGGCGATGGCCTCCATGTCGGCGTCGGCAGGAAGGGCGGAGAGCTCCTTGGTCACCGAGGCGAGCGTGAGCGACATGTTGGTGCCGGTATCGCCATCGGGTACGGGGAAGACGTTGAGCTTGTTGATCTCCTCGGCCTTGTCGGAAACGGCAGCCGCAGCGATCGGAAAACAGGTGCGAATGGTCTTTGCAATCATGGGTATTTGAATCTCCGTTTTCGGATGCTAGTTCAGACGGCTCTTGAGCGCGTCGATATGGATGCCGATCTTAAGGCTGGCGGGGTCGATCTGGGCGATCTCCTGCAGGGTGAAGGCAACGGAGCTCGAAAGATTGTGGCAGACGGACTTCATGTTGACGCCGTTCTCGAGCACGACGTGAAGATCGACCGTAAGGCCGTTCTCGTCGGCGGAGACAAGCACGCCCTTGCGGAGGCGCTGACCGGCAAGCAGGCGCACGCTCTCGGCGCCTTGGAGCTGCTCAGCCATACCGACGACGCCATAGCACGTCATCGCGGCATAACCGGCAATATCGGCAATAACGTCGTTCGAGACGCTCAGGCTGCCGTTAATGGTCTCAGACACAAGAATCTCCTTATCTGGTGCTCACGGCACCATGTCGTGGGAGCAATCATTGCAATATTCTACAACGACCGCGCCATGTTGAGGTGATGGGTCGCGGGATTACATCCTCGACACGAAATGTTGATATGGCAACGTTCGAGTCAAGTGGTCGCGGCATGAAAAAACCCGCCGCATAAGCGACGGGTTCTACAACCTGGCTCCCCGGGTAGGACTCGAACCTACAACAGCGCGGTTAACAGCCGCGTGCTCTACCATTGAGCTACCGAGGAATTAAAAAGCCCAGCGGAATGGGCTGAGAAATTCTGGCTCCCCGGGTAGGACTCGAACCTACAACAGCGCGGTTAACAGCCGCGTGCTCTACCATTGAGCTACCGAGGAATAGGTGCGTGCTCTCAAGCAACGAAATTTATTATACGGACGAATCAGCTCAGGGCAAGAACTTTTTTAAGAATTTTTCCGACCTAGTCATTGAGGACGTCCCCAATGACCACATGAAAGCGCCCCCAAGCGGATGTGCTTGAGGGCGCTTCTTACTTGCGAGGTTATGACTCGATGTAGTCCTTCAGCTTGCTGCTGCGGCTCGGGTGACGAAGCTTGGCCAGGGTCTTGGACTCGATCTGGCGGATGCGCTCGCGCGTGACGCCAAACTCGCGGCCGACTTCCTCGAGCGTGCGGGGATGCCCGTCGACAAGGCCAAAGCGCAGCTCGATAACCTTGCGCTCACGATCGGCAAGCGAGTCGAGCACCTGGGTGAGCTGCTCCTGCAGCATGGAGAAGCTGGCAGCATCGGGCGGAACGATAGCCTGGGAGTCCTCGATGAAGTCGCCCAGCTGGGAATCCTCTTCCTCGCCGATGGGGGTCTCGAGCGACACGGGCTCCTGCGAGATCTTCTGGATCTCGCGGACGCGGTCGGCGCTCATGTCCATCTCGGCACCGATCTCCTCGGGGGTCGGGTCGCGACCCAGGTCCTGAAGGAGCTGGCGCTGCACGCGGACGAGCTTGTTGATAGTCTCGACCATATGCACGGGAATACGGATGGTACGGGCCTGGTCGGCGATAGCGCGCGTAATGGCCTGACGGATCCACCACGTGGCGTACGTGGAGAACTTGAAGCCCTTCTGGTAGTCGAACTTCTCGACGGCGCGAATCAGACCGAGGTTGCCCTCCTGGATCAGGTCAAGGAACAGCATGCCGCGGCCGACATAGCGCTTGGCGATGGAGACGACCAGACGCAGGTTTGCGCTGATGAGCGCCTGCTTGGCTTCGAGGCCGACGTTCTCAATGCGCGTAAGACGACGCATCTCGGCACGCGTGAGCTCGAGCTCACCGGCATCGGCGGCCTCGAGCTTCTCGGTGGCCTCGAGACCGGCCTCGATCTTCATGGCCAGATCGACCTCTTCGGAGGCGGTCAGCAGGTCGACCTTGCCGATCTCCTTGAGGTACATACGAACCGGATCGCCGGTCAGCATCACCGTGGAGGCATCGATGCCACGCACGCGGGAGCGTGAACGGGACGTGCGCACGGTGCGCTTCTTCTTGCTCTTGGAAGAACCCATCTCGGCGTCGGCCTGACGGGCCATCTTGAGCTCGTGATCGTCGAGCGAGCCGGAATCGTGCTCGTCGTCATCGAAATCGTCGGTATCGGTATCGTTATCGTCATCGTCGACGTCCATGGGGGCGTCGTCGTTACCGCTCGCGGAGATAATCTGGATGCCGCTGTTGCGCAGCGCGGAATACACCGCGGTGAGCTGCTCGTCAGAAACATCGATATCCTTCAGGGCGACCTGAATCTCGTCCTCGGTTACCGAAGTCCTGTTTGAGCCGTTGCCCATGAGCTTTGCAACGTAGGATTCCAGCCCAGTACCCGTGCTCTCAGTCTTTTTTGGCACAGATTCTCCCTTCATAGTCCACAGGACTCAATACTTTAGCACACACATCGACGTCTATACCCAAAAAGAGGACAGGATATAGGCGAGAATACGCTGGTTGACCACAACATCTAGGCTTGCTCGGTGCCCGCGGCCTCCAGGCCGATCAAACGGAACGGGTCCGCCACGCCGCCGATCGACTTTTGCAGCTCGCGTTGACGCTGCGAATCCTGAGCGGCCTGCACGGTCAGCGCGCGACGGGCCTCATCGTCGAGCGAACGGTCTTGGCGCAGCTTGGCCTGCGCGGCACGCATACGGCGCTTGATGGTGTAGAGCTCGAGCGTATCGAGCATGAACACGATGTTCGTCTCGGTAGGGTGCTTGCTCGTCGCCGAGATGCGCCCGGCGCTCACAAGCGTTGCCGCCTCGGGACACACCGAGCGCGCCGCATCCATGCAGGCTGCAGGATCGGTTCCCGGCGGCGTTGCCAGCACGGCCCATGCGATGGACTCGTGACGTGGGTCAACCCACTCGATGGAGCAGATGCGGTCGGCATACGTGCGGAACAGGTCGGGGTAGCTAGTAAGCATCGTCAACAGCTCGCGCTCCCCTGCCAAGGACTTGCGCTCAAGATCGGTAAGAACCATCGGCGCCGCCGCAGCCGGTGCGCCCGAACCATCAGCCACAGGAACAGCGCCCATACCATCAGGCACGTCGATCGGCGGCAGATCGTCGACGACCTCCACGGGCGCGGCGCCGTAGGCATCGAGCGGGACATAGTCGTACGGCTCCTCCTCGACCGGCGCGGACACCGGCGACGTCGCGCCCGATGCCCAAGCACCGCGACCGGCATCGCGAGAACTCGACGCCCGACTGCCCGTCCCGCCGGACCGCTCAGCCTGTGCCCGCTGGCGCTCATAGTTCTGCTCACGACGTCGTTCCGCATCCTCGCGCTTGGCGACATCGCGAAACACACGGCCCGAGCTCGCACGCACTGTCTCCAGATCCAAGCCAAGCAGGTCGGCAATCTGGATAAAGTACGTATCGATCATGTAGCTATCGCGCAGCGGATAGATGAGCGTCAGCGCATCCTCGAGCGCCTTGGCACGACCGCCCGGCGTGGTGATGTCGCTCGACTCCTGCAGCGAACGGTAAACAAAGTCCATGAGCGGCTCGGCGGCGTCAATGCGTTTCTGCAGCTCCTCTCCGCCGTGCGCCGTGATGAACTCCATGGGATCGTTGCCGTCGGGCAGTACCACGCAGCGCAGGTCCATCGAATCCTGCTCGATAAATTGAATCGCGCGACGGGCGGCCTTCTGGCCCGCGGCATCGCCATCGAACATATACACGATACGCTTGGCAAAGCGGGTGAGCGTCTTGACGTGATGCTCCGTGAGCGCGGTGCCCAGCGTGGCGACAACGTTTTTGATCCCCGCCTCCCAGCAGGCGATGCAATCGGTATAGCCCTCCACCACGATGGCCGTATCCTGCGCGACGATAAACTCCTTGGCCCAGTTAAAGCCATAGAGGTTTCGCTTTTTATGGAACACGCTCGTCTCGGCGGTGTTGAGGTACTTGGGTTGGCCGTCACCCATGATGCGCCCGCCAAAGGCAATGTTGTGACCCTGCTCGTCAAAGATGGGAAACATCACGCGGTCGTAGAAGCGGTCGGCAAGCTGCCCGCGCCCGCGGCTCACGGCAACGTTGGCGTCGATCATCTCCTGCGAGGTAAAACCCGCCTGGGACAGGTGCGACACCAGCGCGTTGCGGCCCGGTGCAAAGCCCAGGCAGTAGCGGCGGCAGACGTCGCCACCCATACCACGGCTGGCAAAGTACTCGCGTGGACGGCCGTCCTTACCGCGCATAAGCATGGTGTGGTAGAACTGGGCGGTCTCGGCACACAGATCGTAGATGCGGGCACGCTTGGTACCGCGCTCGCGACGATCTCCGGTGTCATGCAGCTCAATACCCGCACGATCGGCCAAATAGCGGATTGACTCGGGAAAGCTCAGGTTTTCGCGCTTCATGATATAGGTGAAGACGTCGCCGCCTTCGCCGCAGCCAAAGCAGTGCCAGACCTGCGTAGCGGGGATAATGTGGAAAGAAGGCGTCTTTTCGCCATGGAAGGGGCAGCAACCCCAAAACTCATGGCCGCGGGGCTTGAGCTCAACCGTTTCCTGCACGATGGCAACTAAGTCGGACGCAGCGCGTACCTGGTCTTTTTCCTCATCGCTAATCACGGATGCCCACCCCCTGCTCGCCCAAGTTGTGACGAATATCCTCGATATTACCCTCGACGGTCGAGATCAACTCATCCAGCGATTCGAACACACGCGAGGGACGCAGCCAGCGCGTAAACGCCAGCGAAACGGAAGCGCCGTACAGGTCGCCCGTATAACCAATTAAGTTAGCCTCGAGATGCGATGAAGCGGCATCGTCGGCATACGTCGGCGGCAGGCCGACGTTAACGGCAGCAGGCCATACGGTGTCATCGACGAGCACCAGGCCCTCATACACGCCATCGGCAGGCACCTGAATGCCGTCGGGAACCTGCAGGTTTGCCGTGGGAAAGCCCATGCCAGAGCCCTCGTGACGGCCGCGAATAACACCGCCGCGCAGCATATACGGGCGGCCGAGCAACTCAGCAGCCAGCTCCACATGGCCCTGTCCCAGCTCATGACGGATGCGGGTGGCGCAAATGGCCTCACCGCCCTCGCAAAGCAGATCGTGACCATACACGTCAACGCCGTGCTCGGAACCCCAGACGCGCATCTCGGCAACACCAGAAGCACCGCCACGACCCAGCCTAAAATCGCTGCCAACGCGAATCGAACGAATGTCGACCACGCGTGACAACAGTGTGAGAAAACCGACATGGTCGAGTGCCGCAACCTCAGGCGTAAAGGGAACGACCACCACTGCATCGACCCCGGTCTGAGCCAAGGCATGTAGACGGTCGGCCGTCGTCATCAATTTTTGAGCGGGCGAAGGACTCACCACAACGTCCGGATCGGGATCGAAAGTGACCACGACCGCCTTGCAGCCATGGGCACGGGCATCACGGACAAGCGCTTCGATGAGTTCCCGGTGTCCACGGTGAACGCCATCGAACACGCCAATGGCGATCGAGGCAGCACCCAAGTGCTCGCACTCATCAAACGCATCGGCAGTGTCGATGCGAGCCTCGTCCGACTCGCCTTCAAAAAAGATACGCGCGAGCTCGCGAGCGGACAACATCATCGAACACCGCCGATTGCCTGCGGAAACACGTGCTCCATGACAAAACGGCCACTTTCGATGCGGGCGAGCGCCTTGAGTCCCCCATCGAGCACCAGCGCAAACGGCGCTTTCGAAGCATCGAAATCGGCAAGCGCACGCTCAACGGGAATGCGTCGGCCGCAGAGCAGGTCTTCGGCAAGATTGTCCGGCAAGTCAACACGCGTGGCGCCCAGGGCCGCAATGGGATCCAGGGCAAAGCCGGGCGCGGACTCGGGAGAAAGCTCCTCGACCGCATGACAGGCGCCAATGGAAACAACACCGGAGGCCGTGCGGCGCAGCGCGGAAATGTGCGCGGCGCTCTCGCAGGCGCGGCCCAAGTCGCGAGCGAGCGCACGGATATAGGTGCCCTTGCTCACCGAGAACGCCACGGTCCACACACACGTATCACCTTCGCCGCCCACGGCGATCAGGTCGGCGGCATAGACCTCGACGGGGCGCGGAGGTAGGTCCACCGCATTGCCCTCACGAGCAGACTTGTAGGCGCGAACGCCATTGACCGAGATAGCCGAAAACGCCGGCGGCACCTGCATCTGCGGACCCAGCATAGCGGCCAGGCGCTCACGGGCATAGGCAGGATCGCGGAGCTCGTTGGCAACAGCCACCGTGCGGACCGCCTCGCCCTCCGCATCATCGGTATTGGTCTCGGCGCCAAACGAGATGTCGGCGACATAGCTTTTGGTATCGAGCGTGAGCATGCCCAGCAGACGGGTGGCCTGGCCCACACCCACCACCATGACACCCGATGCCATGGGGTCGAGCGTGCCGGCATGGCCGACGCGTCGCTCATGGAGGGCGCGCCGGCATTGCGAAACCACATCGTGGGACGTGCAGCCCACCGGCTTATCGACGGCGAGCAGCATATTCAGTTGAGAAGGCGTACGACGAGCCATGTACCATCCAAAAAGTTAAAGCTCGACGGTCACCGAAGCGGGATCCTCCCCTACCAGTTCGGCCAGCATGGGAAGTGCCACGGTGAGCGTCTCGAGAATCGTTCCGTTGTTGGAGAAACCGGCGGCAGCAGGATGTCCGCCTCCGCCAAAGGCAGCAGCGATCTCGGACACGTTGAGGTCACCCTTGGAGCGCAGGTTGCCGCGCACCTTGGTATCGCCCTCAATGCCCTTCAGGAACAGGCAGACCTCGACGCCCATCACCGAGCGCACCACGTCAACCAGACCGTCGCACTCATCCGAGGTGACACCGCACGCCTCAAGGTCACTCTGGTACGCGTAGCTATACGCGACGCGCCCGTGGGCCACCGTCTTAATGCGGCCCATAACGATGGACTTGAGGTGCAAAAACTCAACGCGCATGCTCTGGTAGACCTCGAGTGCCACACGCGCCGGATCGGCACCGTGGGCAACCAGACGCGAGGCTGCATGGAACGCGGCGGCGTCGGCGTTTTGGTACTGAAAACGGCCGGTATCGGTAACCAAGCCACACAGCAGGCAGGTTGCAACGCCATCACGTGCGACAATGCCGCAATTGTCCAAGAAGCGGTCGATGATCATGGCGCAGGCTGCAGCTTCGACGCGCCTCAGGCTGAGGTCGGCAAACTCCTCGCGCGCCGGATGGTGATCGAAGCACACCACATGCTTGGAGCGACGAAGCACCTCGGCGGAATTATTGAGACGCTCTACGACCGGTACGTCCACCGAGATGAACAGGTCAGGATTGCCGGTGTACGCAGATGCCGGCACCAGGCGATCGGAGCCTTCCATAAAGCGGTAGATACGCGGAACCGGGTCATCGTCTGCCAACAGCAGCGCAATGTCCTTGTTGGGAAAAAACTTCATGAGCGAAAGGCCCAGACCCAACACGGAGCCCAGGGCGTCGCCATCGGGAGAAGTATGTCCCGAAATCGCAATGGAGGACGCATCCTCGATGAGCTCGAGGATGCGCCGCTGAATATCTGCAGACTCGCACGAGGCGAGGTCGGCGGAATTAGTCATCTAAAGCTGCCTCCTGGGCGGCATCCGCTATCGGATAGCCGTCCTCGTCCTTTTCGATCGCAAGCGTGGCGGGAACGTTTTCCAGCGCACGCGTGATGCGCTCGGCCTCATCGGTCGAGCGATCGATGCGAAAATCGAGCTCGGGCGTAACACGCCAATCGAGCGAGCGAGCCAACAGGCTGCGAATACGGCCCTTGGCGCTAGCGAGCGCCTCCATGACCTCGTCGTAGCGGCTCGCATCGCACGACACGTACACACGCGCGAACGAACGGTCCACCGCGACCTCGACCGCGGTCAAAGTAACCAGGTCGAGACGCGGATCGGAAACCTCAAAAAGCAGGATATAACCAAGCTTCTCGCGAAGCTGCTCGCCCAGACGGCGGGTTGCCTGCGTTTGCTTCATAGCGCTACCCCCTACTCGGTACGGGCAACCTGGTCGATGCGGTAGCCCTCAATGGTGTCGCCAGGCTTGATGTCCTGGAAGTTCTCCAGGCCAATACCGCCCTCGGAGCCGCTCTTGAGGCTCTTGGCCTCGTCCTTGTAGTGGCGCATCGAGGCGATTTTACCGTTGAAGACCACGATGCCGTCGCGCACCAGGCGCACGGAATCGGTCGCGGCGATCTCGCCCTCTTCGACGCGGACACCGGCGGCGATACCGACCTTGGGCACCTTGAAGGTGTCCAGAACGGTCGCGGTACCCGTGGAAACCTCGACCTCGGTGGGCTTGAGCATGCCGATACGGGCTGCGTCGAGGTCCTCGAGGCACTTGTAGATGACGTCGTAGCAACGGATCTCGACGCCCTCGCGCTCGGCGGCGGAGCGGGCCTTGCCGTCGGGACGGACGCCAAAGCCGATGATGATGGCGTTGGAGGCGTCGGCCAGAACGACGTCGGTCTCGTTGATGGCGCCAACGGCGGAGTGGATCGTGTTGATGCGCACCTCGGACTGGTCCATCTTGTCGAGGGAGTCCTGAAGGGCCTCGATAGAACCCTGGACGTCGGCCTTGATGATCAGGTTGAGCTCCTTGACCTCGGCGTCGGCGATGGTCTCGAAGAGGTTCTCGAGCGTCACATGCTTCACGCGGCTCTGCTCCTCGATGCGGGCCTTGAGCGCACGCTCATCGGCCAGGGCGCGAGCCTCGCGCTCGTCCTCGAACACGCGGAACTCGTCACCGGCGTTGGGTACGGACTGCAGACCCAGGATCTCGACGGCGTCGGAGGGACCGGCCTCGGTGACGGCGCGGCCCTTGGGGTCGAGCATAGCGCGGACGCGGCCGTAGGTGAGGCCGGCGACCAGCGTATCGCCCACGTGCAGGGTACCGCGGGTCACGAGCACGGTAGCGACCGAGCCGCGGCCCTTGTCGAGCTTAGCCTCGAGGACGTTACCGGAGGCAAAAGTGTCGGGGTTGGCCTTGAGCTCGAGCACGTCGGCCTGGAGCAGCACGGTCTCGAGCAGATCGTCGATACCGATCTTCTGCTTGGCCGAAATGTTGACGAACATGTTCTGTCCGCCCCACTCCTCGGGGATGACACCGTACTCGGTGAGCTCCTGGCGCACGCGGTCGGGGTTGGCGCCCGGCTTATCGATCTTGTTGACGGCGACGACGATGGGTACGCCGGCGGCCTTGGCGTGGTTGATCGACTCGACGGTCTGGGGCATGACGCCGTCGTCGGCAGCCACGATCAGAATGACGATGTCGGTCACCTTGGCACCACGGGCACGCATGGCCGTAAAGGTGGCATGGCCCGGGGTATCGATGAAGGTGATCTTGCGGTCGTTGATCATAACCTGCGAAGCGCCGATTGCCTGGGTAATGCCGCCCGCCTCGCCGGCAGCGACGCCGGTGTGACGGATGGCGTCGAGGAGGCTCGTCTTGCCGTGGTCGACGTGGCCCATGACGGTGACGACCGGGGCGCGCGGCTTAAGGTCGGCGGGATCGTCGTAGAACGAGAAGGTGTTCTCCTCCTCGGGGGTGATGATCTTGATCTGACGACCCAGGTCGTCGGCAACGAGCTCGACAAGGTCATCGGACATGGACTGCGTCATGGTAAGCGGCGTACCCAGCAGGAACAGTCGCTTGATGATGTCGTTGGCCGGAACGTCGAGCGCCTCGGCGAGCTCCTGGACCGTAACGCCCTGGGAGACCTTGATGGCGTCGAGGTCCTCGGGGTTCACGCCCTGGGCCAGCGCCTCCTCTATCTTGCGCTCCTCCTGAGCCTTGGCAGCCTCGCGCTCGCGCTTCTCCTTGCGCTTTTTGCGGCGACCGGTGGACTCGCGAGAGGCCTCCTCGACGGCGGCACGAGCCTCCTCGAGCACCTTCTCGCGGCTGTACTCCTCGGCCTCGCGCGCCATGCGGCTGTAGTGGTCCTCTTCGTTGTTGTGACCGCCCTTGCGCTTCTTGCCCTTGCCCTGCTTATCGGGGTTGGGGAAGTCCATGCCGGCAGCGACGTTGTTGCTGGCGTTGGTGCGATGGCTGTGCGGACGGCTCTCGGAGGCGTTGCGCTCGGATTTGTTGTCAGAGGCGTTGCGATCGTTACGACGGCCACCGCGGCGGTCGTTGTTGCCGCCACGACGGTTACCGCGCTCGGCGGCGCGCTCAGCTTTGGCCTTGTCCTCGGCGTCCTTCTTCTCCTTGAGCACGGTCTCCTGTGCGGCGATCTGGTCGAGCAGCGAACGGAAGCGCGAACCGGAGTCGGAAGCGGGAACGGCGCGGCGCTGGGCCTCGCGGGCAGCCTCCTCCTTCTCGCGAGCAAGGCGCTCCTGCTCGGCCTTCTTCTTGGCCTCGGCCTCGGCGCGGGCAGCCTCCTCGGCAGCCTGGGCTGCGGCAAACTGGCGGCGCTCCTCCTCGCGTGCCTTCTCGGCGGCGATGCGCTCGCGCTCGGCCTCGGCGGCGCGGGCGGCTTCCTCGGCGGCAGCTGCCTGCTCCTCGGCCTGCTTGGCGGCCTCGACTTCCTGAGCGCGGGCCTCGATCACCGAGGCGAGCTGCTTGCGGACCATGGCGACATAGGCGTCCTCCAAGGTGGAGGAAGCGGACTTAGCAGGAATCTTCATATCGGCGAGATGACCCATCAGTTCCTTGGAGGTCATGCCGAACTCTTTGGCCAGGGTGGACACACGGACTTTTGCCATATGACTTCACCTACCCTTTCTGGCACCTTGGGTGCCTAGAGACTGAACGAGCGTGGGAGACGCGCCGGGACCCACCCGGCGCGACCGCGCGCTAGATCAGGTCCTCCGCATCATCGAAGGCGTCGGTGTCGTGGACACCGCAGAAACGGGAGCCGGGACGGGCCTGGTTGCGGCACTGGATGCCGTCCTCGGACACGTACTCGCAGCGGCGGACGTCCTCGTCCTCCTCGTCACCGATCAGGTCGGCGGCGGGCTCCTCGTGAACGGGAACGTTCTTGAGGATGTCGGCGGCAAGCGTCTCGGACTTGATGTCAATGTGCCAGCCGGTCAGGCGCGCGGCGAGGCGGGCGTTCTGGCCCTCCTTGCCGATGGCGAGGGACAGCTGGTCGTCGGGCACGATGACGCCGGCGTAGGCCTTCTCCTCGTCGATGAGGACGCGGGTGACCTTAGCGGGCGACAGGGCGTTGGCGACGTAGACGGCAGGATCGGCATCCCACAGGATGACGTCGACGCGCTCGCCACGGAGCTCGCCCACGACAGCGCGAACACGGCTGCCCTTGGGGCCGACGCAGGCGCCCACGGGATCCAGACGGTCGTCGAGGGAGTGGACGGCGACCTTGGAACGCTGGCCGGGCTCGCGGGCGATCGACTTGATCTGGACGGTGCCCTCATAGATCTCGGGCACCTCCTGCTCAAACAGACGACGCATGAGCTCGGGGTGGGTACGGGAGATGACAATCGGCGGACGGCTGTGCTCGCCACGAACCGGCTGCAGGTTGGAGTTGGGGTCGCGAACGTCGATGATCACGGCCTTGATGTGCTGGTTGTGCAGGTAGCGCTCGCCCATCGGACGCTCGTTGCGCTCGTTCTCGTAACGGCGCTGATCGAAGTGCGGAAGCTCGGCCTCGACGCCCTCGCGAATCTTGACGATCGTGAAGTCGGGCGTGGATTGCAGCACGGTACCGCTGATGAGGTCACCGATGCGGCCGGAGAACTCCTCGTAGATCTGCTCGCGGGCGGAGTTGCGCACGATGGCGTTGATCTCGGCCTTGGCGTGCTGGGCGGCGATGCGGCTCGTGTTCTTGGGGGTGACGTCGATCTCCTCGAACTCGGTGAAGTTGCCCTCCTCGTCCATGGAATCGTCGATCGGCTCCAGGCGGTAGACGTAGATCTTGCCGGTGGTGCGGTCGATGGTCACCTTGGCGCCCCACTCAAGATGCAGGATCTCGGCATAGCTCTTGGCGAGCGACTGCTCCAGGCGGTCGATCAGGTAGAGCTGGTCGATGTGCTTCTCCTGGCAAAGCTCCATCAGGGCGGACATCATGTCGGATGCTGCCATCTTACTTTCCTTCCTTCGCGGGCTTGAAGTCGTAGGTGGGCTTCAACTTGCACTTTTTAACATCAGAGAAATCGAGGGTGACGGACTCGCCGTCCTCGAGCTCGAGGGTCACGTCGGTCTCGGTCGCAGCCGCAATCTTGCCGGCGTACTTGCGACGGCCCTCGGAGGCGGTGGAGGTGAGCTCACAGTTCTCGCCCACAAAGCGGGCAAAGTCGCGCGGACGGCGCAGCGGGCGCGCCATGCCCGGGCTCGACACCTCAAGCGTATAGCTCGAAGAGATAGGGTCGAGCTCCTCAATCACATCGCCGACCCACTTGGTGTTGGCCGTGACGTCATTGAGCGACAGGCTCTGACCCTCGGCACCCTCGATACGCACGCGCACGCAGGGGGCCTTGGTGGCACCCACGAGCTCAACGTCGACAATGTCGACATCGTGCTGGGGAGCAACGGCCTCGAGCGCGTCGATGATCGCCTGCTCGGTCTTGGTCTTGACCATTGCGGCACCTCCATCCATACAAAAAAGAAGCGGGGCCGAAACCCCACTTCTTTCAATTACAACTTCATTTGCAAGCAAACTATACCAATACCAGCGAAAACGTGCAAGCACAGTACAAATCTGCAGGTCAGCGTGCGCACAGGTTCTCCACAAGAATAGGACAATTGGCCGAGGAGCCCCATGCGGCGCACCCTCAACAGTCCCAAAACGGGCCATGCGTCCCAGCGTGCCGACCGAATCGGGCCCTATGGGCATTCCATCCCTGGGCGCACATCGGCCAGACTAGAGCCGAGAGGCATTCTATAGCGAGAAAGCCTGCCGCACGCATTGACCGCACAACCTTCCAGCATCTCTACGGCAAGGAGGATCCATGGAACGCCTAGGCACCCTCTGCGCGACCGCGCTCGTCGTCGCTGCCTGCTCGTTCGCTCTGACGGGCTGCAACAACATCGATGGCAAAACCGGAACATGCGAACCGGATCGTGGCAGCACCAAAGCCATCGAGAAAACCGAACCCCCGGCGAGCTTCGACAAAATAGACGAGGACATCGTCGATCCCCAGAGCTTGGGTCCCGATTCCCAAGAACAGTTCCCCATCGACCTTGAGGCAGACGAAAACGTCCATGTTACCTGCGTGGGCAAGGACACCGACGGCTACGGAGACGCAGCGCTCGTCTTTACGGTGACCAACAATACCGATGTCGATATGATGTTTGGCGATGTGGACTCCTATGCCTACGTCAAAGGCGTGGTCCGCGATGTGCACATGCGCCAGCAGGTCGCAGCGGGCGAGGAAACGCGCGCCATGCTCGCCTTTGTAGGCACCTTCGACGACCCGGACTTTGATGTGAGCAACGACCTCAACGACATCTACCTCAACATTTGGATGTTCGAAGAGGCAACGGGCAACGTTTACTTTAGGGACCTGGTACACATCCCGTAGAAGACGGTGCGACGCACTGACTAAGCAGGGCAGACAACACAAAACGAGGGACGACCCAACCGGACCGTCCCTCGTTTATTGCATGTCAGCTTTACGCGCAGCGCTTACTTGACCACCAGGTTGACCAGCTTGCCGGGCACGCAGATGGCCTTGACGACCGTCTTGCCCTCAAGCCACTTGGCAACGGCTTCCTCAGCGGCAGCTTGCATCTCCTCGTTGGAGGCGTCGCGGGCGACGTCGATGCGGCCACGGACCTTGCCGAGCACCTGGACGACGATCTGCACCGTATCCTCGATGGACTCGGCCAGGTCGAACTCGGGCCAGGCGGCGGTGTAGGCGTTGCCCTCGCAGCCGAGGGCCTCGTGCCACAATTCGTCGGCCCAGAACGGGCAGATGGGGGCAAGGACGCTCACGATATCCTTAGCCACGCCGTAGCACAGCGCCTTGTCGCGGGCGGCACCCTCGGTGGCGTTGAGGTAGGCGCTCGCCGCGTTGACGAGCTCCATGACGGCCGAGATGGCGGTGTTGAACTGGCCGCGATCGAAGTCCTCGGTGCACTTGGCGATGGTGCGATGGCGCTCGCGGTAGAGCTTCATCGCTGTCTCGTCGAGCGCGGACTTATCAAAGGCCACGTTGGCGTCGCCGGACTGGACGAGCTGCCACACGATACGCCAGGCGCGCTTAATGAAGCGGTTAGCGCCCTCGACGGCCTTGGGATCCCAGTCGAAGTCCTTCTCGGGCGGGGCGATAAACAGGATCGCCAGACGCATGGTGTCGGCACCGTAGGGCTCAATGACTGAACTCGGGGGCACGACGTTGCCCTTGGACTTGGACATGGTGTCGCCGTTCTCGTCCTTGACCATGCCCTGGCACAGCAGGTTGGTAAAGGGTTCGTCAACGCTCAGCAGGCCCAGGTCGCGCAGCGCCTTGGTAAAGAAGCGACTGTAGAGCAGGTGCAAAATGGCGTGCTCGATGCCGCCGATGTAGTTATCGACGGGCATCCAACGATCGGCGGCCTCACGGGAGAAGGGCAGCTCGGTGTTGTGCGGGTCGGTATAGCGCAGGTAATACCAGCTGGAGCAGGTGAAGGTGTCCATGGTATCGGTCTCGCGCTTGGCCGGGCGACCACAGACCGGGCAGGTGGTCTCGTAGAACTCCTTGCACTCGGCGAGGGTCTCGCCGGCACCCAGGTCCAGGTTCTCGGGCAGCGTCACCGGCAGCTGGTCCTCGGGCACGGGCACGATGCCGCAGTGCTCGCAGTGGATGGCCGGGATGGGGTTGCCCCAGTAACGCTGACGGCTGATGAGCCAGTCGCGCAGGCGGAACTCGACCTTGCGACGGCCGCAGCCCATGGCCTCGAGGTCGGCCACGATGGCAGCCTCGCCCTCAGAGTGCTTGCCGCCGCGCATGCCGGTGTACTTGCCCGACTGGACGAGCGTGCCCTCGGCAGCGTGGGCGCAATCCCAGTCGACGTTCTCGGCATGGAAGGTGTCGATGGTCTCGCCGCTAGCCTCGACGGCAGCGCGATCCTCATCGTCCAGGATGATCGGCACGATAGGCAGGTCGTACTTGCGGGCGAACTCAAAGTCGCGCTGGTCGCCGCAGGGAACGGCCATGACGGCACCGGTGCCGTAGTCGGCAACGACATAGTCAGCAACCCACACGGGGATCTTCTCGCCGTTGACGGGGTTTACCACGTAGCGGCCCGTAAAGGCGCCGTGCTTCTCGAGGGTGCCCTGGGCGCGCTCGACGGCAGAGATATGCTTGGAGTCCTCGACGATCTTGGTGACGGCCTCCTCGTACTGAGTGCCCTCGACGAGCTCGTGCAGGCGCACGTACTCGGGAGACAGGACAAAGAAGGAAACGCCAAAGAGCGTGTCGGCGCGCGTGGTGAAGACGGTGATCTTACCCTCGTCGCCCTCGATGGGCTCGCCATCGGTGTCGCACAGGGTAAAGTCGACCTCGGCGCCCTCGGAGCGGCCGATCCAGTTGGCCTGCATCTGCTTGACGCGCTCGGGCCAGCCGGGGAGCTTCTCCAGGTCATCGAGCAGCTCCTGGGAGTAGTCGGTGATCTTGTAGTACCACTGCTCGAGGTCACGCTTCTCGGGCTCGGTGCCGCAACGCCAGCACTTGCCCTCGGTTACCTGCTCGTTGGCCAAAACGGTCTTGCAGGTGGGGCACCAGTTGACCGGGTTCTTCTTGCGGTAGACCAGGCCCTTTTCCCACAACTTCTCAAAGATCCACTGGCCCCAGCGGTAATAATCGGGGCTGCAGGTCTTGACCATGCGATCCAGATCGTAGGAAAAGCCCATACGCTTCATCGTGGCGAGCGCCTGGTCCATGTTCTTGTACGTCCAGGCAGCAGCCTGCGTGTTGTGCTTGATAGCGGCGTTCTCGGCAGGCAGGCCAAAGGCGTCAAAGCCGATGGGGTGCAGCACGTCGTAGCCGCGCATGCGGGCCTGACGGGCCATGGCATCGCCGATGGTATAGTTGCGCGCGTGGCCCATGTGCAGGTCACCCGACGGATACGGGAACATCTCGAGCACGTACTTCTTGGGCTTGCTGGCGTCGGTGTCGACGGCAAAGAGGTTGGAGTCCTCCCAGGCCTTCATCCACTTGGACTCAATGGCCTGCGCGTCGTAGGCAGGGATCTCATCCTTATGATCTGTGCAATCGCACATATCAGCTCCTTTAATCTTTAATGGGGTCGGTCGGCTTAGCTTTGTTCGCTACTGCGGACAGTCCTGCGCAAGACGAAGAGCACATTAAGTGCTCTTCTTTGCGTGCGGAACTTGTAGCGAACAAAGCTAAACCGCCCGACCCTAAGGTTAACTTGACTGATGATAGCAAATACAACAAGCGAGATGTCTGCGACTTGCAGGCATCTCGCTTTATCTAAAAAGAGTATGTACAGGGAAAGCACGCTTCATTGGTTATGAGCCATCAAAGCCTCATGAAATGAACGATATACCCATCTGAGTTAGATCAAACAAAACCTAGTTCTCAAGCTCAGCCTGTTCGGCCTTGTTAGGGTCAAAGAAGAACCAAGTGAGCAGACCGGAAACCGCGATGCCAACACCATGGATGATAAAGTAGTTGATGATGGCCTGCTGGCTGTACAGGTAGGTAACGATTCCCGGAATAGCAGCAACGCCCATACCGGTGCTGGCAGCATGAAGCATTGCGCCACACCAACCAGCGCAGGCACCGCCGCAAAGAGCGAACAGGAACGGCTTGCCAAACTTGAGGTTCACGCCAAAGATTGCCGGCTCGGTAATGCCCGGGAATGCAGGCAGCGATGCAGCCATATAGAAGCCACGCTTTTTAGGGTTCTTTACCTTAAGACCGGTAACCAAGGCGGCGGTAGCCTGGGCCATAATGCCACCGGAAATCATGGCATTGAAGGGGTTGAAACCGGTGGTAGCAAGATAGTCAGTTTCGAGCGCAAGGAAGATGTGGTGCATACCGGTAACCACAATCGCCTGCTGCGTTCCGCCAAGGATTAGTCCGCCCAGACCGAACGGCAACGCGATAACGAACTTGGCGGCAGCCAAAACAGCGTGTTCCACGGTCTGGCAAACGGGGCCAATAACAAGCATGCCAAGCAAGCCGGCAATGAGGATCGTAGCAAACGGAGTGATGATAAGATCCAGAACATCCGGAACAACGTTCTTAAGAGTCTTCTCGGTCTTTGCAGCGATATACGCAACAACAAGAGCGGGAAGCACAGAGCCCTGATAACCTACAACATTCCACTCAAGACCAAACGGATGGAAAGTGATTGCCTCAACCGTGCCCTTAACCACATCATTCGGGTTAGGAAGAAGCGGGTTCACCAGCATGAGACCAAGGACGATGCCGATGACGGGGCTACCACCAAACTGTTTCATGCCCGACCATGCAATAAGCACGGGCAGAAAGGTAAAAGCAGTTTTCATCAGAATGGTCGCGATAGTCAAAACGTTGGGGTCCATCTGAACGCCAAACGAGTTGATGCAGTTAATGAAGCCGCTAAAAAGGCCTGTTGCCACCAGGACGGGAATAACGGGAATAAAGATGTCGCCCAAAATACGAGAGAGCTTCTTGGGGAGCGACATGCCGGCATACAGGTCGTCCTTAATATCGGTGTTAACACCGCCCTGATTCTCGCCCGCGACAATATCGTAAACACGGTTAACAAGACCGGTGCCCAAAATCACCTGATACTGTTCGCCGGCGAAGAATTGGCCTTTGACGCCCTCAATATCTTCGATTGTTTTCTCATCGACCTTGGTCTTATCATGAAGCGTCAAACGCAGCCTGGTCGAACAATGACCCACGGCCCTGATATTGTCTACGCCTCCAACTGCAGCAACAATGCCGTCGGCAATGGCCTTATCAGCAGTTTTCATGGTCTATCCCCTTTCAAGGAACTCAAATACAAATAACTCCGGGTCGCATTACGGTCGAGCAGCGGAACCATCCGGAAGTCTGCAAAGAAGCCAACTCAAATCCTTATCGACGGGAGGGAACTCTGCTGCGAGATTCTCATCGATATCCACACCGATACCGGGCTGATCGTTCAGATACACATAGCCGTTCTCAACGACTGGCATGCCCGGGAACACACGATACGTGTTCTCCTTAATGCTGCAGCTCCACTCTTGGATACCGAAGTTCGGTGAGGAAATAGAAAGGTGCGTGTTGACCGCATGCCCAATACCGGACATATCGCCAGGACCATGCCAAGCGGTGCGAACTCCATTAACGTCAGCGAAAGCAATGATCTTGCGAACGGGCGTGATTCCACCTGCCTGACTGATGTGGAGACGAAGATAGTCAACGCTTCGATTCTGAACAAGCTGCAT
Source organism: uncultured bacterium (assembly GCA_905215905.1). GTDB lineage: Bacteria > Actinomycetota > Coriobacteriia > Coriobacteriales > Coriobacteriaceae > Collinsella. The sequence continues at coordinate 54,441 of CAJMRI010000007.1, read as the reverse complement.
CCACTCATGCGGGTTATTGATGAGCTCGCCCATGGCAAGCGGGCAAGTCGTATGAGCGCGCACCTGATCGAACCATGCGATTTGCTCGGGAGCGAGCACGTCCTCAAGGAACAGCAGGTCGAATTGGTCCATTTGCTGCGCGAAGCGGATTGCCTCGGAAGGCGTCAAACGCTCATGGACATCATGGCACAGCTCAATGTCGTCACCAAACTCGCGACGTAAGGCAGCAAAGCCCTCAATAGCCGTGCGCATATACACTTTGGGATCATAGTATGCACCGGGTAGCGCATCTTTAGGCTTATTCTCAACAGGAACGTTTCCGCCATAGCCACCGATTTGAACGCGGATTCGATTCCAGCCCGCATCGACGCGCTGCTGGACCAAATCGATTGCGCCCTCTATCGTCTGTGCATCGGCATGAATATACGCCGGAACAGCATCGCGGCATTTACCACCAAATAGGTCATAGAGCGGCATGCCGGCCATCTTGCCCTTAATGTCCCAAAGTGCCATGTCAATGCCGGAAAGTGCATTGTTCCAGATCGGCCCGTTTCGCCAATATCCAGAAACATGAGCAGTCTGCCAGATATCCTGGATTCGCGCAGGATCTTTACCTAGCAAAAAGGGCTTCAGATAGCGGTCAACCGCATGGGCAACCGCCTCATAACGCTGCGTAAACGTAGCGCAGCCAACACCGTAGATGGACGGGTCATTCGTCTCCACCTTCACCACAACAAGGTTAATACCCTCGGGAGCAGTGCAGATGGGACGGATGTCCGTGATCTTCAAGGAATCCATTTCGTCCCTTCCCGATTCACCGAGACTCGCATTCGTTCGCAGTCTCGTTTAACGAGGCCAAGTGTAGGAGGCGAATATCCCAGAAAGACCTGAGAAAGACGATATAGGTACATCGTCCGTGGTTGGGACGAATTCCCACCAGCTGGGAAATTTCCACAGCTCGTTTACCTGCGGAAACCTATCGATGCGCTCGTTTGTATTCGGAATACTTCAAGAACAAGATGCTGACGAGAAGAAAATAGGCGTCGAGCACTTCGTAACTATGTCCGCCACCAATCGGTAGGCTCTCGGTACCAACCAAGATGCTCTCATCGGCAAGATGAGCGATATCGTTATCCAGATAACTCGTCACCGCAATAAAAGGAACGTTTCTGGCTTTGAGATTTCGCGCAAGCGTAGTTGCATTATCGGATTGTCCTTTTAGAGAAAAGACGAAGAGAAGATCGTCTTGAGTCAAAGCGCCCGTAAGAGCTGCGGTCTCATCAACGCCTTCCACGACGTAAAAATATTCGTCACCAGCCAAAAACACGCGACGCATCTCTTGAGCAACCGCACGTTGGAGCGTTCCCGTGCCGTAAAGAAACACCTTTGAGCTCTGCTCGATAAGCTTGAATACAGGCGTGAAATCACGCGAAAGAAAGTCTTTGAGCGATTTTAAGACAATGGCGGTATAACGATCGAGAACCGCAGCGTCGACTATATCGCGAGCATCAGCTTCTACTTCAGCCTTGAGGGCGTATTTGAACTCAGAGAATCCACGAAACCCTAGACGCTGAGCAAAACGTAGAACGGCAGATTTTGATGCGTTGCACTTGGCCGCTAGATCAACAAGCGTCGAATTAGCAGCCTCGTAGCGATGCATTGAGATATAGCGCCAAATGTCACGATCTATGTCGCCCAAATCGACGTAATGGTCACGAACCAGCTCGTCAATTTTCATCTCTTATCTCCCCTATAAAAGGCATTGCAACGCAAACAATAAAACGATAGCCGATTTATTCGAACTAGAAAAGAAAAAGTGCCGTCCGCAAATGAAGCGGGCGGCACCAATCGGCGAACGATCGATTATGGGTGCAGGCTTATCGATAAGACACAGACTGCTGAGAATCCTTTACGACAACGTCGTGGGCTCCGCCTTCGACGATGGAGGTGGAGCTGACCAGGGTCAGGCGTGCCTTTTCCTGAAGCTCGGGGATCGAGAGGGCGCCGCAGTTGCACATCGTGGACTTGACCTTGTAGAGCGTGCCGCCCACGCCGTCCTTGAGGGAACCGGCGTAGGGAACGTAGGAGTCAACGCCCTCGACGAAGCTGAGCTTCGCGGCGCCGCCCAGGTCGTAGCGCTGCCAGTTGCGGGCACGTGCAGAACCCTCGCCCCAGTACTCCTTCATATACTGGCCGTTCACATTGACGCGCTCGGTCGGGCTCTCGTCAAAGCGGGCGAAGTAGCGACCCAGCATCATAAAGTCGGCGCCCATGGCAAGGGCGAGCGTCATGTGGTAGTCGTAGACGATACCGCCGTCGGAGCACACGGGCACGTAGACGCCGGTCTCCTCGTAGTACTCGTCGCGAGCGCGGCAGACGTCGATCAGCGCGGTGGCCTGGCCGCGACCGATACCCTTGGTCTCGCGGGTAATGCAGATGGAACCGCCGCCGATACCGACCTTGATGAAGTCGGCACCGCAGTCGGCCAGAAAGCGGAAGCCCTCGGCGTCGACGACGTTACCGGCACCGACCTTGACGTCCCCGCCGTAGTTGGCGCGGATCCACTCGATGGTGCGCTTCTGCCACTCGCTGAAGCCCTCGGAAGAGTCGATGCACAGGACATCGGCGCCGGCCTCGATGAGCAGCGGCACGCGCTCGGCATAGTCGCGGGTGTTGATACCGGCGCCGACCATGTAGCGCTTGTCGTTATCGAGCAGCTCGTTGGGGTTGGTCTTGTGGCTGTCGTAGTCCTTGCGGAAGACGATGCCCATGAGGTGATCGTTGTCGTCGACGATGGGCAGGGCGTTGAGCTTGTTGTCCCAAATGACGTCGTTGGCAACCTTGAGGCTGATGTTCTTGTCGCCCACGATGAGCTGCTCACGCGGGGTCATGAACTCGGAGACCTTCTTCTGGTGGTCATCGCGGCTGGGGCGATAGTCACGGCTGGTGACGATACCCAGGAGCTTGCCCTTGGGGGTGCCGTCATCGGTAACCGGCATGGTGGAGTGACCGGTCTTCTCCTTGAGCTCGATGACCTGCTCCATGGTCATGTCGGGGGTCAGCGTGGAATCGGACTGAACGAAGCCAGCCTTGTGATCCTTGACGGCCTTGACCATAGCGGCCTCGGACTCGGGGGTCTGGGAACCGTAGATGAAGGACAGGCCACCCTCGGTAGCGAGCGCGACACCCATGTCGACGCCCGAGACGGACTGCATGATGGCGGAAACCATGGGGATGTTCAGGGTGATTGCCGGCTTCTCACCGCGCTTAAAGCGGGTTAGCGGCGTCTTGAGAGAGACGTTGTTGGGGATGCACTGCGAGGACGAGTAACCAGGAACCAGCAGATACTCCGAAAACGTGTGGGACTCACCGGGAAAGAACGTAGCCATGTTTCTCCTTTTTCCATGCGACCGGTCGGCTGCAGGCCTCGTAGGACCCAGCCCAACCTTGGGCGCCCAATACTGGGGAAGTATCTTAACGCACTTTGACTGCTACAATGCTTGATTTAAGAAGAGCACACGAGGGTTTGACGCAGGCTTTGCGTTTGCCCAGCAAACACTTTAGCGGGGAGACGTGGGCGTATGAAGTACAAGACGACGGCAAAGTTGGTCATTCAAGCGTGCGACAAAGACCTGCCGGGCGTGTTCGGCCACGGCTGCGTCTTGCTGCTGCAGGGTATTGCCCACGAACACTCGCTCAACCGTGCCGCCAAGAGCATGGGCATGGCGTATTCCAAGGCCTGGCGCATCGTAAACGAGGCCGAAGGCCAGCTGGGCTGCAAGCTCATCGAGCGCGACGGCGCCCGCGGATCCACCCTCACCCCCGCCGGCGAGCGAGCCATCGAAGTCTACGAGGAGCTGCAGGCCGACATCAACGATATCATCGCCACCAAAGCAGACGCCCTCATCGCTAGCATCAAAGAGTAGCTAATTTGCGGAGGGCGTTATCTAGGGTGGACGCTACAACCAGGGGGTTGTCGGTGCCGGCGAAAAGGCGGATGGTGCTTGCCTGCTTGCCGCGTGGGACCGAAAGGCGCGTCGTTACGCCGGGGGACGATATACGAAACTCCCCCGGCAAAGCATCGAACAAATCACCCGCACTACGCTCGATAAGGTCAAATTCAACTGCCGGTCCAAAGCCATGCTCCAGGATTCCCGTTGCAACCGCATGGTCGGGGTGCGTGCTCAGCCCGGAGTAGCGCACGTTGCGCACCATCTCGTTCGCAGCCAAATATTCTGCCAGCGCACGGGCGCGGTCGAAGTGTGCCTGCATGCGAGCGTCGAGCGTTTCGAACCCGTACTCCAGCACGCCGGCTTCATCAGCAGACAGATCAAGCACAGGCGCACCGCAGCCCGCAAGCAACACATGCGCGCACTCGGCAGCGGCGTCCACACGATGCCGCTTGAGCTGCGAGCGCGCCACCGAAACGGCGACGAGCTTGCGCGGTGCTCTACCGGCACACACGCGGTCGAGCGCCTCGAGCGACAGCACGGCGCCTAAGCGCAGCGGATCGCATCCAAAGACGCTTGCCACAGTGTTATCAACCACGAGCAGCCCATGGGCCTCGCGAGCCGCGCGACCCAGAGCACGAAGATCGGGGACGCGCAGACCAAACCCGCCGATGGAGTTGACGAACCACCACAGGTGCGGCCCCTCGACATCAAACGAAGCATCAAAGCCCTCGGACGCAGCAGCAAACGCTGCAACCGACGGCTCGCCCACCATAGCCACGTCGCAGGCATCAAAGCCGCGCGCAAACGCATCGGCAAACGCAACCAGGCGGTCACCGGGGCGCACAATCCCCAATTGCGACAACGCTGCTGGCACATGCGAGGCCGCGAGCAACCGCGCTTCACGCGCGCCGGTCCTCAAAGCCCAGGCCTCTTCTAGCTGCTGTACGCCCATGCGGTACCGTCCCTTCAAAACAAAAACCCACGATGCGGGTGTTCCCCGCATCGTGGGCAACGGCTGCAGTATAGCGCCGATAGGCGACTGAACGCCTAAATGTTGAGCGCGCGGTAGATCACGTAAGCCTAGACATTCATCAGCTGATGGCCGAGCTTGAGCGTCTTTAAACCGCTCTCCCCCTCCACGCCATCGAGCGTATTGAGCAACATATTAGTCGCCTCGACGCCACTGGTCAGGTAGCCGTAATGCACGGTGGGAATGCCGCCCGTCAGCGCGCGCAAAAATGCGTTGTCGCCAAAACCGCTCACGCGACGCACACCCTCGCCCATGCCGCGAACCTCGTCAAGAGCGCGCAGGGCGCCGGCCGCCATAGTATCGGTCGCGCACGCGATAAGCGAAACATCGGGATCGACGGAGAGCAGTTCGCGTGCAGCGCGATAGCCCGAGTCGAGCGTAAAGGACCCCTGGCAAATCAGGCTCGAATCAAGTGCCACGCCCGCGGCGCGCAAGCCGGCCTCAAAACCACGACGACGGTCATAACCGGCGGCACGGTCTTCCTCGGCAACTCCGATGTAGGCGATCTTGCCCTCAGCACGCTTCGCGAGTGCCTGACCCAGCTCGAAAGCGGCCTCGTAATCGTCGTGATAGACGCACGCCGCGCCCTCGACATGTTGGCCGATCAACACAATGGGCACACGGCACGACTCAATCGCCCGGCGATGCTCGCCGGTAATCATAGTTGCCACCAGCACAATGCCATCGACCGGATGGTTTTGGAATAAATCGAGGTATTCGAGCTCGCGATCGGGGACGTTATCGGTATTGGCAAGAAGCATCTGGTAGCCGCGGCGGCCAAGCACCTGCCCGATGCCCGCCGTAATGCGGCTCACCGACTCGGAATTAATCTTAGGCACGATGACGCCGATGAGCTTGGTGGAACCGGTTCGCAGCGCGCGAGCCTGGCTGGATCGCACGTATCCGGTCAGCTCAATCGCCTGCTTAATGCGCTCGGCCTTGTCCGCCGACATATACCCACCATTGAGGTAGCGCGAGACGGCGGCGCTCGAAACGCCCGCCAGCTCGGCCACATCTTTCATCTTTACCACGAGCACCCCTGTCGTTGAAATCGCTTTCACCATGATACCCGTGCGGAGCTACATGCGTGTCGCAAGACGGGACGTCACGGTCAATTTAGCTGTCGCGGCACGGGCATCGCAGGGCTTCAACTAGAAACTTCGAAATATAAATGCCGAATCAGTCAGACTACCGATTCGGCACCCCGTTACATTTGCACACAGCGGCAGGCAAAATCCAACTCGAGAACAACTTACTCACTTTGGAAAGATGCATCGCTGTCCGCTGCCAATTCCGAAGGAAGAATTGCCGGCAGCGTCAAAGCCCCCATGGGCGAAAGTCCAGTAACGACCATCAGATAGCTCTTAGCGTGACCATACGCCATGGAAATCGCATTAGAGAGAAGATAACGGCGCGCTTCATCGTCTGAAATGTCGAACGGCATTTTTGTTGACACCGAAATAGCAACCGTCACATCAGCGCGCATTTTTTCCTTTGCATCGTCCCTATCAATCAGACTGCCACACACATACAGCTTTAAGTCTGCACGCTCGCCCGCCTTGTTCCTCAATAGATGGACGTCCTGATAGCTAACGTCAACTTTTAAATCCATATTCTGGGAGGGCTCATTCTCGATATGAAAAGTTGAGTCGACAACAAACAAATGAACAACCTGAATAGGCGCAATGAAATCCTTACTCATGCAGCCAAACCTCCCGGAATCATCTCAAAGTTCAATCGTTTCGCCGAGCAGTCGCTGTTAAATGAAGACCATTGTTCTCGGACAGAATTATTAGACGAAGAAAACGGCGCCTCATTCGAATAACTGGAAATGACCTGAGGAATGATTTTGATACCCAACGCAAGCTCAAACTTTGCGATTGTTTTCAGCGTCATGTTGGGCTGAGAATTCAACAATTTCGAAAGCGACTGAAGACTCACGCCCATACGCTTTGCCAGCTCACTTTTACTCAAGCCCGAGCGCTGCATCTCGCGATGAACAATAAACTCAATATCTAGTGCGTGCTCATAGGCACGGGTTTCGCTCGTTTCCGTTTGCGCGTAAAAGTCTGATAAATCGACCTTAACCATTACAAGTCTCCGTTTCGTAAGCGGGCAAAAAAGCCGACGCTATGACTCCAAAAGCTGCTTTGCTATCGGGGCCAACTGTTTTGCGCGTTTAATTTCTTTGGAAATATTTCCCGAGCCTTGATGGCCCTTAAACCAAAAAAGCAAAACAATCTTGTCCACGCCTTGGCAAATCGCGTAGACCATTTCTCGATTAACCCCATCAAAACCCTTGAGTTCGTATAGTCCAATCTTAGGCTCGATACATCGAAGCTTTGACGTTCCAGTGACATCCTTTAGCCCGTAATCATAGATTTTTGAAATCTGATTGATCATTTTACGGGCGGTAAACTTCGTTTTAGGATCAGACATCATCTTCTGAAATTGAGAGTTCTCAGGAGAGGTGGTTAGTTCCCAAAAAGGTCGTCCCTCGGGATCAGCATATTCGACAAGTTCATAGTCACTAACCAAAGGCCACCCCCTCCGCCTCAGATAAAACCAAATGTGGTTAACTTATAGGTTAAGTTTAGTCAAATTCAAATACAGGGCAAGCCCCAAGCCGAGTTCAAGCAATCTGCATTATTAACTCAGAAAAATGTGGGAAAGAAGCGGCAGAAACTACATTGGCAAATAAGGCCCCGCGAAGTGCCCGAACTTTTATGGTGACCAACAAAATACCTAGGAAGACGAGGGCAAGGCACGCAACCGCCCAGTCACCGTGGCCGGTCTTAGGGAGCGCGGCGGCTTGCGTTGTTGCGGGCTTGGTCTTTTTGGTGGTCTTGGTCGCAGGCGTCTTGATAGACGCGGGCGCGGGCTTGGCGTCCGACTTGGGCGACGAATCAGGCGTGGGGGGCGGGTTTTCACTGGGCTTGGTCTCATCACCGGGCTTTTCTTCGCTACCGGGCTTTGTATCCCCCGCGGGATTGCCACCGGTGGGCTCATCGATACCGGGCTGGGTCTTCCCCGCCGGCGGCTGGGCGCCTGTGGGTTCAATTACCACATGCTGAGCAACGACCCCACTGACGTCAATCACGCTGGAGCTACCAAAGGCCCCGCCCGTCGGCGACACAAACAGTGCAGACGTAAGCGAGCCGCTCTTGCAGGCAACGCCCGCGCTGGTGCCGGTCGCATCCACCCAATGGGCATCCACGACAAACCGGTCATCGGAGGCGTACACGCCAAAGAAGCGGCAGTCCTCGCCCGATCCGCCGCTAGCAGCAACAACGCGTGCGCCGCCCAGCCGGGGCCCGAGACACCCGGCTCGTCGTAGGTCTGCCCCGCGATGGTAAGGCCATCCGCACCCACAGCATAAGAAGGCCCGTCCAGCAAAACGCATAGGCAGGCCAGGCGAGTCTCGAAGAAGCGCGAGACGGCCTCATGCTGGAGCTGCCGCATCACGTATAGCCAACGAAGCGTGGGCGGGACGCCACCAATGGGCAACGTCCCGCCCGCTCTGCGCGATCTCATGCGCATCCAACTTGTAGGGTAAATTCATCGCTCGCGTCGATTACGACCCCAATATTTCCTTAGGAAACACGCTCGGCAAATCGTTAACGCCCATAGCGAAAAGCACTTTTGCGCTGGCATCGTTGCTGAGCTCGTCGCTCAACTTAAGTGCATCAAGCAGTATATTTCGGCGTAAAATCTTATAGTCATCCTCAGTCAGCACTAGCTCAAGATCGCTTAAAACCCCTACTAGATTGACATCGTGAGACGGAGATACCCTGGCGCAGAATAGACGCTCGTCATGCGCACAGATATTTCGAAAATCTTTAATATGATCGTACGCAAGTCTTAGCCTTCGTGGGCTGATGCGCTTATGGACTTCATGTGTCTCGAAATAAAGGTCAGAAAACGACTTGGCAATGGAATTTCACATGCTTTCTGGTTGAAACTCGAAAAACTTGAATGCCTGGCCAGCATTAGGTAATTCATAAGAATCCATACCGGCGTATTGTCGTGATTATTTTCATAATGACGAATGTAGTCCCTTTTATAATCACTGTTCCATTTTTTAGACCTACATAGCACCTTCTCGAAATCACCGATAAGCGTGTCGATCTTTTTTCGATAGCCGGCATCAGCACGATAGGAATCTCTATCAAGGTATGCTTCTGGGCTATCTTTATGAGCCATGGCAAATCGATAAGAGCAGACGGTTTTAAGAACTGCTTCCGCCTTGTTAAAATACTCAAACATCAGCAGGCGCAACGTTCGATCGAATTCGAATAAACGATAGATATCAGAAAACTTCGTACCTTTTACGAATAGCTCGTGGCAAGAATCTCCGCGCTGGTCGAGAAATAAATCCTTGTAGCCGTTAATAACCGGATAGTATCCCTCGCGCTCCAAAACTAAACGAGTATTGTTATCGCATTCGAGTCCACGGCCTTCAAGAATAGCAATCTGCTCATCAATAGATTTAAATGGTTTATCCATTTGGACCCCTTAAACGCGAAAACCGCCTTTCGGCGGTTCCCACGGACCAAGCCGGACGTACCGTCGCAAGGCCTCATCACAACGATTACTTTAAGGGAGAACTCGGGGTCCGTCAATCCAATACCACGAATCCCCCAAATCAACCCTTTGAAGAGACCAAACAACCAATTCAGGTAAAATAGCCCCAAGCTCCTATTTCGCCACAATGAAGAAGTCATTTAGCGACAACGGACGCGATATTACGGGCCGTTGTCGGCATGGAGCCGACCCCTTATCCCCTCGGTGGGAAGGGGTCGTGGCCATGGGAATCCCTTGCGCGGATTCTGCCATCGCGACGATGGACGATCAACTCCGACTCTTGATTGGAGCAAATGCGCCGACCGAGCTTTATTGCCTCGCTCTGGGTCGTCGTAACGAAGGAAGCGCGACATGCCCCCTCGCCCTTAATCTGCCAATTGCCATCCGAGCGCATCGTAACGTGCTGATTTCTGCCTTTCATACTTACCTCGCCTTTAACTCTGAACTTGCCGATGCGTCTACAGCATGAGATATGTGACAGACGCCCTCGTGCCGTTTTCAAAAGTGTAAGCACTGGTGCGGACATAAAACGAAGCGCACACAGCAGGACCGTTGATCCACCTGGCTTTCTGGTCGCCCTTCACGCCCTGGCGAAAGAGCTTTGGGGCACTGAAGTTCGCACCCAAAGAGGCGTACATCGGAAACCTGGTAAACGGACGCCTCTATATAAACGCAGCCAGCTACTACCATGATCTACCCGGCGAGCAGGGCAATTCATTGGAAGAGTCTTTAGCGTACGGGACGGGCATCTACGCCAGCTGGCTCTTGCTGTTTTTCCGCATGCTCACGGCGCGAGAGAGCGACATCGTTGACAGCACCTGACATTCCCCGCACGGCAACGTCTTTTACGGTGCCTCAAATCTAAGCTCGACCGCCGAGGCATTCCAGGGCATCCCGCGTAACCTTGTTAACAAAACGCCTAAATACACATCATTACACTCATGAAAAAAGGGCAACACTCTCTTGTCGAAAGCGTCACCCTTAAAGCTCCCGTAGAGCTTTTGTATCACAGGACAATATCCTGCACCATCTCAATGAGATGAAAGGACACATCTAGGCCTGTCCGGTAAAAGCGTGGGCAGGCCACGAATGAACGAAACGACAGCAGGACTAACGGTCACCACAATCAAAAGAGCCCAAATAACGCAGCGCACCCTTCACTCGCGGAGCATTAGGGTCTTCACCCAAGAAATTGACGCTATAAGAAGGAGATCCAACGTAAACGTGAGTCTTACCGGCCTCGCAACAGAACAAAATGTCGCCAGCGCTGTTCTGTGTCAGAGTGTTGTAATTCGAGTAATAATCAAGCTCGTCTGACGGGGCTTCTCCTACAACAATCAACCGAGGCTCCAACTTATCCAGCCATGTCTTAGGGACGCGACCAGACTTCCGTCCATGATGCGGTGCAAAAAGAATGTCCACAGGCGAAAGTGCGATGTCGTCTTCAATCGCCACCGTGTAGTCATTCTCCATGTCACCAAGCCAAAGCGCACGGACTCCTTCCTCAAGAGAGTAGACAATCGCAGGACTAATATTATTGGGTTTATCAGAGCTTTCGGCATCCCGCAAAGCATCCCGGAAGGTCTCATTATTCACATCGGGCCAGAGGACGCTAATCCCAGCAGAACCGCGCTCACCATCAGAAACGTTCATCCATTTGCGCTTACACCCCTTGTATATTTTGTAAGCGCACGGCGAGCCCTTCAGCTCTTTGTACTTTTTAAAACTCTCGGTCTCCGTGGACTTGGAGACATTATTGTCGACGCAATAAAAATTCGGAATGAGCTTAAGCTCATCAAGATACTCAATACCCTGAATATGATCTTGGTCCGGGTGCGTACTGATAAAACGAACGACGCCCTTTTTCCCTGCGAGCTTTTTGACCTCATCAAGGATTTCCGACTTACGCTCATCGGTAATATTGCAATCGATCATGCTGAAGTTATCAGAATTGTGGTTGACATAAAACATGTCGCCGTTGCCAACGGACAGGGACTTAATCTCGCTCATGCTTATCACGTTCCTCAAGATTGAAGTTGATTCGCTTTTCTACATACCGCTTCTGTTTGATCCAGGAGGCAATAAATAAGGCGATAAAAGAGCACAGCGCCGCTGGAAGCCGATGAGATTCCGGCAACAATGATGCAAGCAGAATAATGACGAGCAGGACACCGGCCCCCGCCAGGCTGCGATACATGTTTGAAATCATTAAGAGTTGCTCGACCTTTGGGTCGTTTTTCTGAGCATACGCAAAGGCAGAATAGTCCCGTTTTCTGATAGGTTTCAGGTTGCGAACCAACGGCTCAATACAGAGAGAACCAATTCGCGAAGCAATGAGGCCGAGAACATAACTCATCACAAACAACGCCAGCCAATCGGAGCTGTCAACATAACAACCCAACGGCATCTCGCTTATGGAGTATGTTACGAGCGCACCCGGTATGAGCACGTTAAAGAAATCGTAAGCAGAGATCTTCCCGAGCAAATCATCAAAACAGTTACTGACCAATAATTACGCACCTCCAAGAATCAAAGCCATCCTTCGCAATTTTTGGCAAACTTAACCGTCCTGCCACGCAAGTGTCAGGTTGCTGAAGAAAAGCTATTTGTAAATGATTTGGGCAAAAGGGGGCGCATACTGCCATTGACCGACAGGCGCACACGCCCCTAAAGAAACTAAACCGACCATCTACATGGCCTCATTTTTGACAGCTATACCATCCGGCTCCTTCCGTACAATTAAGTTGTAATGGGGAAACGACGTTTCACGTTGTTTCAATTTTAGCCCTTCACTCATTCCATATCCTGTATTGTTTTTTGATCGAGATCACAAGATGTTGTGTTTTAACAGGTAGATGCGGCAATTTTTTCAGTAAAAATAATCGGCAACTTGCGGGCCACCAAATCCCCCTAGAGCCAGACCTTTTGACCTGCATAAATACAAATGGGGCTCCGCACTTTATCGCCTGACAAAACGAATTCATATCGAATGTCAGTTCTAAATTAACAAAAGATTTTGCTTGACCAACATGTTGAGACACTCGCTTATTGCCCGGTCGTCAGCCGCAATCAACCTAGGCAGCAACCTCACGGACTTTTCCTGGAAGGTCTCGGTGTCGAGTCTCGAAGAATCGCAAGACGACATCATGTTGAAGCTACCGCATCGCGTATAGCCAACCCAACACGAGCAACAGCTCCGCCGAGGACTAAAGCGGATCCACAGCCCTCTCCCCTCCCCAACATTCCCCAGAAAGTTCGCTGATGTTGACTGGGGTTCCCGTAAAATAATCCCCAACAAAATATGTGCGGAGTGCTGGCCTGGAGCTGCCTTCGGACCCTATTGGCTGCTCACCGAGAGGCTCCGCTATGAAACGATCCCTTTACTACCTGCTCTGCGCGATCGCGTGCACGTCCATGGTCGGCGCGACGTTGCCTATGGCAGCCATCGCAGAAGCTATGCAGCCTCAAGAAACCGCCGGGCAGCAGGCGCAAGCCGACGCAACGAGCAGCGACGCAGGCAAGGCCGAAGACGGCACCAACACAAGCACGACAGCAGATACCGTAGAGGACAGCACCGCAACATCCACCGGCACCAGCGCAGCCAACACGGAAAGCGCTTACGCCACCAATACCGGCACCACCGCCGCAACCGGCACCCCCGCCCCATCCCTCAGCACCCAGACCAACCCCACACCCGCCGCAATCTCCACCACGTCACAAACCGGCTACGCCCACTCCGCAACCGCAAGCCAAAACGGCGTCACCTTCACCGTCTCGTGGAACGACGCCCCCGCGGGCACCGCGACGACCTTCCACGTAACCCAGACCAGCGCCTCGTCCCAGGCCAAGGCGCGCATGGACGTGTCCACCTATGGGACGGCGGCAGCCAGGAAAGCGTCTGCGATCCGTCGCGCCAGGCATGGGCCAGCTACTACAGCCTTCGGGCCCGCGCTCGCGATCGGGCCCAAAGAATCCACGTGGGACCACAATTCACTTGCATGGAGCTAGCGAAGGTGCCTATCCCAAATCAGAAATGGTAAAACCAGCAGCAGCGCGATGCAGAGGGGCGCGGCCAGCAGAGTGACCACGCCCGAGTTGATGCGCTCGCGAATTTCTTGGGGGCTCAAGAGATGAGCTCGTTCACGCGCTTTTGCACAGACGCATAGAGGCTTCCGAGCTTCTTTGAATAGCCGGCGCGCCCCTGCTATGCGTCATACACGTTGCAATTGCCCCTACCTAGAAAGTGTATGGCACTTCGGTCAATCGCCGTTACGCTTTGGCCTACCTAGAACCGCAATCACGACGTTAACAAACACAAGCGCTGTTCCCAGCAGGAATAGCGCCAGGGAGGCGGCGATCCAGTTGCCGTCGGCGGTCTTGGGGAGCGTGACGGTGGAGACGCCAGCAGTCTTGGCCTTGGATGGCGTGGACGCCATGGTCTTGGTCACGGTCGTTTTGGTTGTCGTGATTGTCTTGGGCGTCGCAGCCGCGGGCTTTAGGACGGGATCCGTCGCGGACCCGGCACCGGGCCGCTCAACGGCAGGACCGGCACCGCCGGCCGGCTCGCCCGCGCCGCCGGGCACCTCGCGCCCGTCGGTCTCCCCCGGCGGCGCCGTGGCTACATCGGGCTCAATCACCACATGCGGTGCCACCGCACCGGTGGCATCCACCACGCCACCAGCTCCAAATGCCCCACCAGCAGGCGCCATAAACCGCGCGGAAACAAGCGACCCGCCCGTGCACGCAACGCCGCCTTCGGCACCGGCCGCATCGAGCCACGAGGCAGCGACGGAAAGCCGGCAGCCAGCCGCGCCAGCACCAATGCCCAGATCCTGCAGATACACGCCGTAGGCGCGCACGCCCGCTCCGGACCCGGCTCCCGCGGCGACGACGCGCCCGCGGCCGCGCACGGCCATGTCGCCGGCGATCACGCCGGCCACGGCCTCGTCCGTGACGTCGGCCCCGTCCGCCCGGGCATCGACGGCGCAGCCGTCCACCACGAGCGCCCGCGAGACGTGGATCGCGCACTGCGAGCCCGATGCCGCCAGGGACCCGGTGCCGCGAAGCGTCAGGCTGCCCCACACCTCCATACCGCACAGCGTGATGTCCGCATCGGGCGCATGCGACTCCGTCACGGAGTTTTGCCCGGCAAGCGTCAGCACCAGGTCGCCCTCGGCGCCGATGGCCCCACCCGCGTAGCCGTCAAGCTCCAGGTGGTCGGCATCGGTCCAGGCCCAGCCGGGGCCCGACACACCCGGCTCGTAGTACGTCGCGCCCGCGATGATGAGGCTCTCCGCGCCCGCGGCATAAGAAGGCCCGCCCAGCAAAACGCATAGGCAGGCCATGGCAGCGATCGCGATGTGATGACGGCTGGTGTGGGACTTGGCAGCAAACATACCCGCTCCGATCTTCGCAGGAGCCAATAGAATGTGCACCAGAAAATGCCCTGGTAGCAGCAGTTATTAGTTTAGCGAGATCGATGCGGGGGCAAAGATAAATCGCGTGGGTAATGTCGACAATTAGGTGTAAATCGTTTTGCCAGTCGGTGAAAGGAGGAATGCAGGGTTATGCGTTAAGACGCGCTATCTTTGACACTCACGTTGCATATAGCTTCTGGGAATCTACTACCCGATCCAGTTTGCTTCACCTTCCGCTCGCATCAGAGCGCGCCAAAGCTCACTGAGTCGCTAACTCGCTGTAATTAGCGAAGACGATCCCCCCCCCCTCTATCCTGGATAAGACATGTAAAACCGATTTTATTATTCAGACCCTGTTGTTTATATATTCGTCTGTTGCCCCATCTCGAGAAATGATTTTGCATGGGTGCCCAATCACAATCGAATGGCTTGGTACGTCGCAGTTAACATAAGTGTTCGGTGCAACGAGAACGTCGTTGCCTAAACGAACGCCACCAACAATAGTTGAGTTGACACCAAGCCAAACGCAATCGCCAAGAACAGGCGCACCTTTTCGTTTGCCGCGGTTTTCCCGACCAATTGTCACACCTTTGTGCATATTGCAGTTGCGACCGATAACGGCATTCGGGTTTACCGTAATGCCAAAAGCGTGACCCAGATACAAGCCTTCGCCAATCGAGGTGGCAGGCGCGATCTCGAGACCATATTTGCAAGCCATCCTCTTTCGAAAAAGATGCCATAAAGGATTGTGCGAATTCTGGCACTTTCGAAGTAGCCAAACAAACCTCAAAGCATGGTTTGAGAGAATAGACCCCCCCCAAAGCGAATACGGTCACTGCTGTATACATTCGACATTGCTATCACCCAGCTAATTCCCGTAGAACTCGCGATACCACTTCGCGAATTCACGAAGACCGTCCTCGAGCGGCGTTGCGGGTTTGTAACCAAAATCGCGCTCCAAGGCGCCAGTATCCGCATAGGTTACAGGCACGTCACCAGGCTGCATAGGAACGAGCTGCTTATGCGCCTCGAAATCGTAATCGGCGGGGAGCACGCCCTCCTCAACCAGCACACGCTGCAGCGTATCAACGAAGATCAGCAAGTTCTCGGGATTCGAATTGCCGATGTTATACACGCGATGAGCGGCCATTGGCAAACCATCAACACCGATCTTGACCTCAGGAGCGCCGTCCATGACCCTGCGCACGCCCTCCACAATATCGTCCACGTACGTAAAGTCGCGCTTACAATCGCCCATGTTGAAAATCTTAATCGTATCGCCACGACGCAACTTCTCGGTGAAGCCGAAGTATGCCATGTCGGGCCTTCCCATGGGCCCATACACCGTAAAGAAGCGCAGGCCCGTGGCTGGGATGGAGTAAAGCTTGGAGTAGGCCGCGGCCATTAGCTCGTTGGACTTCTTTGTGGCGGCGTACAGGCTCACCGGAGAGTCTACACGGTCGTCCTCCGAGAAAGGCACTTTCTCGTTGCCGCCGTAGACGGAGGAAGAGCTCGCGTAGACAAGATGCTTCACCGGGTGGCGCCTGCAAGCCTCCAATATATTGAAGAACCCTACCAGGTTGCTGTCTATGTAGGCCTTGGGGTTCTCGATGGAGTATCGCACACCGGCCTGGGCGGCCAAGTTCACCACAACGTCGAAGCCGTTCTCAGCGAACAGGCGCTCTATCAACGCGGCATCGCACAGGTCGCCGCGCACGAAGGCGAAACGCCCCGCCTTGTCCACCTCCGCCAGCATTCGCAGGCGAGCCTCCTTGATGCCAGGGTCGTAGTAGCTGTTCACGTTGTCCAGACCGATGATCGCGTCGTCGGTGGTTTCGAGCAGCCGCTTCACCAGAAACGCCCCGATGAAGCCGGCGGCGCCAGTGACGAGGACTTTTCTATCCTGCATATATACCCCACTCTTTCGTTTTAAGGAAGTCCTGAGATGGAACTCCCAACAAGTTAATTACAGACCTCAAAACGTTTTAAAGCCGCCGCCCTTGACCAGCTTCAGCAGCACCCTCCTACTCTTGGGCAAAGCAAAGCAAATCGCGAAATAGACAACGACGCACCCTACAATGTCCAACCCGACGCCAAGCCAGTTGCTAGATGCGAGTCCATACGTCACCCATGCAAATGCGCACATCATCGATGTGCAGAAAATGGGCTCCTTGAGCGACAACATAGTGCGCCCAAACGAAAGGCCAACCACGAAATATGTGACCACTTGGTTGATAGCAATCAAAAGGATTCTCAATCCCGCATCAGCCCACACGACGGCATCGAACCCTTGCATAGCCGCCACGGTCATAAGCGGCGTCATCAACACGAGGTACATCACCTGCACAAGCGTAGACACGCGCGGTTTACCAAGAGAGCGATACATCTCGCTGCTGTAGTATGAGAGCAGCACCATCGGCCCCTGCACCAGCCCATACAACCCGAACATGAGCGTCGCCTCGCCCCACTGATCGCCGAGCAACAGGGCCACCAAAGGCTCGCGGAATACGAAGATACCCGCAGACAACGGCAACAGGAACAATGCCACCATGAACTGGAAGCGTCGCAGATAAGCAACGTATTCTTCCCGATCAAACTGAAGGCGCGAAAGTGACGAGAACAAGATGGGCGTCGTAGCGTTCGTGATAATCCCGAAGCACCCGCTCACAAAGGTGACTGGCGTCTTGTAATATCCCAACTCAGCCGCACCCAGGAAATGCCCCACGATAAAGGTGCCCGCCCAAGAGGAAAGCCATATGGTGAACGACTCCAAAAGCGTCCATCCGCTGAATGAGAACATAGCCTTCAGCATGTTGAAGGAGTAGAAAAAACGCGGCTTCCACTCAGACAGCAGAGTCAGCCCCACTGCATTTACAATATTCGCCGCCAAAGTGCCAACGATAAGTGACCAGTAACCAAATCCCATAAACGCCAGTACAAGCGTCGAGCCGAAGTTAAGTAAGGTCGACGTCAGTCTCACCGGCATAAGCGACTTGAAATCGAGATTACGGTGGAACAACGCCATCTGAATGCTCGAAAACGACGTCAACGGGAGAGAGAGGCAGGCCACGGCCAAGGGAAAGCCCAGCGACGGATTGCCCACGAAGGTGGCCACCGGATCGTTGAATATGGCAATGAGACACCACAGGACCACCGATATGCCGAAGTTCGTCCAAAAGGCCACGTTAGCGTTGGCATGCAGGTCTTTTTTGTCTCGGAAGCTGTGTTGCACCAGGTACTTCTGGAACCCGGCGTCCGCGAACATGTCGGCAAAGCTCACTACCATGGTGACGGTCGCCACCATGCCAAACGCCTCTGGCGCCAGCAGCCTCGCTAAGACGAGCTGCGAGATAGGCGAGATGATTTTGGCGATAATCTCGGTTGCCAGAGACCACTTTGCCGCGCTTGCCGACCTCGCCCGGAGGTCTTTTGTGTCGGACATACTAAACCTCCATGAAGAAACGCCGGAGCGCGCTTACTGGCTGATTATCCATGCGCACGCACTGAATGCAGCTTTCGTTTGCCATCATTCCTCGTTTTCACGTTGGGGCAAAGAAACCATTTGCCCCAACGTCCTCTCCGCCTCAGCGGGGCTGAAAGGCGTAAACCCGCCCCACGGGTAGAAAGTCAGCTCGCCGACGAGAACGCGCCCCTTGCAGATGAAGAGGTCGACCCTCAAGAAAGGTACACCGTCACTCAGTTTCCTTGATAGCTCGAGCATCTCGCTGAGCTGCTCCGGGGCAGGGATCGTCTCTTCGGAACTCGCGTATCCCATCGCCAAAGGCAGCAGATTCCACTCAGTGTCGTAGAAATCGTTGTACCTCTTCTCAGAATCGTTCTTGTCCCCGTGGCAATAAGAAATCAGCCGGGGTTCCCCGTCAAAGCAGAAGAAGTCGAACTCGTCGATGCCTTCCCAGTTATCGTCTTCATCACGGGCATTATCGCCCTCGCTCTCCAAGAACTCCTCGGCGAACACGACGGGCTTCACGTTCTTGTAAGGCCATTCCCTGCACCCGTAAAAATAATTCTGCTTCAAATGACCCCGAAAAAAGTCCTTGGCACTGTTGAGATCGAAGTGTCCCTTGTCAGTGCAGATGAGCACGCCGCCGCAGTCGTGATTCGTTTTGAGTACGAACTTCTCCGGTAGCCCACTCACATCGATGTCATCAGCGGAATTCCAGGCGCCCAACGTCTTGACCACGTGCTCGGAGCCCACACGCGAGGCAATGAGGTCCTTAGCGCGGTACTTGTCGACCATGGTCGTGTACGCAGGGTTGTGATCGTTAAGCTTCAGCCACTGCATCTTCTCAGTGAAGGTCACCGGCGAGTCTATGCTAGGCCACATGCCCAACTTGGCGCGATGCATCAATCGAAGGTGCGTCCTGTCGGAAACCCATTTCGTTAGACCCTTCGACGTAAAGGCACAGTAGGCCATCCACGGGTCACTTAGGTATTTTTTAATTTTGCTTTCCATATATACAATTTCCTTAAGTCCGAGCTTAAACAAAGCGTTTTACTTTTTAATTCTCTGCGCTACACATGGAACAAGCCCTGGGCGTATGCAAACCACCAACGTAGACTTTGCTCGTATATGCCCGAAACGGTTTCGGGCACTATTTACCCCATCCAGACGAACGAATAAGACTCGATACCAAGCCCGGTATGAAGCAGATAGGCATAAAAGGCGTAGAAAAGGAACCAGACAACTAGAAAACAGCCAAGACAAAAACGGGCTTTTATTTTCCGAGCGTCCTTCACGAAGCCTCCGAAAATCACGGGGCCTAATACGGTGAAGTAATAGGCTATGCGGCCGGCGTTGGCAATCACATAAGAGGACGCCGAAGCCAAAATGCCTAAAGCGTAAAACACGAGCGGCGTCCGGTTGGCTTTGAGCCGCGACGTTCCGTCGCTCTCAACCGGGGCAACATTCGCAGTTTCGCGGCTGACGAAATATGCGATCGCGAGGACGGTCGCCTGCGCAAAAACCATCAACCCGATGCTCGATTCGTTCACGGAGTAACGCGCATACCGGTCGACGAGCTTAGAGCCCGCATAAGCTGCCAGGAACAGCAGGGCAACCGATGCAAGCATCTTCGCGGCGAACTGCGATCGGCTCTTGCTTTTGTTGGAAAATAGGTAGTAGATGAGGAATAGGACCCCTATCAGGGCGGACGCGTGCAAAAGAGCGCCAACAGCCCACCAAGCGCAAAAAAGCAACGGCTTATTCTGTTCTAAAAACCTGGTTGCGTAGAAAACCAGCGAGACTGCAATCATCTGGCACGTCAGACACATAGACAGCGGGAACACCGTTGCCGTATAGACGAACATCGCAAACGAGAGCGATGCCGTTCGTCTAAAATCCCAAAGCCTGAAAGCAAAAAAGGCGTTGGTGATCAGCGACTCGACGACGAGCAAGAACGAGTAATTGTTACAGATATGGAGCACCGCACTTGTGAAGACACCGTACGGAACGCTGAACGTATGGTTCCACATCGTGGTCCCATACGCGTAGAAGTACTCGATTCCCTCTTTATAACCCAGGGTATCCTGCCCAACCGCATACGACCTCAAGCCCCCGACGGCGGTAAGAAGAACCACGGCAGCGACCAGCCCAGCCTTACTTTTGCCGTTTTCCGACATGCGCGCAAGCGCCGCTGAAAGCAAAACGACAAGAAAGTAGAAAAGCGATGTTTCGATAAAGTTCATCCGAATACCAGCCTCACGAAACCGGGAAGCTCCGAATTGATTTCATAGCCCGAGCCTTTCAAATCCCTCGCACTGGCGCTTGACCCTATGCGATCCGCGGAGAGCGCGGCGTCGGCCCATTCGTCCAGAGCGTCGCCCAGACTTTTGTAAACGACGTTCTCGCAAATGCCAACCTCCCGCGTGATGGAGTCGCTAATCACGCAAGGGAGTCCGTTTGCCTGCGCCTCGACGACGACGTTCGGCAGGCCTTCGTAGACAGAGGGGAAGATGAAGACGTCCATAGCCGAATAGAGACGGCGGACATCGCTCCTAACCCCGGCAAACACCACCCTATCGGTCAATCCGAGCTCGGCAACGCGCCTCTCAACGGCCGTGCGTGTCTCGCCTTTGCCGACGAGAATGAGGACGGCGTCTGGCCTTCTCCGGGCGATTTCAGCAAAAACATCGACAAGGAAGAGGTGGTTCTTCTGCTCACTGAACCTCCCGACGTGCCCGACGACATAGGACTCGGCAGGAACGCCCAGTTCGCGCTTAACATCGTCCCGTGTCGAAGCGTCATAGGCGTAGTCCTCGAGGTTGAGCGCGTTCTTCATGAGATGGAAACGCGGCCCCGATACCCCCGCCTTGCCGAACATGTAGACGCCCGCCTCGGTAGACGGGGCGGCGAAGTCGGTCGCCGCAACCCTGACAAGGGGCTTGAAAAGATTGTGCAGCAGGGTCTCCTTTTTGCTGTTCGAAACTGTACCCGTGTTGCTTGACCTGAATATGGTTCTGGACACGCCTCCGAATCTCATGGCGAGCAAATCAAGACAGGAAAGACTGTGCTGAGACGACCTGACAGCACAGCAATAACCGCCGTCCCGGGCTATCTGCATGAGCCGCTTGAACGAAGCGACCGGCCCGGCCTCGGTCTTCTTGACTGTGTGCACAATTCTGCCGCCCATCGACTCGATTTCGGCGTCGTAAAAGCCCGGCACGTCGGACGACACACAGAAGTCGAGCTGATAGCGCGACTTGTCCAAAGCCCGGTAATACTTCATGAATACCGTCTCGGCCCCGCCGGTGTCCATCGAGGTCACGATATAGAGGGCCTTCTTCATTGGACGATCACCGCATCGGATTTCTCGATCAGCTTCTGCAGCGCCTTTTTAGCAATCGCCTTCCTGCGGTTGGCCGGAGATTCCTGATAGCGCTCGTATACCTCGGCCTTCACCGCGAACCTTGCGTCGCCTGAAAGATCCGCCATTGCGCGGAGCTGCGCTATATGTAGATGATGGTAGGCGGGAGAGGCGATACGCTTTTCCATGTCGTAATAAGACCAGAAGCCGGCGTCGTAGTCATCCAAATGGCAAGCCAACGTCTCCGCAGAGTGCTTGAATGGCCCGGCGAAGCGCGCGTCGACCAACGATGCGTCATAGAGACCGAAAAGGCTAAACACCCAACCGTTCATGACACTGCGCCTGGGGCGTTGAGGGTACTCCTCCAGGAACAGTTCTCCCCCGTCATGCGACGACACGCCGCCATTGTCCATGTCGATAAGCATGAACTCGGCAGCTTTCAGCGCCGCAACTCTATAGCACTCGTCCCCGAAAGCCGCATGGGCCCTCAGCAGCATCGAGCACCCCTCGCCTTGGGCCATCGAGGAGACGGAGTACTTAGCGCTGCCTATCGGACCAAATGCGTCCCAAGAGCCGTCATCCCGCTGGGCGCCGATCGCCCAATCCGAGCATACCCTTAGTGCGTCGAGAAAGCGCTCAACTTCATCCGACCTGAGAATGCTCAAGTCGTAACAGCCCAAACCGTATTGGAAAATGGCGATGGGGAAATGCACCCGCGCCCCACCGGCGATGACGCTAACAGGGACACCGCCCTCGTCGAGCAGAGTACTGCCAGTGACCTTGCCGGTCAAATCGTTGTAGTACCCGGACAACTGTCCGACATTATAGGCCCTGCCCATGCTCTGCTCTACGGCCACAGCCGTCTTGCCAGTGAGCATTTTGCTCCACCTTTTGAGCATGGTCATCTTCTGCGCAATCTGGCCCATCATTCACCTTCGTTTCTGTAATCGACTCCGAGCGAGCGCACAAGCCCCTCCACGTTGGCCTCCAAACGGAAGTCCCTCTCCCAAACGGCCCTTGCAGCGCGCCTCATAGAAGACCCTTCGGCCTTGCCCAAAAAGACGAATCGCTTTATGGCCGCGGCGACATCTTCCGGTCCACAGTCGCTAGGTAGGAGAAAGCCGTTGACGCCATCGCTTACTATCTCGTGGGTTCCGCCAACGTCCGTGGCGATGACGGGAATGCCGAATCCGCAGGCCTCCATGATCGAAAGCGGCAGGCCCTCGCTTGACGAGACGTTCACGAAGACGTCGAAATGCTTCGCTGCGTACTCCCCCAAAAGCGCGTCGTTCGGCAAAGCCCCCGCGAACTTCGCGGTGGAGTGCGTCAGCAACGAGCAGGCGGCCCTCGCCTCCTCGAGCTGTGGGCCGTCGCCGTAATGGGTCCATTCGACGCGAAGCCCTTCGGCATCAAGAAGGGTGACAGCCTTAGCAAGAAGAGGCACGCGCTTAACGTCGACAATACGCGAGCACGAGACGACCCGCAACGGGCAGGTCAACGGCTCGCCGGACTTGTCTGGCATCTCCCGCGTTCCGAGATAGGAGGTCGTCACCTTGCCCTCATGGCCCGGCCAGTTCGCGTTTATGTATTCCTCCCCGTCTTTCGAGCAGGGAAGCACTCCGGAAAGCTTGGATAGGAGGTATCCCCGGAAGGGCAAATAATGCACATCGGTACGATCTGCATACAGATCGTACCCATGTGCACGCGCAACGGCGCGTGCACATGGGTACGTGCCGGTCAGCCAAGCAGCGACCAAAGCGGTGTCGTAAAGCCAAAAGCTGTATATGTGCGTGGGCTCAAAGCCAAAGCGGACCAGTTCCTCCGCAAGCACGTCCGCCTTTGCCTTCGCCCTCGCGGCAAAGTAGCCCCGAAACACGCGCTTTCCGATTCCATGAACGGATTCTGTGGCATAGGCCTCACGAACGTCCGCACCGCCCAAAAGGGGAAACGCGATCCCTTTGACTGCAAGCAAAGCCTTGTCCTTGGAGGTATTACCGCAACCCAAGGCCAGGGGCGTCACATTGCCCGGCAGCGCGCAGGTGGGCGCGTCACCCGGCTGCGCCTCGGTCCCCACGGCGAGCACCTCGTCGAAATAGGTCGAAAGAACGCCTATCTCGTTCTCGAGATAGGACTCAGCGGCGACCTCGCCGCGGTTAAAGGGGAACCTCCTCGTCAGAAGGAGCAGCCGTCTCTTTTTTTTATCAGCAGTAATCGCCACAAATACTAATCCCTCTTGAATAGGTCGCGGGTATACACCTTGCCGGCAACATCGGCCAGATCGTCGCTCCACCGGTTGGCAATGATCACGTCGCACTCGGCCTTGAACTTCTCAAGGTCATGCGTCACCTCGGAACCGAAGAATTCCGGCGCGTCCAGCGTTGGCTCGTAGACAACGACCGGCACTCCCTTGGCCTTCACGCGCTTCATAACGCCCTGGATGGAACTGGCGCGGAAATTGTCGGAGTTCGACTTCATGGTCAGGCGGTACACGCCCGCCACGGGCTTCTCCTTGCCTTCGTATACCTTGTCCCACAGCAGTTGCAGTACCTCGTCTGCAATGTAGTCCTTGCGAGTGCGGTTGGCATCGACGATGGCCTCGATAAGGTTCTGAGGCACGTCCTTATAGTTGGCCAGCAACTGCTTGGTGTCCTTGGGCAGGCAGTAGCCGCCGTAGCCGAAGGAGGGGTTGTTGTAGTGGGAGCCAATGCGGGGCTCTAGGCACACGCCATCGATGACGTCCTTGGTGTTGAGTCCCCTCATCTCGCAGTAAGTGTCCAGCTCATTGAAGTACGCCACGCGAAGTGCCAGGTAGGTGTTGGCGAACAGCTTCACGGCCTCCGCCTCGGTGGTACCAAGAACGAGCTGCGGGATGCCCGTCGTGCCATCAGGGTTGGTGCGCTCAAGCTCGGCGGGGCCGACGCCTTGGGCGAGCAGCCCAGCAAACGTCTTTGCGGCCTTCACAGCTTCCTCGTCGTCCTTGGGCGCGCCCACAACGATGCGGCTAGGGTGCAAATTATCGTAGAGCGCCTTGCTCTCTCGAAGGAACTCGGGGCTGAAGATGATGCGGCTGTCGCCAAGCGTCTCGCGAAGCGACGAAGTGTAACCCACAGGGATGGTCGACTTGATGACAATCCAGGCCGTCGGGTTCACCGAGCGGATTGCCGAAATTGCGGCTTCAACAGACGAGGTGTCGAAAAAGTTGCGGTCCGAGTCGTAGTTCGTTGGCGTGGCCACGATGGCGAAATCCGCGCCTGTATAGGCCTCGGCGACGTCCACGGTTGCATGCAGGTCGAGCTTCCTCGTGCCCGCCTTAGCCTCGGCCAGGAAGAGCTCAATCTCGTCGTCCTGGATGGGCGACTGAAAAGCGTTAATCTTCTCTACCTTCTCGGAGACGATGTCGAGCGCGCGCACCTCGTTGTGCTGCGAGAGCAGAACGGCCAACGAGAGCCCCACATAGCCGGTGCCGGCGACTGCTATCTTCATTTTTTCGGACATATCATTCAACCTTTCGTTAAGAGCAGGCACACATATGAAATAGTTAGGATTTCGCCTTGCCGAAGAACTTCAGCGCCTCAGAGACGCAGGCGGCGGGCGATGAGGCAATGGCCTTTAAGGCGTAAATCACAGCCTGGCCTGGCTGGTTGCTGCGCTTCATAGCGAAGGCGAGCACGGCGTTGTGGCGAAATTCGATGTAGCGCACATCCTTCTTGCTGAGGCGCGGGTAGTAGCCGCGCACCACCTCGTGCCTTGCGACCTCGCCGTTTACCTTGTTCTTGCCAAGCGAGAGCCTCTCGCCGGAATGGAGGTACTGCCTCACGTGCACCTCGGGCATGTAGCCCATGTGGGCGCCAGCCTCTATGCAGCGCAGCATCAGCCACCAGTCTTGGCCGGTCGCCACCTCGCCGAAACCCTCAGTGCGGTCGAACAGGTCGCGCCTGAGCATATAGATGGCCGTTGGGCTTATCGGCGTTAGGAGGTGCGCGCGCAGCAGACCCTCGGTGGAGAAGTCCTCGCAATGGTCGAGCCTGCGGTGCTCCACAAGCCGGCCACGTTCGTCATACCACGAGACATCCTGCCAGCTCATGTCGAGGGAGTTTTCCTGCATGAAGGCGACCTGGGTGGACACCTTGTCAGGCAGGAACTCGTCGTCATCGTCGAGGAACGTGAGGTACTCGCCCGTCGCCTGGCGGCAGGCGTAGTTGCGCGCCGCCCCGCCGCCGGTCTGGCCGGAGGTGTGCAGCAGCCTAAAGTGCGGAAGGCTCGCGGCATAGGGGGCGACCGCCGCGTCGGTCTCGGCGCTTTCCGGCCACTCCGGCCGATTGTCGCTCACTACAATCAGTTCGATGTTCTCCGCGCCGTAGTCCTGCGCGGCGATTGAGTCCAGGGCCACGCGAATCCTGTCAGAGCGCTTGTAGGTCGGCACCACGATCGAGACGAGGGGTTTGTCAGCACTCATGCGCTACCTCCCCGTCTTCTTCTTGCCGAACATGACGCCAAAGGTCTTGAAGAAGACCTTCCAGTCTGCCTTGAGGCTGGCACCCTTCGCGTAGGCAAGCTCGAACTCCTGGCGCAGGCCGTTCTCGAAGGTCGCGAGGTTGCGCGGGCCCGACTGCCAGGCACCGGTAATGCCCTGCGGGACGGCAAGCACCTGCACCTGTTGCTCGTGCGTAAAGTTCCCGAGCTCCTCGTAGGTGATGGCGCGAGGGCCGATGACGGAGAGCTGGCCCGCGAGCACGTTGAAGAACTGGGGCAGCTCGTCCAGGGAAGTCTTGCGCAGGACGCGGCCTAGCTTGGTGATGCGGGGATCGTTTGTGACCTTCCGCTCGCGGTGCCACTCCTCGATCTGCTCGGGGCTGAGGTACTTCTCCACGTCGTTGGCGTCGGCGACCATGGAGCGGAACTTGAGCACGCGGATGGGGCGACCGAAGCGCCCAGCCCGCTCGTGCGCATAGATGGGAGCACCCTTGGTGTCGGCCGCAATGAACGCGCAAAGAACCGTGCCAGGGATAAGAGCCACGACGCAGACGCACGCACTGAACGCGATGTCGAACGTGCGCTTCACGAAGCGGTAGCCAAGCGATCGCGTGTCGAGCGCACGGGACTCTGCAGCGAACTCGGGCGAGCCCGGGAGGCTCACCGCACCCGTGTTTGCAGCGGAGCCGACCCCAGCACCCGCCGTGCCCTTGCGCCGGTCCATGGCCCGAGCAATGAGCGTCGCCCCCACGGGCGCATTATTCTCTGTTACTTCTTTAGCAGCCACAATAAAACTTACGTTCCTGTCCCCAGGAACCCCCCCCCATCTATGAATCCAAAAACCAAGTAATTTGCCGGTGCAACGTCTCCCTTACGTTTTGCTGGGCACGTCAAGCGGTAGCAGCTCCCTAAATGTGGAGCCACCATCGCCCACGTCCACCAGGCACCAGCGCTTATGACGATCGATCTTCTTTACACGGGCCTCTTGCCCCACCAAGGGACCCTGCTCTATGTGCAACACGCCGTCTTCTATGCGCGCCACGCTGTTGCGCACCACACCGTCGTCATCCAACACGCTGCGGTACCAATCCTGCGCATCGTCCGGCATGGGCATGTACGCCCGCTCCCTACTGCCGGCGATGCGGCAGCCAAAGCTCAGCTGGGCCAGGGCCCTATCAAGCGCTGCGACATCGTGCGTGGCGACGAAGAAATATTCCTTGTACATGGGTTTGGTTTGGAGCGACCAGGCACCGTCCCGCTTAAACCAGAACTCCTTTTGCATCACAAAAGCGTTCTGCATCAGCTCGTGCGGGATAATTCGGCGGACCTTTTCGCAGGTCTCGCGCTCTTTTCCATGGGGGGTGTGGACCAGATACCAGCGGACGCGGCCGTGCTGGCTGTTGGTGGTGGCGCAGTTAAATGCGCCCGGCAGCTGCTCTTGGCGCCGTGCCGTCTGCTCCATGTTCTCGCCCCCTCTTTTTGCTTTGCGATCCACGCAAATGCAGAGGCGTTTAGAACAGGCTTCTCGCTCGCAGCTAGGCGCAGTCGCAAAAGTACAGGTTTTTGTAGAGGGGTATGGAGATGTACCTACCAGCAGTGCATTTTGCGTAATCTGGGCAAACGCTGATTAATTGCTCGTATAATGTCGTTTGTCGAAAGATACAAAAACCTGTACCTTTTTGTGCAACAAAAAAAGCCGCTCAACCAGCGGCTTTTCTTATTTGAGCATGAAAAAAGGCGACCGCCCTTTGTGGACGGTCGCCTTTGTTAATTGTTGCGAAGCTTGCCTTAGGCGCGAGTCTTGATCTCCTCGGTCACCTTGGCAACAAACTCATCAACACTCATCTGAACGGTCTCGTTGGAGCGATCGCGGACGGAAATGTTGCCGGCCTCGACCTCCTTCTCGCCCAGGATAAGCATGTAGGGCACGCGGTCGATGCTGCGGGCCTCGCGGATCTTGTAGCCGATCTTCTCGTCGCGGTCGTCGCAGACCACGCGAATGCCGGCCTCCTCCAGCTTGGCGCACACCTCGTGGGCGTAGTCGCGGCTCTTCTCAGAGACGGGAAGCGCCTTGACCTGCACGGGGGCGAGCCAGGTGGGGAACTTGCCCGCAAAGTGCTCGATCAGAATACCGATGAAGCGCTCGATGGAGCCAAAGCACACGCGGTGCAGCATGATGGGGCGCTTCTTGGTTCCGTCGGCGTCCACGTACTCCAGGTCAAAGTTGAGCGGCATCTGGAAGTCAAGCTGCACGGTACCGCACTGCCAGGTACGGCCGAGCGAGTCCTCCAAGTGGAAGTCGATCTTGGGGCCGTAGAAGGCGCCGTCACCCTCGTTGACCTCGTAGTCCATGCCCAGCTTCTCCAGAGCAGTGCGCAGGCCCTCCTCGGCGCGAGCCCAGTCCTCGTCCGAACCCATGGAGTCCTCGGGGCGGGTGGAAAGCTCAACGTGGTACTTAAAGCCAAACTTTTGGTACACGGAGTCGATGAGGTTAACCACGCCCACGATCTCGTCGGTCAGCTGGTCGGGACGCACAAACAGGTGGGCGTCGTCCTGGTTAAAGCAGCGCACGCGGAACAGGCCGTGCAGGGCGCCGCGCAGCTCGTGGCGGTGCACCAGGCCAATCTCGCCGGCGCGGATGGGCAGCTCGCGGTAGGAGTGCGGCTTGGAGGCGTACACCAGCACGCCGCCCGGGCAGTTCATGGGCTTAATGCAGTACTCCTCGTCGTCGATGACGGTGGAGTACATGTTGTCCTTGTAGTGGTCCCAGTGGCCCGAGGTCTTCCACAGCTGCTTGTTCATGATGAGCGGCGTGGAGATCTCCACGTAGCCGGCCTTGTGGTGAATCTCGCGCCAGTAGTCCAGCAGCGTGTTCTTAAGGATCATGCCGTTGGGCAGGAAGAACGGGAAGCCGGGGGCCTCATCGCGCATCATAAAGAGGTCCATCTCGCGGCCGATCTTGCGGTGGTCGCGCTTCTTGGCCTCCTCCAGCATGTGCATGTGCTCGTCGAGCTCTTCCTTGGTGGCAAAGGCGACGCCGTTGATGCGGGTGAGCATCTTGTTGTCCTTGTCGCCCTTCCAGTAGGCGCCCGAGACGCCGGTGAGCTTAAAGGCCTTGAGCGCCTTGGTGTAGCAGATGTGGGGGCCGACGCACATGTCGATGTAGTCGCCCTGCTGGTAGAAGGTGATGCGGGCGTCGTCGTCCAGGTCGCCGATGTGCTCGACCTTGTACTTCTCGCCGCGCTCCTCCATAAGGGCGATGGCCTCGGCGCGGGGCTTCTCGTACACGGAGAACTTGAGGTTCTCCTTGACGATCTTCTTCATCTCGGCCTCGATCGCGGGGAAGTCGTCCTCGCTGATCTTGACGCCCTCGGGCAGGTCGACGTCGTAGTAGAAGCCGTTGTCGGTCGCAGGGCCGTAGGCAAAGTCGGCCTGGGGGTACAAGCGCTTGATGGCCTGCGCCATGATGTGTGCGGCGGAGTGGCGGATGACGTGCGTGACCTCGTCCTGCGGGAGCTCGGCCACCGAACCGTCATTGTAGAGTGCCTTCATGGGTATGTTTTCTCCTCTCGGATGCCTGGTGCAAGTGCGTGCGATGCGCTCGGCATTTTTGACTTGCATCATTATAGGCAGGTTGCCTTGGTATACAAGCGCCCGCCGCACCTTAATGGCACGGCGGGCGATTTTCTACGCATGCTTCATCGTGTGGGGCGGGGCTGCGGAGCGCGCGTGCGGTTTGCGGCGTGCCCGTGGCTTGCGGCCGGCCCGGCGATGGATGCGCTACTGGATGCGAGTTCGGCAGTAGGGGCAGACCTTCCAATGCGCATCGAGCGGGCGATGGCAGCTGGGACACACGTTGCGAACCTGGGTATCGCACACCGGGCAGACGACGAAGTCCTTCTCGATGGGCGCCCCGCACTGCGGGCAGGTGCCGTACTGGGCAAGCTGGCGCTCGCGCAGAGCCATGTCCAGCTCCTGCTCCTCGCGGTCGGACGCATAGGAGTGCGGGCGCAGGACCAGGTAGGCGATGAGGCCCACAAACGGGATGAGGGCGATGATGCCCCACGCCACGTAGGCGCTGGCGCCGCGGCGGCGAGCGTCGATGAACACATAGACGACCGACAGCACATACAGGGCGATGATAAAGCCAACGAAGGCATAGACGACGCCCATAAGCTGCGGCGACATGAGCTCGGAGATGTACTTGGACATTACGGGTACCTTTCGGAATATTAACAGTCCGGTCAAGTTTACCACGGGGTTTGTTTATATGGGACCACGGCTAGGGGCGGGGCTGGTGCGGACACAAACATCTCAATCTGTAACAGTTAGGACCGGAATCCGGGTCTAGATGTTACAGATCGAGACACAGAGGTCCCTCCCCGACTTCAATCTCGATCTGTAACATCTTGGGCTCCAAAACCCCTCTTACTGTTACAGATCAAGACGAACGGTTGCCGTAGCTGTCGGCAGACGAGGCCAACATCCGTGCCGGGTCTCCCCTCGTCTGCCGTTGGCGGGTGTTGCGGGGCTGTTCGCCGCATTGCCGCCGCGCTGGGGATGTGCAGACCGTAGGATAGTCTTATTGACAGCCTGTCAACTCGTCTGGGAGGCACCGTGGCAGAAACGTTTGATATCGCAATTGTGGGCGCGGGCATTACGGGGTGCGCCATCGCGCGGCAGCTCGCGCGCTATGACCTGTCCATTTGCGTGGTCGAGGCGGCTAACGATATTGCGCTGGGCGCGTCGAAGGCCAACGGCGGCCTGGTGCACGCTGGCTACGATCCGGCGCCGGGCACCGTAAAGGCGCAGATCAACGCCCGTGGCTGCGAGTTGTACGGTACGTGGGCGCAGGAGCTGGGCTTTCTGTTCCGCCGCACCGGGTCGATGGTGTTGGGCTTTAACGACGAGGACCGCGCGCATCTGGAGAAGCTGCGCCAGAATGGCATAGCCAACGGCGTGCCCGAGCTGTCGATTATCGGCCCCGAGCGCATCCACGAGCTGGAACCGCGCGCCAGTGCCGATGCAACGTGCGCGTTGTGGT
Organism: uncultured bacterium; assembly: GCA_905215905.1. Taxonomy (GTDB): domain Bacteria; phylum Actinomycetota; class Coriobacteriia; order Coriobacteriales; family Coriobacteriaceae; genus Collinsella. Next base: position 23,116 of record CAJMRI010000007.1, on the reverse strand, counting down.
GCCCATCGACTGGGTTTGTCGACCCGTTTGAGGTTGCCATCGCCGCGCTGGAGAACGCCGTGGCCAACGGGGTGACGTTTATGCGCTCCGCACCGGTGGAGGCGATTGAAATCGCGGGCTCGGGCGACGACGTGCGCTTTACGTTGGCGACGCCCGCCGGAGACGTGCGCTGCCGCTACATGATCAACGCCGCGGGCAACGGCGCCGCGGACATCTCGCATATGGCGGGCGCCGAGGAGTTCCAGATGGTCTGGCGCCAGGGCAACATCGTGGTGCTGGACAAAGAACCGCGCGCGCTGATGCCACTCTACCCCGTTCCCACGCCGGTGTCCAAGGGCGTTATCGTCACGGGTACCGTACACGGCAACACCGTGATTACCGCGACCGCCGCCGTGCGCGAGCCGGGCGATACACAGACCTACGCGACCGATATCAACGCGCTCCTGACCGGTGCGCGCAAGCTGGTGCCCGATCTGGACACGCGCCGCGTGGTGCGCGCGTTCGCCGGCGGGCGCCCGGTCATTCAGGGTACAAACGACTTTTTTATTGGGCTGTCGGCCGTGGTGCCGGGGCTATTCCAGGCGGCGGGCATTCAGTCCCCAGGCGTGGCGAGCGCGCCTGCCATTGCCGAGCGCATGGAGCTTGTGATGCGTGAGGCGGGCGTGGAGCTGCACGAGCGGGCGGACTGGAACCCAATTCGCCGCGCGCCGGACGACTTTGACCGCGCACCGCTGGCTCGCAATGAAGAACTCATTGAGTCCGATCCCGCGTGGGGGCAGATCGTCTGCCGCTGCGAAACGGTGCCCGAGGCCGAGATTGTGGCCGCGATCCGACGCCGTCCGGGCGCGATTTCGGTCGAGGGCGTCAAGCGCCGCTGCCGCGCCGGCATGGGTCGGTGCCAAAGCGGTTTTTGCCAGAGCCGCGTGGTGGCGATCCTGGCGCGCGAGCTGGGCTGCGACCCCAGCGAAGTGCTGTTGGAAGATGCCGGATCTTGGCTGGTCGAGGGACCTTTGAAGGGGGTGCGCTAGGATGGCGGAATTCAAATCGAGTGCGATTGATTGCGGCGTCGTTGAGGCCGTGGCAACGCAGGCCTTCGACGTGGTCGTTATCGGCGGCGGACCCGCCGGCATGGCGGCCGCGATGGCCGCGCATAAGGCGGGCGCACGCGTGGCCATCGTGGAGCGCGAGCAGCACCTGGGCGGTATCCTCCGCCAATGCATCCACCCCGGCTTTGGCCTGTCGCACTTTAAACAGGAGCTCACCGGTCCCGAGTACGCGCAGCGCTTTATCAACCAGGTGCACGCAACCGACATTGCGCTGTTCCTGAACAGCATGGTGCTTGGGATTGATTCAGGCGAGCCTACGGAAGACACCGCGGTCCATACCGTCACGCTCATGAGCCGCGACGGCATGCTGCAGCTCACCGGGCGCGCGATCGTCCTTGCCATGGGTTGCCGCGAGCGCACGCGCAGCGAGATCAAGATCCCCGGCAGCCGACCCGCCGGCGTGTTTACGGCGGGCCTGGCGCAGCGATACATCAATATCGAGAACCTCAAACCCGGCTCGCGCGCCGTCATTTTGGGCTCGGGCGACATCGGGCTCATCATGGCTCGCCGCTGCACGCTCGAGGGGATTTCGGTCGAGGGCGTGTACGAGCTCATGCCGTACGCCAACGGGCTGCGCCGCAACGTCAAGAACTGTCTGGACGACTTTGGAATTCCGCTGCACCTGTCCACCACCGTCACACGCTTGATCGGGCACGACCGCGTGGAAGCCGTCGAGGTGAGTCAGGTCGACGAGCACCTGACGCCCATTCCGGGAACCGAGCGCATCGTTCCGTGCGACACGCTGCTGCTTTCGGTGGGATTGATTCCCGAGAACGAGCTTTCGGTTGCCGCGGGCGTGGAGCTTGACCCACGCACGCGCGGCGCCGTAGTTGACCAGAGCCTCCAGACAGGCGTGCCGGGCATCTTTGCCTGTGGCAACGTGCTGCACGTGCACGACCTGGCCGACAACGTGACGACCGAGTCCGAGAGGGCTGGCGCAGCTGCAGCGGCGTACGCGTTGGAAACCGGCGCGGACGTCGTTCCGGACTGCGAGCTCACCGTCTCCCCTGCCGGCATTGCGGGCTACGCGCTGCCGGGACGCATTACGGCTGTGGCGCTCACCAAGCTGAACTTCCGCGTGCGCCGACCGGTCGACACCGCCCGCGTGCGCATTCTCGCTGGCGGCAAGGAGCTGTTTGTGGGCAAGGTCCGCCCGTTTAAACCGAGTGTTATGGAAAGCTTCCCACTGCCGGCAAAGGTCATCAAGCAGGCGCTCGATCTGGGTGCCAGCGAGATTGTTCTATCCGTCGATTCCATCGAGGAGGCATAAACTATGAGCGATAACGTGGTCGAAACGCTGCAGTTCAACTGCACCACCTGCCCATCCGAGTGCCTTCTGACCGTAGAGGTGGAGCGCGACGCCAATGGCGCCGTGGTGGAAGTGCGCTCCGTGACCGGCAACAACTGCCCGCGCGGCGATACGTTCGCGCATCAGGAGCTCACCTGCCCCATGCGCGTGCTCACGACGACCGTGGCCGTCTCCGGCGGCGACGAAGCCCTGCTCCCCGTGCGCACGGCCGAAGCCATCCCGCTGGCACTCCACGCCCAAGCCATGGCCCTCATCCGAGGTCTAGTCGTCAACGCCCCCATCCGCATGGGCGACGTCGTGCTGGAAGATCTTCTCGGCACCAACATTGACCTAGTCGCCAGCATGGACATCGACCCAGCCTAAGCAGCAAATTTGGGACGGGGCTCTTTTAGCTGCTTTTGCAAGGAGTGTCCCCAGGTGCCGGCATAAAAGGAACGTCCCTATGTGCCGGGCTTGGGATACCATGGTGGCAGCCTAGCGAAAGGATGTTTCATGGCACATGTCGATGACCAGCGTGTGGCGCGCGTGCTCGATGCGCTCGAGGCTCAGCACCCCGGCGCGCAGCTCCTCGTAAACGACCCGTGGTCGATCTATTACCTGACCGGCTTTTATGCCGATATGTTCGAGCGTTTTTGTGGCGTGCTGCTCACGCGCGGCAGCGAGCCGGTAATCCTGGTCAACGCCCTGCACCAGCTGCCCGAGTATGACAATGCCCGCGTTGCCTACCACACCGACACCGATGTCGTGGCCAACGCCATCGCGAGTGAGATCGACCCGACCAAACCGCTCGGCATCGACACCGTCATGCGCTCCGGCTTTTTGATGCCGCTTATGGAGCGCCACGCCGCCAGCGAGTTTTTCCTGGGCGATTTTGCCGTCACCGCCGCACGCACCTACAAGGATGCCGCCGAGCAGGAGCTCATGCGCGCGTCCTCGGCCGCTAACGACGCTGTAATGGCCGATGCTATTAAGCTTGTCCACGAGGGCGTGACGGAACGCGAGATTGCCGACCAGATGCTCGGCCTGTATCGCAAGCACGGCTGCGAGGGCTTTAGCTTTCCGCCCATCGTGAGCTTTGGCGCCAACGCCGGCGACCCGCATCACGAACCCGACGACACTGTGCTCAAGCGCGGCGACGTGGTGCTGTTCGACATTGGCGGACGCCGCTGCAACTATTGCTCGGACATGACGCGCACGTTCTTTTGGGGCGAGCCGGACGAGGAGACGGCACGCATCTACGACATCGTGCGCCGCGCCAACGAGGCCGCCGAAGCGCTCATCGCACCGGGCGTGCGCATGTGCGACCTGGACCGCGCCGCACGCGATGTGATTGAAGACGCGGGCTACGGCGAATACTTTACGCATCGCCTGGGTCACTCGATCGGCCTGCAGGACCACGAGCCGGGCGACATCTCGCTCGTCAACGAGCAGGTCGTAGAGCCGGGCATGACGTTCTCCATCGAACCGGGCATCTACCTCCCCGACCGCACCGGCGTCCGCATCGAGGACCTGGCCCTGGTGACCGAGAACGGCGTCGAGATTCTCAACGCCTACCCCCACGATCCGGTCCGCCTAGACTAGGCAATGTGTCAAAGGGAGAGCCCCTTTGACACATCTTGCAAACGCCGCGCCACGAAAACGGCCTATCTACTACGTTTAACCCGCATGAGTCGACCATGCGGGTCTTTTTTGAAAAATGGCGAGCCATCTACCTGCGGTTTTGATTTCGCAATTCTCTGTATGGTCGAGGGTTACCGGTCAAACGTAGTAAATAGGGCCATTTCGTGGCGAGCAAGTCAACTCGAGGCGCAGGGCAGCCAAAAAGCCCCGTCCCAAATTGACTGCTTTTGAGTTGCGGTGATATACGGACTGTTTGAGGCTTCTGGCTTGTAAAACAGTCCGTATTTCACCGCAACTGATGAGGGGATGGGTTAACGGAGCAGCCCCGCTACTTCGCCGGCTAGGGTGATGGTACCGGCTGCTACGAAGGGCTCGCCCGCGGCATCGAAGGCAGCGAGGGCCTCGGACACGCTCGGATACACGCCCGCGAGCTTGTCGGCGTCCACAAGTGCGGCAAGCTCCTCTGCCGACAGGGCGCGGTCGGAATCGGTCTGGGTCACAACCACGCGCGGGAAGGCCGGGATCAGTACGTCAACGATACCCGCCACGTCCTTGTCGGCCAGCGCAGCGCACAGCAGCGTGGGGCGATTCTCTACGCACGGATCGATCTCGTCCAGCGCGCTCACAAAGTTCTCGCAGCTCTGAGGGTTATGACAGGCGTCGATCAGCTTGAGCGGATCAGTTCCCAGCACATCAAATCGGCCCGGCGTGGGGCAGCCCACAAGCGACACATCGAGCTTGTCATGATCGAGCTCGCGAGCCAGATACCCCTCGCAAAGCATAATCGCGCACGCAGCATTCTGCGGCTGATACGCCGGCTTGACCATGCTCGACGTATAAATCGCACGCGGCGTAGTGCAGCTAAACTCAACCGTATCGCCCACATGCGCCGGCACCTTGGTCGTGGCATGGTTCACCACCAGCGGCACGACGCCGCACTCGCGACAACGGGCATCCATCACGCGCTGAACGCTCGCCTCATGCGTGTCCTCGCCCAGTACAACCAGGCGTCCGGGCTTAATGACCGCAGCCTTCTCCCCCGCAATGGCCTCGAGCGTATCGCCCAAAATACGTGTGTGATCGAGCCCAATGCCCGTAATGGCAACGGCGACGGGATCGGTCGCGCTCGTGGCGTCCCAACGCCCGCCCATGCCAACCTCGAGCACGGCAACATCCACCGCGGCCTCGGCAAACACCACAAGTGCAGCAGCCGTCAAAAGGTCAAACGGCGTGATGGTATAGGCGCGCTCCCCCGCCGCCACACGACGGGCATTCACTCGATGCCCCGCCTCAACAGCGGCCGAAACGCCACGGGCGAATGCCTCATCGCTCACGACGCATCCATCGACTTCCATGCGCTCGGGATAGCGTACCAGCTGTGGCGACGTATACAGCGCGGTCTTGAGCCCCTCACCATGAAGAATGGCAGCCGAAAAACGCGTAGTCGAAGTCTTGCCATTGGTACCGGCGACCTGAATGCAATCGAAATACTCGTCCGGACGTCCCAGCTCATCAAGCATATCGACAACCGTCTCAAGCAGAGGCCCAGCATCCCCAGAAATCCGCCCCGTATCAGCAGCCAGCCCAACAGCCTCATCAAATGAAAGCAACTCAAACGAGAACGGCACAGAATACGACCCAGAACGCTTAGCCATAACCCAAGTCTCCAATTACAGAAAAAGAGGCCCACCAAAAAAAATGAGCCCCTCGCGTTGACAATATCAGCCTTTATCCGCTTGCAGCAAAATCAAGGGCACAACCCAGTGGCCCTGCCAGGCAGCGGACGACCACGTAACCGCTATGGGAGCGGTTTGGGGCTTTGCTCGATACAAGTTCCGCACGAGCCGAAGGCCACTTAATGTGGCCTTCGTGCGAGCAGGACTGTCCGCAGTAGCGAGCAATGCCCCAAACCGCGTCCCCCGAGTAAACCTTACGAGAAGTCAGCAACCTGAGCAGTCAGCGCCGCCAGGATCTCCTTGAGCTCAGCTGCACGGTCCCTCTTCTTCTGGACCACCGCAGGCGCGGCCTTGGCCACAAAGCCCTCGTTGGCCAGCGTCTTCTCGCAGCCGGCGAGCTCCTTCTGGGCCGCGGCGATCTCCTTCTCCAGGCGCGCCTTCTCGGCCGAAAGATCAACCTTGCCCTCGAGCACCACAAAGACCTCGACGCCGCTGTCGACCACGGCGATGCTCGCCGCCGGTTTCTCAACGTCGGTACCCATGACCAGCGAGGCGGTGTTGGCCAGCGGCTCGATGGTCGAACGCAGGCTCTCGAGCTTCTCGATGTCCTCGGCACCGGCGCGCACGACCACGTCGAGCTCAGCCTTGGGGCTTAAGCGATAGCGCGAACGCGTGGCGCGGGCGGCGGAAACGACGGTGCGGCACAGCTCAAACGCGCGCTCGGCGTCCTCGTCGACATACTTGGCGTAGTCGGCGGGCTCGGGCCACTTGGCGATCATGAGCGCCTCGGCGCGGTCCACGTTGCCCTCGGCGTCCAGGTCGAGCACGCTCGCCGGCATGTTGTCCCAGATCTCCTCGGTAACAAACGGCATAAGCGGGTGCATCAGGCGAATGGAGGTGTCGAGCACAAAGATCAGGTTGCGCTGAGCCTGCAGGCGACCCTCGCCCTTCAGGCGGGCCTTGGTGACCTCGACGTACCAGTCGCAGACCTCGTTCCAGAAGAACTGCTGCACGCCGCGGGCCATGTCGCCAAAGGTGTAGTTCTCGATACCCTCGGTGACCATCTTCACGGCCTTGGCCAGGCGACTGAACATCCAAGCGTCGGCCGGCGTCTCAACGACGGGCTCGCCGGGCGTGTAGCCCTCCATGTTCATGAGCAGGAAGCGGCTGGCGTTCCAGATCTTGGTCACAAAGCTCTTGGCCTGGTCGGTACGCGGGCTGTCGATGAGCTTCTTAGTCTTCTTGTCGATGTTCGCGTCAAACTTGACGTCCTGGTTGTTGGTGCACAGCGTGAGCAAGTTGAAGCGCATGGCGTCGGCGCCGTACATGCCAATGAGGTCCATGGGATCGACACCGTTGCCCTTGGACTTGGACATGCGGCTGCCGTCCTTGGCCAGAATCGTCGGGTAGATGACGACGTCCTTAAACGGCACCTCGTCCAAGAAATACAGCGAACTCATGACCATGCGGGCGACCCACAGCGCGATGATGTCGCGTGCGGTGACGAGCGCCGTCGTGGGGTGATGGCCCTCGAGCAGCTCCGGCTTTTGCGGCCAGCCCTGCGTGGCGAAGGTCCACAGCTGCGAGCTGAACCAGGTGTCCAGCACGTTCTCGTCCTGATGCACGTGATGGCCGCCGCACTTGGGACACACATCGGTGTCCTCGGTGAGGGCGTCCTCCCAGCCGCAGTCCTCGCAGTAGAACACGGGGATGCGATGGCCCCACCACAGCTGGCGCGAGATGCACCAGTCCTTGAGGTTCTCCATCCAGGTGGTGTAGGTCTGCGTCCAGCGCGCGGGGTGGAAGGTGACCTTGCCGGAGTTGACGGCGTCGAGCGCCGGTCCCTTGAGCTTGTCGACGGCCACAAACCACTGCTCGGACAGCCACGGCTCCAGCGCGGAGTCGCAACGGTAGCAGTGCATGACGGAGTGGTCGAGGTCCTCGACGTGATCGAGCAGGCCGTGCTCCTCAAACCACTTGATGACGGCCTCGCGGCACTCGTCGCGGTTCATGCCGGTGAACTCGCCGTAACCCTCGACGACCACCGCGTGCTCATCGAAAATGTTAATCTGCGACAGGTCGTGGGCCTGACCCATGGCATAGTCGTTGGGGTCGTGGGCCGGTGTGACCTTGACAAAGCCGGAACCGAAGTTGGCGTCAACGTGGTAGTCGGAGAAGATGGGGATCTCGCGGTTGACGATCGGCAGCATGACGGTCTTACCCACGAAGGCGGCCTTCTCAGGGTCCTTCGGGGAGACGGCGACGCCCGTGTCGCCGAGCATGGTCTCGGGGCGCGTGGTGGCGACGACGATGTAGTCCTGGCCATTGACCGGCTCGGTCAGCGGGTAGCGCAGGTGCCACAGGTGGCCCTTCTCGTCCTTATACTCGGCCTCGTCGTCCGAAATGGCGGTGGTGCAGTTGGGGCACCAGTTGACGATGCGCTTGCCGCGGTAGATCAGACCGTCGTGGTACCAGTCGCAAAAGACCTTGCGCACGGCCTGCGCGTAGTCCTCGTCCATGGTAAAGCGCTCGTTATCAAAGTCGACGGAGCAGCCCATGCGCTTGATCTGCTCGACGATGATGCCGCCGTACTCGTGGGTCCAATCCCAGCAAGCGTCGACAAACTTGTCGCGACCGATCTCCAGGCGGCTGATGCCCTCGCTCTTGAGCTTCTTGTCGACCTTGGTCTGCGTAGCGATACCGGCGTGGTCGGTGCCGAGCACCCAGCGCGTGGACTTGCCGCGCATGCGGGCCATACGGATGATGGCGTCCTGGATGGAGTCGTCGGTAGCGTGACCCATGTGGAGCTTGCCGGTCACGTTGGGAGGCGGAATGGTGACGGTGCAGTCGCCCACGCCCTCACGGCGCTTGTAGTAGCCGCCGTCGAGCCACTTCTGCAGGATCGCCGGCTCGTTGGTCGACGGATCGTAATTCTTGGGCATCTCTTCCATATATCTCTCCCTGTCCCGCCGGGGAGGAATGTAGGCCCGATTTTCACTCGGTCAGGTCCTGGGCTCGCTCGAAGACCACATTAAGTGGTCTTCGGCTCGTGCGGAATCTACGAAAATCGGGCCTACATTCCTCCCCTTAGGTATCGATTACTTCAGTCTGAATTGACTTCGCTGAGGCTTAAACAAACACACAGAATAACACAGGTAGTTGGGGTTATTGCGTATATATAAAATAGCCTCCGACCGCGGATGGTCGGAGGCTATTTGCAAGCACGTTTTTGGCTGGTTTACCCGTAGATGCGTTGGGGCTGTTCTTCGCCCTTAACCGCCGCTTCGGTTACGACGACCTTAGCGACGCCTTCCTCGCTGGGGAGGTCGAACATCGTCTGCTGCAGCACGTCCTCGCAGATGGCGCGCAGGCCGCGGGCGCCGGTCTTGCGGGCGAGCGCCATGCGGGCGATCTCGTGCAGGGCCGCGTCCTCAAACTCAAGATCGACATCCTCGAGCTGGAACATCTTGCGGTACTGGCGCACCACGGCGTTCTTGGGCTCGGTCAGGATCGACACCAGGTCGTCCTCATCGAGCGCCTGCGTCTGGGTGACGACGGGCGTACGTCCCACAAACTCGGGGATCATGCCAAAGGCGTTGAGGTCCTGCGGGAGCACCTGGCGCAGCAGGTCGTTCTCGTCGACCGAGGTGGGGCCGGCGATCTCGGAGTTAAAGCCCACGCCCTTGTTGCCCACGCGATCGGCAATGATCTTGTCCAGACCCACAAAGGCACCGCCGCAGATGAACAGGATGTTCGTCGTGTCGATCTGCAGCAGCTCCTGCTGGGGATGCTTGCGGCCGCCGGTGGGCGGAACGCTTGCCACCGTGCCCTCAAGAATCTTCAGCAGTGCCTGCTGAACGCCCTCGCCCGAGACATCGCGGGTGATGGAGAGGTTCTCGGCCTTGCGGGCGATCTTGTCGATCTCGTCCACGTAAATGATGCCGACCTGCGCGCGCTCGATATCGCCATCGGCGGCGTTGATGAGCTTGAGCAGGATGTTCTCCACGTCCTCGCCCACGTAACCGGCTTCGGTGAGTGCGGTGGCGTCGGCGATAGCAAACGGCACCTCGAGGATGCGCGCGAGCGTCTGGGCGAGCAGGGTCTTGCCGGTACCGGTGGGGCCGAGCAGCAGGATGTTGGACTTGGCGAGCTCTACCTCGTCCATATCGTCGTTGAACTGCGAGCCCATGCCGTCGTCAAAGGCAGACACCGCGGCGCCGCCCTCGATCACGCGGCGATAGTGGTTGTACACGGCAACCGACATGGCGCGCTTGGCGGCCTCCTGACCCATAACATAGGCCGAAAGCTCGTCATAGATCTCGTGCGGCGTCGGCACGTGCGTAATGACCTGGCGGGCGTCGTCCTCCAGCTCAAAACCCTCGGCTTCAGGATCTACAGCAGGCTGACCGGCAGCCTGGCCGTGGTCGTTGAGGAAGCCTGGCAGCTTGCCGTTGCGAGCAGCGTCCATAAAGTCCGAAGCCAGCGACTCCTCAAGAATCTCGGAGCAGGCGGCAACGCACTCGTCACAGATAAAGATATTGGTCGGGCCCTTCACCAGGCGGCGAACCTGACCCTGCTCTTTTCCGCAGAAGGAGCAGCGGATCGGGTTGCCGTTCTCGTCAAAGTTGTCCTGCATGTTACCGGCCATCCTAGGCGTCCTTCGCGGCGAGGTCGCGCGAGGTGACGATGCGGTCGATCAGGCCGTAGTCGAGGGCCTCGGCAGCCGTGAGGTAGTTGTCGCGCTCGGTATCGGCCTGAACCTTCTCGATAGGCTGGCCCGATGCGTCGGACAGAATCTGGTTGAGCTCGCGGCGGGTCTTCTTGATCTCCTCGGCCACGATCTCGATCTCGGTCTGCTGGCCCTGGGCACCGCCGCTGGGCTGGTGAATCATGACCTTGGAGTGCGGCAGGCAGAAGCGCTTGCCCTTGGCGCCGGCCGAAAGCAGCACGGCAGCCATAGACGCGGCCATACCGACGCAGATGGTGGAGACCTGCGGCTTGATGAAGTTCATGGTGTCAAGAATCGCCAGGCCAGAGTAAACCTCGCCACCGGGCGAATTGATGTAGAGCGAGATATCCTTCTCGGCATCCTGGCTCTCAAGATGCAGCAGCTGGGCAACGACCAGGTTGGCGCTGACGGAGTTGATCTCCTCGCCCAAGAAGATGATGCGGTCGTTGAGCAGGCGCGAATAGATATCGTAGCTGCGCTCGCCGCGCGGCGTCTGCTCGATAACGTATGGCACGAGGGCGGAATCGAACTTAGCGATCATACGCATCTCCATTTCTCTTACGGACCAATAGTGGTTCTAGACAAACGTACGGTGCCCGCATGCTATGCATTGGCTGGCACCGTACGAAGCAACCGGATAACCGGCTTATAACTTTACCCCATCACGGGCACATACATGCGCTCGCGTGCAAGGTGGCGAGAATTACTCGGCGTCCTTGGCGGTCTCGTCGACCTCAGTCACCTTGGCGTTCTCGACCAGGTGGTCGACGGCCTTGGAGCGACGGATGGACTCGCGGACGGCAGGCATGCGGCCATCGGCGATGAACTCGGCCTTGGAAGCCTCGACGTCCTTGACGCCGGCCTTCTCGAACTCGGCGTTGATGTCGTCCTCGGTGACCTCAATCTTGAGCTCGCGGGCGAGGGCGTCCAGAGCCAGGGACTCACGGGCAACGTCGTTGGCCTGCTTGTGCAGGTCGCCGATGAACTGCTCCATGGTCAGGCCGGAAGCGGGCAGCCAGGTGTCCAGCGTCATGCCGCGGGCAGCGAGGTTGGACAGGAAGTTCTGGCCAAGCTCCTCAAAGACGGACTGCTCGTAGTCGGCATCCATCTCGTCGAGCTGCAGGCGCTCGGCGAGAGCGGAGACGCAACGGTTCTCCTTCTCGGCCGGGAGGCGGGAAGCCTTGTCCTGCTCGATCTCGATCTTGATGGCGTCGCGCATGGCCTCGATGCTATCGAAGCCAAAGTCGGACTTGACGAGCTCGTCGGTGAGCTCGGGGGTGTTGCGGACCTTGATGCCCTTGACGGTGACCTCGACGGTGTGGGTCTCGGCCTCCTCGCCCTCCTCGACCTCGTCGGTCCAGGTGACGGACTTGACGTCGTCAACATTGGCGCCGATCAGAGCCTCGTTGAACTCGACGGGGTTGCTGTCGCTACCGGCGATGAGCATACGGCCCTCGGCAGCAAAGTTGTCGGCGTTCTCGACGGCCTTGAGGTCGACGGTGACGTAGTCCTCGGCCTCGACGGCGCGACCCTCGACGTCCTCGAAGGTGGCACGGTAGTTGAGAAGCATCTCGACCTGGTTGTTGATCTCGGACTCGGTGACCTCCGCGGGAGGCATCTCGATCTCGACGGCGTCGAAGGAGGAGAGCTCGGCGGCGGGACGCAGGGAGAACTCGACGGTGTAGGTGTAGTCCTCGTGATCCTTGGCGAGGTCGAGGTCCTTGTAGTCACCGTTCTTGGTGGGGACGATGTCCAGCTCGTTGAGGACGGCGGGCTCGTTGGCGGCGATCAGGTCGTTGGTGGCCTGAGCGAGGGTTGCCTCGGCGCCAAGAGCGGAGTCGATGACCGGACGGGGAGCCTTGCCGGCGCGGAAGCCCGGGAAGCGGTACTTCTTGGCGGTATCCTTGTAGGCCTTCTTGATCGCGGCGTCGACGTCGGCGGCCGGGATGGTGACCGTAGCGGTGAGCTTGGCGTCCTTGACGTCAGAAGCGGTGATGTTCAACACGTTCCTCCTCATACTGCCCAGCTTATCTGAGGTGCTGGTACCTTTATGCAACAAAGTGTCGCGACGGCCAGGGCCGACGCAGGTGCGATGGTGCGGGCGAAAGGACTCGAACCTTCACGGGAATCCCACCAGAACCTAAATCTGGCGCGTCTACCAATTCCGCCACGCCCGCATGAGCGCACAAACAAGGAATGATAGCAGATACGAGCGGCAAGCGCACGCACACGTTTTACAGGCTCACGACCTCACCACGAGTGCAAAAGGCGGGACGAGTTGTCCCGTCCCGCCAACTACGACTTGTTCGCTAACCAGCTACTCCCCCAGCAGCGCTTTCTCCGGCGTGATCGGAAGCGAGCGTACCTGATGTCCGGTGGCGTGCGCCACGGCCGAGGCCACGGCGGCGAGCGGCGTGTTGATGACGACCTCGCCGATCGATTTGGCGCCAAACGGGCCCGTAGGCTCGTAGCTCGGCTCAAAGGCCACGCGAATACTGCCGATATCCAGGCGCGTGGGCAGCTTGTAGCTCATAAAGTTGCCGGTGCGCAGGCGGCCGCGGTCGTCGTGCTCGACAATCTCGTAGAGCGCGTGGCCGATGCCCTGGGCAATGCCGCCCTCGGCCTGGACGCGCGCGAGCGCCTCGTTGATCACGGTGCCGCAGTCGACGGCCGCCGCATAGTCCACCACAGTCACCTTGCCGGTGGCCTTGTCGACCTCGACCTCGGCAATGCCGGCCATAAACGGCGGAGGCGAAACGGGCAGGCAGGCAGAGGCATGCGAGGTCAGCGCGTCGCCTCCCGCGATGTTCTTGACGCACAGGTTGGCAAAGTCACGCAGCGTGAGGTAGCGGTTCTGCTCGCGCGCGGCACGCTCGTCGGACAGGCGCACGTACTGGCCATCAAAGACCACGTCGGCGGCGTCCACGTCCCACATCTGGGCGGCCTTAGCGCAGATCTTCTCGCGCAGCTCGGTCGCGGCGTTCTTGGCTGCCAGGCCCGTCACGTAGGTACCGGAGCTCGCGTACGAGCCGGCATCGAACGGCGACACGTCGGTGTCCACGCCGCGCACCACAATGAGCGAGCTTTCAACGCCCAACTCCTCGGCGGCAATCTGCGCCAGAATCGTATCGACGCCCATGCCGTTATCGGTGGCGCCGGTGCCGATGGTAATGAAGCCATCCTCTTCCAGGCGCATGTCGATGCCGCCGATATCCACGTTGGAAATGCCCGAGCCCTGCATGGTGAGCGCGCAGCCCAGGGCACGCACGCGGTCGCCCAGGTCGACGGCCAGCGGCTTGTCGCGCCAACCGATCATGTCCATCGCGCGCAGCAGGCAGCGGTCGAGCGCACAGGCGTTGAGCTTCTCGTTGTAATACTGCGGCATGATCTCGCCCTCGCGCACGATGTTCTTAAGGCGCAGGTCGGCGGGGTCCATGTGCAGCATGTCGGCGAGCTCGTTAACGGCGCTCTCCACGGCAAACTGGCCCTGGGTGGCACCGTAGCCACGATACGCGCCGCCGCGATTGGTATTGGTGTAGACGGCGTCCCAGCTAAAGCGGCTCGCCTTCACGTGGTTGTAGATGGGCAGGCTCTTGTGGCCCGAAAGCCCGATCGTCGTGGTGGCGTGCTCGCCATACGCACCGGCGTTGGACAGCGTATGCAGGTCGATGGCCGTGATGGTGCCGTCGTTCATGGCGCCCAGCTTAACGGTCATCTGCATCTGGTGACGCGAGTTGCCCGCGGTGATGGTCTCCTCGCGGGTGTAGCAGCAGTAGCTCGGACGGCCGGTCTGCTGGGTAACGAACGCCACGAAGATCTCGCAGCAGCCCGTCTGCTTGGAGCCAAAGCCGCCGCCGATGCGCGGCTTAATGACCTGCACCTGCGACTGCGGAATGTCGAGCGACTGCGCGACCATGCGGCGCACGTGAAAGGGCACCTGCGTGGAGGTGGTCACCGAGATGCGGCCGAACGCGTCGGTCGTCGCGAAGGCGCGGAAGGTCTCCATGGGCGCGGTCTGCGTGGCCTGGCTGGTGTAGGTGCGCTCAAAGACGATGTCGCTCTGGGCGAAGGCCTCGTCCAGGTCGCCAAAATCGCTGGTACCGCTGCACACCAGGTTGCGTGGGACATCGCCGCCCTGCGGGAACATAAAGGTCACGTCGCCCTCGGGGTGGACCACGATGTCGTTATCGAGTGCCTTGGTAAAGTCGAGCAGCGGCTCGAGCACCTCGTAGTCGACCTTGATGAGCTTGAGTGCCTTGTCGGCAGCCTCCTCGGTCTCGGCAGCGACGATCGCCACCTCCTCGTTTTGGTAACGGACGAGGTTCTCGAGGATCAGGCGGTCGTAGGGACTCGGCTGCGGATAGCTCTGACCGGCGATAGTAAAGCGGCGCTTGGGCACGTCCTCGTAGGTGTAGACGCCCACGACGCCGGGCACCTTCAGGGCGCGCGACGTATCGATGGAGCGGATCTTGGCGCGGGCATAGGGGCTGCGCTTGAGTTTGACGATCAGGGCGCCGGCGGGCACCATATCGCCCGTGTAGACGGGACGGCCCTCGAGCAGCGCCTTCGAGTCCTTCTTGGGCTGCTTATGGGTGATCTGCTTGTACGAGACACCGTCGCAGCTGGTGTCGTTGACCGGCAGTTCGGGCATCTCAAAGCCCACCTGCACGCCGGACTCGTTGAGGAAGCGGACAATGGCGCGCAGCTGGCTCTCGTAGCCGCTGCAACGGCAGAGGTTGCCGGCGAGCTGGCGCGACAGCTCCTCGCGCGTGGCGACGAGGCTCGGGTCCTCCTTGGCGGCGCGGGCAAGCGCCAGCACGTTCATGATGAGGCCGGGGGCGCAAAAACCGCACTGCTCAGCGCCTTCGGCAGCCATCGCGCGGGCGAGTGCCTCGGATTCGGCCTTAAGGCCCTCAAGCGTGGTGATGGTGTGGCCCTCTACACGGGCGGCGGGAACCGAGCAGCTCAGCACTGGGTCGCCGTCGAGCCACACCGTGCACAGACCGCAGTTGGTGGTCTCGCAGGCGCAGCGCACCGACGCGCAGCCCTGCTCACGCAAAAGCGAAAAGAGCATGGTGTCGGGGGCAATCTGAACCTTGACCTTGCGGCCGTTGAGCGTAAAGGAAAGATCGATGAGTTTGGCAGCCATTAGCGCACCTCGCTAGAATCGACGCCGGGCACGCGGCGGCAGGAATACTCGTCCGTGGCATATTTGGGGACCTGAACGGTCTCGAGCTCGCGGGCAAGCGCGGCCGAAAGCTCGATGCCGGCGGCGCGGCGCACAGCCTGAATCGCCAGCGGGGCCGAGATGCGGCGGCGGTAGTCAGCCGAGCCCCACAGGTTGGTGCCATAGCCCAGCGCGCGTACGGACGCGGCCAGGGCGCGCAGCTCGTCCTCGGAAGGCTGCTCGCTGGTGAGGCCGCATGCCTCGCCCTGCAGCAGGGTCGCGCGCAGCGGGCGGGCACCCACGGTGACATGCCAGCTGTTATCCCACCAGGCGGCGGTGACATTTAGGGATGGGAAGTCGGTCGCGGCCTTGCGTACGGCCTCGTAGCTTGCGCGGTAGTCATGCTTAACGACCACAACATGCTCGATCACGTCGCGCACGTAGCCCATGTTCACAAACTCGGCGAGCGGCACGCGGCCAGCACCCGTCAGCTCGACATACGAATCGAGCGCCAAAAAGGCCGAGAGCACGTCCGAGAAACCGAAGCGGCCGTAGATGCTGCCGCCCACCGTGGCGGTATTGCGCAGCTGCACGCCCACGATATCGTGGACGGCGAACTCAAAGACGTGGTTGACAAGCGCGTTGAGCCCGGCATGGCGCTCGAGCTGGCGCAGGGTGCACATGGCACCGATGCGAAACTCGGTCTCGGTCTCCTCGATCTGATCGAGTCCGCAGGCCGAAAGGTCAATCGCCGTCGCCACGCGACGCGAACCCAGGCGCATCCAGATGCCGCCGCCCACAATCTTGTTGTTGCGGTTCTTCTGCAGGAGCTCATAGGCTTCGGCCGCGTTTCCAACACGGACGTAGGTACCGAACTTGAGCACGTTCTCCCCCATCTCTTCACTTGTCCAGTACCTCTAAGTGTACCAAACGAGGACGCACGACCCTCGCCGCCACAGAAAAAGGCTCCCGGCACAAATGCTGGGAGCCTCATCAGGTGCTATGTCGAGCTGGGCTTAGCAGACGCCCTGAGCGAGCATGGCGTCGGCGACCTTCAGGAAGCCGGCGATGTTGGCGCCCATGACAAAGTTGCCCTCCTGGCCGTACTCCTTGGCGGTGTCGTCCACGTTGTGGAACATGCCGCGCATGAGCTGCTCGAGCTTGCCGTCGACCTCCTCGAAGGTCCAGGACAGGTGCTCGGCGTTCTGGCTCATCTCCAGGCCGGACACGAGCACGCCGCCGGCGTTGGCAGCCTTACCGGGCATAAAGGCGACGCCGTTCTCTTGGAAGTAGGTCGTGGCCTCGATGGTCGTGGGCATGTTCGCGCCCTCGCCGACCACCTTGCAGCCGTTGGCGACGAGCGCCTGGGCGTCCTCGAGCAGCAGCGTGTTCTCGCGGGCGCAGGGCAGGGCGATGTCGCAGGGCAGCTGCCACACGCCGCGGCCGTCGCCCTCGTGCCACACGGCACCGGGCTTCTCGTCAACGTACATGGCGAGCGTGACGCCCTTGTCGTGGCCGGAGCGCTTCTGGTTGTAGACGTGCTCGAGCACGGAGTAGTCGATGCCGTCGGGATCCTCGACCCAGCCGTGGGTGTCGGAGCAGGCCAGCACCTTGCCGCCGAGCTGCGCGACCTTCTGGACGGCATAGATAGCAACGTTGCCGGAACCGTGAACGACGACGTTCTTGCCCTCGAAGGAGTCGCCGCGGCTCTTGAGGTACTCGTCCACAAAGTAGACCAGGCCGTAGCCGGTGGCCTCGGTACGGGCGAGCGAGCCGCCAAAGGAGAGGCCCTTGCCAGTGAGGACGCCGGTCCACTCGTTGGTCAGGCGCTTGTACTGACCGAACATGTAGGCAACCTCGCGGCCGCCAACGCCAAGGTCGCCGGCGGGAACGTCGGTGTTGGGGCCAATGTGGCGATAGAGCTCGGTCATGAAGGACTGGCAGAAGTGCATGATCTCGTTGTTGGACTTGCCCTTGGGGTCAAAGTCGGAGCCGCCCTTGCCGCCGCCCATGGGAAGGGTGGTCAGGCTGTTCTTGAGGATCTGCTCCAGGCCCAGGAACTTAAGCATGCCCAGGGTGACCGTCGGATTAAAGCGCAGGCCGCCCTTGTAGGGTCCAATGGCAGAGTTGAACTCGACGCGGTAACCGCGGTTGACCTGAACCTTGCCCTGGTCGTCGACCCAGGGAACACGGAACATGACGATGCGCTCGGGCTCGACGAGGCGCTCAAGCAGGGCGGCCTCCTCGTACTCGGGGTGGGCGTCGAGCGCCGGCTGGATGGTGCCGAGGATCTCGGTCGCGGCCTGGATGAACTCAGGCTGCTCGGGATAGCGGGCCTTGAGCTCGTCGAGAACTTTCTGCGTGTAGCTCATGCTTCCTCCAATGATGGGAAAGAAAAGTGTCGGTCGCGGCACCCTATGCGCCGCGAGCTTTATCGAGTATGGATAATATCGCACTGTTGCCGCAAAGTTACGAATAAGACCGCGGGCGGATGTTTCATTTTGATTACGATGCAGGTAGATGCGTTTTTGAGCGCCTGACGTGCAAGTTGCGTGTTTCGAAGCTGTTTCCCGCACGTTTCAAAACCACCACAAAGGGGACAGGCACCTTTGTGGTGGTTTTGGCGAGATACGTTGGCGGGAACGTATGTGAATCGAACACATCCAAGACGTTTTGCACGCCTCGCAACGGTTTTGAGGACCGCGGGGCCCACCGGAGCCCATCCGTTCCCAAGCGTGGCGGTATTTTACCAAACCGAACAGCCCGCAACTGCAAGGAGGACCAGGGCAGCGATGCAAAGCCCCTAACGCAGCGATCTTAGGCCGCCGGCATCCTTGTCGAGTGCGGTAAAGCGCACGGCATCTAGGTGCTCCAAGATGCTGATCGCTCGCTTGCGCGACACACCCAAGGCCTCGCGCAATACACTCGTGGTGGTAGCGCCGCCGGCAGCCTCGATAGCCGCAAAAACAACCTCACGCGCATGGGCCTCGGCGGCGGCGGACAAGGCAACGTCGTGCTCGACCTTAACGATCGAGTGGTTGAGCGAAAGCTCGCGCAGCGCACGCGTCATGGTGTCGCGATCGAGTTGCAACTGCTGTCCCAGCTCGGGCAGCGTCGGCGCGTCGAGGCCGGCCTCATCCAGCAGGGCCACAATGCGATGGCTAGCCTCGCGCACCACGCGTAACGCCGCAGCGGCGGAATGCGAGTCGAAGACCTCGGCACCGTCGATGGCGCAGATGCCGCGCGCACAGCCCTCGAGGATGAGCGCGGAGGCGACATCTTCGCCCGCTTTCGGCCAGGCGACATGCACAACCTCGCCCGGCGTGAAACCCGTCTGCTTGGGCGCGGCCTCATGCATGGCGGCAAGCGTGTCGGCGAGCGCGGTGAGGGCGGCATCGAGCACGGCGGGGGCGGCATAGAGCTCCTCGGTCGAGTGCTCCGGATGAAGGGCGACCGCATCGCCCGACGCCACCGCGGCGAGCAGGAGCCTTACGGCCTCGGCACCGGAAAGATCGATCGCACGGGCGACATCGGCTGCCGGCACGGGCAGGCGCTGGATACCGAGCCACGCGGCGACGGTCGATGCGAGGTCGCCCGCATCGAGAGCCGCGAGAAGCGAGCGCTCAGCATCCGTGAGCTCGCGCGAGCGGCGGCACTGCGAAAGCAGCACGCGTCCGCCGCCGATAAGCACCACCGGCGAGAACGCGAGCACGATGAGGCCGTCGCCCGAGCGCACGGGAAGACGCTCCTCCAGGCGGACCTGTACGATGCGGGTCTCGCCGGCCTCAATGGGTCCCTCGCCCTCCATGAGCATGATGCGCCCGATGACCTCGGCCGTGCCCGCCATCACGTGGACGCGCGCGCCGGACTCGAAGGGCACGGGCTTGGCGCCCTCGCGCCCCAGATAGGTGAAGCGCGCGATAAGCCTAAGCGTCGAGCCCTCGGCGCTCGGTCCGCAGACGACCTCGCCGCGGGGCAGGACATCGACCCCGTCGCCCACGATGTTGAGGGCGACGCGCTGGCCGGGAAGCGCGCGCGGCGTGTCGCCGTGCACCTGAATCGCGCGCACGCGACAGCGCACGCCCGCCGGGCTCGAGACAAGCTCGTCGCCCACCATGATGGGGGCGTCGTGAAGCGTTCCCGTGACGACGGTGCCCGAGCCCTTGATGGAAAAGCAGCGGTCGATGGGCAGACGCGGGGCCAAGCCGGGGCGCTCGGAGCGCTCGGCGGATTCAGCCAGAAACGCGTCGATCGCGGCATCGATCGCCCCGCGCACGTCCTCGACGCCCTCGCCCGTGCGCGACGACACGGGGACCACGGGGGCATCGGAGAACACGGTGCCCGAAAGGAAATCCATCACATCGAGCTCGGCGAGCTCCGCCGTCTCGTCGTCGGCCAGGTCGCGCATGGTGAGCGCGACGACCATGCGCGTCACGCCCAACAACTCGAGAACGTGCACGTGCTCGCGCGTCTGCAGCATCACGCCCTCAACGGCAGAAACCACCAGCACTGCCACGTCGATGCCCGTGGCGCCCTGCACCATGGCGCGCAGATAGTGCGCATGCCCGGGTACGTCGACCAAGCCGACAAGCTTGCCGCTGGGAAGCTCGAGCTCGCCAAAGCCGAGCTCAGTGGTCATGCCTCGGCGCCGTTCGACCTCCAGACGGTCGGGATTTTTGCCGGTCAGCGCCTCGATAAGGGCCGACTTTCCGTGGTCGACGTGTCCTGCCGTTCCGACGATAACGGGACATTCGACAAGCTCGCGCGCGGTCATCGACGCAAACCTGCCCGCACGGCATCCGCCAACGCAGACGCACACAGGTCAAGGTCGGTGTCGCGCAAAAGCGTGCGAACGTCAAAAAGCACCTGGTCGTGCCGCACGCGCGTCACAACCGGCGTATCGGGCTCCTGTACCATAGCGCGCTTTAGGCCATCGGCGGATAGACGCCCATCGACGGGACAGACGGCAACGCAAAAAGTTGGGAGCTCGACGGTCGGCAGCGAACCGCCGCCCGGAGCAGACACGCCCTCGACAACCTGCAGCTCCACCGCCTCCTCACACTGAGACTCGCGAAGCTTGCGCAGCATGCGGTCATGCAGGCGCTTGGCCTGACGCTCGAGCGGAGCCGGCGCGCCGGAAAGCATGTTGAGCACCGGGATCTCCCGATGCGCTGTATCGGATCCGGTCACATACAGGCGCAAAGTGGCCTCGAGCGCCGCGAGCGTGAGCTTGCCGGGGCGAAGCGCGCGCATAAGCGGATGCGAGGCACAGGCGGCGATTACCTGGGCGCTACCGAGAATAATGCCCGCTTGCGAGGCGCCGAGCAGCTTGTCGCCCGAGCACGAGACGACGTCAACGCCGGCGCAAAGCGAGGCGGGCGTGGGCTTCTCCCCAGCATCGACGAGCACCTCATCTGTAAGCAAAGCGCCCGAGCCCTGGTCCTCGTACAGTAACAGCCCGTGCTCATGCGCCAGCGCAGAAAGCTCCGCCGCGGAAACCTCCTCGTGGAAACCCTCGATACGGTAGTTAGAAGGATGAACTTTCAAGATCATCGCCGTATTGGGCGTAATGGCGCTTCGGTAATCATCCAGATGCGTGCGGTTGGTGGAGCCCACCTCGACAAGCTTGGCACCCGAAGCCGCCATGATATCGGGAATGCGGAAGCTGCCGCCCACCTCGACAAGCTCGCCACGGCTCACGATGACCTCTTTGCCGCTTGCATGCGCGGCAAGCACCAGCAGCACCGCCGCGGCGTTGTTGTTGACAACCAGGGCGTCCTGCGCCCCCGTGAGCGTGCGCAGCAGACGCGCGGCATGCTCTTTGCGGCCCCCACGGGCACAGGTCGCGACGTCATACTCAAGCGTGCTGTAGCCGCGGGCGACATCGGCCACCGCCTGCACCGCTGCGGGAGCAAGCGGAGCACGGCCCAGATTGGTGTGAATCACAACGCCCGACGCGTTGACGGCAGGGCGCAGGGTCGGCAGCGACAGTCGGTGGCACCGCTGCTCGATGGCCAAGGCGAGCTCGCGCTTATTCCTAGCGGGGACGCCAGAGCGAATCGCCTCGCGCTCGGCATCGAGCTCGGCATCAATCGCCTCGCGCACAATCATGTCGCCCGCATCGCCGGCAGCCTTCATGACCGGCCACTCGGCCAGCAGCTCGTGAACGGCGGGAATGGAGCGCAGGCGGTCGCGCACCTCGGCAGGCATGGATTCGCAGTCGCTCATGGAAAGCCTTTCGACATGTTCAATAAAAAGCGGGTCCCCTTTGTCGTCAGCAGCAAAATGCGGCAACGCACATGCAAAAAGGGACAGGTCCATTATGGCAGCTCGTGACAAGACGGCGCAGCGCCTCGCTCAAAACCTGCCAAAATAAACCTGTCCCTTTTTGGTCGGTTATGGGTTGGGTCCTTTAGGACTCTTTGTTGGCGTAGATAAACCAGTAGCCCAGCGCCACGATCAGGGCGCCACCCACGATATTGCCCAGCGTGGCGACCGTAAGGTTGAGCGCCAACCCGGCAGCGTTGAGGGCATCGGCGCCAGCGACATCGGCTCCATAGCCGCAGGAGTGCATCAAAATACCCATGGGCAAAAAGTACATGTTGGCGACGCAGTGCTCAAAACCGCAGGCCACAAAGGCAGCGATGGGCAGCAAAATGCCCACGACCTTGTCGACCACGGTCTTGCCGGCAGTGCCGATCCATACGGCCAGGCAGACAAAGATGTTGCACAAAATGCCGCGGAAGAAGATGGTAACGGCGTCGATCGCAACCTTACCGGCGGCGACGCTCACCATGGTATTGGCGACGGCCTCGCCGTTGAGCTTATAAATAGCTGCCATGTAAATCAAAAAGACAACGAACAGGGCGCCGGCAAAGTTGCCGATCCACACAACAGCCCAAGCCTTGAACATCTGGACGAGCGTAATCTTTTTGCTCTTAAGCGCGCATACCATAAGCGAGTTACCGGTAAACAGCTCCGCGCCGCAAATGAGCACGAGCACCAGTCCCAGGCAAAAAGCAAGACCGCCCACGAAGCGCTGGGCGCCCCAGCCAAGCGTGGGATCGCTCAGAAAGACCGTGAAGAACAGGCCGCCGAAGGCGATAAACGCTCCGGCGAACATGGCGAGCAAAAAGGCCTTCGAGACCGGCAGGTTGGCCTTGGTAACGCCGGCAGCCTCGGTCTTCGCCTCGATCGCGGCGGGCGCCAGACAATCGGGGGTGGGGTATTCTGCCTTACTCTGTGCCATGGCAATCACTACTTTCTTACGATATGGGACAAGCGTTGCTCATGAACATGTCCCGCTGGGGTGGACAAAAACAAAACAGGCCAGAAGTAAACGTACCTCTGACCTGTAAATAGCATGGAGCGGGCGACGGGAATCGAACCCGCGTCATCAGCTTGGAAGGCTGGGGTTCTACCATTGAACTACGCCCGCAAGATATGGTCGGGACGACAGGATTTGAACCTGCGACATCCTGCTCCCAAAGCAGGCGCGCTACCAAACTG
>CAJMRI010000006.1:0-116459 GCA_905215905.1 uncultured bacterium | reverse complement strand
GCCGTCGAACGCCCAGCCCTTGCGGGTCGGGGCGGTCTTGGGCAGCGCGAAGGTGAACGAGGTCTTGCCCGGCTCGGTGGTCTTGGTCTGGGAGGCGGGGTCGGCCTTGGTCTCGCCGCCGTTCTCGTCGAAGGTCACGGTGACGTCGCGGGGCACCCACTTCCACTGGGCGTAGACGGTCGTGGACTTGGAGACCTCGGTCTTGTCGGTGAACTGATCGCCCGACCCGTCCCTCTCGGTGTTCCAGCCGTCGAACGCCCAGCCCTTGCGGGTCGGGGCGGTCTTGGGCAGCGCGAAGGTGTAACTGTCCTTATCTGCAGTCTTATCTTGCAAAAACTTTTGAGGATAAGCAGGATCGTATGCGCCATTATCATCAAAAGTCAGCGATAACTTTGCTGCGACCTGCCACATGTGAAAATCATCAGTACCGTCGGCATCCCTGACGCGCTTAAGGTAATAGCCCTCACCAACCGCATCCTCGTTGCCAAGAATAAAAGTGCTTTGCTTAGGTGCATCACCACTAGCTTTGGAGAGTACGTAGTTATCTCCGAGTGACGGCAGTTTCAAATTCTGCCAATTGTTCGGATCCACCGTATTAACAGTAGTCTTCCCTGACGATTCCCCTTTTACAATAAGGGGAATGTCGCCGCCATCATCCGTGCCATCATAGTTATTAGTGACAGCTGGCAGTCTAATTTCAGCGTCATCGCCACGGTAATTTCCTTGGAATAATGCGGGTGCCATTAAGGCAAGTGTGCCCTTATTAATAACGGCACCTTTCAAATTACTTGAACCGTGATCGATGAGAATGCCCTTACTGCCAATAGAGGTGGTTCCCTTAACGAAAATATCGTTATAGTTTTTCGCAGTATTGTATTGTTGCTCCCAAGTACCATTGATATCGACATAACCATATACGTAGGCTTGAGAGCCAGCTGTCGTCAAAACGCTGCCCTCATCTACCCGAAGGCCATTGTCTTCAATTAATTCATAGCTAGAAGCATTGTTGCAACCAAATTTGGTCGTTACATTTGTATTCGATTGACCAGTAATAGCGATCTTATTTACAGAAGAAATCGTACCGGCCGTAATTTCGGAGTTATCAGTAACATTCAATGCAGATGCGTACTTAATATAAGGAATCTCAGCCACAGTCCCTGCAATATTGATTGTGGGAGAAGAAGACCCCTTGGGAAGCCCATAGTACACACCCGTAACGCCCGTAGCTATTTCCGGTCGTCCAGCAATATTAATGAAGGAACCGTCAGAAATCGATACATTCTTGTTCGAAGTCAACGAAACGTAGCCAACACTGCCGCTATTCAGACTGATAGATAGCTTTCCTCTAGCCTTTACGCTCGATCCCTCATCCGACGAATTGGTCAGGTCGTTCTCGCAGAAAACATACCCATGAGAATCGCCCGCTTCATCCCTCAGCTCAACACCAGAAGCGTTCACGGCGATATCACCGTTTACAGCACTCCACTCTGCTCCATAAATAGAGCCAACATGGGAGCCGTGGACATTAACGGTAATAGATCCGCCAACGTTCGCTTTCTTCGAACCTTCAATAAAAGGGACATCATTGGGTATCGATCCACCTTTATCCCAGCCCCAAACATTCTCGTAAGCATCGATAACGACATCGCCATCGACCTCATAAACTCCATCTGGGATCATTTGTCCTGCGCCAATTATTGGCCAATTGCTATTAAGACGAAGCATTTTGTCGGTGTTTTCATAAGTACTGCTGCCCGCAATAATATGAATGTTGCCTTTAATAGGCGCAGGGTAACCAAAATGACCGCAAATTTCATTTACCCGACCCGAGCGAACATCAAGCGTCACGTTGCCGCGCATCTCGCAACCGTAAGTGCCTTCGATAGCAGGAGAAACTTCGGAGTTGGCATTGTCGTAAACAAGCGTGGCGTTACCACCTACATAAACAGCAGGAAAGCCGTTTCCATCGCCGCTCGACCCATCGCCGCGCATGCAACCGGGATTAACGTGATTACCGCTAGCCATGCGAAGGTTACCGCTGATCTCAAGATAGGTGTCATGCTCGACGGACCCTTGATATGAACCACCGATGACGTCATGAAGGCCAGCGCCACTACCAGGATTGATATATCCAGACGCGGCTATCACCACATGTGTGTGATCGACAGTCGACCTATAGCCACCGCCATAAAGTGTTTCAGAGAGGTTGAGCTCGCAGTTACGAGTGAAAACGGTATCGAAACCATTGCAATAGAATTTTCCTGAACCAACCACTTCGACGTTGTCAAAAGTACAAGATCCGGAAAGCATGGCACGGTTGGAGAAGTGCAAGGTTGCGCGATTATCACCGTCACTCGTCACGGTAATCTTCTTGTTAGCAACGCCGAAAGTCGAAACGTAATCTTGGGTCGGCACCACAAAAGACGAGCCGCCTTTTAGGACAAGTCTGATCTCCGATAAATTATCGGAGGCGATTTTATTCAGCGCATCCTCAAATGTTGATTGATCATTAACTTGATAAACACCAGATTCTGCTGCATCAGAATTCGATTCATCAGATGTTTCATTCACATTCACATCGTTTGACTGCTTATCCGAGACATCAGATTCAGGTTTTTGATCATCACTTGAAACCGTATTGTCGTTAGACGAAGCCTCGACCGCCCCCCCCTTGACCCAGAATCACTATCAGCAGATTCATTAGACAGATTCTCCGAAGTCGTGTTTTGCTGAGGGTCATTATTCACTATTACGTCAGCAAATACGCTCGTAGGAATCGTATTAAACACGAACAAAAAAGAGACGAGCCAAACGAGAGCTCGCCTGCAGCGTGGCAATCTCACAAACCGACCTTTCTACTCAACTGACATGAACCGGTAAAGGGCGACAAAATACCCAGAGGCAAAGGCATATATTTCACTCTTACTGAATGTACTGTCTGGCACATTGGTTTTAGTTTAATACCAGTGTTTTGTCTGACAAGAGAACGCGTTTATTGCCATGAAATAGAAACGACCAAAAATTAGTGTCACGACCAGCCAGAATTGATCGATGTGCATTAATTTCCTAAGACCTAATGAACAAACAATGAACAAACTCCACACCATAGCCATGGGGAAACTAGGAATTCGCCCGGAGAAGACGTTCGGCTTTTAGTTAAATAGTTAAAACGCTTCAGTTTATTGAAGCGTTTTAGTGTGCCTTTTACAGGAATCTTACCACTCACCGAATTATTTATTGCTATCATGCAAGACGTAGGGTAAATCTCCGATCGCAAGGAGACACAAATGGTGAAAAAGTCACCGGAAAACACTACTCCCGCAATTGTGGACAACGTAGAGGCGCTTGAGGCTAAGCTCGCTCAGATGCGAGAGGCCCAGGCGCTTTTTGCTACGTACACGCAGGAGCAGGTCGACAAGATCTTCTATGAGGCCGCCATGGCCGCCAACAAGGCTCGTATCCCATTGGCGAAGATGGCCATCGAGGAGACCGGCCGCGGCGTTCTTGAGGACAAGGTCATCAAGAACCACTACGCCGCAGAGTACATCTACAACGCTTACAAGAACACCAAGACCTGTGGTGTCCTGGAGCGCGACGAGGCTTACGGCATCACCAAGATCGCCGAGCCCATCGGCATCGTGGGCGCCGTCATCCCGACGACCAACCCCACCTCCACTGCGATCTTCAAGACGCTGATCAGCCTGAAGACCCGCAACGCCATCATCATCTCCCCGCACCCGGCTGCCGCCAAGTGCACCATCGCCGCCGCTAAGCTCGTGCTTGACGCCGCCGTCAAGGCCGGTGCCCCCGAGGGCATCATCGGCTGGGTCGATGTCCCCTCCATCGAGCTGACCAACATGGTCATGCGCGACGTCGACATCATCCTCGCCACCGGTGGCCCGGGCATGGTCAAGGCCGCCTACTCCTCGGGCAAGCCCGCCTTGGGCGTTGGCGCCGGTAACACCCCGGTCGTCATCGACGACACCGCCGACGTGCTGCTCGCCGTCAACTCCATCATCCACTCCAAGACCTTCGACAACGGCATGATCTGCGCTTCCGAGCAGTCCGTGACCGTCATCGACACCATCTATGACCAGGTTAAGGTCGAGTTCCAGAAGCGCGGCTGCTACTTCGTCAAGCAGGGTGCCGAGATGGAGGCCCTGCGTGCCGCCATGTTCAAGAACGGCGCCCTCGATCACCGCATTCCCGGCATGGCTGCCGCCAAGATCGCCGAGCTCGCCGGCATCGAGGTTCCCGCCAAGACCAAGATCCTGATCGCCGAGGTCACCTCCACCGACCCCGCCAAGGAGGAGTTCTCCCACGAGAAGCTCTCCCCGGTCCTGGCCATGTACCACGCCAAGGACTTCCAGGAGGCCGTCGACAAGGCCGAGCACCTGGTGCTCGCCGGTGGCCCGGGCCACACCGCCTCTCTGTACGTGCACCCCGCCCAGGCCGAGAAGATCAGCCTGTTCGAGCACGTCATGAAGGCCTGCCGTATCGTCATCAACACCCCGTCCTCGCACGGCGGCATCGGTGACCTGTACAACTTTGGCATGAAGCCGTCTCTGACCCTGGGCTGCGGCTCCTGGGGCGGCAACTCCGTCTCCGAGAACGTTGGGGTGAAGCACTTGATCAACGTTAAGACTGTGGCCGAGCGCCGTGAGAACATGCTGTGGTTCCGCGCTCCCGAGAAGGTCTACTTCAAGAAGGGTTCCACGCCCGTCGCCCTCGACGAGCTGGGCAACGTCATGGGCAAGAAGCGCGCCTTCATCGTCACCGACCAGTTCCTCTTCAAGAATGGCAACACCCGCGCCATCGAGGCCAAGCTCGACGAGATGGGCATTGCCCACGACTGCTTCTACGACGTCGAGCCCGATCCGTCGCTGCAGTGCGCACGTCGCGGCGCCAAGCAGATGGCTCTCTTTGAGCCGGACGTCATCATCGCCGTCGGCGGTGGCTCCGCTATGGACGCCGGCAAGATCATGTGGATGATGTACGAGCACCCCGAGTGCAAGTTTGAGGACATGGCCATGGACTTCATGGACATCCGCAAGCGTATCTTCACCTTCCCCGAGATGGGCAAGAAGGCCTACTTCGTCGCCGTCCCGACCTCTTCGGGTACTGGCTCCGAGTGCACGCCGTTCGCCATCATCACCGACAAGGAGACCGGCATCAAGTGGCCGCTCGCCGACTACGCGCTGCTCCCCAACATGGCTATCGTCGACGCCGACAACTGCATGACCGCCCCGCGCGGCCTGACCGCTGCCTCCGGCATCGACGTCATGACCCACGCCATCGAGTCCTACGTCTCCATCATGGCTTCCGACTACACCAAGGGCCTCTCCGAGCGCGCTGCTAAGCTCGTCTTTGAGAACCTGCCCTCCAGCTTCACGAACGGCGCCAAGGACCCGCACGCCCGCGAGGAGATGCACAACGCCTCCTGCATGGCCGGTATGGCCTTCGCCAACGCCTTCCTGGGCCTCAACCACTCCATGGCCCACAAGCTCGGCGCTTTCCATCACCTGCCCCACGGCATCGCCAACGCCGTCATCCTGACCCGCGTTATGCGCTACAACGCCGCCGAGGCTCCCGTCAAGATGGGTACCTTCTCTCAGTATCCTTACCCCAACGCGCTGCACAACTACGCCGAGATGGCCAAGTACTGCGGCATCGAGGGCAAGGACGACAAGGAGGTCTTCGAGAACTTCATCACGAAGCTTGAGGAGCTCAAGGACTTCATCGGCGTCAAGAAGACCATCGCCGACTACGGTGTCGACGAGCAGTACTTCCTCGACACCCTCGACGAGATGACCGAGCAGGCATTCAACGACCAGTGCACCGGCGCTAACCCGCGCTACCCGCTCATGAGCGAGATCAAGGAGCTCTACCTGGACGCCTACTACGGCCGCGAGCCTCAGGATTACGCCGTCTGCTAGTTCTAGCACGGTTTTTAACGGCGGGGGTGCACGGGTGTTTCACACACCCCCGCCGTCGCTTCTATCGCATCGTTGAAAGGATGCAACCATGCTGCTACCCGATTCCAAGACCGAACTCGTCCGCCGTGGCAACAAGGTCGTTTACGACCTGGGCGACAAGATCGTCAAGGTCTTTAACGAGACCAAGCCCGTCTCCGACGTGTTCAACGAGGCTTTGAATCTTGCCCGCATCAATGAGTGCGGCATCCGCAGCCCCAAGGCTCTCGAGGTTTCCCAGCTCGAGAACGCCAACGGCTGGGCGCTCGTGACCGAGAAGGTCCCGGGTACCACCCTTGCCGAGAAGATGACTGCCGAGCCCCAGCGCTTCGGTGAGTACCTCGAGATGTTCGTCGACCTCCAGATCGAGATCCACGGCTACACCTCCCCGCTGCTCAACCGTCAGCGCGACAAGTTCGCCCGCATGATCGACAGCCTGGATCAGCTCAATGCCACCACGCGCTACAACCTTCAGGAGCGCTTGGACGGCATGACCAAGGAGTTCAAGGTCTGCCACGGCGACTTCAACCCCTCCAACGTCATCGTCGGCGATGACGGCCAGCTGTACGTCTGCGACTGGGCACACGCCACCCAGGGCTCCCCTGCTGCCGACGTTGCCACCACCTACCTGCTCTTTGCCCTCAACAGCAAGGATCAGGCCGAGGCCTACCTGGAGCTCTACTGCGACCGCGCCGACATGCCCATGCAGGTCGTGCGTCAGTGGACGAGCATCGTAGCCGCTTCCGAGCTCGCTCGTAAGCGCAACGTGAACGATGAGTTCCTTAAGAACTGGATTGACGTCGTCGATTATCAGTAATATCTGAGCGATTTATTTCGCATCGGAGGCACAAGGAAAACCCCGCAGCTCACATGGGCTGTGGGGTTTTCCTTTTAGCGATTGAGCACGCCGAGAAGACAAAAGGACGGCCCCGCATCTCCCCTATCTGGAGAAATGCGGGGCCGTCCGTATATCGAACTACAAGCGAAATCGCCAATTAACGGCGTGCCGCCTTCACAAGCTTGGAAACCTTGGCGACGACCTCGTCGATCGCCACGTCCTCGCGCTCGCCCGTGGCACGGTCCTTGAGCTCGACAGTGCCGTTCTTAAGGCCACGCTTGCCGAGCACCACCTGATACGGGAAGCCCATAAGGTCGTTGTCGGCAAACTTAAAGCCGGGACGCTCATCGCGATCGTCGACGACGACCTCGATACCCTCGGCGCACAGGCCATCAACGATCTGCTCGCAGACAGAAGCGCACTCCTCCTTCTTGGGGTCGAGCGGAATCACCGCAACCTCGTACGGGGCAACGGAGACCGGCCAAACGATGCCGTGCTCGTCGTTGTGCTGCTCCACGACGGCAGCGAGCGAGCGAGACACGCCCACGCCGTAGCAACCCATAATCAGCGGCTTCTCCTTGCCGTCCTCGTCCATAAAGGTGGCACCCATGGCCTCGGAGTACTTGGTGCCCAGCTGGAAGACCTGGGAAACCTCGATGCCGCGGGCAGCAGAGAGCGGCTTGCCGCAGTGCGGACAGGGATCGCCGGCAACGACGGTGACCAGGTCGGCCCACTCGTCGACGGTAAAGTCGCGATCGGGGCAGGCACCGGTAAAGTGATAGTCGACCTCGTTGGCACCGCAGGCCCACTGCTTGGACTCGCGCAGGCTCTCGTCGCACACCAGACGGATGCCCTCGGGCAGGTTGACCGGTCCGATAAAGCCCTTGTGCAGCCCGTTCGCCTGAAGTTCCTCGTCGGTCATCATGCGATAGCCCTTGCCAAAGACATGCTCGGCCTTGCAGTCATTGAGCTCGTGGTCGCCCGGGACAATGGCAACGACCGGCTTGCCCTCGGCGTCGATCAACGCCAGCGACTTGCGCGTGCCGTTCTCGGGGAACCCAAAGAACTTGGCAACAGCCTCGATGGTGCCCATACCCGGAGTCTCGACCTTGGTGAGCGTGCCGTCGCCGGGACCCTCGGTCACAACGACCTTGGTGCTTGCGGCCTCGTCATCGGCAGCAAAGCCGCAATCGTCGCAGTAGACCAGCGAAGCCTCGCCGGCGTCGGCCAAAGCCATGTACTCGACGGAGGTATCGCCACCGATCTCGCCGGAGTCGGCAACGACGGGCAGGGCCTTAATGTAGCAGCGCTCGCAGATGTTAGCGTAGGCCTGCTTCATCTTGTCGTACTCTTCCTGCAGGCTCTCCTGCGTGGCGGAGAAGCTGTAGGCGTCCTTCATGATGAACTCGCGACCGCGCATCAGGCCAAAACGGGGACGGAACTCGTCGCGGAACTTATCCTGGATGTGATAGAGGTTCACTGGCAGCTGCTTATAGGAGCGCAGCTCGTTGCGCACCAGGGCCGTGACGGTCTCCTCGTGCGTGGGGCCCAGCACGAACTCGCGACCATGACGGTCGTCAAAGCGCACAAGCTCCTTGCCATAGGCATCGATACGGCCGGACTCACGCCACAACTCGGCGTCGACCATAATGGGCATCATAAGCTCCTGGGCGCCGGCGGCGTCCATCTCGTCGCGCACGATGTTCTCAATCTTGCGAATCGAGCGCCATGCGAGCGGCAGGTAGGAATACAGACCGGCGGCCTCCTTGCGGATCATGCCGGCACGGAGCAGCAGGCGGTGGCTGGCGAGCTCAGCGTCCGCCGGATCCTCTTTAAGCGTCGGCGCATAGAGCTTAGACAT
The DNA here is from genome assembly GCA_905215905.1 of uncultured bacterium. Taxonomy (GTDB): domain Bacteria; phylum Actinomycetota; class Coriobacteriia; order Coriobacteriales; family Coriobacteriaceae; genus Collinsella. Next base: position 107,788 of record CAJMRI010000006.1, on the reverse strand, counting down.
ATACATTGCTCGGGTCATTTATTTCTCCTCAATAAGCTTGTCGACCTCTGCCATAAGCGCGTCGACAATTTGGTCCTCAGCTACTTTACCAATGATCTGGCCATGCGAAAAGAGCAAGGCCTGACCACGTCCGCAAGCAACGCCCAGGTCGGCATCAGAAGCCTCACCGGGGCCATTAACGGCACATCCCATGACGGCAATCGAAAGCGGCGCGGAATAGTTCTTAAGCCGCTCGGTGACCTCCTCGGCGATGGGAATGAGGTTAACCTGACAGCGGGCGCACGTGGGGCACGAGACAATCTCGGGACCACGGCGACGCAGGCCCAGCGACTGTAGAATTCCCCAGGCGACCGGCGGCTCCTCAACCGGATCGGCCGTGAGCGACACACGCATGGTGTCGCCGATGCCTTCGGAAAGCAAGATACCCAAGCCTACAGAGCTCTTGATGGTGCCCTGAAGCTTGGTCCCCGCCTCCGTCACGCCCAGGTGAAGCGGAACGTGGGGAATCTCACGTGACAGGGCTCGATAGGTATCGAGCGTCGTTTGCACGCTATGGGCCTTGGCCGAAAGCACAATGTTCGTAAAGCCGCGATCCTCAAAGTGCTTGACGAAGCGCTCGCTCGACATCACGAGCTTTTCGGGCTGCGTGAGGTCGTCGCGCTCGGCAATATCTTGCTCAAGCGAGCCCGCGTTCACGCCAATGCGAATCGCACAGCCCGAGGCACCCGCAGCATCGATCACGGCATCGACCTTGGCCCAATCGCCGATATTGCCGGGATTGATGCGCAGCTTGGCGGCACCGGCCTCAACGGCACCAATGGCGAGCTTATGGTTAAAGTGGATATCGGCGACAATCGGCACCGGAGACTCGGCACAGATGGTGCGGAAGCCCTCAAGCGCGGGCTCGGAGGGCACGCTCACGCGCACGATATCGCAGCCAGCCTGCGCCAACGCGCACACTTGCGCAAGCGTTGCCTGGGCATCAGCGGTATCGGTGCAGGTCATAGATTGGACCACCACCGGCGCGCCGCCACCGATCTGCACGCCGCCCACATGCACGGGGCGCGTCAGCTCGCGAGGCAAAGGATGGGATAAAGACAATCCAAACACTCCCCTACAAAATAAATCGAAGGATGTCGGAACGAAGCATATAGACAAACAGCAGCGCAAAGAGCGCGATGCCCACATAGCTCACAATCGTCTGGACCTTGAGCGGAAGCTCGCGGCCCGCAATCTTCTGAATGATCTCGATGACTAGCTTGCCGCCATCGAGTGGCGGGATGGGCAGCAGGTTCATAAAGCCAAGCGAGAACGAAATGAGGGCGGCAAACGAAAGGAACGTGGCAGGGCCGGCAGCAGCGGCCTGTGAGGACATAACGCTAATACCCACGATCGAAGAAGACTGATCGAGAATCTCCATCGTATGCTGCGGCTGGAGCAGGCGCATCACGCCATCCGCTGTCTGCACGACATAGGAGAACGACAGGCGAGCCGACGTGATGGGGTCTAAACGGACCACCTGCGTAGAGGCATACACACCTAGACGCTCGTCCTCTTTGAGCGCAACCGTGGTCGAATGCTGCTTGCCGTCACGCTCGTACTCGATGGCGATATCGTCCTTACCGGCAGCCTTGCCGATGGCATCGTAAACGTCAATCCAGGTAGAGCACGATACTCCGTCAACCGAAAGGATTGCATCACCGGCCTCGATACCCGCCTTGGCGGCAATAGACCCCTCGTCAACCTGACCGATCACGTTGGTATCCATCGGCACGGTGACACCCGCAATGGAATAGATGCTCATAAGGAGCAAAAAACCCGTCAAGATATTGACGATAATGCCCGCGAGCAGCATAAAGGCGCGCTTGAGAAAGCCTTGGCCAAGATAGGTGTGCGAGCGCTCTTGCGCAAGGAACTCGGCCTCGCCGCACGGCAGCTCCCACACATCGCCCTCGGCAGTCGCATGTTCGCGATCGAAACGGCGACCATCAAAGGTGGTATAGCCTGCCGTGTCTCGCGGCAACGTCTGATATTTGGTGGGATAGTAGCTCGGCGAGGGCATCTCCCCTTCCTCATACCAGGGCGCGATGGAGCCCCAGCCCAGCAAAAGGGCGCATGCCTCGAGCACATCCTCCTCGGAAAGCTCGAGATCGACAGCAAGGTCGGCCACGGTCACGCGACCATGACGATAGATAGCCGCGAGCACGCGATCGGCGCACGAAACATCGGTCGGATCCATACCGCAGATGGCAGCGTAGCCACCCAGCAGCAGCGGGGTCACGCCAAACTTGGTTCCAATGCGACGCGACGTGTAATGGATGTCAAAGCGGCACGGCAGACCCAAAAAGAACTCGGTCACACGGACGCCGCAGGCACGCGCCGCCAAAAAGTGGCCGCCCTCGTGCAAAAACACGAGGACGGAAAGCATCAGCAGGCCCCAAAAGACCGATGAGAGAACGCTCAGAACAGTATCCATAAAACGAAAAAGCAATCCTTATGGGTTAGGAACGGGTTGCGGCGAGCACCTGCGCAGCCTTTTCACGCGCCCACGCATCGATGTCGCGAAGCTGCTCAAACGAATCGACCGCCTGCATATCGTGGGCGTCCATGCAGGATTCCACAATGCGATCGATATCGGTAAAGCTGCAGCCATCGTGCAGGAAGGCATCGACGGCGACCTCGTTGGCGGCATTGAGCACGCACGGCATGGTGCCACCCGTCTTGCCGGCACGCTCGGCCAGTGCCAGACAGCGGAAGGTATCCATGTCGGCAGCATCAAACGTGAGCTGCCCCAGCTCGCGGAAATCGATACGAGGCGCCGGGGTATCCCAACGCTCGGGATACGAGAACGCGAACTGGATGGGAATACGCATGTCAGATGCACCGAGATGCGCCATCACGGAGCCGTCGGCGAACTCGACCATAGAGTGAATCTTGGACTGACGCTGCACGACCACGTTAATGAAATCGAGGTCGCAGTTAAACAGATGCATGGCCTCAATGCGCTCCAGGCCCTTGTTCATGAGGGTGGCGGAGTCGATGGTGATCTTGGCACCCATGGCCCACGTGGGATGCGCGAGGGCATCGGCACGCGTCACGCGATCGAGCTCGTCTCGCGTGCGGCCAAAGAACGGACCGCCCGAGCAGGTGAGCCAAATACAATGAGCCTCGCGCGGGTTCTCCCCCAGATAGCACTGGTAAATGGCGGAGTGCTCAGAGTCGACTGGAATAAGCTGGCCCGGTTGCGCCAACGGCATAAGCAAGTCGCCACCGACGACGAGGGACTCCTTGTTGGCAAGGGCAAGGCGCTTATTCGAGGTCAAGGCCGCATGGCTCGCCTCGAGACCGGCGGCGCCCACAATAGCGACGAGCACGCAGTCGACATCGTCGCGACGCGCGAGCTCGCAAACCGCCTGCGCGCCAACGCCGAGCTGCGTGCCCTCGGGCAACTCCTGCAGCACGGCGTCATCGCCATGAGCGGCATCGGCCACGGCAACCGCCGGAACCGAGAACTCACGGGCAGCGGCAACGAGCTCAGAGGTACTGGAGTTAACGGACAGCGCCGTCACCTGCAGGCGATCGGCATGCTGGCGGCACACATCGAGCGCCTGGGTGCCGATAGAGCCCGTACAACCCAGGACGGCAACGCGAAGGCGTCCATCGGGGCCATACGTCGTCTGGAAGGACATTACAGCACGCCTCCGATCATCAGCAACAGCTGCGCGGTGATGCAACCGAAGATAAGCGAATCGCTACGATCGAGCATTCCGCCGTGGCCCGGGATAAGGTTGCCGGAATCTTTGACGCCCACACCGCGCTTGATGCGCGACTCGATAAGGTCGCCGATAACGCCCAGAATGGACACGACCACGCCGCACAGCAGCGCATAGGGCAGGCTGAGCTTGTAGAAGTGCGTCGCCCACAGGATGAACCAAATCAAAACCGAGCCCAGGATGCCGCCGACAAACCCCTCCCAGCTCTTTTTGGGAGAGATCTTGGGAACCATCTTGTGCTTGCCGATACGGCTGCCCACGATGTAGGCAAACGAATCGGAGACCCAAAGGGACGCGCAAACGCCCACTGAAAGCAGGGCACCGGCAAAACCGGGCACGGCATCGCGCAGCAGCACGATAGCCGACAGCATAAAGCCAGTGTAGATGGGACCCATGAGCGTCACTGCCACATCAGAGATGCGGGTACGCGGCGACCAGACATACCAAATGCCCACAGCGAGCATCAAGGCAAAAAGCAGGGCATTCAGCAACATTGAATCGCCCAACGCCGACAGCGGAAAGAGTACGGCGGCAGCGATACCCATGCGCTCGTTAGCCATCTTGCCATCGAGCCTTGTCATACGGAAAAACTCATAGCAGCACAGACCGCTCATGACGGAAACAAAGATGGCCGTGGGCACGATACCCAAAACCAGGCACAGGATAAAGACAACGGCGTAGACGATACCGGCGGCGGCACGGGTAATAAAGCCCGCCAGCCACGAACCGGTGCCGCTCTTCGCTGCAGGCGCTCCCGCAGTGGCAGCTTTGCGCGCAGGCGTCTTGGGAGCTGATGCCTTGGGACGATCGGACACGATTAAGCCTCCTCGGTCTTGCTCAGTCCACCAAACCTACGGTCACGGCCCTGATAGGCCAAAATGGCGTCGACAAGGCCCCAACGATCAAAGTCGGGCCAATAGGTATCGGTGACGTAGAATTCGGAATAAGCCACCTGCCACAGCAGATAGTTCGAAAGGCGCAGCTCACCTGAGGTGCGAATCACAAGCTCAGGATCGGGAAGGCCCGCGGTATAGAGGTGGGAAGCCACCATGTCGTCATCAATTGCGGCAGGATCGATCTTACCGGCGGCAGCGTCGAGTGCAATCTGACGGACAGCGCGGGTGATCTCGGCACGGGCGCCGTAGTTGACGGCAAGCGCCAGCGTCATGCCGGTGTGGTCGGCACACTCGGCTAGACCGCGCTCAAAGACATCGCGGGTCTTCTTGGGCAGTGCGGAAATGTCACCCAAAAAAACAACGCGCACGTTTTCGCGCTTCAGAAGAGGCAGCTCGTCGATAAACGTCTTGGCAAACAGATGCATCAAGACGTTGACCTCATGCTGCGGACGGTTCCAGTTTTCGGTAGAAAAAGCATAGGCCGAAAGCACGTCGACGCCCAGACGCACGCAGGCGGTAATGATCTCGCGCAGCGAGACGATACCTGCCTTATGACCCTCGGTGCGTGCAAGACCGCGCGACGTGGCCCAACGACCGTTGCCGTCCATGATGCACGAGATATGGTGCGGAATGTTATTGAGGTCAAGGTCGGAAAAACCGACGCCCGCAGGGGCGTCGGCAAAGTACTCGACCAGTTTATGCTCGTCGTATTGCACCTTAGATCTCCATGACCTCGGCTTCTTTTTCCTTCAGAAGCTCCTCAACCTTGGCGACATACTCATCGGTGTGCTTCTGGACCTTGGCCTGCTCGCGACGGACATCGTCCTCGGTGAGCTCCTCATCGCGCTCGAGCTTGTTGTTAAAGTCGCGACGGATGTTACGGATAGACACCTTGGCCTGCTCGGCGTACTCGCGGCACTCCTTGACGAGCTCGCGACGGCGCTCCTCAGTGGGAGCCGGGAACGGAAGACGAACGACGGTGCCATCGGAGTTGGGGGTAATGCCCAGATCGGAAGCGCCGATGGCCTTGACGATAGCATTGATGAGCGCCTTGTCCCACGGCTCGATGAGCAGCATGTGGGCCTCGGGGGTCTTGACAGCGGCAACCTGCGTGACCGGCGTGGGAACACCGTAATAATCGACGGTGATGTCGGACAGAATGTTGGCGTTGGCGCGGCCGGTACGGACCTTGGAGAAGTTATGCTTGAGGGACTCGAGCGACTTGTCCATATGGGCGGTGATGTTCTCTGCCATGCTTAATCCTCCTGATAGACGAGCGTGCCGACGGGCTCACCCGAAAGCGCGCGCTTGACGGTGTCCTCGCCATCGATGTTGAGGACCAAAATCGGCATACGGTTATCCTGGCACAGTGCCGTAGCCGTGGAATCCATAACCTGCAGACCGCGGACGAGAACCTCGTGATAGGTAATCTTGTCAAAACGGACGGCATCGGCGCACTTGACGGGATCCTTGTCGTAGATGCCGTCAACCTTGGTGGCTTTAATCAGAATCTCGGCGCCGATCTCGCACGCACGAAGAGCCGCGGCGGTGTCGGTCGTAAAGTACGGATTGCCCGAACCGGCAGCGAAGATGACGACGTTGCCCTTGGACAGATGGTTGATAGCGCGGCGACGAATATAGGGCTCGCAGATCTCGTTCATCTGGATAGCGCTCATCACGCGGCAGGGAACATCGTTGTGCTCGAAGGCATCCTGCAGGGCGAGCGCGTTCATAACGGTTGCCAGCATGCCCATGTAGTCGGCCTGAGCACGCTCCATGCCACCGGCAGCGCCTGCCATGCCGCGGAAAATATTGCCGCCGCCGACAACGACGCCGACCTCATGGCCAACGGCGAGCAGCTCCTTGACCTGTTTGGCAAGATGGTCGGTAACCTTGGGGTCGATGCCATATTGGCCGTCGCCCATCAGTGCTTCGCCGGAAAGCTTCAGAAGCACGCGTTTATATCGGATGTCGGACAAAGCGATCCTCCTTTAGATTGAACTCTCAACATTCTATCAAAGGCTCTAAGAAGAGCCATGAAAAAGCAGGCTGTGAGTAAAACCCACAGCCTGCTCATTACCAGCTACAAGAGCTTATTTACTCGCCACGGACCAGACGGTCAAAGGCAACGACGGTAATGGTGTCGCCGAGCTCCTTGGAGACCTGCTCAGCGTACTTCTTGATGGTGAGGGAGCTGTCCTTGATGAACTCCTGCTCGGTGAGCACGGACTGCTTGTAGAACTTCTCCAGACGGCCGACAGCCATCTTCTCCTGGATGGCCTCGGGCTTGCCGGACTCGGCAGCCTGAGCCATGTAGATCTGCTTCTCGTGCTCGACGGTCTCGGCCGGAACCTGATCGCGGGTAGCGCAGATCGGGGCGACAGCGGCAACCTGAAGGGCAACGTCGTGAGCGAAGGTCTTGAAGGACTCAGCCTGAGCGGTCTCGGCCTTCTCGAAGGCGAACTCGACGAGGACGCCGATCTTACCACCCATGTGGATGTAAGAAGCGAGCGCGCCGTTCTCGGCCTTGCGGGCGGCGAAACGGGAGATCTTCATGTTCTCGCCCATGATGTGAATCATCTCGGTGAGCTCGGAGGAAACGGTCTCCTCGCCCATCGGCTTCTCGAGCAGGGCGTCGACGTCAGCAGGCTCGGTGGTAGCGACAACCTCGGCGACCTTGGAAGCAAAGCCGGTGAACTTGGCGTTGGAGCCAACGAAGTCGGTCTCGCAGGAGAGCTCGAGCAGAGCGCCGGTCTTGCCATCCTCGGAGACGAACGCGGCGACAGCGCCCTCGTTGGTCTCACGGCCAGCCTTCTTGGCAGCCTTGGCAAGGCCGTTCTTACGCAGAACGTCGACAGCGGCGTCCATGTCGCCGTCAGCCTCGACGAGAGCCTTCTTGCACTCCATCATCGGGGAGTCGGTCATCTCGCGGAGCTGCTTGACCATAGCGGCGGTAATCTGGGCCATTGTGGTTCCTTTCAAAGAGATGAAAAAGAATTAACTAAGACTGATTTACTCGGCCTTGGGCTCAGCGGCCATCTCGGCCTCGGAGACCTGCTCCTTGCCGGAGCCAGCGAGGCAGGCGTCAGCCATGAGCTCGCACATAAGGGTAACAGCGGAGATAGCGTCATCGTTGCAGGGGATGCCGTACTCGACCTCGTCGGGATCGGAGTTGGTGTCGATCAGAGCGACGACGGGGATGTTCAGGCGCTGGGCCTCCTTGATGGCGTTCTCCTCGCGCTTGGTGTCGATGACGAAGAGAGCCTGGGGCAGACCCTTCATGTCGCGGGCGCCACCGAGGTTGGTCTGGAGCTTGGTGAGCTCCTTGCCGAGCACAGCCTGCTCCTTCTTGGGGAGCACTGCCATGCGGCCGTCCTCGACCATGGCCTCGAGCTCCTCCATGCGGTTGATGCGGGAGCGGATGGTGACGAAGTTGGTCAGCATACCGCCGAGCCAACGCTGGTTGATGTAGGGCATGTTGGCGCGCTCAGCAGCGTTCTTGACGGCCTCCTGAGCCTGCTTCTTGGTGCCGACGAACAGCACGTTGCCACCCTTGGCGACGTTCTTGACGAAGGTGTAGGCCTGGTCGGCGTCGAGGATGGTCTGCTTGAGGTCGAGGATGTAGATGCCGTTGCGCTCACCGAAGATGAACGGCTTCATCTTGGGGTTCCAGCGACGGGTCTGGTGGCCGAAGTGGCAGCCGGCCTCGAGCAGGGTGCGGATATTAATCTTGGTAGCCATGTTAAACCTCCTGTGGTTTGCCTCCGCGCGGGGTCATCCTCCAAAACCAACCCGGACATGTGCTACCAAAGCCCGGGCACCACGGTATGAAGTAGCCGCGCGTGCGTGATAAAAACATGTTGCCGTGAAGCAACCCGATGAATGATAGCAGGAATGCATCTTCGTGCCAACCCGCAATCAAAACCACACACCTGAGTGCGGCGCGGGACGTCCCAGCCACTATTCGCCGCGGGGATGGGCTTGAGCCACAGCCCGCTTAAGCCGATCGGGTGTGAGATGCGTGTAGATCTGCGTCGTGGACAGGCTCGCATGACCTAGCAGCTCTTGAACCGAGCGCAGGTCCGCGCCGCCCTCGAGCAAGTCGGTCGCAAAGGTATGGCGCATCGCATGCGGGGCGATGTCGGCCGGAATGCCGGCGAGCGTCGCCAGAGTATGAAACCGCCGCCTGAGCATGGCGGCACTCATGCGATTACCGCGCGCCGATATAAGCAGTGGATGCGGCCCGGTAGCGGGGTCACGACGCTTTGCCTGAGCGAGCAACTCCGGCCTCCCCTCCTCGATATAGAGACGCGTCGCCTCGAGCGCACGACGATACAGAGGGACGATACGTTCTTTGCTCCCCTTGCCCCACAGGCGCAGCGTGCGTTCGGACCACGCAATGGACTCCACATTGAGTGCTGCGAGCTCAGAGATACGGGCGCCCGAGGCATAGAGCAGCTCGAGCATCGCCGCATCGCGCAGTCCCGCGGGTGTTGAGGTATCAGGCGTCTTGAGCAGCGCCTCCACCTGTTGGGTCGTCAGCACACCGGGTAGATCGCGCGGGAGCTTGGGCGAGGAAATTGCCGAGACCACATCGCCCTCCACGACCCCCTCGGCAGCCATCCATCGATAGAGCGATCGGATAGCCGACAGATGCGCCGCAAGCGTTCGGGGAGCCACCTGCTCACGCGAAAGCTCGGCAAGATAGCGACGAATGGTGCGCACGTCGGCAGCGAAAGCATCGATATCCTCGCGCTCGCACCAGGCAGCAAAGCGCTCCAGCCTCGAGCCGTAGGCCGTCACCGTGTTGGGAGAAAGTCCCTCGACACGTGAGATATAGGCGATAAACGAGTCGACGGTGTCGTACAGGTCAAAGGCTATGACCGGTCGCCTCCAAACAGATCAGGACGAGTGGCCAGATAGGCATCAAGGGCCTCGAGCGCACGGTCCGCATAGGCCTGGTAGCGGTCGCGCTTGCTGCGGCGCTTACCATCCTCGAGTGGCGGCACCAGGCCAAAGTTGACATGCATAGGCTGATAGCCCACGGTGGCAGGATCGGTCGCATAGCCCACGAGCGCACCCAGGGCGCCCACGCGCGGCAACTCGACGCCCGCGACACCGATAGCCTCGGCATAGGTGTTGAGCGCCGCGAGCAGACCGGTCGCCACGGCTTCCATGTACCCCTCGGTGCCGGTGATCTGACCGGCCAGGCGCACGCCGGTACCGGGCACGGCAAAGGTGCCATCGAGCACGTGCGGGGCGTCGACAAAGGTATTGCGATGCATGACACCGTAGCGGAAGAACTCAGCGTTCCCCAGGCCCGGCACCATATGGAAGACGCGCTTCTGCTCGCCAAAGGTCAGGTTTGTCTGGAAGCCCACCAGGTTATAGGCGGTCTTCTCCTTGTTCTCGGCACGCAGCTGAATCGCCGCCCAGGGGCGACGTCCGGTACGCGGGTCGGTGAGGCCGACGGGCTTCATGGCGCCAAAGCGAATGGCGTCCTTGCCGGTGCGCGCAACTTCCTCGGCAGGTTGGCAGGCCTGGAACAGATCGCCGCCCTCAAAGTCTTTGAGCACCACGCGGTCGGCCGTGGTAAGTGCCTCGATAAAGGCCTCGTACTCCTCCTTGTTGAGCGGAGCGTTGAGATAGTCGCCGCTCCCCTGCTCCTCGTAGCGCGACTGCGAGAACAGCACGTCCATATCGAGCGTGGAGGCATCGACGATCGGCGCCGCGGCATCGAAGAACGCAAGGGCGTCGCCGCCGACGAGCTTCATGACCTCTTCGCTCAGCGCCGGTGAACACAGCGGGCCCGCGGCAATGACCACGTGGCCCTCGGGAATCTGCGTGACCTCGCCGTGCACGACCTCGATATTGGGACGGGCGGCAACCTCGGCCTCGACAAGCTCGGAAAACTTGACGCGGTCGACCGCCAGGGCACCGCCGGCGGGAACAGCCGCGCGATGGGCGCAATCGAGCAGGACTGAACCCATGCGCTCAAGCTCGGCCTTCAGCAAACCAGCCGCGGAATCCGGACGGGTCGACTTAAACGAATTGGAGCAGACGAGCTCTGCCAAGTGATCGGTATGGTGAGCCGGGGAGCTAACCTGGGGGCGCATCTCGCACAGCCTAACGGCAAAACCGCGGTCTGCCAGCTGGATCGCGCATTCCGAACCCGCCAGACCGCCACCGATAACCGTCACCTGATCGAACTGCATCTGCAAACACCTTTCTAATTGACACGTTTTCCATTGTGACCGAAGGGCGTCTGGGCGTGAAGGGCAAACTTGGAGGGCGCATACCTTCCATCCATCATGCGCTCGATAAGGCCCTCGAGTTCAAGCGAACCCAAGAGTTTGAGTACGCCGACAGCATCGAGCGAGACGAGCGCCGCGATGTCGTCGACCTTGAGCGGAGAGGCGATGAGCGCATGCATCACGGTCTGCTGTGTTGGATCCAGGTCGGCAATGCCGGGAGCATCGGGGCGCGAGTAGCGCAGGGTGCCGTAGATGCGTGAGATAGCCATCTCGATAGATTCCTCGTCGATGATGCAGCAGGCACCGTTCGCAATGAGGTAATTCGTGCCACGCGACTCGGGCGATAGGATCGACCCCGGCACGGCAAGAAGTTCTCGCCCCAAATCCATAGCAGCCTCGGCTGTAGAAAACGTCCCGGAAGGCATACCCGCCTCGGAAACAAAGAGGGCTTGCGACAGGGCCGCGATCACGCGATTGCGGCGCGGAAAGGCAAACTTGCGCGGACCCATGCCCCACGGAGAGATCGACACGACCGCGCCACCCGTATCGAGCGTGCGCATAATAAGCCCCGCGCTCGAACGCGGGTAGACCACGTCGGCGCCCGTCCCCAGCACCACGACGTGTTTGCCGCCGGCATTGACCGCAGCCCAACCCGAGGCCTGGTCACAACCGACCGCGCCGCCCGAAACTACCGTCACGCCCGCCTCGACCGCAACCTTTGCCGCAAGCTCTGCCACGGCAAGACCATACGGAGAGGCCTTGCGCGCGCCGATGATGGAGAGCGCGGGCGTCGAAAGCACCTCGGGATTGCCACGCACATAAAGCGTCTGGGGTACATCAGAAAGCTCCAAAACGGTCTCGGGATACAACGCATCACCTGGATGCAGCTCAAAGGTCCCCTCGGCTATCATTGGTCCCTCCTTCCCTGGTACATCGCCGCCTCGAGCACATGGTCCTGCGTCACCTGCTCGCTCTCGGCGACGTCAGCGATTGTACGCGCGATACGCACCAGGCGCACGATACCGCGGCCCGTGAGATGCGTGCGTTTGGACAGGCCGAGCACACACTTCTCCGCCGCATCATCGAGCTCAAAGGTCGAAACGACGCCATCAATGGACCGTGTCTCGTCATCCTCGGCCTCGGCATCCGCATCGTCCATACGGGATTCGCGCCAAGCGCGAAAAGCGCGACCGCGCACAACGTAGTCACGTAACTCAGCTGACGACATACCCTCCGCGCCCTCGATAATCACCTGAGGGTCGGGACGGGTCACATCGATCATCATGTCGATACGGTCGGCCAAAGGACCGCGCAGTTTAGACCGATAGCGCTCGACCATCGCCGCCGAGCAGCGACACGGTACCTCACGATCGCCCAAAAAGCCGCAGGGGCAGGGATTGCTCGCAGCCAGCAGCTGAAAGCGCGACGGGAAGGTAAAGGCCCCGTCGACGCGCACGATCCTCACATAGCCGCGCTCGATGGGCTGACGCAGCGTCTGCAGCACACCCGTGGGAAACTCGGCAAGCTCGTCCAAAAATAGCACGCCGCCATGAGCAAGGCTGATCTCACCCGGGTGCACCGGGCGCCCACCGCCGATAAGACCTGCGGTCGAAATACTGTGATGGGGACTGCGGAAGGGCCGGTGCCCCGCCAACAAGCCATCAATGTTCTCACCCAAAACCGAATGGATGCACAGCGCCTCCTGTTGATCCTCAACGGAAAGCTCGGGCAGGATGCCGGTCATACGACGCGCGAGCATCGTCTTGCCCGATCCCGGGGACCCGATCATAAGCAAACCGAGCTCACCCGCTGCCGCCAGCGCCATGCCGCGTTTGGCAACCTCCTGCCCTAGCACGTCGGCATAGTCGAGTTCGGGCTCAAAGGTCGCCTCAACACCCTCGGAATCCAAGTAGTGCCGCGCGGCATCGCCCATGCCATGGGCAAGCTGAGACAAATGATCGATGAATCCACAATCCACGCCCGCAAGCGGCACATGCTGATCGGACCTGCCGGCGATAAAGGACAGCCCCATATCACGCGCCAATAGCTGAAACGCCACCTCGCCCTTGACAGGAAGCACCGTACCGTCCAAGCCAAGCTCACCAGCAATAAGACAACGATCGAGGTTGTCGCGGGGAATCTGACCATCGGCCGCCAATACCGCGATGGCGATGGGCAGATCAAAGCCGCTACCGGTCTTGCGAATATCGCCGGGCGCCAGATTGACCGTAATGCCCGAGCGCGGAATCTCGAACCCGGCGGAGCGCATCGCACAGCGAATACGACCGCGTGACTCCATCACCTCCATACTCGGAATGCCGAGCATCTGGATGCCCGGAACGCCACCGGCAAGCGAGACCTCGACCGTGACGTGAATCGCCTCGACGCCACGGATGCAGGCCGCGTGAACGGCAAACGTCTCGAACGCCATCACGACACCTGCCAATCGAACGCGTTGTACTGATGCTCGATCTCGGCGATATGCCCGCCGCGAATGGTGACACCCACGGCATCGAAGCGAATCGCCTTGAGCGGATAATGCTCCATAAGATAGCAGCTTGCGATGCGGCGGTAGCGGCGTTGCTTTTGAGCGTCCACGGCCTCCTCGGGAAAGACCCGCGTGTTGCAATCCAGTGCGACGCGTCTGGTCTTGACCTCGGCCATCACCACGACATCGTCGAGCTCATCGAGCAGCACCAGATCGGCCTCGCCCTCGGTGCAACGATAACCCTGCTCCAGCAAGGTGTAGCCGCGTTCGTTAAAGTAGTCGATGGTGATCAGCTCGCCCAGCATGCCCAGCTCGCGGGGACTGAGTCCCTTGATAAACTCGGGCGTCATCGCCCCGCAGTCGAGCTCGCCGTTTTCCCAACGCTCCTTGAGCTGCTGCGTCTTGCTCTTTTTGCTTGCGGCACTCATGGGGTCTCCTTTCCCGCACACTGCATTGCCCCGATGATGAGGGCACCTTTCATGCGGGTAAGTACCGGAAGCAAACCAAAAGCTGACCAAATGCCATCAAAAAACGGGCCGTACGCAGCAATGCTGTTGCATACGGCCCGCTACCAGCAGGTTTATAGAACCTTTAAGGTCCCTATCTCCACAATTGGCCTAGAAAAGGCGCTCAGTCTGCAGAAAGTTTCCGCAAAAGCTCACGCGGTGCAGCGGACAAAGTCCATGTTTGCGAATGGCCTCGATATGCTCGGGGCTCGCATAGCCCTTCGACTCGGCCAGATGGTACTCGGGGTATTCGGCGTCGTACTCGACCATCATCTCGTCACGCGTGACCTTGGCCATGATGGACGCCGCGGCGATGCAGGCGATCTTGGCATCGCCCTTCACCACATCGCGCTCGTTAGGAACGGCGCCCAAGGGGTTGCCATCCATGAGGACGCAGTCGGGTTCAAGTCCCGTATCGGCCACGGCGCCCGCAACGGCGGTACGGATAGCACGGGCCATGCCCATCTCATCGATATCCTTCGGCGCGATATGGCAAAAGCCGATGGCAGTCGCCACCTCGGCTATCTTCACCGAGAGCAACTCGCGGCGCGCCGGCGTGAGCTTTTTGGAATCGTTGATGCCCCAGACGCGCGGCTCCATAGGAAGGCAGACGGCGCATACCGTCAAAGGACCGGCCACCGATCCGCGACCCACCTCGTCGACACCAACGACCACTCCATCGCCGCCAAGCTCATGCATAAGCTCGTACATGTCATTGACGCGCTCGCGCTCGGCAAGCTCTTTGTCATGGCGTTTGAGGGCGCGTTCACAAGCCTTGATCACCTGCTGGCGCGGGTCCTCGCGATAATGCTCCACGAGGGCGGGGATCTCCTCAAACGTTGCGCTCGCCAGCTCTCCGGCAACCTGCGATGCCGAAACCGAGCTCGTCATGTTGGCCATACCAGGCCCTCCTTGCATGCAAATCAGATAAAAAGAAGGGCCACCCGAAGGTGACCCTTGTGTCCAAACGAGTGGACAGACGCTGCGATCTTCTTAGCGCTTCTCGGGGATGCGAGCAGCCTTGCCCACCTTGTCGCGGAGGTAGTACAGCTTGGCGCGACGGACGCGACCATGACGGACGACCTCGAGCTTGGCGATCTTGGGGCTGTGAAGCGGGAAGGTACGCTCAACACCGACACCGAAGGACATCTTGCGGACGGTGAAGGTCTCGCGGGCACCGGCGCCGGCCATGCGGATGACGTCACCCTGGAAGACCTGGATGCGCTCGCGGTCGCCTTCCTTAATGCGGTAGTGAACCTTGACGTTGTCGGCGACGCGAACCTGAGGAATGTCCTCGCGGATCTGCTGACGCTCGATTGCGCGGATGTAATCCATGTGCAATTCCTTACTCTTCTAGAGGTGCCGTACCACCTTGGCCGGCACGTAGTTGAACAAACGTATTCGAGTATACACGCGCGGGTTTCTGCTGCAAGAACAATTTTTTACGCAGACAAAAAGACAAAACCCGCACATGATAACCGCCCGCCTCACGAATGAGACGGGCGGTATGAAGGGGCGCTACGCTAGGCGTCGATGCGCAGGGGGCTAGGCGTTGCGCTTGGCCTCGAGCTTGGCCTGAGCGGCAGCCAGGCGCGCGAGGGGCACGCGATAGGGCGAGCAGGACACGTAGTCCACGTCGGCCACGTTAAACAGGCCCTTGATGGACTTGGGGTCGCCGCCGTGCTCGCCGCACACGCCAAAGTGCATGTCGGGATTGGTGGCGCGGCCCTTCTCGACGGCCAGGCGCACGAGCTCCAGCACCGCCGCGTCGATGGTCTCGAAGGGGTTGTCTTTCAGGATCTTTTTATGCATGTACAGCGGGATGAACTTGGCCTCGGCGTCATCGCGCGAGAAGCCAAAGGTCGTCTGGGTGAGGTCGTTGGTACCAAAGCAGAAGAAGTCGGCATGATGGGCGATCTCGTCAGCGACCATGCAGGCACGCGGCAGCTCGAGCATCGTGCCCACGGGAATATTGAGCTCGACGCCTTCCTCGGCGGAAACCTCGGCGATCACGCGCTCGATAACCTCGCGGGTCTGGACATGCTCGGCCGTGATGGAAACGAGCGGAACCATGATCTCGGGGCGCGGGTCGACACCCTCCTTGATAAGGCGGGCAGCGGCCGTGGCGACGGCGCGAACCTGCATGAGCGGCAGATCGCCAAAGACGACGGACAGGCGCACGCCGCGCAAGCCCAGCATGGGGTTGGACTCGACCATGCCGTCGATGCGACGCAGGCGGGCGCGCAGGGCAGTGAGCTCCTCCTCGGGAGCGCCGGCGGCCTCCTTCTTGGTGATGGCGACCTCGAGCTCGCGAGGATTATCCAGGAACTCATGAAGCGGCGGATCGAGCAGGCGGACGACCACATCGCGACCGGACATGGTCTTGAACATCGCCAGGAAGTCCTCGGTCTGAACCTTGAGCAAGTCGGCCAGGGCCTGCTGCTTCACGGCCTCATCGTCAGACAGGATAAAGCTCTGGATGATGTTCTTGCGATCGCCCAGGAACATGTGCTCGGTGCGACATAGACCGATGGCCTCGGCGCCAAACTCGAGCGCGAGCTCGGCATCCTCGGGGTTGTCGGCGTTGACGCGCACGTGGTTGGCGTGACCGTCGGTCTCGTCCAAACGGATCTCATCGGCCCAAGACAGGATGGTGTCCAGGTCGCCGGTGAGCTCTGCAGAGACCAGGTCAACCGCGCCGTCGACGACGATACCCTGGGTGCCGTCGATGGAGATGACATCGCCCTCGCGCAGCACGCGGTCGCTGCCCTCGATGCGCACGACCTTCTCTGCCGCGTCAATGTGGAAGCGCTCAACGCCGCAAACGCAGGGCGTACCCATGCCGCGGGCGATAACGGCGGCATGGCTCGTCTTGCCGCCGTGGCTGGTCAGGATGCCCTCGGCGGCGACCATGCCCTTCAGGTCGTCGGGGTTGGTCTCCCAGCGGACCAGAATGACCTTGTGGCCCTCGTTGGCGCGCGCGACGGCGTCATCACTCGAGAACACGACCTCGCCCACGGCGGCACCAGGGCTGGCGTTAAGGCCGCTGGCCAGGGCCTCGTACTTCTTGGAGGCGTCGAACTGCGGGTGCAGGAGCTGGCCGAGCTGCGCGGGATCGATGCGGCTCACAGCCTCCTCGCGGGTGATGAGACCCTCCTCGACCATTTCGATAGCAATGCGCAGGGCGGCAGTGGCGGTGCGCTTGCCCACGCGGGTCTGGAGCATCCAGAGCTTGCCCTGCTCGATGGTAAACTCGATATCGCACATATCGCGGTAATGATCCTCGAGCGTCAGGAACACGCGCTCGAGCTCCTCGCCTGCGGACTCGAGGCCCGAGGTGGTCTTGAGGTCGGCGATGGGCTCGGTGTTTCGGATGCCGGCGACGACGTCCTCGCCCTGGGCATTCACCAAAAAGTCGCCATAGAACTCCTTGGTGCCGTCGGCCGGGTTGCGCGTAAAGGCGACGCCGGTCGCAGAGGTCTCGCCCTTGTTGCCAAAGGCCATGGCCTGGACGTTGACGGCGGTGCCGAGCTCGTCGGAAATGCCGTGCTGCTTGCGGTAGATGCAGGCGCGCTCGTTCATCCAGCTGCCAAAGACGGCCTGGATGGCAAGGCGCAGCTGGAGCTCCGGATCGTGCGGGAAAACGGGCTTACCGTCGGCGACCTCGAGCTCGGGATACAGGGTCGCCTCGACGTTCTCGGAGAAGATGCCCTTAAAGGTCTCGACGAGCTCCTGCAGGTCCTCGGCCGAAAGCTCGGAATCGACACGAACGCCGGCGACCAGGCGGGCCTGGGTCAGGGCGTTCTCGAATAGGTCGGCGTCGACGCCCATGACGACGTTGGAGAACATCTGGATAAAGCGACGGTAGCTGTCCCAGGCAAAGCGCGGGTTCTGCGTCTGCGCGATAAGGCCCCGGACGGAATCGTCGTTGAGGCCCAGGTTGAGGACCGTGTCCATCATGCCGGGCATGGAGAACGGAGCGCCCGAGCGAACCGACACGAGCAGCGGATCGGAGGCATCGCCGAGTTTCTTGCCGCAACGGGCCTCGAGGTCCGCCTCAGCGGCAACGATCTCATCGAGTGCGCCCTCGGGCCACACATTGCCGGCGCCGGAGTACTCAACGCAAGTCTGGCAGGTAATGGTAAAGCCACCGGGAACCGGCAGGCCGATGCGGCTCATCTCGGCAAGGTTCGCGCCTTTGCCGCCAAGCACAAAGTTCATGGACTTGTCGCCCTCGGTGACACAGGTGCCCTGGGCGTCGGTTCCAAAACGGTAAACCCTCTTGCAATCGCTCACGATACTTCCCCTTCCATGCGCTCTCGCGCACGACCGTGGTAACGAATCGACCCGCCGGATGCGGGCCGTGAGGGAACTATACGGCGGGATAAGAACGGGCTTGAGCAGAGGATACGCGGTTTGGTAAACGTGCTAAAACAGACGGTAAACGGTAGGTAAAGTTGGTTACCTTATGAAGATACCACTACAAGAAGAATGCAGGTCAGATGCGATCTTTTTGCTAAATCGCTTTATCAATTCAGGCTATTTAGCCACTCCGATGATTTTTCTGGGACGGGGATTAAAAAATCATTGAGTACCTAATGATTTTTTAATCCCCGTCCCAGAAAAATCATCACAGAAAGGACTACTACTGTTGGACGCGGCGGGCGGCTCGGCGGGCGCGGGCATCTTGGATTTCCTCCAAGTGGCTAATGATCTCGGCAGCGCTTTCCTCGATCGCCTTGCCGTCGGTGCGCACAACAAAGCAGCCCAGGCGCTTCATGAGGGCGCGAGCTTCCTCAAGTTCGCTGCGCACGCTCTCGGGCTCGGCATAGGAGCCGGCAACGGCACGGGCGTAGTCATCGCCCAAGCGGCTATCGCGAATTTCGGAAATCACATCGACGGTCGAAATCAGGCCGAACAGGTGCATCGGGTCAACCTCGTAAATCGACTTGGGCGGCTCCATGCCATGCGCCAGTGGGACATTGGCGACCTTGTAGCCCTGATAGGCTAAATACATCGACAGCGGCGTCTTGGATGTACGCGACACACCCAGCAGCACGATATCGGCACCCGACAGATCGTCGCAACCACGACCGTCATCGTGCTCAACGAAATACTCCATGGCCTCGATACGATGGAAATAGCGGTCATCGGTCTTGTGAATCACGCCCGCAACGCACTTGGGCGGCACACCGATGAGCGACGACAGCACGGCAAGCGTCGGGCCGATCAGGTCAACCGAACGGATATGCAGCATACCCAGGTAATCGAGCACGCGGGCGCGAAGCGCCGGATCGACAATGGTATGGAACACGGCGACATCGCGATGGTCGGCATCGACGCGCGGCCCCACAAATGACTTGACCTGCTCCACGGAGGTCACCTTGGGCAGGCGCAAAACGCGAAAAGCCCCTTCATCAAATTGCCCGGACGCCGCAAGCACCACCTCACAAGCGGTATCGCCGAGCGAGTCGGAGATAACGATAACGGTGGGACGAGCGGTGACCGGGCAATCCATGCGGGGCTCCTTTTGCGCTTATGCGCAGGCTGGCTTACTTTTTGCGGGCAAGCTCACCGATGTTGGCAATGCCGGAGAAAACGGCCTCGAAGCGGTTGAGCAGCTTAAGGCGATTATCGCGAAGCTGCTCGTCCTTGTCCATGACCATGACCTCATCGAAGAAACGGTCGATGGGCGCGCGCAGGGCGGCGAGGGCGGCAAATGCGGCCGGGTAGTCCTCGGCAGCAAGAGCGGCATCGACGGCGGTCTGAGCAGCCTCGGAGGCGTCGGCGAGCGCAAGCTCGACCTCGCCCATCAGGCTGCGGTCATACTCCGCACCCAGCTCGGGCTTGGAGATATGCGCGGCGCGGGCATAGGCGGTCGCCAGGTTGTCGAACGTCTCAGCGTCGTTCTTGCGGGCCTCGTCGAGGGCGGCGCAGCGGGCGAAGAAGACGGACGGGGCGATGATGTGCACCGCGGAGACGGCGGCGACGGTATCGGCCGGAATCTTTTCGTCGCGGGCCATGCTCACCAGGCGGCCATGGAAGAAGTCACGAACCTGCTGGGCGACCTCGGCGGCGTCGAACTCAATGCCCTGCTCACTGTAGAGTTCGAGGGCAAAGTCGATGAGCGACGTGGGGTCGATCGGCAGACGGTCGCGCAGGATGTTGATAATGCCGATAGCGGCACGACGCAGCGCGTAGGGGTCGGAGGAGCCGGTCGGGGGCTCGCCGATGGCAAAGATACCGGCGATGGTATCGAGCTTGTCGGCGCAGGCCACGATGCAGCCAGCGGTGCCCTCAGGCAGCTCGTCACCGGCAAAGCGGGGACGATAATGATCGCGAATGGCGTGGGCGACCTCGTCGTTCTCCCCCATCGCGGTGGCGTAGTAACCGCCCATCACGCCCTGCTGACTCGTGAACTCGACGACGGCGTTGGACACCAGGTCGGCCTTGCACAGGTGCGCGGCGCGAGCGGCGTCGGCGGCAAGATGGGCGCCCAGATGAGCCTCGCGGGCAATAGCGAGCGCGAGCTGCTCGATGCGCTCGGACTTGGCGAGCACGCTGCCGAGCTTCTCCTGGAAGGCGACCTTGGACAGACGCTCACGGAACTCGTCGAGGGAGATCTTCAGGTCCTCCTCGTAGAAGAACTTAGCGTCGTCCAGACGGGCGCGCACGACGCGCTCGTTGCCGTCGATCACGCGCTCGGCATTCTCGGGTTTGCTGTTGGAAACGACCACGAACTCACGCGTGAGCTTGCCCTCGCCGTCATAGATCGGGAAGTAGCGCTGGTTGGTGAGCATGGACTCGCAGATAATCTCGTGCGGGACCTTGAGGAACTCCTCGTCGAAGGTACCGACGAGCACCGTCGGCCACTCGCAGAGGTTAATGACCTCCTCGAAGACCTTCTTGGGCGTATCGACATGGCAGCCGGGACGGGCAGCCTCGACCTCGGCGATACCGGCGAGAATCGCCTCGCGACGGCGCTCGGCAGAGAGCACGCCGGCGTCCTCGAGCACCTGCTCGTAGGCGGCGGGGCTAGCGACAACGTGGTCACCGGGGCCAAGCACGCGATGGCCGCGCGTGGTATTGCCGCTCGTCACGTCGGCAAACGACACGGGCACAACGTCCTCGCCCAGAAGGCAGCAGATCCAACGGACCGGGCGCACGAAGGTGGCGTGCTCGTGGCCCCAGCGCTGAGAGCGGTAGTTGGGCCACTGCAGGCCGGCGATGGTCTTCTCGCACAGAGCGGTCAGAATCGGCGTAGCCGGTGCGGAAGGAATATTCTTCTCGGCAAAGACGTACTCGCGGCCGTCGGTGTCCTCGCGACGGACCAGATCCTCGGCAGCCACACCGCACTTGCGGGCGAAGCCCTGGGCGGCCTTGGTGGCGTTACCGTCAGCGTCGAAGGCGATGTTGGCCGCGGGGCCGCGCTTGACCTCGTGAACCTCATCGGTCGCGGTGGCGACGTCGGCAACGAGCGCAGCCAGGCGACGCGGGCTCGAGATCACGCGGACCTCGCCGTGGGCCAGACCGGCCTCGTCGAGACCCTTGGCGATCATGGTGCCAAGCTGCTTGACGGCATTGTTCAGCGGTGCGGAGGGCATTTCCTCCGTACCGATCTCAAACAGGAAATCCTTAGCGTCTGCCATGGCTTACGCCACCTCGCCTTCCTGGTCGGCATTCTCGTTGACTCCGGCGACCTCGGCCATATAGGCCTCGCAGCACGCCTTGGCGACGGCGCGGACGCGCAGGATGTAGTTGGCACGCTCGACCGCAGACAGAGCGCCGCGGGCATCGAGCAGATTGAAAGCGTGGCTGCACTTCATGACGCAGTCGTATGCGGGCAGCGGCAGCTTGCGCTCCAGGCAGGAATGGCACTCGACCTCGTAGTCGTCAAACTTCTGACGCATCATCTCGACGTTGGCAACCTCAAAGTTATAGGCACTGAACTCGCGCTCGTTCTCGAGGAACACGTCGCCGTAGGTCATGGGCGTGCCGTCGGGCAGGTAGCTCCACACCAGATCGTAGACCGAGTTGACGCCCTGGGCGTACATAGCGATACGCTCCAGGCCATAGGTGATCTCGACGGGCACGGGGTCGACCTCGATACCGCCCACCTGCTGGAAGTACGTGAACTGCGTAACCTCCATGCCGTTGAGCCAGACCTCCCAGCCAAGGCCCCAGGCGCCGAGCGTCGGGCTCTCCCAGTCGTCCTCGACAAAACGAACGTCATGGTCGTTGGGGTCCAAGCCAATGGCGGCAAGAGACCCCAGATAAAGCTCCTGGGCGTTGACCGGCGAGGGCTTGATGAGCACCTGGAACTGATAGTAGTGCTGCATGCGGTTGGGATTCTCGCCGTAGCGGCCGTCGGCGGGACGGCGGCAGGGCTGCGCATAGCAGGTGCGCCACTCGGCGGGACCGAGCGAGCGCAGCGTGGTCGCGGTGTGGAAGGTACCGGCACCGACCTCGGAGTCATAGGGCTGCATAATGACGCAGCCCTGCTCGCCCCAGTACTGCTGGAGGCGCAGGATGATGTCTTGGAAGGAAAGCGATGAAGCGTTCATGCCTCTAATATCCCCTCGTCGAAACGATTACACGGTTAGGTACTGTACTATAGCGGTTTTTAGTCGATAGCGCCCAGACGGTTAAGCGGCCAGTAACGCACGAGCGCCACGGCGATCAAATCAGAGCGATCAACGGGACCAAAGTAGCGTGAGTCGGCTGAGTTCTCGCGGTTGTCGCCCATCACCCACACGCAGCCGTCGGGGACGGTGTAGGGATAGCTCACCTGGGCGGCGGGCGCCTGGACCGAAAGCGGCCAGCTCATGCCGGTCGTATAGTCCTCATCGAGCGCCTGGCCGTCGACGACGACCTTGCCGTCCTGAAGGTCGACCGTCTGACCGGCCGTGGCGATGACGCGCTTTACCAGCACGTCATGCTCGGACGTGGCATCGGGGTTATGGAACACCACGATATCACCCTGTTTGACGGGCTGACCGAGCTCGAGCGTCACCTTCTGCGCCAGAATCTGATCGCCGATCTCGATCGTATCCTCCATGGAGCCGGTGGGTACCACAAAGGGCTCGACCACAAAGGTGCGGATCAGGAAGGTGGCCACGAGCGCGATTGCGATGACCGCGATCCACTCAAAAGCGCCCCTCAACGCGGAATGTTGCGTAGGAACCATACTCACTCCTCGCTCTGCGAATACGAAGCGTCCAGAATCTCCTGCGCGTATGCGCGCTCCTGGGGCGTAAGCCGCGCCGTCTCGATCAGGTCGGGGCGCCAGCGGCAGGTACGCTCGATGGCATTCTTGCGACGCCAGGCATCGACCTTGGCGTGATCACCGCTCACGAGCACTGGAGGCACGCCCTCGCCGTTGAACTCGGCAGGACGGGTGTACTGCGCGTACTCGAGCAGACCACCGTCCTCGGCAGTCGAGAATGACTCGTCCACGTTGCTCATCTCGTCACCCAGGGCGCCGGGAATTAGGCGTACGACGGCATCCGCAACGACCATAGCGGGAAGCTCGCCGCCCGTGAGCACGTAATCGCCGATCGACAGACGCTCGTCGGCATACGCATAGGCACGCTCGTCGACACCCTCGTAACGGCTGCACACAAACAGCAAGCGCTCGCTTTTGAGCAGGCGCTCGGCCACATGCTGCGTAAAGGCCTCGCCGCAGGGAGTGAAGAACACCACCGTGGGCTTGGGGCCCTTCGCGCTAATGGCCTCGATGGCCTCGGCGATAGGCTCGACCTTCATGAGCATGCCCTGCCCGCCGCCGTACGGCTCGTCATCGACGGTACGATGGCGGTCGTGCGTCCAGTCACGCAGGTTATACGCCTTAAAATCAAAAAGGCCGGCCTTGCGGGCGCGGCCCAAGATCGACGTGGACATAACGGGCTCAAACATCTCGGGAAAGACCGAAAGGGTCTCAATCAGCATGTTGTCCTCCCTACTTGTCCATATCGATCAAGCCATCCATCACGTGGACGGAAATTGTTCCTGCATCGGGAAGATCGAGCACGACCTGCTCGATCACGGGAATCAGTACCTCGCCGTACCGATCGCCTTCGACAACCCAAACATCGTTGGCAGGCGTCGACATGATCTCGACAATCGTGCCGAGCGAACCGAAGCGCTCGTCGACCACCTCGCGACCCATCAGGTCGGCATAGGCGGCGTCGAGCGAATCGAGCTCAAAGTCGTCACGATTTGCCAGCACATAGCATCCCGTGATGCCCTCGGCGGCCGTCAAGTCGTCAATGCCCTCAAACGAGACCAGATCGCCATCGCCCGTATCGGTGACGGACACGACCGTGCAAAAGCGGTCGCGCTTGAGCGCCGGCGGCGTCAGGGCGACGCGCATACCCGGCTCTAATACAGAAGGAAGCCCCCGCAGCGGCTGCGCGAGGACCTCCCCCTTCCTTCCGTGCGGCTTGACCACACGGGCGATGTTTTTGTACTGGGACCTCAAGGTCCTAGCCCAGAACCTCTACCTCGACAGCAGTGTCGAGGCGAGCGGCCAGCGCACGGGCGAGCGTGCGAATGGCCTTGATGGTACGGCCACGACGGCCGATGACCTTAGCGACGTCATCCTCGGCGACAGAAACCTCAATCGTAGAGGCGTCATCACCATCAATGACCTCAAGGCTCACGGAATCCGGGTCGTCGACGATCTGAACAACGAGATATTCGACGAGATCGGCGATGCGATCTGAGAGCATTGCCTCACCCTCGAGCTGTGCAGCGTCAACCTCAGGCACGATTTACTCCTCGGCGCCCTCAGCGGCCTCAGCGGCAGCCTTAGCGGCCTCGGCCTCTTTGGCGAGCTGCTTCTTGGACTTCTTGACGACGGTCTCGGTCTTCTCGCCCTCGTTGGCGGCCTTGACCAGAGCGGCGACGGCGTCGGTGAGCTGAGCGCCCTTGGACTGCCAGTCGGCGATCTTCTCGAGGTCGAGGTTGATGGTCTTGGGGGCGGTCATCGGGTTGTAGCGGCCAACCTCCTCGATGATACGACCGTCACGCGGGGCGCGGGAATCGGCGACGACGACACGGTAGTACGGACGCTTCTTAGCGCCGTGACGAGCAAGGCGAATCTTGACTGCCAAAGGAAACTCCTCCAACCAAGCAGCTTTAGGCTGCAACTACAAACAAACAGTTGAACATAATACGCCATCGACGCGGGCAGGTGAAGTCCGTGAGACCAACTTCTTCGGTGTAGTCGAGGGCAAATCCATATCTTAGACAAGAATTCGGGATTTGCAAGCACATACACGCACCCCACATGAGCTGCGCGGTATACTCATGACATGGAAAGACGCGAACATACATACGGTTATGAGGATGCCATGAGCGTCACGCCGCCTCCCTGGACGGGTCCGGCGGTGGGCCTCATGGACCTCGATGCGTTTTTTGCGAGCGTGGAGATGCTCGATCATCCCGAATGGCGCGGAAAGCCACTCATCGTGGGCGGAGACGCCGATTCGCGTGGCGTCGTGTCCACGTGTTCGTATGAGGCGCGCCGCTTTGGCGTGCACTCTGCCATGGCCTCGGCCGAGGCGCGGCGCTTGTGCCCGCAAGCCATTTGGACGCACGGGCACTTTGATCGCTACCGCGAGGTGAGCGCGCAGGTCATGGCGATTCTTGCCGAGGAGACGCCGCGCGTTGAGCGCGTATCCATCGACGAAGCCTTTATCGATATCACACCGGGTCGCTTTGCGCCCGAGGACCCACTGCTGGTTGCACGGCGTATAAGCGACCGTGTGGCAGCGCTGGGAGTGACGTGCTCCATTGGCGTGGGCTGCAACAAGACGGTCGCAAAGATCGCAAGCGAGCGGGATAAGCCGTTTGGGCTGACCATCGTGCGCCCCGGAACCGAGCAGCGCTTTTTGGCCGCGCTGCCGGTATCTGCCATGAGCGGCATCGGGCGCTCGGCCGAGGAGCGACTGCGCCGTATGCGCATCTACACGCTCGGCGAGCTGTCACGCGCGCCGGAATCCACCTTGGCCTCTATTTTTGGCGTCAACGGCGAACGTATGCGTCAGCGTGCGCTGGGACTTGAAATCTCCGAAGTCACGAGTCTCGATGAAGAGCGCGAGGTCAAGTCGGTCAGCAATGAACGCACCTTTGCGAAAGATTTGACTGAGCGCGGGGACATCGAAGCGGCGATTGCGCTGCTGGGTGAGTCGGTTGGACGCCGCCTGCGCCGTCAGGGACTGACGGGCGGCACGGTAACGCTCAAGCTTAAGTATTCGTATGGCAGCGGGCGTACGGCACAGCGCCGGCTGCCTCATCCGACCGACGATGAGAACATCTTCGTGGCGGTTGCACTCGAACTGCTCGACAACATCTGGCAGGAAGGCATGCATGTTCGCTTAGCGGGCATCGGCATGAGCGACTTCGACCACCAAGGCGGCATCCAGACCGACCTGTTCTGCGAAGTCGACGACCGCGGAGCCCAATCCAGCGACCGTCGCGACCTCTCGGTCGCTATCGACGCCGTCCGAGACAAGTTCGGCGACACCGCCCTATCTTTCGGCCGCCAATCCCGCTTCAACGATTAACCGCCTTTAGGCAAAAAAGAAAGCCGGGCAGGTGCGGAAAACCGCAACTGCCCGGCGAAATGCGCGAAGCTAGCTAAAAAGCCCCGTATCAAATGAGCTACTAGAGGAGATTGAGGGGGAGCTGGGGGGCGTCACCCCAGAGCTTTTCTAGGCGGTAGAAGTCGCGGGCTTCGGGAGTGAAGACGTGGACGACAACCGAGCCGTAGTCCATGAGCATCCAGGTCTTCTGCTCGCGGCCCTCGATGGAGAACGGATGCTCGCCGCAAGCCTCGGCGACCTTCTCCTCGATCTCGTCGACGATCGAATCGACCTGGCGGTTGTTGGTACCGGTGGCAAGCACAAAGTAGTCGCACACGTCGGAAAGCTCGGTCAGGTCGAGCACCTGCACGTCCTCGCCCTTCTTGTCGTAGGCGGCCTGCGCGGCGGCGCGGGCGACATCCTCGGCGGCGACACCGCTCGCGGACAGCGAGGCGGCGGTGCGGTCGGACGTGGCAACGAAACTCTTGTGCTCCACACCTTCAAGAATCTGCTCGTCAGTCATGGTCTCGTCGGCCATGGAATACCTCTTTCTAGACACACCCGAGCTAGCGCAGCTGGGCGTAATGGTTGTAAATCGTAATAGCCGTGGGATAAAGATAGCGCCCGGACTGGATCACATAGACCAGACCCTGCGCAAAACAGGAGAAGAACAACTCGTCAAGCGTCGACTCCCCCACCATCTTGCGCAGCGCGTGGGCATAATCACCATGGCGGTTGGGTTCGATGGCATCGGCCACAAAGACCACCATATCGAGCGGCGTCATGTCGCAGGCACCCACGGTGTGACGGTCGACAGCCTGAAAGACTGCCGGCGACAGCTCGGGGAAAAGCTGCGGAAGCTCATAGGCGGCAACAGGGCCATGCAAAAGCGGCGTCGCGGCGGAAGGAGAGCCGGCAACCTTGATGCCATAGTGAAGCGCGCGGGCCACGAGCTCGTCATCGGAAAGAACCTTGTCCCAATCGTGAATTAAGCCGGCGGCAGCCGCATCAAAGCGGTCAACGCCGTAGACCTCGGCCAGATGAAGTGCGGTCTCGGCAACACCCAGCGAATGCACATAGCGCTTGCGCTTATCTTTCATGCGAACATCGAGCAGCTCTTGAATGCGCTTGAGCAGCGCGCGCTCATCGCCCTCAAACTGATCCTCTACCGACAACGTAGCCCCCATCACTCAAAATCTTCTTGGCCCAAATCGGCATATAGCCTGCGCTTGCGAATGTAGCCGAGCACGGACTCGCTCGTAAGATAGCGCACGCTCATGCCGCGGGCAACTCGCTTACGAATGTTCGTCGAGCTGATCGCCAGCGCCGGAATCTGAATATAGCGCACGTCGAACGGCAGCCCCGACTCTTTGATTCGGGCACGCGCCGTATCGATATCAAAGCCCGGTCGCGTCGCCGCAATAAAGGTAGCAAGCTCAGCGATTCGTTCGGCATCATGCCAGGTCACAATATCGATAATCGCATCGGCGCCCGTAATAAAGTAGAGCTTTACCTGCGGCGGGTAAAAATCGCGAAGGGCATGAAGCGTATCGGCCGTATAGGTTACGCCCGGACGGTCAATCTCGAACCGGCTCGCCAAAAAGGCCGGGTTCGCGGCGGTGGCGAGGACCGTCATGGCATAACGGTCCTCGGCAGGCGTAACCGGCTTGTCAAGCTTAAAGGCGGGAGAGCCCGCCGGCATAAAGAGCACAGCGTCCAAGTCGAGCGACTCGCGCGCCTGCTCGGCAGTCACCAGGTGCCCGTAATGAATCGGGTCGAATGTGCCGCCCATAATGCCAAGCCGAAACTCCTTGCCCTCTTTTATGGGAAGCTCGGGCAAACCGATTCCACCGCGCAGCGACATGGCTTACTCGCCCTCCGAGGTCTCGGCATCGTCCGCGGCATCCGCCGCATCGATAGCCTCGACGCCCTCATCCGCAGCATCGGCCACGTCAATGGCCTCAACGGCAACGTCCTCGCCAGCGTCCTCGAGCTCCTCGTACTCCGAGAAGTCCTCAGCGCCCTCAAAGTCAAAGGCGCGCTGGCAAATGCGGACCTCGTCGCCCGCACGGCAACCGGCCTTCTCGAGCGCGTCGTCAACACCCATACGCGCAAACTTATGCTGCAGGTAGATGACGGCTTCCTCGTTTTCCCAGTCGGTCTGGATGACCATGCGCTCGATGGCACGACCGACCACGCGGAAGGCGCCGGGCTCTTCCTGGACAATGCGGAACCGCTTCTCGCGCTGCAGACGGCGGCGCTCCCACTCCTCGTCGCGCAGATCGACCGGCTCATCAGAGACCGCCAGCTCGGCGCGAAGCTTAGCCACCTGCTCGCCTACGGCAAGCATCAGCGTATTGAGACCGGCACCCGTCACGGCGGACACGGCAAAGAACATATGGCCGTCGTCGAGTGCCGCACGCTTGAGGTCGGCAATCTTGTCGGCCGTGCCCGGCGCATCGCACTTGTTGGCGACGACGATCTGCGGACGCTCCGAAAGCTCGGCGCCATACTGCTCGAGCTCACGGTTGATGATACGGTAATCCTCAACCGGGTCGCGATCCTCAAACCCGCCCGTCATGTCAACGACATGCATGATGAGCGCCGTGCGCTCAATGTGGCGCAGGAACTGATGGCCCAGGCCCTTGCCCTCGCTTGCGCCCTCGATCAAACCAGGAACGTCGGCAACGACGTAAGAATACTCACCGGCACGCACCATGCCGAGGTTCGGCACGAGCGTGGTAAACGGATAGTCGGCGATCTTGGGACGGGCGGCACTCATGCGCGCGATGAGCGAAGACTTACCCACCGAGGGAAAGCCCACGAGCGCGGCATCGGCCATAAGCTTCATCTCGAGCTCAATCCAGTGCTCCTCGGCCGGTTCGCCCAGCTGAGCGAACGCGGGCGCGCGACGCACCGACGTCACAAAGTGGGTATTGCCCAGACCGCCGGCGCCACCGGGCGCCACGACAACGCGCTCGCCGTCGTGCACCAGGTCGGCAATCTCGAACATCGGGGTCTGCGTCTCGGGATCGAGCTCGCGCACCACGGTGCCCATGGGAACCTTCAGGATCAGGTCCTCGCCGCTCTTGCCATTGCGACGAGCGCCCTGGCCGTGCGTGCCGCGCTCGGCGCGGAAGTGATGCTTAAAGCGGTAATCGATCAGCGAAGACAGCTGAGCATCGGCTTGGATGACGACATTGCCGCCACGACCGCCGTCGCCGCCATCGGGGCCGCCCTTGGGGACAAATGCCTCGCGCCTAAACGACATGCATCCGGCTCCGCCGTCGCCGCCGCACACGTTAATGCGGCTGATATCGGTGAACTGTGACAACAGAATCGCCTCCTACAAAAAGAGGGAGACCCTTGAATTCTAAAACTCAAGTGCCTCCCACATATGTGCTCTATGAAGGGTGAATTACGCGTTCGCGAGCGGGCGTACGCTGACCCTGTGCTTGATACCCTTGTGGAACTCAACGGTACCGTCGACCAGCGCGAACAGCGTGTCGTCCTTGCCACGACCAACGTTCTCACCCGGGTGGATGTGAGTGCCGTGCTGACGGACGAGAATCGTGCCCGTGGTTACCGTCTGGCCGGCATAGCGCTTCGTGCCAAGGCGCTGACCGCGGGAGTCACGGCCATTACGGGAGGAACCGAGTCCTTTTTTGTGTGCCATTGTGTATACCTACTCTTTCGTTACGAGTGTAATCTACTCGGCGACGGGAGCCTCGGCAACAGCCTCGGCCTCTGCCTTGACAGCCTTCTTGGCGCGGGACGTAGCCTGGACCTTCACGATCTTCAGCTTGGTGAGCTGCTGACGGTGACCCTTCAGACGACGATAGCGCTTGCGCTTGTGGAACTTGAAGACCAGCTGCTTCTCGCCCTTGAACTGCTCAACGATCTGAGCGGTAACCTTGGCCTTAGCCAGCTTGTCGGGATCGGTGACGATCTTCTTACCATCGTTGAGGAAGATGACCGGCAGGGTGACCTTGTCGCCCTCATTGCCCTCGATCTTCTCGACGGTGATGACATCGTCGGTGGCGACCTTGTACTGCTTGCCGCCCGTGTTAACGATTGCGTACATGTTTACTTGCCCTTCATGCATCAGTTAGTGCAACAGCCGAATATAGTAGCAGGCGAAAATACCCCCGTCAACGAGTATGTGGAGCAAATCCACAAGTTCGCACAGGTATGGGGCTGACGAGTCGGCCCTCGTCGTCCTCGCATGCTTGATTCTGACGCTCGACATCGTAGGAGCAGATGGTCACGAGGTCTTGCATACCGGTGGAAACAATAGGTGCATCCACGCCCGGGGTCAA
Source organism: uncultured bacterium (assembly GCA_905215905.1). GTDB lineage: Bacteria > Actinomycetota > Coriobacteriia > Coriobacteriales > Coriobacteriaceae > Collinsella. The sequence continues at coordinate 76,965 of CAJMRI010000006.1, read as the reverse complement.
GCCCTGCAACAAAACATCAGCAGCGGAAAGCAAAATTTCCGGACGCATGGAGCCCTCGTTGTCGGCATGGGTGTCGAGCATGAGCACCAAATGGTCAGCGCGCTCCCCCGCCGTGAGCTCATAGCCCACGAGCGTGTGATCCAAATCCAAGCGCTTGCTCTTTTTGCCGCGCGCGTAGTCAATACCATGACCCGCGCGCAGCATGTCAATCGCAGCGCGCACCTCGTCGGCGCTTACGGACGCCTCGGGATCCAAGTGCAGGTCGATGCGATACGACAGACGCGTGAGTTGCGCCGTCAACGCCGGCGTGCGCACGTCGATATACGCCGCCTCGATGGGCGCCAGATCGGCCGGAGACGCCGCAGCCAGGCGCCCAAACGCCTCGTCGAGCGCCACGAACTCGGTCATAAACAGGTCATACCACTCGCAGGTCGACGACGTACCCACCGGTAACGCCGAAGAGAAGCCCACGCGCATGTGCGGAGAGAAGCCCTGCGTGACGGCATAGGGAAGTCCCGCACGGCGCACGATGCGCTCAATGGTATGGATTACTTCGAGATGGCCCAGGTACTTAAGGCGATCGCGCTTGCCATAGCGAACACGAAGTCTAAGGAGCGTGGGGTTGTCGGTCAGGCGCTCACTCATGCGCGATCACCCATCAATACATTCTTGGCGAGAAGCGTGGGGCAGATTCCGCAGCCGGTGCACGACGTGCGGGTGCAGTCGGGAGTCGTGACGCCCTCGAGTGAGCGACGGTACTCGCGCTCGAGGAAGCCGCGCGTGCAGCCGGGGCTCACATGCTCCCACGGTAGGCGCCAGTCCAACTCGTAGGGCAGGTGCACGAGCTCATTGAGGTCGATGCCGTTTTTGGCAGCAGCCTCCTTCCAGTTATCGAGCGAGAAATGCTCTACCCAAGCGTCAAAGCGAGAGCCCGCGCGCCAAGCATCGATGATGACGGGCGTCATGTCACGACCGGCGCGGGACAGCGCGGCCTCGATGAGCGAAGTCTCGGCATCGTGGTAATGCACGCGGACGGCACGGTTGCGAACGCTCGTGACAAGCAGCTTCTGGCGGCGCTTGACGTCGTCGTAGTCGAGCTGCGGGCACCACTGGAACGGCGTGGCAGCCTTGGGAATAAAGACCGAAACCGAGATGGACACCGAGATCGAGCCGCGACGAGCCTTGGGCACCACGGAACGACCGAGCTCCAGCACGTGATCGGCCAGATTGGCGATGGCCACGATGTCCTCGTCGCGCTCGCCGGGAAGGCCCATCATAAAGTAGAGCTTCATACGGTTCCAGCCGGCCTCGAAGGCCGCCTTGGCCGCACGGTCCAGGTCCCCCTCGGTCACGTTCTTGTTAATGATGTCGCGCATGCGCTGGCTGCCGGCCTCGGGCGCGAACGTCAGGCCGCCCTTCTTTTCGCCGGCGACCGACTCGGCCATATCCACGCCAAACGAATCCAGGCGCTGCGACGGAATAGACACGCGAATACCCGTATCCTCCAGGCGACGGTTGAGCCTGCCGAGCACGTCATGAATGCAGGAGTGGTCGGTCGTGGAGAGCGAGGTCAGCGACACCTCGTCATAGCCGGTCTTTTCCAGACCCTGAATCACCGACGAGACGATCTGGTCGGCCGAGCGCTCGCGCACCGGGCGATACGTCATGCCGGCCTGGCAAAAACGACAGCCGCGGGCGCAGCCGCGCAGAATCTCGATAGACAGGCGATCGTGAACCAGCTGCGCATAGGGCACGCACGACTGCGACAGCGGATTCGTGGCGCCGAAATCCTCGACGACGCGTTTGTAGACCACGGTCGGCGCATCCTTGCCCTCGCGCGGCACGGTGTAGCCATGCGGCGAGCAGGGCTCGTCGTGACGAATCTCATAGAGCGACGGCACGTAGTTGCCGGCAATGGATGCAAGCTGCTCAACAATCTGCGCGCGCGGAACTCCTTCGTCGCGCAGGCGGCGATGCAGCTGGCAGGTCTCGAGCAGCGATTCCTCGCCCTCGCCGATGAGGATGGCATCGAAGAAGGCCGCGTACGGCTCGGGGTTGTACACCGAGGGGCCGCCGGCGATGATGATGGGGTCGTCTTCACCTCGGTCGGCCGCTAACAGCGGAATGCCAGCGAGGTCGAGTGCCTCGAGGAAATTCGTCACCGCCATCTCGTGCGGCACATGCAGGCCGACGATATCAAACGAAGCGACCGGCGCTGCACCCTCGAGCGAGAGCAGCGGAATGCCTGCCTCGCGCATAGCGTCACCCATATCGGGCCACGGCACATAGCCACGCTCGCAGGAGATGCCCTCGGCCTGGTTAAGGATGTTGTAGAGGATGGCGATACCCTGGTTGGGCAGACCGACCTCGTACACATCCGGGTAGATCAGGCAGCAACGGTAGTCGGCATCGGCCTTGGAAAGCGTGCCCCACTCGTGATCGATATAGCGGCTCGGTTTTTCGACCTTGGCGAGCAGCGGCTCAATTAAATGAAAACAGTCTTGGTATGCAACGCGCAACGGAAAACCCCTAAGCTGCGAGATCGGATGCGTCCTGGTAGGACGCCATAGGACGGGTAGCGCCCGCGACCGTGGTCACCAGATCGCGAACGCGGGAGAACGTGGCAGTGACTACCTCGTTGGCACGGCTGTAGTCGACATCGCGCTCGTAGAGCGAAACGAGCGCACGGCCCATGCCGTAGGTGCCCGCGGCAGCAGTGAGCGCCTTGACGGCAAACCCAATATGCGGCGTCTGCTTGACGAGCGCGCGGGTGACCGCGCGGATCACAAGACCGCCGGCAAGCACGCCCGCGACCTCGTAGCCGCGCTCAGGCTTAATGCCGCGCCCAAAGACGGCAGCGAGCTCAAAGAGCATGCCCACCTGCGCCAGCGCCATAACGGGATAATCGGCGCCCGGCAAAAACACCAGCGCACCGGTCGCCATATTGGTGAGCGCGCACGAGGTGATAATACGATTGGCCGCCGCGATGCGCATGAAGGCAAAGTTCGCCGCAAAAGCCGTTTCCTTGTCGGTGCGATCGAGAATCCAGCGGGCAAGCGTCTCGAGCAGATACGTCTTATCGGTTGCCGCTACCACGCCGAGCATGGGCGTGGACTCCTCGATAAACGGCACCTCCACAGCAGACTCGGCAAGCACGCACACGGGCGCGCCGGCGATCACGAGCTCCTGCACGGCACTCTCCAAGCGGTCGGAACCACACGAGAGCACCAGCACCACATCGGTATCGGTCTTTGGGGCAATTCGCTCCTCCCCCAGACGCTCGACGCGCACAATACCCGAGGTCGTCTGCGGCACAAAGGCGTCACGCACCGTCTCGGCCAGAAAGCGCGAGGCGGACGAATCCAAATAGACCGAGACGCGCACCGGCGTATCGGAATCCTTCTTAACGGACGCGCCCATCTTAAAAGCGCGGGTCAGCTTATCTACGGGAATTTTCATAGCAAACCCCTCCAGCGGTTACGCGGCGCCCGAACGATGCCGCCATATGGATTGTACGATACCCACCGTCAACAGCTGAATCATCATCGAAGACGAACCAAAGCTAATAAACGGTAACGGAATACCGGTAATCGGCATCATGCCGATGCACATGCCGATGTTTTCGAAGGTCTGGAACGCCCACATGCCGACGATGCCCACACACGAAAGACGCAAAAACAGCGACTCACACTTAAAGGCGACGCGAATCGTCGAAAAGATCAACAGCACGTAGAGGCACAGGAGCAAAAAGGAACCGCAAAAGCCAAAAGTCTCAGACAGGAAGGCGAAGACGAAGTCGGTGTGGAACTCAGGCAGAAAGCCGCCGGCCGACTGCGTCGCATGGCCCAAGCCCTTACCAAAGAAGCCGCCCGAGCCAACGGCGATAAGCGACTGCTGCAGGTTGTAGGCATCGTCCGAATCGGCATTATCGGGGTCGATAAAGACCGTCAGACGGTTCATCTGATACTGCTTGATGAGCACATCGTGGCCGAGCAGCGAATCAAAGACCGAATCGAGCGCCAGGACGAGGGCCACCAGGCCCACGAGCAGGGCCAGGGTCGACAGCACCCATTCGCGGCGTGCACCGCTCATACAAATGACGATGGCGCCCGAAACCAGCACGACCAGGCCCGAGCCCAGGTCGCCCATGGCAACGACGGCCAAAAACGGAATGGACAGCATGCCGCAGAGCTTAACGTAGTCGCGAACGGTATCGATGCGACCGTTATACTGCGAGCCAAGCGTAGCAATAAAGAAGATAGTGATGAGCTTGGCAAGCTCAACCGGCTGGAATGTCAAGCCGATACCGGGAATCTTGATCCAGCCCGTCATGCCCAGACCGCCCGTATAGGACAGACCAGGAATCTTGGGCGAGAAGATCACGATCAGGTCGATGACGAGCAACGCCGTCGAGAAATTGGAAATACCGCGCAGGTCGGTACGCCAGACCAGCACCGCCAGCACCGCCCCGATGCCAATTCCCAGCAGATGGCGTGAGAACGAGGCATCGGCCTTAAACTGCGAAGCCGACCAGATGATGATGGCACCGTAGGCGACGAGCCCCACAGTAGCAACGAGCACACCGATATGCACCTTTTGACGAAACGTGCCGCGCGAGGCCGAAAGTTGCTTGTTGACGCGATCCAGGCTGCTGCGAGAGCCGGTCTTGGTTGAACGGAACAGATCCGCCGGAGAAAAATCCATCGCAACCTCCTATCGAACCGAAGAATCGCCCGAGGCCGAAGAGGTATCGGGCTCGTCATAAATCGCGCCGAGCACGTCGCGCACGACATGCATCGCGGTATCTGAGCCACCGCCGCCCTGCTCCAGGACAGTAGCGATGACATACTTGGGATCATCGGCCGGCGCATAGGCGCAGAACCACGCGTATTCGTCCTCGCCGCTTTTCTCGCCCGTGCCCGACTTGCCGTATACCTGCGGCGTCAGGGTGCCAAAGTGAGCCGCCAGGGACGTCGATGCCGTGTAAATCACGTCGTGCATGCCGTTGCGAACAAGAGCCAAATCCGAATCGCTGTTGATCTTGGCCTCCAGGCGCTTCTTCTTGCCTTTGCCGTTGTACTTATAGGCATCGCCGTCGCCATCGCGCGACACGGCAGACAAAAACACGTGAGGCACGTACTGCTTACCGCCGTTGGCAAGGCCCATGTAGGCGCATGCCATCTGCAAAGGCGTCACCAAAATGTCGCCCTGGCCGATGGCAATGTTGGTCATATCGCCGGCATTCCACTTGCGGTCCTCGGCAGAGGCGTCGGTAAAGTACGACTCTTTCCACTCGGCATCGGGAATACGGCCCGCGCCCTCACTCGGCAAATCGATACCGCAGGTCTTGCCTAGGCCCCAGCGACGAAAGACCTCCTGCAGGCCCTCGGAATGTTGCTCGTCATAAAAGAACGCCTTGCCCATATCGTAGAAGACGGGGTCGCACGAGTTGGCAATACCCGACTGCAGCGTCATGGTGCCGTGTCCAGACGTCAGCCAGCAGCGCTTGCCCCAAGCCTTGCCCAAGCCCGTCCAATAGCCCGTGCAGTTGGTTGTCTGCGTTGAAGTGTAGGTTCCAAACTCAAGACCGGCCAGTGCCGAGAGCGGCTTGATGGTCGAGGCCGACATGTACTGTCCGCTAATGGCGCGGTTGAGCAGCGGGTGCGAACCCTTGTCATCATTGAGCTCGGTCCACACGTCATTTGAGACGCCGCCGATAAAGACGGAAGGATCGAACTTGGGCTCGCTCGCCATGCCCAGGATCTCGCCATTGTTGGGATCGAGACACACCACAGCGCCGTTGCCGGCATTGCTGTAGCCAGTGGTCTTGGCAAGCTCGATGGCGCTCGCCAGCGCCGTCTCACAGGCCTGTTGAATCTTAAGGTCGAGCGTGAGCTTAATGTCGGAGCCGGCCTTGGCGGGCACGGCGCCGGCCTGACCGGTCACATTGCCCGAGGCATCGACCTTGACGGTCTGCTCGCCACGAATACCCTGCAGCAGGTTTTCGTAGTAGCTCTCAACACCCGCCTGGCCCACGATATCGCCCGACTGGTACGTAATCCGGCCAGCAGAAGCATCATCATCGCCAGAGGTTTTCTTATTCTGGGCCTCGAGCTGCTCGGAGGTAATGGTGCCGGTATAGCCCAAGATATGGCATGCCGTCTCGCCATATGGATACTGGCGCTCGGTACGCTCGGCAATCTTGACGCCCGGGAACTCGCCGGCGTGCTCCTGAATATAGGCAACCGTGGAGCGACGGACGTCCGTCGCGATGGTATGCAGGCTCTGAGCACCCTCGGAATTGTCCTGAATATTGCGCAGAACCGCCACGTAGGGCATACCGAGCACGTTGGCAAGATGGCGAACCAGAACCTCATCCTCGGCAAGGTCGCGGTAGGCCACGACAGCAAGTGAGGGACGGTTCTGGACAAGTGCCACGCCATTGCGGTCGAGGATGCGGCCGCGCACAGCGGGTGTGGTAACGGTGCGCGTCTGATTGCTATTAGCCTGCTTTTCGTAATAGTCCGACGAGACCATCTGCATGCCCCACAGCTTGACGGCAAGCGCCGCGAACATCGCGCCCACACCCGTGGTGAGGATGGAGAAGCGGCCCTTAAAGGCGGTCGCCGCGGTATTGCCCTCGCCCTCGGTGGCGCGCGGGGCCGTTCCATGCTGCGTATCGTAGGTAAAACGAGAATCGCCGCGGCGCATGATAACCAGCGCGACCACGATGGCCACTACCAGCACGATACCGGCGATAATAACCGTCATCTGGGAAGACATCTACAGGCCTCCCCTATTTGAGCTTACGGGTCTTGGGCTTAAAGCGCATGCCCGTCTGGCGTCCGCCACGTGCGGAGAATCCATAACCGGACTGCGGCACGACGCCGGACATCAAAAACGGAATGGCAACCAGACCCGTCAGGATCGAAGACGGCAGCGCATGGCCGAAGATCGCCACGACAAAGCTCGTCTCCAAACCCATAAACAGCAAGATGATGCTGTAGATCACATTAATGACGAACGCGAAGGCGCCCACAGTGATGCCGCGCGCACTCGGGGTACCGCCCGTCTGACCGGCAGCGCTATGCACCAGGGCAAAAGAACCCACGGTCAGCAGGAGCGACATAACGCCCACCGGCACGGCAGCGGCAAGGTCATAGAACAAGCCGCTGCAAAAACCGCACACGACGGCACGGGTCGGGTCGCCCGAGAACACGCTTAGGCACACCAGGATAATCATAAAGTTGACGCGACCGCCCGCAATGGAGATCTGCGGTGCCAGGCCTGCCTGCAACAGCACGCACACGATGGCGGCGATTACAAACGTGCGGGAGCTCATCCCCTGCTCATGTAGATCCATGGACATGCCCCCTATTCGCTCGAGCCGGAATCGGTCGTCTCGGACGTGTCGGAACTGTCATCCGGGCTCTCGTCCTTCGTCTTGGTCGCAGCATCGCGCGACGTTCCCTGCGGCGTGCTGTTGGCCGTGTTCACGTCCTCATCCGAGGCCGACTGTTCGTCGGTCAGCGAGGTAATGACCAGCACTTCCTCGTTGTTCTCGGCCGTCGTCTGGGCGCGCACCACAATGGTGTAGTACACGTCGTTTGCCGATTTCTCAACCGACGAGACGGTGCCGAGCGGTAGACCCTTGGGGAACACACCGCCAATGCCCGAGGTCACGATGATGTCGCCAACCTTAACGTCGGAGTCGACGCTCACGTACTCAAGACGCAGCGTGCCGTCAGCCTGACCCTGCAGCATGCCCTGGGCGCGCGTGTCCTGCACCATAGCGGACACGCCCGAGTTCTCGTCGCCAATCAGGCGCACGGTGGACGTCTTGGCCGAGACCTCGATAATCTGGCCTATGACACCGGCAGAACTCGTCACAGGCATGTTGATGGTAAGACCGTCGGCAGAACCCTTATCGATGGTGACGGTCGAGGTCCAGGCATCGCCCGAAGCGCCGACGATACGAGCTGCGGTTGATTTGAGGTTGTAGGTCGACTGCAGGCCGACCAGCCCCTCCAGTCGCTCGGCGGTCTTTTGAGCCTCGGAGAGCTCGGCAACCTTAGAGGTCAGTTCCTCGTTTTGCTTCTTAAGCTCGTCAAGCGTGTCCTGCGACGCCGTAAGGTTAGAGAACACGTTACCGATCGCATTGAAGGGAGCCGCCACAGCCGAGCCCACAAAGCGCACCGGCGAGGTAATCGTCGTCACGCCCGAGCGCACGGCATGAATCGGTCCTGCCTCGCCCTCGCGGATGTAAAACGTGAGCAGCAACACCGAAATCAGGCTGAAAACAATCAACGGGCGCATACCCGTTGATTGTCGCTTGGTATTCAGATTTGTGGAGAAACCCGAAGATCGTGCCAAATGGAATCCACCTTTTGGAAATTAAGCATTGGTCTGGACGAAGCCGCCATCAAACGCATTGGCCTCGAGCACGCGGGCACAGCCGTTAACGACGTTATCGAGCGCCGTGGGGCTGACGTTGACCGAAACGCCGGTCTCATCGCGCAGGCGCACGTCGAGACCGCGCAGCAGCGCGCCGCCACCGGTCAGCAAAATGCCGTAGTACATAAGGTCCGAGGCAAGATCGGGAGGCGTGGCGTCGAGTGCATCCTTGACGGCCTTAGCCATCTCGTCGAGCGGCTTGTTGAGTGCGCGACGAATCTCCTCGCTCTCAATGCGCACGGTCTTGGGCAGACCGGTGATCACGTCGCGGCCGTTGACCTCGACGTCGAGCTCGTCCTTGAGCGGCACGGCGGAGCCGACCTTGATCTTGATGTCCTCTGCCGTACGCTCGCCGATGGCCAGGTTGTAGGCATCGCGAACGTGCGTGAGGATGGCCTGGTCGAACTCGTCGCCGGCAATACGGATGGACTGCGAGACGACGATGCCGCCCATAGCGATAACGGCAACCTCGGTGGTACCGCCACCGATGTCGATGACCATGGAGCCGGTGGGCTCCTCGACGGGCAGGTCGGCGCCGATGGCGGCAGCCATAGGCTCTTCGATCAGATAGGCCTGGCGGGCACCGGCCTGGATCGTGGCCTCAAAGACAGCGCGCTTCTCGACCGACGTGACGCCGGAGGGAACGCAGACGACAACACGCGGACGCGGAGTCCACGGATAGCGCTTCTCGGACGCCTTGTCGATAAAGTAGCGAAGCATGGCCTCGGTAACGTCGAAGTCGGCGATGACGCCGTCCTTCAGGGGACGAACGGCCACGATGTTGCCGGGCGTACGGCCGAGCATGCGCTTTGCCTCGATACCGACCGCCAGGATGCGCTCGTCATTCTTGTCGATGGCGACTACAGAGGGCTCGCGAATGACGATGCCCTTGCCGCGCACGGAGACAAGCGTATTTGCGGTGCCGAGGTCGATGGCAAGATCGCCCGCATAGCTACCGAAGAACATATCCATCAAAGAAAACAACGCAACTCCTGATGTGTTGGATGATTGCTGGAAAACTACTAGCTCATGATACTAGCGCAAGCCCGGCACCTCACTTGCGGTGAAGCGCCGGGCAAAGCTAAATCCCATAAGGTCACTACTGGTTGTCAGCGGCCGAGAAATCCATATCGAGCGAGGAAACGGCCCAGCCGATATGGTTGTCGGAGCGCACGAATTTGACGGTGTACTCCTGCTCGCCGCCCTTGGACAGCGATGCCTTCACCTTAGCGGTCGTCTCGGTCATGGACTGATCCATGCCCTCGACGGACACGGTGGCACCCTGCGGAATCGAGGAGATGATCATCGACTTAGCGTCCTCGGACAGGCTCGTGGCCAGGCAAGACTCGGCCTTTGCGGTGTCACCGTCGCCGGCAGCCTGGAACAGATCGGTAACGACAGACTCCTGAGACGGGAAGCCAAAGCCGCGCGTGTAGGCAAAGCCCAGACCGCCCGCGGCGATCAAAATGAGCAGAAGCAGCACGATGAAGACTTTGAGACCCGTGTGGCGATGGCGGCGACGGACCTTGGCCTGCTTGCGGTCCTGACGGTCCTGCTGGACCATCTCGGACTCGGACAGCGTAAAGAAGCCGGTGTCCGAGGGATCGGGCATAAACTGACCGGTCGCGCCCGTAGGATCGAGCGGATCGACGGCAGGAGCGTCCATCGCGGGCGCCGGAGCCGTGGCCATAGCCGTTTGGGCAGACAGCGCGGCAAGCGAATCGTGCACGCGGGCAAGCTCGTCGGCCTGCTCGGAGGTGAGCTGGTAGATGCCATCGGCAGTGGCGGCGTTAAAGGCGTCGAGTGCGTCGGAGGGACGGCCGGCGGCAGAAAGCGCCTGACCCATGCCGGCGTTGAGCGCACGCGTGTCGTCGCGGGGGCCGGCAAAGTCGATAGCCGTGCGGTAGGTCTCCACGGCATCCGCCGGACGGCCGAGTTTAATGAAGCAACGACCGAGCTCGCCGAGTGCAGCGGCAGGAGCCGGATTGGCGCCGTCGATGGCGGCCTGTCGGAAGGCAGTACCCGCGTTGGCATAGTCGCCCGACTGGAACAGCGCGTTACCCAGGCCCAGATAGGCCTTAAACGGCGTGGCATAGGAAGCATCCTGCGTAGCGGCAGAGAACGCCTGGGCGGCCGTCGTGTAGTCGCCCACGGCGGCGAGCGCCTTGCCGCGGTTGGTGAGCAGCGCGCCGCGCTTGCCGTAGGTGCCGTCGTTGAGGGCAGCGGCATAAGCCTCGGCGGCCTCGGCATACATGCCCAGGTGCATCAGGGCGTTGCCACGAAGGTGATCGGCCTCGCCCATAATCTCATCGGGAGTCTTTGCCGCCCCAAGCATCTGGGCTGCAGCGGAAAAATCACCCGCGCGGTAAGCGGCGCGGCCCTGTTGGATCAGCTGGCTATTCAAGGAAGTCCCCTTTACTCGTGAACGATCTCGACATGGACGATCTCGTCGCCGGCACGCAGCTGCGAAATCACATCGAGACCCTCGACCGTGGTGCCAAAGACGGTGTAACCGGAATCGAGGTTATGCTGGGCACCCAGGCAGAAGTAGAACTGCGAACCCGCGGAATCGGGATCCATGGAGCGTGCCATGGCAAGGGCGCCATCGACATGGCTGTTGCGCGGATTGGTGGCAAACTCGCCCTTGATGCAGTAGCCGGGGCCACCGGTACCGGGCATGCCGTCGGGGCCCTCAAGACCGGCAGCGACGTCGGCGCCGGACATGTCGCGGGTATTGGGGTCGCCGCCCTGGATAACAAAACCGGGCACATAGCGATGGAACTTAAGGCCATCATAGAAGCCCATCGTGGAAAGCTCGCAGAAGTTCGCGACATGAATGGGAGCGCCCTCGCCGTCAAACTTGACCTTGATGGTACCCTTCGACGTCTCGATTACAGCGCACTCGTCGCCGGCAAGCTGATACTCGGGCGTGTAGAGCTCTTTCTTAAAACCAAACATGTGGTTCCTTCCTCGTGCGTTTAAAGCATATTTGTACGAATTGTAGCAATAAGCATGCGCTTACATCAATTGCGCACGTAGGTTATGCCGACTATGGCGAACTAATTTTAGGAACGCTGCTGCGGCTTCCAGGAACCCACATTGGCATCGTACTGGTTCAGCGCGCTATTGCCGCCCTGCGCGATGGGCGCCAGGATCTCGCTTTGGTGGGAACTCATCGACTCGCCATCGGGAATGGCCAGCGAAATATCCCAGCTCTGGCAGATCACGTCGACGCGCTCATACATCCACTCGGCAAGCTGCTTTAAGTGGGCGATGTCATCCGCATAGACCGAATCGTCCTGGTACTTAAGGTTGTTGAGCTCATCTTGCGTCTTTTTGATCTGGTCGCGCAGGGCGTAGGCACTCTGCGACAGCTCCTGACGGGTGGACAGCGGCGTTCGGAGATAGCCGTTGTTAAAGGAATCGATGACCTCGCCGATCTGGTCTTCGTCAGCGTAGGACACGATGGTCTGATACAGACCGTCGAGCCTGGTATAGAGCTGATCATCGGTGAGCACGGTTTCTTCCTGGACCACCTCGGCAGAATCGCCCTGCTTGGTATCGTCCTCAGTCGCCTCGCCCTTTTGGCGCGTGGGGAAGGTGGTTTGTGCAGCTTGGCCAAACTGGTCGTAGAAGCCGGGCATAACACCCATGGGATCGGTCGTCACGAACCAATAGGCACCGCCGCAAACGACGGCAAGGACCGCGATGACGATAAGCGGCTTGGGAATATGACGCTTGTGCTTGTGATAGGCGTCCTCGTCGGGGTGCACCTTGCGCTTGGGTTTTTGAGCATCGTCATGCAGGGAAACGGGCATGGGAATATCGACCTTGGGGATACCGAAATCCTTATCGAAAGCCGGCAGCACGCAGGTCTCATTGGGGTCGGCGGCGTCCGAAAGCACCGCAGCGGCAGAGGCCGGCGCATGCGGCACCTCGGTATCGATCTGCTCTTGCGTTAGGCGCGGAAAGCCCGCCGTGCGGCCCGCTGCCAGGTCGGATGCGGCCGCGTCCTCGGAGAGGATACCCGGAGCGGGGCGTCCGCATTTGGGGCACGTACGATCATGCGGAGAAAGACGGGCACCGCAGCCCTCACAGAACACGAACTCGGTGTGCTCCGGACCATCGCCCGGACCCACATAGGCGTTGCAGTAGGGGCAGAACGAGGCGCCGTCCTCGATAGTCTTAAGGCAATGCGGACAGATCACGGCATCCTCTTTTCGAAGCAATTCAAACAATCGAGGTTAGAGCATAACATCGCCACGGCCCCACAGGAGCAAGGCACCAATTCAACATCGCCAGGGCGCGTAGTTACTTCTTCTTTTTGCTCGGCATCGAGACTTTGATGCCTTGGGCGGACTTGGTTACGCGAGAGCGCTTGGCTCCGCTACCCTTCTTTTTCTTGGGCTGGGCCTGGGCCACGCCCTCGAGTGCGCGGACCTCGGCCTCGCGAACGGTGCGAGCTTCGCGGCGCTGTGCCATGTCGGCGGCGACGCGCTTGGCAAAACGCTCCGCCGTCGAACCCGTCGAGCTCACCTTGCCGCCACCGCGACCCAGGCGGACGCGAACACCGCGGCCAAAACCAGTTGCGGCATGACGACGACGCGGCTTGAGCGAATCCATCATCGTGGCGAGCTTAAAAAACACCGAGCAGGTAAAGACCACGACGGCAGCCAAGATAACCATCTGGCCCATTGTCAGGTTGGCAATAGACAGCAGCTCCGGGAATCCGATAACGCCCACCAGGATGCCGGCGACTACAAACACAAAGAGCACCACACGTAAGGGCGTGAGAGGCTGCGAGATGCGCCAGATCAGGCTGACGCTCGCCGCGCACGACGTAAGCAGGCACATCGTAGACAGCGTGAGCTGGCTAAAGCCAAACACCCGCGCCACAAAGATATCGAGCGCCGCAGCCAAAATGACCGCAATCGACGCCGGCAGTGCCCGCTTGAGCACGTTCGTCAGGAACGATCCCTTCACGCGAGCATTGTTGGGCTCCAGGCCCAACACAAAGCCCGGCGCGCCAATACAGAAGAAGTTAATGAGCGTCATCTGGATGGGCTCGAAGGGGTACGGCGGCAGCGCGATGCACAGCGCCGCCAAGCCCATCGAGAACAGCGTTTTGGTCAGGAACAGCGCCGCGGAGCGCTGCAGGTTGTTGATGGAGCGACGGCCCTCGGCCACCACGGCGGGCATCGAGGCAAAGTCGTTGTCGACGAGTACGATCTCGGCCACGTTACGCGCGGCGTCGGAGCCAGCCGCCATGGCGACGGAGCAGTCAGCCTCCTTGAGCGCTAGCACATCGTTAACGCCGTCGCCCGTCATGGCCACGGTGTGCTCGCGGCGCTTGAGTGCCTGCACGAGCTCGCGCTTCTGCTGCGGGGTCACACGACCAAAGACATGGTAGCGGTCCACTGCGGCATCGAGCTTGGCCGGCGTATCGAGCGTCGTGGCGTCCACATAAGCGTCCGCCCCCGGCACGCCCACCACGCGCGCAATCGACGACACCGTACGCGGGTCGTCGCCACTGATCACGTTGAGGGTCACGCCCTGCTCGTTAAAGTACCCGATGGTCTCGGCGGCCGAGGTGCGGATCTCGTCGCGAATGGTCACAAAGCCCACGGGCTCGGCCTCGCCCACCATATCGCCATCGGGCGTAAAGCCGTCCACGCAGGCCACCACAAGCACGCGGCAGGTGTCGGCAAGTTCGGCCACGCGGTTCTCGACCTGCGAAAAGGCGCGCTCTGAAAGCACAAATTGCGCCGCGCCCATCACATAGGAGCCCTGCGCAAACGAGGCACCGCTCCACTTTTTGGACGACGAGAACGGAATGACCGACAGCGGCTCAGACACCTCGACCGGGCGGTCGGCGTAGTAGTTGAGCAGCGCCTGGCAGGTCTCGTTGGCATCGGCCGAGGTCGCACGTGCGACGTTAGCCAGCGCAAAATCGAGCACCGTGGTATCGACGGGAACGGCGGCGTCGCCCTCCCCCGCACCCATACCCTCGACCGGCAGCGGATAGGTACCCTCGACCTCCATGCGGCCCGACGTGATGGTGCCCGTCTTGTCCAGGCACAGCACGTCGACGCGCGCGAGCGTCTCAATGCAGTAGAGCTGCTGCGCGAGTACCTTGCGGCGGGCCAGGCGCACCGTGGCGATGGCGAGCACCGACGAGGTCAGCAGCACCAGGCCTTGCGGGATCATGCCCAGCAGGGCGCCCACCGTGGACAGCAGCGCCGACGAAGGCACATGACCAGCCAACAGCTCGGAGAAGCACCACGAAAGCGCGCTATCGCCCGGGGTTCCCGCGGCATCCCACAGCTCGCTCACACTCGAGGCAAACAACGCCAAACCGAGCGGGATCATGATGATGCTCGCAAAGCGCACGATGGCGTTAAGCGCGTTCATGATCTCGGAATTGACCTTTTTGACGTACTTCGCCTCGTTATTAATTTTGGCCACGTAGTTGTCGGCGCCGACATGGATCACGCGGGCGCGCAGCAAGCCCGAGTCGATAAAGCTGCCGCTCATGAGCTCGGAACCGGGCTGTTTCTTAATGAGGTCGCTCTCACCCGTCAGCAGGCTCTCGTTCACGAGCGCCTCGCCCGAAACCACCACGGCGTCAGCGGGAATCTGGTCGCCGCGCCCCAGGCGGATGATATCGTCGAGCACGATCTGGTCCAGGTCGAGCTCCACCTCGGCGCCGTCGCGCACCGCAATGGCCTTCTTGGAGGTCAGCAGCGTGAGCTTATCGACCATCTTCTTGGAACGCATGGACTGGATGACGCCGATGGCGGTATTGAGAAACACCACGAACAGGAACGTCAGATTCTTAAACGAACCGGTCAAAATGACTAGGAACGCCAAAATCACGTTGATCAAATTGAACAGCGTGCAGAGGTTCTCGATGATGAGCTCTTTGACCGACTTGGTCTTGAGCTCCATGTTGCGGTTGATCTTACCGGCGGCGATGCGCTCCTCGACCTCGGCGGTCGAGAGTCCGCGCTCGATATCCGTTGCTGCCATACCACGTCCCATCACGTCGCGTCGGTATAAGAAAAACCGCCCGGACCATGCGAGGTTCGGACGGTCTCACGTTCGATGGTGCCCCATGTTGGATTCGAACCAACGGCCTTCTGCTCCGGAGGCAGACGCTCTAATCCCCTGAGCTAATAGGGCCAACGTTTGGCATTATACCCAAGTGCACCACGGGCTATCAAAATAAAAGAAAAAGCTTTGCAATTCCGGGGAAGACGCGGCGCAACGGCTCACTTTAGAAGGCAAAAGCGAATCAGATAGTATAAACTCTCATGCACCATATATACACGGCTCGCGATGCGGGCCGTTTTTGCAAGGGTTATCCATCGAGGTGAGAGGCACACCATGATTGCAATTTTAAAGCAGAGCGCCAGCGACGAGGCCGTCAGCCATATCGTCAGCTGGATTGAGAAAAAGGGCCTGAAGACCGACGTCTCGCGCGGCGAGAACGAGACGATCATCGGCCTGGTGGGCGATACGACCAAGATCGACCCATTCCTGCTCGAGTCCATGGACGTCGTCGAGCGCGTGCAGCGCGTCTCCGAGCCGTTCAAGCGCGCCAACCGCAAGTTCCACCCCGAGGACTCCGTCATCGACTGCGGCCACGGCGTCAAGATCGGCGGCGACCAGTTCCAGGTCATCGCCGGCCCGTGCTCCGTCGAGGGCGAGAACCTCATCCGCATCGCCCGCCGCGTGAAGGCAGCCGGCGCCACGATGCTGCGCGGCGGCGCCTACAAGCCCCGCACTTCCCCGTACGCCTACCAGGGCATGGGCCCCGCCGGTCTGGACCTGCTGTGCGAGGCATCCGCCGAGCTCGACATGCCGATCGTCACCGAGATCATGGACCCGCGCGACGTGCAGGTCTTCCTCGACAAGAAGATTGACGTCATGCAGATTGGCGCTCGCAACGCCCAGAATTTCCCCCTGCTCAAGGAGGTCGGCAAGACGCAGACCCCGGTTCTGCTCAAGCGCGGCATGTCCGGCACCGTCGACGAGCTGCTCATGGCTGCCGAGTACATCATGAGCGAGGGCAACGACAACGTCATCCTGTGTGAGCGCGGTATCCGCACCTTCGAGACCCGCACCCGCAACACCTTCGACCTCAACGCCGTGCCGGTGCTCCACCACCTGTCGCACCTGCCCGTCGTTGCCGACCCCAGCCACGCCACCGGCTACACCCGCTACGTTGAGCCTATGGCGCTCGCGGCGACCGCCTGCGGCGCCAACGGTCTGGAGATCGAGGTCCACGACGACCCGAGCCATGCTTGGTCCGACGGCGCTCAGGCCCTCACCCCCGACCAGTTCGACGACACCATGCGCCGCATCCGCGCCATCCGCGAGGTCGTCTGCCAAGAGACCGTTCAGGAGTAGCCCATGGGCACGGTGAGAAACGCACGCGTTAACCAGGGTGGCCCCAAGTGCGCCGGCATCGTGGGCCTGGGCCTCATCGGCGGCAGTTTTGCCCGCGGCTATGCGCAGGCGGGCGTCCGTGTGCTGGCCTGGGACCCCGATGACGACGTCATGACGGCCGCCAGCATGGGCACCGTTGCCGGCGAGCTCAACGACGAGACGCTCGGCGAGTGCGACATCATCGTCCTGGCATGCTACCCCGAGGCCTGCATCGAGTGGCTCGAGGCGCACGCCCAGGCACTCGCCGACGCCACCGACACCGAGGCCATCATGGGCCCCGTGGTGATCGACACCGTAGGCGTCAAGGGCATCGTGTGCGAGCGCGCCTTTGAGCTTGCCCGCGAGCACGGTTTTTACTTTGTGGGCGCGCACCCCATGGCGGGCACGCAGTTCTCGGGCTACGCGCATTCCCGCGCCGACCTGTTCCAGGACGCACCGCTCGTGCTTGTACCGCCCGCAGTGGACGACGCACTCAAGCTGGAGCTTTTGGGCCAGGTGCGCGAGATGGTACGTCCCCTGGGCTTTGGCAAGTTCAGCGTAACGAGCGCCGCCGAGCACGACCGCGTCATCGCCTTTACGAGCCAGCTCGCGCACGTCGTCTCCAACGCCTATGTTAAGAGCCCGACCGCTCAGGTCCACCACGGCTTTTCGGCCGGCAGCTACCGCGACCTCACCCGCGTGGCACACCTCAATCCTCAGATGTGGTCCGAGCTCATGATCGACGACGCCGATGCGCTCGCCTTCGAGATCGACCATCTGATCGAATCGCTTGGCGCCTACAGCCGCGCCCTTAAGGACCGCGACCAGCGCTATCTGGAGAATCTCCTTGCCGAGGGCGACCGCATTAAGCGCGCGCTCGACGACGAGGCCTCCCACTAGACCACCCATCACGCCAGGTCGAAAGGACCGAAGCTTATGGCGATTACTATCGATATCGACACCGCACGCCCCTACCAGGTGCATGTGGGCACGTTTTTGCTGGAGCAGGCAGGTCCGCTCGTCCGCACCACCGCCGGCGGCACCCGCGCCGTCATCGTGACGGACACCAACGTGGGCCCGCTCTATCAGATGCCCGTTAAGCAAAGCCTGGAGGCGTCAGGCTACGAGGTGAGCATCTGCACCTTCGAAGCCGGCGAGGCCCATAAGCGCGCCGAAACCTATGTTGCCATTTTGGAGTTTGTGGCCGAGCACGAGCTTTCGCGCTCCGACGTGATCGTGGCACTCGGCGGCGGTGTCGTGGGCGACGTGGCGGGCTTTGTGGCCGCCACCTACATGCGCGGCTGCAAGTTTGTGCAGATCCCGACGAGCCTGCTCGCCATGGTGGATTCGTCGGTGGGCGGCAAGACCGCCATCGACCTGGCTGCCGGCAAGAACTTGGCCGGCGCCTTTTGGCAGCCAAGCGTGGTTATCGCCGACGTGGGATGCCTGGCGACCCTCACGCCCGAGCAGTTCGCTGACGGCTGCGGCGAGGTCGTCAAGCACGCCGTGATCGCCGACCCGGAGCTCTTCGCCGAGCTGGAGAAGACCCCGCTCACGCTGGAGCTGCTCAACCGCGACGTGGCCCGCGTAGCGCTCATCATCGCCCGCAATATCGACATCAAGCGCGCCGTGGTCGTCGCCGACGAGCGCGAAACCAACCAGCGCAAGCTCCTCAACTTTGGACACAGCGCCGGACACGCCGTCGAGGCCTGCGAGCACTTTGAGCTCGGACACGGCAACTGTGTGTCGATCGGCATGGGCATCATCACGCGCGCCGCGGCCCTGCACGGCGTTTGCGATGCCGCACTGCCCGGTCGTATTGAGGAACTCTGCGCCCGTCATGGCCTCACGACCCGCTGTGACCTAGATGCCGATACCGTCTTTGCCGAGGCGCTCCACGACAAGAAGCGCGCGGGCGACACCATCGACCTGGTGATTCCGCACGGCATTGGCCGCTGCAGCATCGACCGCACACCGCTTTCCACTTTCCACGAACTCATTGCCGAGGGCCTCGGCCAGAAGGGAGACGCATCCGCATGCTAGCCCGCATCACCCCGTCCCCGCTCAAGGGCACCGTTCCCGCCATCGCGTCCAAGTCGATGGCGCATCGCCTGATCATCTGCGCTGCGCTTGCCAACGGCGAGACGCACGTCACCTGCAACACCACCTGCGCCGACATCGAGGCCACGGTGCGCTGCCTTACGGCACTGGGTGCTCGCATCGAGACCGTCGAGGACGGCTTCCAGGTCCACCCCACCATGAAGAGTGTTGAGTTTGGCCTGCTCAAGGCCCTTGCCGGCGGCACGCTTGACTGCGGTGAAAGCGGCTCCACGCTCCGCTTTATGTTGCCCGTCGCCTGCGCGCTGGGCGCAGAAGCAACTTTTGTGGGTCAGGGACGCTTGGGCGCCCGCCCACTCTCCCCGCTCTCGGACGAGATCATCGCCGCCGGCTGCGACCTGCAGGGTCTGGGCGGTTTTCCGCTCAAGACGAGCGGACGCATGCGCCCGGGCACTTTTGTGCTTCCGGGCAACGTGAGCTCGCAGTATATCTCCGGCCTGCTGCTGGCAGCCCCGCTGCTGGCCCAGCCCTCCTGCGTGCAGGTATGCGGCCTTATCGAAAGCCGCCCCTACATCAACCTGACGATACAGGCCATGAAGGCCTTTGGCGTCGAGGTCAACGTCGAGCGCATTCCGGCCAAGGACGGCCAGCCCGAGGTCACGAACTTCCGCGTGAGCAGTGGCTCGTACCGCACGCCCGGCAGCGTGGCCGTCGAGGGCGACTGGTCCAACGCCGCCTTTTGGCTGTGCGCCGGCGCCATCGGTACCGACCCAATCACCGTCGAGGGCGTGTCGCTAAGCTCCGCACAGGGCGACCGTAACGTGCTTGCCGCGCTTTCGCGCTTTGGCGCCCGCATCGTGCGCTCCACCAACGCCGCCACCGTGCAGTCCGACAAGCTCGCCGGCTTTGAGATGAGTGCCCACGACATTCCGGACCTGGTGCCCGTCATCTCGGCCGTGGCCTCGCTGGCACAGGGCCGCACCTTTATCCGCGATTGTGCCCGTCTGCGCATCAAGGAATCCGACCGCTTGGTCACCACCACCCGCGAGCTCACCGCGCTGGGCGCGCAGGTGCGCATTGCCGGCGACGACCTCATCATCAAGGGCGTCGACGCCTTTACCGGCGGCGAGGTCGATTCGCACAACGACCATCGCATCGCCATGATGGCCGCTATCGCCGCGAGCCGCGCCACCGGCGAGGTCGTGATCCACGGTGCCGAGGCCGTCAACAAGTCCTATCCCGATTTCTTCGACCACTACCGCCTGCTGGGCGGCAAGGTCACACTCGAGGAGGAATAGCATGTCCTCGACCTTTGGCAACGTCTTGCACTTAAGCATCTTCGGCCAGTCGCACTCCCCCGCCATCGGCTGCTCCCTCGATGGCATCCCGGCGGGCATCGCTGTTGACCAGGAGCGGCTGCAGGCCTTCCTTGACCGTCGTGCCCCCGGTCGCGACGAGACCGCGACCAAACGCCGCGAGGCCGACGCCGCCCACATCATCGCCGGTGTGGTCGATGGACATACCACGGGAGCACCCATCGCCGCGATTATCGAGAACACCAACACGCGCTCAAAGGACTATTCCGAGCTGCGCCGCAAGCCCCGCCCCGGACACGCGGATTTTCCGGCGCGCGTGAAGTATCACAACATGCACGATGTCGCTGGTGGCGGACACTTCTCCGGCCGCCTGACGGCGCCCTTATGCATCGCGGGCAGCATCGCGCTGCAGGCGCTCGAGGCCCGCGGCATTAACGTGATGGCGCACGTGGCGCAGATCGGTGGCATCTCCGACCTGCCCATGGACGACATGGTCTATCGCGAGGCCGACCGCAAGGCGATCCTTTCGAACGACCTGCCGTGCATTGACGCCGCCGCTGCCGGTCGCATGCGCGAGGAAATTCTGGCCGCGCGCGACGAACTCGACAGTATCGGCGGCATCGTGGAGTGCGGCATCTACGGCCTACCTGCGGGCATCGGCGACCCCATGTTCGACGGCATCGAGAACCGCATCGCGCAAATCGCGTTTGGCATCCCCGCCGTAAAGGGCGTGGAGTTTGGCATGGGCTTTGCCGTCGCCGCCATGCGCGGCAGCGAGAACAACGACCCGTATCGTATCGATGCCGAGAACGACAAGATCGAAGTCGAGTCCAATAACGCCGGCGGCATCTTAGGCGGCATCTCCACCGGTGCACCCGTCATGTGGCGCATGGCCGTAAAGCCGACGCCCTCCATTGGTCGCGAGCAGCAAACGGTGGACATGGACGCCATGGAAAATGCCGGGCTCTCGGTCCACGGCCGTCACGATCCCTGCATCGTCCCGCGCGCTGTCCCCGTTGCCGAAGCAGCAGCTGCCCTCGCGATTTGGGACGCCCTCCTCGAGGACGCAGGCCAGCTCTAACCCGACTCACCTGAGTTGCCCGTCAACTCTGCCATTACGTGAAAGGGGCCTCCATGGACCTTGCCGATATTCGCCAGACCATCGATGGCATCGACACCACGCTCCTCAGCAGCTTTGTCGAGCGTATGGACATTGCCACCGAGGTCGCCAAATCAAAGATCGAGATGGGCAAGGCCGTCTTCGACCCCGCCCGCGAGCGCTCCAAACTCAACGACCTCGCCAGCCGCGCGCCCGAACGCTACGAGGCGCAGACCATCACCCTGTTCCGTCTCCTCATGAGCATGAGCAAGGCCGAGCAGCAGCGATACATCAACGAGCTCAAGGGCATCACCGTCTCGCAAAAGGCCCACGCCACGGCTGCAGCCTTTGACACACCCTTCCCCCAGACGGCCACCGTCGCCTGCCAGGGCGTCGAAGGCGCCTACAGCCAGATCGCCGCGTGCAAGCTCTTCGACGTGCCCGATATTGCGTTCTTCGAGACCTTCGAGGGCGTCATGCGCGCTGTGCGCGACGGCTTCTGCGAGTTTGGCGTGCTGCCCATCGAGAACTCCACCGCCGGCTCGGTCAACGCCGTCTACGACCTGCTCGCCCAGTTCGACTTCCACATCGTGCGCTCGCTTCGCCTCAAGATCGACCATAACCTGCTCGTCAAGCCCGGCACCAAGCTCCAGGACGTGCACGAGGTCTACAGCCATGGCCAAGCCATTGCCCAGTGCGCCGGCTTTATCGAGGCTCACGACCTGCACGCCACCAAGTACCCCAACACAGCCATGTCGGCCGAGATGGTCGCCAACTCCGAGCGAGGCGACGTTGCCGCCATCGCCTCGCGCAGCTGTGCCACGCTGTATGGCCTGGAGGTACTCGAGCCCAACATCCAGGACTCGGACAACAACTACACGCGCTTTGTCGTCATCAGCCGCGAGCCGCGCGTCTACCCCGGCGCCAACCGCACCTCGCTCATGATCACCACGGCCAACGAGCCGGGCGCGCTCTATCGCGTACTCGAGCGCTTCTACGCGCTCAATATCAACCTCATCAAGCTCGAGAGCCGTCCCATCCCCGGCCGTGACTTTGAGTTTATGTTCTACTTTGACTTGGACTGCCCCTTTGGCAGCAAGGCCCTCGACGACCTGCTCGACTCGATCGACGACGTATGCGAGAGTTTCACCTACTTTGGCAGCTACACGGAGGTGCTCTAGATGACCGATACCGCCGCAACCCGTCCCTACGGCGTGCTGGGCCGCGTGCTGGGCCACAGCTACACCCCGACCATCTACAAAGAGCTCGCGGGGCTCGAGTACGTACGATTTGAGCGCGAGCCCGAGGATCTTGAGGCCTTTATGACAGGCGACGAATGGGAGGGCACCAACGTGACCATCCCCTACAAGCGCGCCGTCATGGAATACCTGGACGAGTTGAGTCCGCTCGCCGAGCGCATGGGCAACGTCAACACCATCACGCGCCTGCCCGACGGCCGCCTGCGCGGCGACAACACCGACTACTTTGGCTTCCAATGCCTGGTCGAGGAGCTAGGCGTAGAGGTTGCCGGTAAGAAGGCCCTCGTGCTCGGCGCCACCGGCGGTGCCGGCACCACGGCCAGCATGGTGCTCGACGACCTGGGCGCCATCGTCGTACCCGTGGGTCGCACGAGCGAGGTCAATTACGACAACATCGCGCAGCAGTCCGATGCCGCGCTGCTCGTCAACTGCACGCCCGCCGGCATGTTCCCCCACTGCCCCGGCGCTCCCTGCACACTCGAAGGACTCGATGCGCTCGAGGGCGTCATCGACATCGTCTACAACCCCGCCCGTACGGGTCTGATGCTCGAGGCCGAGCGCCACGGCATCCCCTGCATCGGCGGCCTGCTCATGCTTGTTGCCCAGGCGGCACAAGCTGTCGAGCGCTACACCGGCCAAGCCACCCCGCGCGAGCGCATCCTGGATGTGACGGAGCGGCTGTCCCACCGCGAGCAGAACATTGCCCTGATCGGCATGCCGGGTTCGGGCAAGACCCGTGTGGGCGAGCAGATCGCCCAGCTCACGGGTCGCGAGCACATCGACTTGGACGCCGCGCTTGAGGAGCGCCTGGGGATGCCCTGCGCCGACTTTATCGTCGAGCGCGGCGAGGCGGCCTTCCGCGAGCAGGAGACGGCGGTGCTGGCCGGCATCTCCAAGTGCAGCGGCCTGGTGCTTTCCACGGGCGGCGGCGTGGTCACGCGCGACGAGAACTACCCGCTACTGCACCAGAACAGCCAGATCGTGATGCTCAACCGCAAGCTCGACGAACTCGCCCACAAGGGACGCCCCATCACCGCCCGCGATGGTATCGACAAGCTGGCCGAGCAGCGCATGCCGCGCTACCGCGCCTGGGCCGACTACATCATCGACTCGCGCGACTGCGCCGCCAACACCGCCCAAACCCTCCTCGACACCCTCCCACCCGCTCTCTAATCAAAACCACCACAAAGGGGACAGGCAACTTTGTGGTGGTTTTCCAATCGCAAAGGAAGCAACCATGAAAGCACTCGTCATCAACGGCCCCAACCTCAACATGCTCGGCATTCGCGAGCCGGGCATCTATGGCAGCGACAACTACGACCGTTTAGTGCAGATCTGCCAGGAAGCGGGCGCCGCACAGGGCTTCGACGAGGTCGAGGTCTTCCAGTCCAACCACGAGGGCAGCATCGTCGACAAGATTCAGGAGGCTTACGGGAAGGTCGACGGCATCGTCATCAACCCGGCGGCATACACGCACACGAGCGTCGCGATCCTCGACGCCCTCAAGGCCGTCGCCATCCCTGCCGTCGAGGTCCACATCAGCGCCGTCGAGACCCGCGAGGACTTCCGTCAGGTGAGCTACGCCCGCCTGGCCTGCTTCGCCACCATCACCGGCGAAGGCCTCCAAGGCTACGCTCACGCGTTAGAGCTGCTGAAAGAGCGTCTCGAAAAGTAGCCTCGCGAGCAAATCCATCAACGCGATTCGCACGCCAATAATGCCAGTGCCGCCAGCAGCAACCTCACTACTGGCGGCACTTTATTACTGGCATATAATCGTTGCAGTCACAAAACGTCTGGAGACGCTCATGTTAAGCATCCATCTGGGAGATTACCCCCGTTCCATCTACGATACCGAAACCTATTTTAGGAACTCATACCTGGATTCCTGGTTCGAGGACCCTATGGCAGCGCAGATGATTAAAGGCGTTGACGGTTCAGAGCTCATCGGCCCCCACAACATCATCAGCAAACAGCTCGGTTCGATTACGCCCCTCGAGCTTTCCGGCGGCGTTAAAACGCTACTTCTGGTGCGCAATCTCCCAAACATGGTGTTCAATGCATCCACTTGCGGAGATAACTGCGCCCGCTGGCTGCTCAAAATTGGCAAAGAACAGGATGTGCTGGTAACCCTTTACCACATCATGAAATTCCCCTGGAAGCATTTTGAGATTCGCATTAATAACGATGGCCGCATCGTTAGAAACATGCAGGAGTTTGTCGGCGCCACGAATGACTTTTTGGATGTTGATGAGTAATGAAGGGAACACACACTGTTGTCGTGGAGCGCGCAAAAGTCAAATACACGCTCACCTTTAAACGCAATATTTCCTTCATCCGTGGCAACAGCGGCACGGGCAAAACGACGCTCATCTCGATGATTCGCGACTACAACGACCGAGGACCGGAAAGCGGCGTTGCACTTAGCTCCGACGTGCCTTGCGAAACGCTTTCCGGCAGACGCTGGGAGCGCGAGCTGTCGATCATCGAAGATTCAATCGTCTTTCTAGATGAGGGCAACGAGTTTATCTACTCAAAGGGCTTCGCCAAAGCCGTAAACGGCTCATCCAACTATTTTGTCCTGATATCTCGTCGAGACGCCAGCGAACTCCCCTACAGTGTCAACGAAATCCTAAAGCTGGTAAACACCACGAGTAAAACAATCAATGGCCGAAAGAGCGATAAACGCTTCTACTCGGTAACAAAACCGATATACAGCCACACGGCAAGCATGCTATATCAGGACCTAAATGTTGGATTCGAAATACCCGATGCCGTGGTTGTGGAGGACAGCAAGTCTGGTTATCAGTTTTACAACGCTCTTTGCAAACGGCTCGGAATCCCCTGCTATACGGCCACCGGCGTTGCGAATCTAAAACGTACGATTCACGAATGCCCCGAGCAAAACGTTCTTGCCATAGGAGACGGCGCAGCGTTTGGTCCCTACATCGAAAAAGTGCTCGGACAGCGCGTTTACAAGAACGTTCGCCTATTCCTCCCGGAATCGTTTGAGTGGACACTCCTGCGCTCCGAGCTCATACCCAGCAGCGACATTCCCAAAATCCTCGAGGACCCCTCAAGCTATATCGAAAGTCGCGATTATTTAAGCTGGGAGCGGTTCTTCACCGATGTGCTGGTCAAATACTCAGCAGACACTCGCTACGCTTACAAAAAGGCGCGACTCAACGAGCAGTACCTAAAGCCGCAGGCAATGAATGCCGTATCGAAAGTCTTACCGGAGTGTTTGAAGACGAATTAGCAGATTCTTTAAATCATCTAGAAACCGGGGCTATGCACATGAGCTGAAGCTGCTGAAAGAAAGCCTACAACACGCCTGGTACACTAATCCTTGGAACAGAATTATCAGGTTTATTTGTCCCAAATCTTAAGTAACTGTTTGATTACATACAAAGGAGCACATCCATGTCCCAGTACGATTACCTCGTCGTCGGCGCCGGCCTCTCTGGCGCCGTCTTCGCCAATGCCGCCAGGCGCGCCGGCAAGTCGGTCCTGGTCATCGACCGCCGCGATCACATCGCCGGCAACGTCTACACCGAGGACGTCGAGGGCATTCAGGTCCACCGCTACGGCGCGCACATCTTCCACACCTCCATGAAGGACGTCTGGGACTACGTCAACCGCTTCGCCGAGTTCAACAACTACGTCAACTCGCCGGTAGCCAACTTCCACGGCAACATGTACAACATGCCCTTCAACATGAACACCTTCGCCAAGATGTGGCCGGGCGTCGTCACGCCGGCGGACGCCCGCGCCAAGATCGCCGAGCAGGTGGCCGCCGAGAACATCGGCGAGCCGCAGAATCTTGAAGAACAGGCGCTGTCGCTCGTCGGCCGCGACATCTTCGAGACGCTCGTGAAGGGCTACACCGAGAAGCAGTGGGGCCGCGACTGCAAGGACCTGCCCGCGAGCATCATCAAGCGCCTCCCCTGCCGCTTCACCTACGACAACAACTACTTCAACGACCGCTACCAGGGCATCCCAATGGGCGGCTACACCAAGATGGTCGCCAACATGCTCGAGGGCGTCGAGGTGCGCTGCGGCGTGGAGTACAAGGAGCTGGCCGCCGCCGAGCCCGGTATCGCCGCCAGGACGATCTACTGCGGCCCCATCGACGCGTTCTACGACTTCAAGCTGGGCACGCTCGAGTACCGCAGCCTGCGCTTCGAGACCGAGACGCTCGAAGAGGCCGACCACCAGGGCGTGGCCGTGGTCAACTACACCGAGCGCGAGGTCCCCTACACGCGCATCATCGAGCACAAGCACTTCGAGTTCGGAACGCAGGACAAGACCGTCATCACGCGCGAGTACCCGGCCGACTGGAAGCCCGGCGACGAGCCCTACTACCCCATCAACGACGCCAAGAACGAGGCCCTCTACAGGCAGTACGAGGAGCTGGCGGCACAGGAGGGCGACGTGATCTTCGCCGGACGCCTGGGCGGCTACAAGTACTACGACATGGACAAGGCCATCGCCGCCGCCTTCGAGCTCGTCCGCAACGAGCTGGGCGCGGAGCCCACGGAGGCGTAAAGGACAAGAGACCCAAAGTCACTACTAGATGACTCTATAGACTGGCGAAGAGGTTACGACTTTACTAGCCAATCATCGCTCGGATTGCTCAAAAAGATAATTCAATTGAAAGGAGTATCCAATGCTCAGCATTATCAAACAATTTTTGCCAGCATCATCCAGATCGCTTAACGCTATGCATGACGACATTAATAGGCTGCAAGAAGAGCTAGATAGAATTTATCATCGCATTGAAGTCGCCGACAGCGGCATCAACATGAACATCAACTACAAGTTCGACAATATGGCAATTCCAATTATTGAGTCGATTGCGCAGAACCTCGATGCCCACGACGAGCATATGAAAATGTTTGCGTGGGAAGAATATAAACGACCGGAAGAAACTATCCAAGAGGCAAAGGAGCGTTTCTTTAAAGATCTCCCCAAAGCAACTGGCGGATTAAGACTTTTGCAGCTTGGATGCGGAAAACTGTTGGAGGAATTCAACACTCTCTGCAAAGAGAACGACATTAAGTATTGGATTAACTTCGGAACACTTATCGGAGCCATTAGACATCAAGGATTTATTCCCTGGGACGATGATACCGACCTTGGAATCATGCGCGATGATCTAAAAAAGCTATGCAACATCGTTGAAAATGACAACCGCTATAAAATTTCAATTGCTTACGACCGGTTTGTCCACTGTCGACAAGTTAGATTTCTTTACAACGACGAAAACATACCCTGTTTTCTGGATTTGTTCATTTATGACTGGGCTCCGTCAACTGACAACAAATTCGCCGAAGAACAGCGAAAACTCCGTGTTCAAATGGTCGAAGAAATGGAGTCAGACAGAATGCTGGCATTCTGGCATGACGAGCCTTATTACTCGGGCGAGAACAATAGCCTGATTCAGAAGCATTACGACCGATGCCTCGAAAAGTCCAAAGCGGCCGGAATCATATCCGATAAGGAGCACGCCAAGGGCATCATGTGGGCTATCGACAACCTTGATGATGGAAAGCAGAAACAATGGGTCTACCCCATTGCGGACCTCTTTCCCACTAAAGCCATAGCGTTTGAGGGCACACAGCTCGAGGAGCCGAATAACCCCGATTTATTCCTCTGGAGCCGCTATGGGGATATCTACGAGCTTCCAAATGACATTAACAGCCACTTCCAACACGTCAATCATAGCGAGCTGGAAAATGGGTCCTCAAATCTTACCATGAAACGTCTGCTTGATTAATGATAAAAAATCGCCCCGTGTTTACCATGCAATACACGGGGCAATTTTAGTGAGCAAGCTTGCCCTTTACCTCAGTAGTCGAAATTCCAGGAGTTCGATTCAAGTAGACAACATCGCAAATATCTTTCAATGATTCAAAGCGAGGGTCGCCAGCCCAATCGCCTCCCATGCACACAACATCAGCGTGATACATCTTTATGTCCCGAGGCTTTTGATCCCAATTGTCTTCTGGAATTACCAAGTCAACATAACGCAGCGCTTCAAGCATCTCACGTCGCACATCATAGGAATAGAAACTCTTTTTCCCTTTTAGAGCATTGAATTCATCAGTTGAGAGCCCAACGATAAGATAGTCGCCGAGCTTAGATGCCTGTTGAAGAAGGCGAATGTGGCCATAATGAAGAAGATCAAACGTTCCGTACGTAAGTACTCGTTTTAAGGAATGGCGATCGTCTGCACCAGATAAACCGGTCTCAAGAAGATCGGAATTTGCCTCAATACGAACAGACGAAAATGTGCCCATCACAAACTCCATAAAAGAAGAGCCGTCGGTTTGACGGCTCGATAAATACAGGTGCTCCATGGCGGATTCGAACCGTCGACCTTGGGATTAGAAGTCCCCTGCTCTATCCGACTGAGCTAATGGAGCATAAAGCCATGCAAGCACGCCAATAGCGTGTCTACACAGCAAAACAAATTATAACCTACTTAAACTGGTCGTGGTATGCCTTGCACACCTCATCGACGGGACCATCCATGCGCAGGTCGCCTTTCTCGATCCAAACCGCACGCTGGCAAATGCGTTCAACCTGCTCCATGGAGTGAGAAACAAACAACACACTTACATCACCGCTCTCAATAAAATGCTGAATACGACGCTCGCATTTCTGCTGGAAGAACACGTCGCCAACAGAAAGCGTCTCATCAACAATAAGGATATCGGGCTCGGTAATAGTAGCGATAGCAAAGGCAATACGAGCAACCATGCCCGAAGAGAAGTTCTTGAGCGGCATGTCGACAAAGTCTTTAAGCTCGGCGAACTCGATGATGTCATCGAAGCTCGCGTCAATAAACTCCTTGGTATAACCAAGCAGAGCGCCGTTAAGGTAGATATTCTCGCGTGCTGTAAGCTCGGGATCAAAGCCGGCGCCCAGCTCGATGAGCGGGGCGATGTTGCCGTGAACCTTAACCTCGCCCTCACTGGGCTCCAGAACGCCGGCAATGATCTTAAGCATCGTAGACTTGCCGGAACCGTTGGTACCAACCAGACCGACAACCTCGCCACGATGAACATTAAAGGAGATGTGCTTAAGCGCGCGGAACTCTTCAAAGAAGAGCTCGTGCTTTGCAAGCTTAATAAAGTATTCCTTGAGGTTCGTCAAAGACTCAGACGCCATATTGAAGATCATAGTGACGTCTTTAACCTCAACAGCAAGAGGCTGCTTGCTGTAATCAACCGTAGTCGCAGACATAACAGCGCTCCTTAAATATAGAGAATAAACTTGTGCTCGGTCTTATGGAACACGGCGTAACCAACAACTAAAGCAAAAACGGCCCAGAACACGCAAAATCCTAGCGTTAACATGGAAGGCGTCGTGTTAAACAAGAATATATCGCGCATGAACTGCAGGTAGTTGTACATGGGATTCACAACAACCAACACCTGAATCCAATGGGCCATCTGGCTAATGTAATCGGTGGTCCAGAAAATAGGCGTCAGGTACATCCACGCGGTGATAACGACGGTCCACAGGTGCATAACATCACGGAAAAATACGGCGAGGGCCGAAAGCATCATGCCCAACCCCATGCAAAAACACATGAGCAAGAGTAAGCAAACCGGCAGCAAGATTAAATGCCAGGTAGGAAGAACATGGAACCACAGCATAACCAAGGCGACGGCAACCAGCGAGAAGGCAAAGTTAACGAGCGAGAATAGCACCTTCTGAACTGGGAACACCCAACGGTGCACCTTGACCTTTTTAAGCAGAGACGACGCGGCGATTATCGACATGAGTGCCTGGTTCGTCGACTCGGACATAACCGAGAACGTAATGTTGCCGACAATCAGGTACAGCGGATACATCTCGGGCGTTATGGAACCATTGCGGCTCTGACCAAAAATGGTCGAGAACACAATGGACATGACGACCATCATAAGAAGTGGATTGAGTACCGACCACGCAACACCCAAAACGCTGCGACGATACTTAATCTTAAAATCCTTAGTGACAAGCTGCCTCAGGATGTATTTGTCTTTTTCGAAATCATTTTTAGCGTGAGAGGCCGGCTTAGCCACCGCTTTCTGACTATTTACGCTGTCAGTCACGGACCATCTCCTTGTCTCGTAATTCATAACAGTGGAAAGTATAGCCTTCAAACGCGCCAACTAACCCAGCGATCCAAATCTGGAAAAGTACCCCCATAGCAATTACAAGCACCAGCCGACAGGTATACTAGCAACCTGCTAATAACTTATGGGGGCATTCATCTTGGACTATACAGACACAGCGGTCATCATTCCCTGCTACAACGAGGCCGTCACCATCGGCAAGGTCATAGACGATTTCCACCGCGAGCTCCCCGGAGCCACGGTCTACGTCTACGACAACAACTCAACCGATGGGACGTCCCAGATTGCCTTGGAGCACGGCGCCACGGTGCGGCTCGAACCGCGCCAGGGAAAGGGCAACGTGTGCCGTCAGATGTTCCGCGACATCGACGCAGGCTGCTACCTCATGGTCGACGGCGACGACACGTATCCCGCCGAGGCAGCCCGAGCGCTCTGCGACCCTATCCTTGCGGGAGAGGCGGATATGACCGTGGGCGACCGCCTCTCCAACGGCACTTACACCGAGGAAAACAAGCGCGCCTTCCACGGTTTCGGGAACAACCTGGTCCGCGCCATGATCAAGTGGATCTACGGTTACAGCTTCGAAGACGTCATGACGGGGTACCGCGCCATGGGCCAGCCGTTCGTCAAGACGTTCCCCGTCCTGAGCGAGGGCTTCCAGATCGAGACCGAGCTCTCCATCCACGCCGTCGATCACCGTTGGCGAATTAAGGACGTCCCGGTGAAGTACCGGGACCGCCCCGCTGGTTCAGTGTCCAAGCTCGACACGGTCGGCGACGGCATCAAGGTCATCGCCATGATCGGCACACTCTTCAAGGACTACCGACCGCTCAAATTCTTCAGTCTCATCGCCCTGATCTTCGCCGCCATCGGCCTCGCGCTCGGCATCCCCATCATCGTAGAGTATTTCCACACCGGGCTGGTTCCCCGCTTCCCAACTGCCATGCTCGCCGCGTGTTTCATGTTCCTGTGCGGCCTCAGCCTGGCAACGGGCTTCATCCTCGACTCGGTTGCCAAGGTCGAAAAGAAACAATGGGAGCTTCAGGTATACAAAACGCGCAATTCAATAGGTGAGTAGGCTTCAATGAACACTAATAAGCGTCTTACAAACTGGGATCTTCTAAGAGCCCTCTCAATGTTTCTAGTTGTTGTTGTTCACATCGCACCGCAACTGGGCAGCTTTTGCGGCATTAACGCCGGTGCGATAGTAGGCACAGGCGCCATTATTTGCGACCCGATTTTCTTCTGTCTGTCGGGCTATTTCGCATTAAGGCCCCTAAAGAAAAGCTACAAGGATTACCTCTTTGGTAAAGCCCTGTCGTTATTGCTTCCCATCTTTGTATATGCAGGACTTCTGTACGTATACAAGGCTACAACAGGCTCAGTTACGGACACCAACTTCATCAGATACACGAGCGGCTTGATTCAAGGTGGCTGGTGGTTTGTCCCGGCACTCATTCCGTTCATTTTAGTAGCACCGGTACTGTCCAAAATGTTCGGCGCCCTCGATGATCGTACCTGCAAAATTGCCCTGTTTGTGACCTTAGGAATCTATGCATGGGGTGGACTGTCATCCGCAGCAAACTCTTTGCTCATCAACTCTCAGCATGTCACCTTTGCGGCGGCCATAAGCATGCTTCAACGCATTATTCCGCGATCGCTTCTCGGAGGAACGTATTTCACATTCTTTTGCATGGGATATTTCATCAAGAGGGTTACCCCATTGCTAGACACGCGTGAAACCCATTTTATTATGGCGTCAGGCGCATTGTTCTTCATCATAGATATTGCTAGCGCATATTTTGGACTAGAAAGATCTGACCCAAGTTTCAACTGGATGATCGTTACCGTCGCCATCTTTATCGCGTTTGATGGAATTAAGCTCCAATCGAAATCGCTTTCTAAGCTTATCGAATGGGCCGCAAAAAGGTCCTATTCAATCTATCTCCTACAATACGCAACGATTGAATTTGCCATCGACGTCATCTATATAGGCGCACTACACAGTGGCTACGCGACGCTCGCATGGCCGTTAAGGCTGATCACTTGGGTATCAGCGACAGTGCTGGCATATGGTACGGCACTGACAATAGCCTCGATCGTCGACACGTTCGTCATTGAACCCATTCAGACAAAGCTTAAGCAGCGCCGCCTGAAAACCGCAGGATAGATTAATTCAACTGCGAACGGAATTTCATATCAATTTGCATGATAATAGGCGGCTAAGATCAATATCCTAGCCGCCTCTCTTTTTAAACTCTAAATTCGGCAATTCGCGAACAGCGCTGCAGCTGTAAACATATTAAGAGCGACTCTTAAGCGCCTCAACCGCCTCGGAAATGGATGGCGCATCTTCAAATAAATCGTTCTGAATTTCCTTCGCAGGCGAGACGCCGCAGGCGGCGAGTAGCGAAGATTTAGCGCGATCGATAAACATAAACACCGCCGCTTTATAACCCTTTAGCTCGGCAACAAACGAATAAATGCTTGATGCGCCAAACGAAGACGGGCCATCATGATCAAGAAGCTGCTGATAAAACTTCAAGATTCTATCGCCCGACAACATTTGGGCAATCTCATCAATCGTCAAATGCTTGGACAAAATGCGCTGTAGCTCGCTTAGGAGTTCTTTGCGGTCTTCCTGATCTTCAAGATCAAGAACATCAAAAATGAGAAAGTCTGAAACAAAGAGCAGCATGGAACGGCCGGACTCTCCTTCGAATCTCCCCTGCTTGGCCCAATCCGCCATGATTCGATCAACCACTTGCAAATGCTTCTGCAGGCGCAGTTTCTCATCCTGCGCCATCACGCACATCGCAGAGTCCTTGCGAGATAAGCGGTATTCGTAAAGTGAATCAGAAAGAAGCTTTGTGCGAGAAGACCTTCCAAGCGTAGCGAACGAAAACACCTGGTCCTCGCCAAGAGTCAATCCGACAGGAAAATAGAGCTCATGGTCGCGCAAGAAGGAAAGGCGATAAGCTCCATTCCAGGGAAACGGCCTAGTCTTAGCATAAAAGACGAGCTTATCGCTGTAGCCGAAATACTCTTCATCATCTAATGACAACGTCGACGTAAGCCACGGATTGGAAAGCTCGATCGGAAAGGGATCGGCGGAGAACTTTAAGATATCCACCTGGCTGTCATTGTCGAAGGCCTGGCGAACGACATCACAGGCATTAGGCTTAAGCAAGTCATCGGCATCGACAAAAAGGATAATCTCACCACGAGCCTTATCGATACCAAAGTTTCTAGCAGCGGAAACTCCCCGGTTAACTTCGTGATAGATAGCAAATCGAGAATCGCGAGCGGCATACAAGTCGAGCAGCTCGCCCGACCCATCTGTGGATCCATCATCAACACAGATAATCTCGATATTGTTGTATGACTGAGCCGCAATCGAGTCGAGGGTATCCAGTAAGTAGCCGCCGACGTTATAAACAGGGACAACGATTGACAGCAACGGGCAATATGAAGAAGACATATTAACGACGAAGCTTTCTCTTCATCATACGAACCACCATAGAAAAGCCGCCAGCCGCAAAGTACTCGCGAATCGTATTGAATTTACCGGACCCCATAAGTGAATACTGGACAGCGAGAAGATCCGCATTCTCAGCAAAGTCCTTAGCACGAGCAAACTCAACAGGATTAAACCCATAACGATCAAACGGAGCCTCGGCGCAAATAATGTTATTCGACTGCAGCTCTTCGGCCATTTCAGACGAAAAGACGGCGATGAAATCACGACGGAGTTCGGGGGCCAGCCTGTTAAGGTTCCAATCGTAGTTGTAGAACTTCACTTTCGCACGAATGGGATCCAGCGCCGGCTTGAGATCAGGACGATCCTCATTAAGGAAGCGCGTCATCTCATGATGCTCATCGCAAACACAAAATACCTTGCCCGGATTATTCACCGACGAGTGTTCATTGTCCTGGCGATAGTGCAAAAACGCCTTTCCCGAATACATTGCGCGCCGCGCACAGGCGAGGACCTTAAAAGTGAAGCTCGTGTCCTGGAAGGATGCTCCTGGAGTAGGAAGAAACGAGATGTTATTGGAAGCCAAAAAGTCTTTCCGGTACAGCGCAGACCAGATGGACGGCTTGGCCCAGAAGGCGTCAGGCGCATCGATGGGCCTATGAACGCCCATGCCGATCAGCTCTTGGCTCATCGCGGGAAAATAGGCGTCATGACGATTTAGCCTAGAACTATCGCAAGACGACCAATAGAGCCAGAAATTGCATTTAAACAAATCGAGCGCGTTGTCCTCGGCCTGCCGAGCCATATACTCAAGCGCATCGGCATCCAGGAAGTCGTCGGACTCGAGAATGGAGATATACTTGCCCTTCGCAGACTCCAAACCGCGATTCATGGAATCGCCGTAGCCGGAATTTGGCTTATCAATAACAACGAATCGGGAATCTTCAGACGCAAATCTATTGATGATCTCCAAGGAAGAATCCGTAGAGCCATCGTTGATGCAGATGATTTCAATATCTTTGAGAGTCTGATTCTTAAGAGAGCTAAGGCACTCATCGAGATATTTCTCGACATTGCAAATAGGCACGAGAACCGAAACGAGCGGCTGGTTTTGCGACACAATGACTCCAATACAAGCATGACACATATGGTATGCAACTCAAATGAATCGATTATAACAAATGGCCATGAACGAGACCGAATCCTCAAAGACCGCCACCTGCAAACAAGCAGACCATAAGCTACACTCAATACTGGAAGTTAAAGACCTATTGAAAAGCCCGCATTGGCGGCATGACCGAATAAGGTCTTTCAAATAACAACGACCCCGCTAAGGAGCATTCAGTGAAAAAAAGATATCCCGAGTTTGATGTCGCAAAAGCAATAGCACTTGCCGGCGTCATCATTGGCCACTCAATATATCTGGGGACACCAGATAGGCTTGCCTCCATATTCTACTCATTTGATATGCCTCTCTTTTTTATTGTCAGCGGATTCTTTAGCAAGCCCGAGGCTAAACTCACACCCGACTACGTTAAAAAGAATGCCAAATCGCTTCTGATGCCTTATCTGATTACCTGTATAGGCGTAATTGGATGCTCGTTCTTAGGGGCAGCCTTAACAGGGAAAACTAACCCAATAGAGATAGCAAACCACTGGTTTATGGCAAGCCTCTACGGCTGTGGAGGAATCACGCCCGCAACCCCGGCATTTGTATCCGCTATTGGAGCCCTTTGGTATCTCTTCGCGCTTTTCTTTGGCAAAATGCTCCTGACCGTCGTTAATCAATTTCGACATCCCACAATTTTGGTTCTGGGTTTTTTCTTCTGCGGCAACGTTCTGGCTCAAATCTTTTGGCTTCCTTGGAGCATCCTACAGGCGTTAAGTGCAACACTCTTTTTGTACATTGGACAGATCATTAGAAAGCACGCCCTACTCGATGAAAACTCAATCGAACCCATCTGCTGGTTGTTCATGGTGGGAATATGGGGCTACTCAGCCCTACGCTTTGGAAAGCTTTACATGGTGACAAACACCTACGTTAACGGGACACAGGATGTCATCGGGAGCATTTTTGGTTCATTAGTGATTCTCAAGCTATGTCAAATGGCTTGCAAGCATATTCCACGCGTCACGAAGCCCATCGCTTGGATCGGAAAGTACACGCTCCCGCTCTTCTGCATGCATCTTATTGAGTTAAACGTGTTTCCCTACCAATATGTTTCCGGTATCGTCGAGAATCTTCCGCTAGCGCCGTGGATCGGATATCTTATTGTCCGCTTCGCTATCATTGCCTTACTTACGGGCATCTTATACGCGCTTCCACGCCCGATTTCCAAATGGTATTTCCAGTCAAAACAAAAGAGCACAACGGGACGATAAAACCTACATGCGCCCGCAAATGAGGACAGCGCCTCTATTCAATTGAGTAGAGGCGCATATCTTTTTCGCTTAAAACAAGCGAAAAACCAGGGGTGGAATCATCAATCGAATCAATACCCGTCCAGCCAGACTTATGATAGCCAGGCATATCCACACCATCGCGTCCGTTCTCGTCGTAATCTAAAACGAGAAGATACTTGGCACCAGCCTGTTTAACGTCGCGCGCAATCACCGAATCGTAAGAAATGCGATCAAGTCCATGGCGAATTTGCTTGCTGGCGATTGTCTCACCCTTGCCAAAAGAGCTGAACTTTCGATACATAAGATTTAGATCATTTAAGGCATATCCGTAGACGCTGCCGTCAAAGGGATTGTTGATAATCAGCTCAGCGCCGGCTATTTGCTTGACTTCGCCAAGGAACGCCAGCTCATCGGACGTCAGATTATTATCGATATCATTGATACTGTACATGTAATTGAACACGCTCTTGGTAAAACCGACCGGCGAATAATTGTTGACAGCAGGATTTACGCTTTCAGGCCAAAACAAACCGCAGACAATCAAAACGACGCAAAACGCCTGAGGAAGATATTTAGACGAACGACCTGCTCCATCAGAAGCGGAAAAAGCGTTCTGCACTTTGCCGAGGATGAAATCAAGCCCGAGCGTCGAAAGCGGAATACTGAACAGCGCAACCATCGCGGCGACGCGATATTGGTCTGTGTACCAAAAGCCGGTAAGGAAATGTCTGATAAAACCGTCTTGGGTGGCATCGACAACAAACAGAACCACGGAAAATAGGTAGACGAAGAAGTAACCACGGAAGGACCTATTGCCCAAGGCGCAGAGGCAACCAAGGACAACAAGACATGCAAGAAGAATACAGGGCGTATTCTCATTAAAGGAAAAGGAGAATGACCTCCACACGGCATCAAAGATGTATGTAAAGGAAGGCCAGTGGAAGTTGATGACCCCCTGCATAAAGCTTGCTTTTGTCATTAAAATCCAAATTATAGCAACAGCTAAAAGCACAAGGCAGCGTGATGCATAATAGGCAAACTTGGTCGAAATCGATTGCATGCGAAACAGCTGGCATTCAATTTGACCACCCACGCAAACAACAATCGAAGGAACTAAAAGAATGCCAAGCGTGAAAACCGCATTCGGTTGCAAAGCCACTAGAGCCACAATGCCAAAGAGCAAGGCCACAAGGACAGGACAATGAGTCGTGCAAACAGATCGAGGTTCTTCAAAGCTTTGCATAAACCAGATGAAAACAGCGGCAACAGCAGGAATGGCACAAAACGCAGCGAAATTTGGATAGACAGGCCCCCAATAGAGCAAAGTCCAAGGGAAGGCCGTCGAAGCAAGCGCTACAACAGCTGCGCAAACGCCCTTTCGCGCATCGCCCTTGGTAATAACCGCAATGAAGGACTGAATGCCCAAGGGCAATACAAACGCGACAAATACAAAATTAGTAAGGTTAATGGCCGCCATGACAGAAATATTGAACGTACGCGCCACAAGAGCAGCAACGATATGCCAAGCAGCAGGATAAAAACCGGCGCTTGCATTGGGGCTAAACGCCTCGGAACCGGCCTCGAGATACGAACCAACCGAGAGGATTGAATAGCTAGAGGCATGCTTCATACTCTGAATAACACTCAAATGAAACGAATTGTCATAAACCTGAAGAAAACTATCTGGAAGACCAATGCCGCGAACAAAGAGATAAGCCGACACGGGAATAGATAAGACAAGGGCGCACAGGTATGGCCGCAGAGAGACAATATCGGTGTCGAAAAAGGCGCTTCGTCCGTGAAAACGCAAATAGCAGGCCACGCCACTGACCACGGCAAATAGGAACAACGAGATCAATAAAGCAAAATAGCCCCCAGCGGCACCGGTAAACCGAAGAACAATGCCCATAAAGACCAAAAAGAAGACACTGATTACAGGGCCAAAGGAAAGAGACAGTTTAAAGGGAACTCCAAATGCCCGCGAAGCCAACATGCCCGGCAAAATCAATGCAACGGCCGCAATAAAAGCTTCGATGAACAACAGCGACCAACTCATGAAATACCTCACGAACGAAGTGAATAAACAATTTGAAAAGTAATTCTATTTCAAATGGACAACTCCCGGGAAATCATATATTAGACATAGCAAAACAGCCATATATAACCAAAAGCATAGAAGAAGAATGGGTGCCAAGACACTGAGAGTGCCATAGAAAAAAATAACACTGTGAGAAACTCAATACAGTAATGAGTGAGCCAAACAGTTTCATTTCCTCTTAGCATCAAGCGCCGCAGCCTGAACCAGCGAATTGAGGCGCTCTTCATGTTTTGACAGTCGTAATGAAATTACGAAATCACGGACCACTAGGACTGCTACAACATATAGAAAAACAAGATTTGATGCAGACATAAATCCTAATAAGTTTGAAAAAAAGGAGGCGATTTCCGGAAAAACACCAAGTACCACGAAGCTCGTACTAAATAAAAGCCAAAAAACAGAATCCAAAACCTGTATTTTGCATTTTTTGAGGTTGTGAACAACGAAAATAAAAACAATCACAGCGCAGACGACAAGAAACACGCGCAAGGAAGTTGACATGCAATCACCTAAACCATTGAACAATGAGAAGCGTGACGAATACTCGAATCATGTATTGGATCGACTTAATTGGATTTAAATAGCTCTCTCCACCCTGCCGTTCGCGCATAGATACCTGTATTTCCGACACCTTATAGCCTTGCCTGATAAAGAAGGCGATGGACTCGGGTTCAGGATTGAGCGTATCATTGCAAACATATTCTTTTAAAACGTCACGATTAAAAAGTCGAAATCCAGACGTTGGATCGCTAATCCTTTTACCAGTTAACATTTTAATGAGGAATGTAATCATTCTCGAGCCAAGCATGCGCATTGACACATCTTTGCGCATCGACAAAAAACGAGAACCAATTACTATGTCAGCGTTGTCGAATTGAGCCTTCGAAACAAGCTCTGAAATATACTCAGGCCGATGCTGTCCATCCGCATCGAATTGAACCATGTAGTCGTAATCATTCTCCAACGCATAACGAGCTGCTGTTTGAAATCCAACCGTCAAGCCACAGTTAATAAGCATATTAATTACATTGCATCCCAAACTCGTACAAAGTTCGAGAGTGCAATCCCGAGAGCCGTCGTTAATGACGACAAAGTCAAACTCCGGGGCCACTCTCTTTAATTCAAGAATGGTGCCCTCTATGCATTCCTCTTCGTTATAAGCAGGAATCGCAACAAGAAC
Source organism: uncultured bacterium (assembly GCA_905215905.1). GTDB lineage: Bacteria > Actinomycetota > Coriobacteriia > Coriobacteriales > Coriobacteriaceae > Collinsella. Next base: position 37,061 of record CAJMRI010000006.1, on the reverse strand, counting down.
TTTTGGCAAATTCGTCACGTACGAACCGTCCTTTAATATCAACGCGATGTCTTCGCGGCATCATCTAAGTGATTCTTTATACATTCGATGATCAGAAAGATGATAACTCTTAGTACGATAGAAAATATACGGCTATTTGCACTCCTAACAGCATCCATATTAGTCTTCCGATAACCTAGACGCTTTGATAAAACTTAAACATCAGCCAAGCTGTTGTCGACAACAATTACAAGTGCGCCAGCTCGCTCGCAGAATCCGGCCAGTAAAAACAAGATGCACGCTGGAGTAAAAGCACAACCGAGACCCTTTCCTTCTTACGCAGGCACGAAGACTGAATGGAACAGGCATCGGTAGCGCGCCTCGGTGGCCTCCTTGGCCGGGCGCCACCAGGACTCGTTCTCGACGTACCAGTCGATGGTCTGCTTGAGGCCCTCGGCGAAGTCGGTGTGGGCCGGCCTCCAGCCCAGCTCGCGCCGCAGCTTCGTGCTGTCGATGGCGTAGCGGCGGTCGTGACCGGGGCGGTCGGCGACCCAGTCGAAGTCCCCGGGGTCGCGGCCCATCGCCTCCAGGATCATGCGCAGGACCGTGATGTTGTCCCTCTCGCCGTCCGCGCCGATGAGGTAGGTCTCCCCCATCCGCCCCTTGGTGAGGATGCCCCAGACGGCCGAGGAGTGGTCCTCGGTGTGGATCCAGTCGCGGACGTTCTCGCCGCGGCCGTAGAGCTTCGGCTTGACCCCGTCGATGATGTTGGTGATCTGCCTGGGGATGAACTTCTCCACGTGCTGGTAGGGGCCGTAGTTGTTGGAGCAGTTGGAGATCGTGGTGCGAAGGCCGTAGGTGCGGGTCCAGGCGCGGACCAGCATGTCGGAGGACGCCTTGGTGCTCGAGTACGGGCTGCTCGGGTGATACGGCGTCTCCTCGGTGAACTTCGCCGGGTCGTCGAGCGCGAGGTCGCCGTAGACCTCGTCGGTGGAGACGTGGTGGTAGCGGACGCCGTATTTGCGGACGGCCTCCAGCAGGCGGAAGGTTCCCTCGACGTTGGTGCGCAGGAACGGCTCGGGGTCTGCGATGGAGTTGTCGTTGTGGGACTCTGCGGCATAGTGCACGATGGCGTCGTGGCCCGGCACGATCTTATCGAGCAGCGCGGCGTCGCAGATGTCGCCCACGACGAGCTCCACGCGGTCGGAGGGCAGGCCGGAGATGTTCTCGGGGTTGCCGGCGTAGGTCAGCTTGTCCAGGACGGTGACGTGGACGTCCGGGTGGTTGTCCACGACGTAGTGCACGAAGTTGCTGCCGATGAAGCCGCAGCCGCCCGTGACGATGATGTTCCTGGGCTCAAAAATCTCAGACATTATTCACCTTATTTACACAGCCCGCTGCTCAAGGCACCTTACAAGCTGTTCCTCAGAATGAACAAACTCGAACGGTTCGTACTCTCCATATGCAGAAGGACGACTGATGGTAACGAGTTAGAGGTCAGAGGCGCCAAAGCGCACCTGCACCCTTCGCATCTATCTCGACAAGTTCCACGCCTGGTTTAATGGCCATGAGAATCAATAACTGAATCTAAAATCAATTGTTGCGGATCTTGGCAGACTTGACACTTAGGAATGTTCACTACGCACCGGCTCAGCGTCGGCGATATCGACATGTGGAATCTACAAAACAGTCTCACCGAGCAGATTTTATACACCTTGATTAACGTGAAGGCCGACCAGTTCTACGGCGAGGGCGCTAACAGCAGGAACGGATACCATGACCGCACGATCGAGATATGCACGCGGTCACTCAATCTGAGGATGCCGAAACTCAGGACCAAGCGCTTCTTCCCGGAGAACGTCCTCGAGGCTACCAGCGCAAGGAAGGGGCACTCGTCGTAATCGCGGCCATTGTGTACGTCGTCAGTATCAAGTTGAGGCAAAAAAACCAAACAAAACAATAAACAGACGGCTAGTCCCTAGCCGTAGCAAAAGCAGAGCAGAGCTTATCTGCCGAGTTAGCCCATGTATGCCCAAGCTCAACCAATTCCTGAATTGATTTTGATTGCTTGTTTAATACCGATCGGCTAGATGCCATCTGATACACAGCCATCTCAACCGACTCCGCACTCATCGATTTAATAATTGTCCCATAATCGCTACTCGGAATAAGCTCACGTGCCCCCCCGACGTCAGTAACAACAGCAGGACACCCGCATGCAGCTGCTTCTAGCAGTATTGTTGAAAATCCCTCAGAACGAGTTGGGAGACAAAGTAGATTGGACTGTTGAAGAAGAGCGGAGACATCAGATGCAGACAGACGTCCCACCCAGTGAAGCGACTCTCCCTGAGCCAGCTCAACCGCAGAAGTCATTGGTCCATCGCCCGCCAGGACAAAATGGACCCCGAGTTTATTAAGTCGATAGCTTTTCGAAGTGTCAATGATAGACTTGATTCCTTTTTCCGGAATAAATCGACCAACATAGGAAACTATAAGTGGGTCTTCGCTTAATCCAAGTTCATTTCTAAAATCGCGACCTGAAGACATGTTACGGTATTTCTCTGCATCAATTGCATTAGGGATGACGCCTTTGGCAGTAATCCCAAAATGACGAAGCCATTCAGCGCTTTTTTCAGATACACCGTAGTATGCTGGCTTATATCTTTTGCCCCTTAATGTAATAGCATGCTCATAAATGCGTACGAAAGGGTCAAGATACGGACTACTGAATGAAAGATGAGCTGATCCGTGATCAAGAACGACAGGCGTTAGACCTTTTCTTCGCGCATACTTCATGCCCATAATTGAATGAAGATAGAACCGCGCATTTATCAAAACGCCGTCAACATCTTGGGATTCAAGCCATTTCCATAGATTACGGTTCTTCTCGTCATGCTTAGCAACTGGAAAGCGACCATCAACGAATGGAAAACAAGACAAGCGAAGGACCTTAACACCGCAATCGGTCTCAATGTCTATTCCAATTGAATTGGTATCGTTTGTAACAACAATTACCCTAGCACCCTTTTCCGTAAGGGCGTATGCCATATTACGCGTAAAGCTCTCAATTCCGCCCACATGAGGCGGATATTGAGCTGAAAAAATCACATATGTCAGCGCCATCTAATTTCCAGACTCCCAAATTTGCCCATCACCGAAATCAATTAGCAATGGTAAGTGTGTATGGCGATCCTCGGGAGCCGGGATACTCTTCCAGTCACCGTACATTGTTGTAAGGTAGCGCTCCGTGCATCTCGGAACGGGATATGATCTACCTTCAAACTTTGCCCGACAAGTCGGAAGAATATCATCGACTGGAACGGGAGCCATATTAGGCCAGGCAAGCGTCAGGCACTCATTGCTAATTTGTCCAACGTTATCATCGCCAATAGCGTTATCAAATCTGTCCTGATATTGGCGAGGATCCTTACAACGCATCCTTTCAATACCATGGAGCAAAACACAGACTGCCTTTTCGATTTCACCAAGCATGCCCTTATGCGGAACAGAAATACTCCCTGAATGGTATAGATAAGAAAGCCGTTGAGCGGAAGAAGCAGTTTTTATCTGTCGAGAACGCAAATTAGCATCAACATACAAATAATCGTAAGGAAATACATCTACGAAAATACCCATCGCAGAGCCGGCGTCTCTTCCTTCTTGATTTTCAAACCTAGTACCGTCCATGTAAACTTTTGAAAACATAGCCGCGTAGCAATCTGTATTTTGTGAGTTATGAAGGGAAAACCCAGGCTGAAGCTCCTTAGGTGCAAGTTCACAAAAACGCTCATAATCTGAACGCATCATGCCGATATCAATATCATCATCCCAAGGAATAAAACCATTATGTCGCATGGCACCAAGGCAGGTTCCCCCGTCGAGCCACCAGTTGATATCAAATTTAGCACAAAGAGACGCGATCGCGTCTAATATTTTAAGTTCAGCCGCCTGTAAGTGCGACAATGCCTCAGAATCATTCATTTTAGAAAACCCATTCCAATTAACTATCTTGAGTATCAGCAGTGCTCTTGCGAACAGATCTATAGAGAAAGCCAAGTAAGATTGTGCAGGTCACAAAATAGCTAATAATAACTACATAGCTGGCACCATTTAATCCCGTTTGCGGAATCAAAACCCAAGACAAAGGGAACGAGACCAAACAACCGATGGTATTTCCAATAAAGCAACCAGACATATCACGAATACTAATTAGAAGGTCACTTAAAAATGCTACTAATGCTGTAAAAGCAGAGCTAAATAGGCCTGCATAAATTAAATAATCATAGCGAGAGATTGTGCCTCCGAAAACCATGCGGAGCAAATCGTTCCCAAAGAAAACGAAAACGCCAGCACACACCGCAAACAAGGCAAACATAGACAAAGCAACGGTAAAAACAAGTCGGAAAAAGCCCTGGACGTCTTTAGCCTCAAATCGTTCGGCAAATGACCCCAGAAGAGGGGCATAAACATATGAAGCGCAAGCTTGAATGATCACGATCGGCGTACAGACAGTCGCATAAATGCCAAGCGATGAGGAACCATAACACTCCCCTAAGAACTGACGAGAATATGTAACGACTACTGAACAGAGAGACATGCCGACTACGGCGGGCAGACATGACTGAAATAAATGTTTACTAGTCGAAAGATTAAAAGAAGGCAATACGTTCGTAAATCGAGATGCAATTTTATAGTCATAAATAATCACGGGATAGGTGGCAACTACCATGCCAAGCAATGCAATATCTAAGCTATCAAAAAATCCCAATCCAATAATAAAGGCAACAAGAAATAGGGTTGCTCGAATAATCATCGAGATACCGCAGTAGTCCATCCTTTGATGTTGCTGATCGACCCCGTGCAGCACATCAATAAAAACATCTCCAGCGCGAAAGGCCAGATAAAGCAATATAGCAATAAAACTATCTCTTGAACAAGTGAAGCACATATATATTAATGTAATTGCAAAGCCCAAGACGATGGTAACAATTCTAAAACCAACGTATTGCCTAGCCGATACCTTTTCATGAATGTCGGACACTTGGTATGATCTAATTCTAAAAAGACCAATTTGCGAAAAAATATTTGATACTGACATCGCCACTGAAAGCAATCCAGCGGCTCCGTAGGTACTAGAAAGCCTTGCTACAACAACGGTAATAAGCCATTGGCAGCCTGAATAGTATAAAGAACCGATAGAGTTCCATAGCATGTTTGACTTAAGTGACTTTTCTTTCAAGTGATCCTCTTACCCAAATTAACAACGCGCACCATTGAGACACATTGTATTTACTCTAGACAAAAATAATATCTATAGTCCAAAGCAACAAACAATCGCGTAAATGCCGCGTATCGAATGTAACATTAGTTACCCTATCGACATGAACACCCTTTTATCAGTCTAATTAATAGTCTTCGTTAATACGTAACAACCTTCGTTCCATAAGGAATATTATCGTAAATCCATTTTGCGTCCTGAATCTCAAGACGCACGCATCCGGCAGAGGACGGGACCCCCATCGTAGGATCCATCACGCGATTGCTGTTGACATAGTAGGGCGAAGAATGGAATAGGTAATCACCATAGAACTGCGTGTAGTAATAGCAAGTATATCCATGCCCAAAGGAGTATCCCTTACCGTAGACTTGATACTCCCCTATCACCGTAGGCGTGCTAGCTTTTCCCGTCGAACATACATATCGACGGTTTAAGGACCAGTTATTCCAGGATCCAGTGTAAATACTCGTAACGCAACGTGATGTATCGACAAGTATCAGCCAATTTGTATTGCTTGAATAACTTTGAGCCTTAGCATCCATATAGTCTGACACCCACGCGCCGTTGGCCATGAAGTAATTCCAGGATCCGTCCACAACGCGCCAGCCAGTAGCCATGGCGCCACTAGCGTCAAGCCAATACCAGGTACCCCCCAGGTTAAGCCACCCTGTTTGCATATAACCAGACGAATTCAAGTAATACCAAGATCCGTTAACGGAAACCCAGCCGGTTTTCATAACGTAGGCAGATGGGTCCAAATAGAACCAGGAGCCATCCTTGTACAGCCAGCCAGATCGTGCATAGCCAGCGGTCTCATCAAAGAAGTACCATTTTCCGTTAACGTTCTTCCATCCAGCGCAGGGGGAGCCATCGGTTGGATCAGCATAGAACTTGCACCCTCCAAGCGTCACAAACCCGTGAGCTTCGGCTAATTCACCATCACCGTTTGTTGTAAATAGCTTTTCACTACGCAACGCTCCACACAATGAGCAATCAGAACCAGCAAAAGCCTTAGACGGCTCATCCTGGACCGAGCCCTGGACATCTACCCATTCACGACAAGCAACAGCGCCTGAAGCTTTTGCATAATAGCTTTTCCCATTTACAGAAAAATGACCTAGCAGCATTTTACCGTCGGCGGCAGGATCGAGATAATAGTATTGGCTATTGTCCTTCAGCCATCCCGCCTTTACAATGCCCGACGCATGAGAAGGCTCAGCGTAATACCAGTCTCCATCGCTCATAAACCAGCCGAGTGACAGCGCTCCCGTTGAAGAAAAATGATATTGATTGGATCCGATGACAAAAAAGCCGGTAGCCATTCTATTGTCATTTGCGACATCGAGCCAATACCAAACGCCATTCACCAAACGCCAGCCCGATGCAAGTGCGCCGGAACCGTCAGCGTAATACCAGTCCGTCCCATCAAACGCCCAACCAACAGCCATTGCGCCGGAATCCGATAAATAGTAACGAGACGAACCGACAGAAACGATTCCTCTAGACATAACACCATCATTGGCGGGATCAAGCCAATACCAGTTATTGCCAGTTTGAAGCCAGCCGGTTAAGACTTCACCATTGCTACCCCAATACCATAAACCGTTATCAAGGCACCATCCATTAATCAATCCATAGGTTCCAAGAAGATAAGGGTGCCCATCAATAACACGTCGACCAGTAGCCATAGAACAGCTGTTAAGGGAGTCAAACCAGTACCATTGGTCTCCAATAAACTGCCAGCCACTTGCCAAAGCGCCTGACGGACCCGCGTAATACCACTTATTTTCAGTAAAAATCCAGCCGCAGCTCATTGCGCCGTCACGAGCGGGGTCCAAGTAGTACAGCGAGTCGTCAATATTCTGCATTCCGGTCAAACGACAGCCATCTAGATAGTAATACCAGGACAAACCGTTCCATTGCCATCCAGATAGTTGTTCTGTAGTCGACGGGTCATGGCTTTCGACAACCTGTAGGCTCGAATCTTCCGTTGTTTTGTCGGCACAATCGCTGGAGTCTTGAGAGCAACCGCCACCGACCAATGCTCCCGGCCCTCCTGTCGAGTCGCGCTCTACGACACCGTTATCCGCCCCCTCTTCCACGGCATAAGCAGTGCAAGAAAATGCGGGGGCTGTAACTGAGAGTAAGGCGGAAAATAGCATCAAGCGAATTACTCGCCAGCAAATTCGATGATCAATCCGAGCATTCATTTCAGGCCCCCCCAAACCGATATCGACCGCCTTGCAGCAAATCAATTAAATAAACGGACGAGCTGCGCCGATTACATTTCCCCTTGCGCCAATAGGATGAATTCCGACACCTTGATGAGGCCAGGAATCAATCATCAAGCCGCCGCCAAGTGCAATTGCGATATGCCCGCGATAATAAATCACATCGCCACGCTGAATTGAGTTCGTGCTCACGGGCATAAAGATATTGCTTCGATACCAATTCATGGAATTGTAGGTTTGGCTTGGATCCCAGCGATGGTTATAAGGGTTGTAAACGCCCATATCCATGCCAGTAGCATAAAGGCACTGCAAGACAAAACCAGAGCAATCAACAGCTCCACCGGGAGCGGTAGACCAAGGCTCAATATATTGCGTACCGATATACTCATAGGCGCGCTGGATAAAGGCGTTCACGCAATCTTCCCGCGTTGCTTCGACAGAAATGCGAGAAGGGGTCACATAGGTAAAGTATCCGGTGCAATAGCTAGGCAGCTGAACAGTCCAAGAGCTGACCTGAGGATACTGCGGAGGATTTTGCCAGCCAACTTTGTCACACTGGCCATCGCTCCAGAAAATTCGGCGAACGCCATCGATGGTCCTTGCGCCCGTTGCCATAGCGCCGCTGCCGTCTAACCAATACCACTTACCCGAATCTTTAAGCCAGCCAACATGCATGCTTCCATTGGACTCAAGGTAATACCATGTTCCATTCAGGCATTTCCAACCAGTTGCCATTTTTCCGTCGGCGTTTAGGTAATACCATGCACCGCCAGTAAAAACCCATCCGGTCTTCATCACGCCAGAATCGGCATCAAGCCAATACCAATCGCCGTCAATCTGTAGCCATCCAAGATGAATGGCACCCGTTCCGGGCTCAGCGTAAAACCTAAGATTTGCGACATTAACCCAACCGGACGCAACCTGCCAACCATCAGCTCCAGCGATTTTTAGGATAGTGCCGTTTTCGCGAATCACATCCTTGCAAAGATATCCATTATCATCGGCGTATCTTTGAACGCCGTCATTAACGGTAACCCAGCTTGAAACCACAAGCCTACCGCTCTGGTTTGCAAAACAATCGTTGCCGCCCACCTCAAATAAGCCCGTTTTCATGAGATGGCTAACAGGGTCCAGGTAATACCAGCTCGCGCCTTCTTTATACCAGCCAGAAATAAGTGCACCAGATTGGGAGGCGAAATACCAGCCGTCCTCGACCTGGGCCCAACCAACAGCCATGGCCCCATTAGACCTTAAATAATAAGTTGCATTGCCAAGATCTAAATACCCAACGAACATTTTACCGTCGGAAGCTGGGTCGAGATAATACCAAGCGCCGTTAACGAGTTTCCAGCCAGTAGCCGCAATACCGTTAGAGCAATAATACCAATCTGATCCATCCTTGTACCATCCATTTGCAAGGCCATAGTCACCAAAAATGTAGGTACATCCATTGATCTTTTGACGACCCTTGAACATGATGAACGTCTGTGAGTCAAAATAATAGCGAGCCCCACCTATCGTCTGCCATGACGAAGCAAGGGCACCCGATGAATAAGCCCAGTACCAATTCCCGTCAACGAGAATCCAGCCGGTTTTCATAGCACCAGAGGCATCTAAATAGTATTTCCCGCTCCCGAGGTCGACAAAACCAACCTGCATTACATGGGTGGCAGGATCCAGGTAATACCATGTGCCGTTTTGGTAAAACCAACCAGCAGCTAAATCGCCTCCAGCATTGGCATAAAAACATTTTCCATCTGAGTTGCGTAGCCAGCAGTTCTGATATAGCGCGCCAAAAGGCGTTGCGGCATTACCGTCGTTCGCATAAAACGAAGTAGTTGATCCGCCAGCATCGGTCACATTGAAATAACCTGTCTGCATTGCACCATCATTGGCAGGATCTAGCCAATACCAATAGCCCCCGCTTTGCAGCCAGCCAGTTTGGTGTTTACCGTTTTTTCCGTAATACCAAACTCCAGACGACTCGTCTCGTTGCCAGCCATCTTTTATGACGGAAGAATTATCAGGTTGCAAATCATCGGAAACCACAGAAGAAAAATCCGCTTTTGACTCAATACTCTGAGCCTCAACGGAATCCTGTGCAAACGCGACATTCGCACTCAGGGGCAAGCAGCAAGCAGTGATTAATGACGCAGCAGCACAAACAAGCGTGGCCTTCTTTTCGAATCGATACATAAGCGACCCTCCCAGATATCTCGTTTATCTATTTTAATCCACATTCCAAAATTGATTTTCGTTACTGTCTGTTCAGTCTGTGTAGATAAATATATTAAATTGAACATATCGTTCAATCATTCTATTCTCTTCCTAAGTAATGAACATCTTAATTGGAGGCCTGTAGTGGAACTGACCAAGCGTAACTTTACAGTTCTGTACGAATACCTAAAGAACCCATATGCCAGCCAGCGAGAAGTTGCCGAGCGGACTGGCCTTTCACTTGGATCAATAAACGCAGCAAATAAAGAGCTCACGAATGAGGGCCTTCTCGAATCGGACAGCCTAACCGACAGCGGTTACGAAGCGCTTCATCCCTATAAGGTTGAAAACGCAGTGATATTGGCTGCAGGGCTTTCGAGCCGCTTTGCTCCCATTTCGTATGAAAAGCCCAAAGGCCTTTTAAAAGTACGTGGTGAGATTCTCATTGAGCGTCAGATTAGGCAGCTGCAAGACGCGGGTATCAGCAATATCACCGTCGTTGTCGGTTATAAAAAAGAGTATTTCTTCTATCTTGAAAGCAAGTTCGGCGTTTCGATTGTCGTCAACAACGAATACGCATCCAAAAATAACCACGCATCGCTTATGTGCGTAAAAGAGCGACTTGGCAACACCTACATTTGCTCAAGCGATGATTACCTTCTAAACAATCCGTTTGAAGCATACGTTTGGAAAGCATTTTATTCTGCTCAATATGCTGAAGGCGCCACCAAAGAATGGTGCATTCAAACGGGAGCAATGGATAGAATCACCAATGTTACGATCGGTGGTTCCGATGCATGGTATATGCTTGGACATGTTTACTTTGATAAAGCCTTCTCGCTTGCGTTTAAGCAGATTCTTGAAACGGAATATAACAAGCCCGAGACAACGGACAAGCTTTGGGAAGATCTATATATCGAGCACATCAAGGAGCTCGATATGGTTATCAAGAAGTATCCTGAGGGCGAGATCAACGAATTCGATTCTCTTGATGAGCTGCGTGCCTTTGATCCACATTTTATCGAAAACGTTGACTCCGACATTTTCGATAACATCGAGCAAGTGCTCGGCTGCTCCAAATCAGAGATTCACGACGTTTATCCCCTTAAACAAGGTCTTACGAATCTATCGTGCCACTTTAGAACCAATGACGGAGAGTACGTTTACCGCCATCCGGGAGTCGGGACCGAACTGCTTATTAACAGAAATGGAGAAGTAGCCGCACTTAAAAAGGCCAAGGAACTCGGCCTTGACGACACGTTCATTCATGAGGACCCAAAGCGTGGTTGGAAAATTTCGAAGTTTGTACCCAACGCAAAGCAGCCTGATCCGCATGATACTGCCCAAATGAAGCGAATGATGCAGATGTGTCGTTCGCTTCACGAGAGCGGTGCAAATGTCGAAACCGAATTTGACTTCTACCTCGAAGCGAAGCGCTACGAATCACTTCTTCTGGAAAAAGGTCCCATCGACATTCCGGGCTACAGGGAAATGGCCGCCGAAATCGATGAATTGGAGCACTTTGTTCAGGCCGACAATGCGCCAAAATGCCTTTGTCACAATGACTTCTTCTACCTCAATTTTCTTATCGATGAAAACGACAAGTACTATCTCATTGACTGGGAATATGCTGGCATGAGCGATTACGCGAACGATTTTGGAACTTGCAGTGTCTGCTGTGAGCTTTCCGAAGACGAAGTCGACCGCGCGCTTGACGCATATTTTGGGCGCAAGGCAACAAACAACGAAGTTGCGCATAACTATGCGCACATTGCCCTTGCTGGATGGTGCTGGTACCTCTGGTCTCTTCTGAAAGAAGCCGAAGGCGATTTCGTGGGCGAATGGCTCTATATCTACTTCAATTACGGTGCCAAATACCTTAAAAAGGCACTGGAGATCTATCGGAAAGGTGAATAACGATGCAATTCGGCTTTTTTAGCGGTCTTCTTTGGGGCCTTGATACAGTCATTCTTGGAATCGGCTTGGCGCTTGCGCCCTATATTGGATCGGCGGAAGCGCTTGCATGCGCCTCCATTGCGGGATCCTTTCTCCATGATGCCTTCTGTGCAATCTGGCTCTTTGGCTACATGGGAGTTAGAGGCAGATTAAAAGACACGCTCGCTGCACTTAAAACTCGTTCGGGCAAGGTCGTCATCGCCGGCGCACTGCTCGGTGGACCTATCGGAATGACCGGCTACGTATTGGCAATTAATAACATTGGAGCTGCCTATACGGCAATCATCTCCGCCTTCTATCCCGCTGTCGGAGCATTCCTTTCTTTCGTGCTGCTGAAGGAGAAAATGGGCAAAGGACAGATTCTTTCCCTTCTCGTTGCTCTTTGCGGCGTAATGACGATGGGCTATCTATCGGCCGGGTCGAGCGAGATTGCAAATGCCCCTCTCGGCTTACTCGGCGCGGTGCTTGCCGTTATCGGATGGGGATCCGAAGCGGTGCTGTGCGCATGGGGAATGAAAGATGATGCCGTTGATGACGAAACGGCTTTGCAAATCCGCGAAACTACAAGTGCGCTTGTTTATGGAGTGCTCGTACTCCCCCTCTTCGGAGCATGGCATTTCACGCTGGGCGCTATCCCGAGCATGCCCACATTGATTATTGCACTCGCCGGACTCGCAGGAACTGCATCCTATCTGTTCTATTACAAGGGCATTGCGGCAATCGGAGCAGCGCGAGCGATGGCTCTAAATATCTCCTATTCGGCATGGTCGGTGGTCTTTGGCCTGATCTTACTTGGAACAATTCCCGACATGGCATCCGTAATCTGCTGCGTTGTAATCGTATGCGGAACAGTTTTGGCAGCCAGTAACTGGGACGAACTATTTGGACGTAATAAGACGGCTTAGCTTGATTAACAATGTAGTAAAAGGGGAGAGCTCGTCGAGCTCTCCCCTTTTAGCATCATGGCTATTCAATTACCACGGCCTGACTATCCATCTGTTGCCACGTGCCGAAGAACACCTGGGCATTTCGCGTAACATTGCCGTTAATCGAATCCGAAAGATAGACAATTCCCTGCTCGTCATCATAGCCTTTAAGGACTACGGCATGATTACCGCCCCACAGGCCATAAGAATGCCCATTATACCAACGTGCAGCATAACGGCCTCCTGGCCAACTTCCCCACTCGGTATTCCACATCTCAACAGGTTGACCACAGGTCAGTCTGTTCTTAATGGAAGAAATTGACGAGAAAGAGACGTCTTTTGCCTGCTTGCCACTTCCAGCAGCACGCAGAAAGTTATTGCCAGCAATAGTAATCGCAGGGGCGACGCATCCCATGAGACCCCCGCTGCTACGCCTTGGGTTGCCATCAAAGGCGGTAACAAAGTTGCCGTTGCTTCCCTTGGGCAAGTAATAATCCGCAATAATCGTCTTACCTAAACCGAAACCATAATAGTTAAGCAAGTTTGTAAGGGCAACCGACTCACAGCCAGTAGGAAGTTCCGGGTACTGCGAATAGCACGGGACATCGACCCAAGCGCCAACCATTGCGCCGGATGAGCTGAACTTGTAGTCAGTAGAGCCGATCCAATACCAACCACTGCTCAGCATTACTCCCCCACGTGCGGCATCAAGGTAATACCATGTGCCCCCAAGGGAAAGCCATCCCGTTTTCATTGTGCCAGAAGCGGAATCTAGCCAGAACCAGTTACCGCCATCGTTAAGCCAGCCGGTCGCCATTCGACCATCCGAGTTAAAGTAATACCAAGACCCAGCTATTTGCTGCCATCCAGTCAGAATTACCCCATCAGCAGAACAATAATATCGAGAACCCTGACTCTCAATCCAGCCAGTTCTAACATTCCCGCCATCGTCAATCAACTGGATTCCCGAATCGGTCATGATGCCTTTAAGGTCAATTGCGCCGCTGGATGACGAATGATACATCCAAGACCCATCACCGTTTGACCAGCAATTAGCCATCATCTTGCCAGAGTTATTAAATATGTATTCACATGATCCAATAGTTTGAACACCCGTAGCCATGGCATGCGTCGAGAGATCGAGCCAGTACCAGGCGCCGTTTAGATTGAGCCAGCCGGAGGCGAGGGCGCCGGAGCCCGTCGCGTAGTACCAGGTCCCGCCGTCGAGGACCCACCCGGTCGCCATAGCGCCGGAGGCGTCGAACCAGTACGCTGAGCCGTTGCATGCGTGAAGGCCCGTCGCCATGGCGCCGCCCGCCTCGGGATCGAGCCAGTACCAGGAACCGCCGGTGCGAATCCAGCCGGTCGAGGCGATACCGTCAGCGAACCAGTACCAGGAGCCGTCGACGAGGCCCCAGCCGTTAAGGGGGCCGCAGCTGCCGAAGTAGCGGCGGACGCCCTGCGCGTCCGTCTGGTAGCCCGTCAGCATGGCCCCCGTCCGGGCGTCGAAGCAGTAGGGCACGCCGCCGACGGAAACGGGGCCGCGCGCCAGCGCGCCGGAGCCAGTCGCGTAGTACCAGGTCCCGCCGTCGAGGACCCATCCGGTCGCCATCGCGCCGGAGGCGTCGAACCAGTACGCGGAGCCATTGCACTCATGGAGCCCGATGGCCATGGCATGCGTCGAGGGGTCGAGCCAATACCAGGCCCCATTGGTATGGAGCCAGCAAGAATGCAACGAGACCGGATTGACTGAATCCACATAGAACCAGTTGCCGTCAAACAAATTCCAACCCAGATTCCATTTAACGGATTCTTGAGCAGGACCATCATCGATTGAATCTGAAGGAGAAAGAGTCGAGGGGACGGATTGCCGCTCAAAATCAGTAGGGATGGAGGAGCTTATGGGTTCTGCGTTCGCGATATCAACCACACCGGGTCCAGCGAGCAGTAGAGTTGAAAGAATGATTAGGATTAATGTTATTCGCTTTTTCCTTGCCATGTGCAGCCCCCAGTAGTTACCAATTTTTACATAAACATAGTCTACAAATGGATAGCTAAGAGCAATATGTAATTAGAAAAAAGCAATTAAAGAAGAGTGCTAGCCGAGCCAAGCGCCATTACTAGCAAAAGAGTATTTCACCCCATCGATTTCTTGAACACCCGTAGTCATAGCGTGCGTCGAGGGGTCAAGCCAGTACCAGGCGCCGCCGACGTAGGCCCAGCCGGAGGTGAGGGCGCCGGAGCCCGTCGCGTAGTACCATGTGCCGCCGTCGAGGACCCATCCGGTCGCCATCGAGCCGGAGCCGTTGAACCAGTACATGGAGCCGTTGCACCCATGGAGCCCGGTGGCCATGGCGTGCGTCGAGGAGTCGAGCCAGTACCAGGCGCCGTTTAGGTTGAGCCAGCCGGAGGCGAGGGCGCCGGAGCCCGTCGCGTAGTACCAGGTCCCGCCGTCGAGGACCCACCCGGTCGCCATAGCGCCGGAGGCGTCGAACCAGTACGCTGAGCCGTTGCATGCGTGAAGGCCCGTCGCCATGGCGCCGCCCGCCTCGGGATCGAGCCAGTACCAGGAACCGCCGGTGCGAATCCAGCCGGTCGAGGCGATACCGTCAGCGAACCAGTACCAGGAGCCGTCGACGAGGCCCCAGCCGTTAAGGGGGCCGCAGCTGCCGAAGTAGCGGCGGACGCCCTGCGCGTCCGTCTGGTAGCCCGTCAGCATGGCCCCCGTCCGGGCGTCGAAGCAGTAGGGCACGCCGCCGACGGAAACGGGGCCGCGCGCCAGCGCGCCGGAGCCAGTCGCGTAGTACCAGGTCCCGCCGTCGAGGACCCATCCGGTCGCCATCGCGCCGGACGAATTAAACCAGTACAGGGAGCCGTTGCACTCGTGAAGGCCGGTAGCCATGGCACCGCCCGCGTCGGGCTCGAGCCAGTACCAGGCGCCGCCGAGGTACAACCATCCGGTATATGCCTTACCGTCAGAGTTTGCGTAATACCAGGCATTATCTTTTAACTGCCAATAATAGAGAGAAACATCTACATACGCATAATTCATATCAACGTTGCCGTTGATTCCAGGGACTTTTCCGTTGCTCTTATACTGCCAAATACTGTAATTACCGATGTAGTCACACTTTGAATTATATTGAGCGATCCAATGGTCCCAAGAGCTGCTCTTGAAAACAGAGTCGGTCAAAATGTTGTTAAACCAATTTAAATTTGCATAAATACCAGGCTCATATCCTGCGGCAGAAATCCTATTACAAACAACCTGCGCCCTCGATGCAATTCCGGTTTGACGTCCATTTGCAATTATCGAATTATCCTCAAGATCGTAATACACCGGCAATCTTGGATTATGCCCAGAAAGGCAATTGATCACCATTGATGCCTCATCAGCTGCCTGCTGATTATCAAAAGCATATGAATAGATATAGACGCCGTAGGGAATTCCGAGTCGCTCGCACTCAGAAATATTTCGATTAAATTGATAGTCAACTCGACCGCCCCAAGATGGAGCGCCAAACCCAACACGCAGAATAGCGAAATCGATACCAGAAGCCTTAACAGCATTCCAGTCAATACGTCCTTGATGCTCACTGACATCGATGCCCTGCGCCGTAGCCCCATCGGGAAGAATGTCCATGGACAATAAGGCTATTCCATCTTCTTCGGAAGAAGCATCCTCTGCGACCAATTGCCCATCCTCATAACGCCAGGAATTCTCAACTAGGGACCGCGCAGCTTCCGCGTTCGAGGGGAAAACAAACACAGAAATGGGCGCAAGGACCATCAGCACCAACAATGCCGAAAATAACTTAAGATGTTTGCTCATGTAAACCTCGTCATTCGTTCTTGTTTGCGTTTAGCTTACAGCATGGCTGTGAAAGATTTCCGAACATCCAACTGGACAAGATGCCATCTGGGACGACAAATAACTGCACGCAATACCACAATGTAAACAAGAACTTCCCAGCAGGGTGAAACCAAGGACTCTTAGTCCCTACTCTTAGCCCCAAAGAATGCCGACATCAGTTAGCTTTCAAACCAGATGTCAAAAAGGTAGGGGGCCCAGAGAGTCCCCTACAACTCGGAATTCTAACGAATCAATATTACTTTCGATGGACTCAAAGCAGTCAAACCAGAAATACGGTTTCCATAACCGTCACTATGCCAAAACAAGTTTTCACTAGGCGTATTGCCCCAGAAAAAGCCAATGTGGCTATCGTCCGCATATGGGTTGTAAGGATTGAAGAACACAATGTCCCCCTTACGAGCCAAACCGCTACGTAACAACTCATCAATAGAGTTGAAATAAGTCACGTTTGCGCACGTATCGATAGCGTAGCCGTACCAACGATAAGCGTTAACGCAGCCGCCCCTTCCGGGACCTCCACTCCAAGGGGAATGGCTCTGCTCGGCGGCAATGGGAGCTAAATTACCGCCCGCTTTCATATATGCATGCGATACAAATCCGTCGCAGTTCATACCGGTATACCCGTCCCAACGAGGATCACCCTTTGGATACATGCATGTTTCTTGGCTAAGATGCGTATCGTAGCGTGTTCCACGGTAATAGCCGTCGTTTTCGTGGCTCATAAGCCAATTGACCAGACTGGACCTATTAACCCCCAAAACAGAGCCAGACGTATTCAACCATGCACCACTTGCATTGAAGTAATAGTCAACGCCATCGATTTTCAGCCACCCGTTAGCAAACATGGCACCCGAAGGCTGAAGCCAGTACCACGTACCGCCGTCATTGAGCCATCCGGTCTTCATCTTGTACGTGGAAGGATCCATCCAATACCACGCACCGTTAACATATTGCCAACCAGACTTAAGGACACCATTGGAAGATGCGTAATACCAAGTATTGCCGCTTTCGTCAGAAGCGTCTTTCGACATAATCCAACCAGATGCTACATTGACGGCACCGCTTGCATCCACATAGAAAACCGCATCTCCAATATGAATCGTACCTGGCAATGAAGACAAGTCGGCTCGATCAGCGACTACGGGAGATCCATCAGATGAAGTAGGCAACGGCTCGCTCAGTGCTCCAGACGAATTCGCCCATGCCATACCGTCGTTCAAGTTGATCCAGCACGAAGATGCCATTGCACCGGAATCATAAGAAAAATAGCGCGTGCTTCCTACCGCAAATTCACCAGTACGCATTGCGCCGGATACATCATCAAGGTAATACCAGGCGTTTCCGGACTTTATCCATCGCCCTCGTTGAATAGCTCCGTTTGATGCGGCGTAATACCAAGTACCATCAGCAAGTGCCCAGCCTGTTGCCATGGCACCTGAACTCGTAAGGAAATAGGTGGACGAGCCCACTTGCATAAAGCCCGTGAGCATAATATGGCTTCCTGGATCCAAGTAATACCAAGAATTCCCCAGAAGTAACCAGCCTCCATGCAGCAAGCCGTTGGAGTCAGCGTAATACCAGTTGTTGTCAATAAGCGCCCACTGGGAGGAGAGCATGGCCCCTGAACTGTTAAAGATATAAGGGGTGTCATTACATTCTTTTAGCCCGGTGGCCATAGAACCGTCTGCAGGATCAAGCCAGTACCAACGACCCCCATCCGAGAGCCAGCCCTTTACCAGGGCGCCAGAGCCTGAGAAATAGTGCCAGACAGAAGCATCAAGATGCCATCCGATAAGCATTGCGCCAGAAGAAGAGAATCCATACGTGGCTCCCCCGATCTGCAGCATCGAGTCGTGGACCATCTTGCCCTCATGATCCAGCCAATACCAGTTGCTGCCGTCTGAAAGCCAGCCTTTTACCATGGCGCCAGAACCGGAGAAATAACGCCAAGCAGAAGTGGAGCCCGTAGAATCTAGGTACCAGCCGACACGCATTGCGCCCGAAGAGGAGAAGGCATACGTCGCACCCCCGACTTGAACCAACCCATCCTGAGCCATTCGACCTTCGTCGTCAAACCAGTACCAGCTACCGTTTATATGTCTCCAAGAAGAAACAGCGATTGTTCCGTCGGACAAGCCCCAACGCCAAAAACCAGCCCCTTCTTCGGGTGATATCCACCCCTGATGCCAAATAATTTGATTCGAGACCTCAGAAGGGGTCTCATTATCCACCTGAGAGTTCTGCTCGACAGCGAAGGTCGATTCGCGCTGAGCATCAACGCCTGACTCGACAGAAGCAATAGTAACGTTAGATGCGGGACCTTCGTCAGTGTTATTCGAATCAAGGGCGTATAACATCGAGGACGAACCCAAAAGGAGCCCCAAAGAAACCAGGCCCGAAAAGACCAGCTCCCCGAATGAGCATTTCATCATAGCGGCACGGTATCCAATCACACAGCGACCCCGTCACCTCAGGGCAACGGGGCCTCAATCAAAACTAACTCAATAATGTGCTAGCCAATTTGCTGGCAGTTTTTGCACTCTCGTGAAGCGCCACGCCTCTGGGCCTCCTGAATAGAGATCTGCGAATAGCCCTTTGCGTCCTTGCCAACGGTACGGCACTTATGCGTATGGTAAACATCGCTTCCGTTCTTATACCAAACTAAACCGTAACCTGGAATCCACTTGCCGTCCTCGCCGACATAATAGGAGCCGACCCAGGCGTTCGTAGCCATGGCGCCGGAAGACTTAAGATAGTAGTCGCCGACCCAGGCGTCGTGGGTCATAGCGCCGGAACCGCTAAAGTAGTACCAGGCGCCGCCGACCTGACGCCAGCCGGTGGCCATCGCGCCGGAATCGTCGAACCAGTACCAAACTCCACCAACGTTGGCCCAAGAATTAGAGGCCATAGCGCCCGAACCTCCGAGCCAATACCACGTGCCGCCATTGCTGAGCCAGCCGGTTGCCATGGCGCCCGAACCGCTCGCATAGTACCAAGAGTCGCCTGCCAAGAACCAGCCAGTGGCCATTGCACCGGAGTCGCCGAACCAGTACCAGGAGCCGCCGAGGCTGCGCCAGCTGTTAGCGGCCATGGCGCCCGAGCCGTCGAGGTAGAACCACGTACCGCCGATGTTGAGCCAGCCAGTGACCATCGCACCGGATGCATTGGTGTAGTACCAAGTACCCGAATCGTTGATCCAGCCAGTCAGCATGACCCCAGATTCGTTGAAATAGTACCAAGTGCCGTCGAGATTATGCCAACCGGTTAATAGCTCACCGTCGGAGGTCGCATAGGACCACTTTCCGTAGATGGAGTCGTAGAACCAGCCACTATGCTGCATGCGGCCGTCGGCGTTGGCGCCAGGGGTGTTCAGGAAGTAGTTCTTGCCATCAATCTGAACTCGGCCGTATGCCATATCATGGCTTTCGGGATAGAAGTAATACTTGTCCCCACCGATAGACTGCCAGCCCGACACCGCGGTCCCGTCAGCGCCAAAATAGTACCAGACAGCTTCGTATTCGTTATGCCACTGGTTCGTGACCATGGCGCCAGTTTCGAGATCGAAATAGCGAAGGCTGCCGTCCTCGCACCGAACGAGTCCGGTCTGCATCAAACCATCTTTGTTGAAATAGTATGTACCTGCGGGACGTGATGTGACTCCAGAAGGATCGGTCCTCGAGGCGCTCTGATCAATAGAGTTTAAACCTACTAGAAAATCTCTGTGAGCAGTCCCCCCAGCATTACACTCGACGCTATACCGCGTAAGAGGGCCAGACATCGGTTCATTTTGAGTGCCGTTCCAACCGTCATATTCCCAGTAAGAAATCGGACGGTTATCGCCAACGCACCATTCCGTGGGCTCGTCTACCGAGGCGCTACCCCCTCCAACACCGCCAATAAGACCTGCTTTTGCGGTCAATGGAGCACAAGTAAGGCAGGCAGTTGCAAATGCGGCCAACCCGAAAGCCTTTAGCCCGCGCCATCTCCTTCGAACGTCTTTCATAGAACATCCTTTCCACGAATCCGGCGGAATCTATATGTTATTTTTAAACTAACAACTGGTGAATTCAAGCGTTTTCAAGTCTGAAACCGAAATATATATTTGACTAGCCCCATTCGCCTCCACATTCAAATATGGCTAGAGCCCCGCTCTCACCCGGGATAAGAAGGCCCGCCCAACAAAACGCTCAGGCAGGCCACAGCAACGAACAGAATGTAGTGACGACGATGGTCTAGCAAGACAACAGACATGGCCGCTCCGATCTACAAATCTCTCTTTCCCAGGATATTCGCGGCCATGCGTTTGCACGCCCGAAGGAGCCCAGACCTAAAAACGTCGTACTCAAACATGAGCCTCCTGCACGCACGGACGCTGGGCGCCTTGTTAGCACGCGCTGCGCGCACCATAGCAGCAACAGAAGGAGCACATCGCGTAAGCGCGGCATCGCTCCCCATAGCGGAACCAGCGAGCACCGTAGATACAGCGTCGAACACTTTGCCGCAGCCCGTACCCAGCAACCTTATTGCATCGTACAGCACCAAATCACACAGGAAGTATGCCAGGTCATCGACATGCTGCGTGTCAAGGCCATCTCGATGCCAGTCGGCCAACACCGCGGAATATATTTTCACATGCTCCAGCAGACGCGTCTCGTCGTCGTAGCGCATGGTGTCCATGAGCGAGCCCTTGCGCGCCACACGGTAGTCATACAATTTATTCGAAATCAGCGTTGTTTTTCGCGAACGACCATAGATCGCCATTTCGAAAACTTGATCTTCGCCATAGCAGATAGATTCATCAAACCGAATAGCGTTATTCGCCAGAAAATCACGTCTGCAGGCAGTCCGCCACACAAAGGGACGCGAATCCTCTTTAAATAATAATTCGAAACTATATCCATGAAAAGAAACGTCCCGCGGACTCAAAACCCGATTAAGCCACGGATACCCCGCCTCCAGCGGATACGGATTCGCGCCAAAGGTCAAAACGTCGCAGCCCTCGCGCTCAAAGGCATCGACGATCACGCGGCATGCATCGGGCGTAAAGCGATCGTCGGAATCCAAAAACGCGACGATAGGAGCCGTGGACGCGGCGATACCTGCATTACGCGCACTCGACAGGCCGCCGTTCTCCTTATCGACCAGCGTAAAGCGCGCGTCCTTTTCGCAATAGGTAGCCGCAATATCGCGCGAGCCGTCCGGCGAGCCGTCGTTGACCAGCACGCCTTCCCAATCGGGCATGTCCTGCGCAAGCAGGGAGTCCAGGCACCAGGCCAGGCACTCCTCCACGTTATAGATGGGAACGACAACGGAAATCTTGGGGGTAGCCATAGTCAAGTGCTCCTACTGTGCGACCGGAACGTCATCGGGGTGCGGATTATCACCGTAGGTGCGCTGATACGTCAGCACGCGCCAGACCAGCGGCAGCCCGCCAATCTTAAAGTAGTGCTTAAACGTATTGATCTTGCCCGGCTTTTTAAAGCCAAAGCGCGAATCGATATAGGCGCGGGGCGACTTGACCATCAGGCGCAAGTCGGTCTCGCCACGCGGATCGAACAGCGACAGGTCAAAGCGACCGGCATCCCAATCGGACTTGAGCTCGGGAGAGGCCTTCTCCCAAAACTGCTCGCGCAACTCATCGACCAGGCGCTCATCATTCCAACGGTACGTATCGACCTTCATGCGCATTAAAATGCCCTGAAGCTGAGCCTTGAGCTCGGGACGCTCGTCCAAAAAACGTTGCATCTCAGCATATTCGTCGCACACGCAAAACACCTTGTTGGGCGAATTAACTGAGCTCTTCTCGTTGTCTTGGCGATAGCACAAAATGGGGTCCGCAATAAACGCGGCACGCTCGGCGCATGCCCAGACCTTAAAGTTAAAACCCGCATCCTGATACGAAGCACCCGGCGTGGGAAGGAACCGAATCTGATTGTCGTTGAGGAACTCGCGCCGATAGATAGCCGACCAAATGGAAGGTTTGCGGTAGAAAATGCCCGGGCGATCGACGGGGCGATAAGCGGCGCCCGTCATATGCTCGTCGATGATCCCAAACAGCTCACGGCGTTCGCTGGGCGTGGACCAATACAGGTAAAAGTCGCCCTTTACCACATCGGCATGTTCAGCATCGGCCTTGGCGACCAGCTTTTGGAGCGAGTCCTCAAACATAAAGTCGTCGGACTCAAGGATGCCCACGTACTCGCCGCGAGCCATCTCCAGGCCGCGGTTCATCGAGTCGCCGTAGCCGCTGTTGGCTTTATCAATCATCTTTACACGGGGGTCGCGCTCCATGTACTCGCGGATGATATCCGGCGAGCTATCGGTGGAGCCGTCGTTGATACAGAGGATCTCGATGTCCTTGAGCGTCTGCGCCACGGCGGAATCGAGGCACTCGCGCAGATAGCGCTCGACATTGCAAATGGGGACAAGCAGCGAAACTTTAGGGGTATCAGAGTTCTGCAAGAGAACCTCCTGTTGAATAGCGTGTAACAGGGTTATTTTAGCAGCCGAGTTGCGGCGGGCGGCAGCGCTTGGAATTAGATAAAGCGCTCCAGGCAGGCTTTGAGACCGCGAGTCGAAAGATAGAACTGCGTGGCGTCTGCCATCGAAACGCCCGAGGTCGCCGCAACGAGCTTGTGGGCAACACGACGAACGGCACCCTTAGCAGGCATATCCGCCCACTCCGTTCCCAAAAACGTCGTGAGGTCCATGTTGACGCGAGCCGCCACGCGATGGAAGCCATCAGCATCCAAGCGCACCAGGTCGAACACAATGAGGTCCAAAAACCAAGTTATCAGCTCGCCGGGGCACAGGTCCAAAAGACCGTAGGCCGCCCAGCCCTCCAAGACCTCCTCGAGCATCCTCATGTGGGCGTCAAGCTTTTTGACGCGAGCCTCGGCACTGTTGAACTCATGCGTCGCCGATTCGCTCTCCATCACGTAGTGGTAGAACTTGTCCGGCATGACAACGGCCTTGCGGGCAAGCGCATAAGCCGCAAATTGGAAGACAACGTCCTCGCCCAAAGCCAAACCGGGGGCGAAGCGAATGCCTTCGCGATTGAGCAGCTCGCGCGAAAAAGCCGCACGGCAGGCGTAGGGCTGCGCATTCGCATGGAACAGCAACTGGGGATCACGGGCGCCGAAGGTACCAGCTTTGGGGCTCATGAGTTGCTGGACGCGTTTGGGGGCAGCATCGGCAGGTTCACAGACGCCGCCAAAAACGGCGGCCTCGGCATCTGCAGACTCCATGACATGCAGTACGCGCTCGATTGTCTGGGCATCGATGTAATCGTCGGCGTCCACAAAAAAGACGGTCTCGCCCTCGGCGGCATCGATACCGGCATTTCGAGCGCACGAGACGCCCGCGTTTTCCTGGTCAATAACCAGTACGCGATCGTCGGCCAGCTCGATCTGGCGCAACACGTTCAACGAATCATCGGTCGAACCGTCGTTGACGCAGACAACCTGAATCGAGCGCTCGGACTGGGCCAACAGCGAATCGACGCATCGCTGAATGGAGCGCGCAGAGTTGTAAACGGGGACGACAATGGTAGCTTTAGGACACGAGGCCTCTCCCATGCCGACCTACCCCCTCAGCGATTCGATGAGGAGGGCGGCGACCACGCCTGGGCCTCCAACCGAGGCGTAATACTTAGCACGCCCCAAGGCACCATCCGTCGCAAAACTCGGATGCTCGTCAACCCAGCCCTCAGGATCTTTGAGGATGGCAGCAAGATTCGCGCGCTTCCACGGCTTGAGGTCGTCAAGCGAAAACTCCCCCGCGTCCAAGGCCGCCTGAAATTCCTTTGCCATCTGCACCAGGAACTCCTTATAGAACTTAGGCGCCAAGCGCACGTAGTTCCACATGTACGAATCGTACTTAATGAGCTGATTGAACTTGAGCATGCGCGCGACGTCATCACTTGCGTGGTCGCGGGCATAATCCTCTCGAATCCAGCGCTCAATCTCGGCATACTCGGTATTGACGCAAAAGACCTTAGCCGAAGAATTGACCGAGGAATTCTCGTTGTCCTGGCGATACGACAACACGGCATCATGCAGGTAAACAGCCTTGTCGGCACATGCGATCGCCTTAAAGGCGAATGACGTGTCCTGAAAGGATGCCCCCGGAGTCGGCAGGAACGTAATGCCGTTGCGCTCAAGAAAATCGCGACGGTACACGGCCGACCAAATCGACGGCTTTTGCTTAAAGAACTGCGTCGTATCGCTCGGGTGCACCGGCTTGCCGCAATCCTGAGGTCTAAACATCTCGTGCAGCGAGCGGCGCTCCTCGGGCTTAGACCAGTAGAAATCAAAGTTCGCCTTCGCGAAGTCGGCATTATTGCTATCGGCGGCCGAGACAAGCTTTTCGAGTGCGTCGGACGCCATAAAGTCATCGGACTCCAAGATGCCCACGTACTTGCCGCGCGCCATCTCCAGACCGCGGTTCATCGAGTCGCCGTAGCCGCTGTTGGCCTTGTCGATCATCTTGACGCGCCTATCGCGCTCCATATACTCGCGAATAATCGCCGGCGAGTTGTCGGTCGACCCGTCGTTAATGCAGATGATCTCAATATCCTTGAGCGTCTGCGCCAGGGCGGAATCGAGGCACTCGCGCAGGTAGCGCTGAACATTGTAAATGGGAATAAGCAGCGACAGAACAGGGCTGCCAGAGGAATTAGTAGACAAATGTGCTCCTTAGGAAATACCTGTCGTTTCATGGTATCAAAGGGTTAGCGCGCCAGCGTGCGTTTATATAATCTATGGAGCCTCTTGCGGGCAAAGTAGCCGCACGTCATGCGGCGGGCCCGTGGCAGGTTCCTGCGTTTTATTCAAAGCTTGCCGTCAAAGTGCGCCGAGCCTTTACAATAGGACAGTCCCAAGGACGTATTCGATAGCTTCCGTGCAGCGCATGCGCGCCGCGCGTGAAAGGATATATTGCCCCATGCCTTCAACCCTCCCCGCCCCCATCGATAAGCTCGCCATCGTCGTCGTTACGTACAAGCGCCAGGAACTCCTGGCCAACTTGTTCGACTCTATGACCGAGCTCACGGCAACGCCCTGGCGCATCGTGATTGTCGATAACGAGAATTCGCGCGAGACCGAGGCCATGTGCACCGCATTCAACGAGCGCCTGGCCAACCTGTGGGGCACCGACATCGAACAGCCCGACGCGAAGGGCGGCACCGACCGTGTCATCTACGCCCCGCAGCTCGAAAACGGCGGCGGTGCGGGCGGCTTCTCCGCCGGTACTAAATGCGCCTACGACCTGGGCGCCCAGTGGTTCTGGGTGATGGACGACGACGTGCTCGTCATCCCCGAAGGCATCGAGCGTCTTGCCAAGTGGACCGACCGCTACGACGTCATCCAGGGTTCGCGCCTAGACTTTGACGGCGGCGCTTTCTTTTGGCAGTACCAACTCATCCTTTCACTCGGCATTCCCAACCCTGTCGCCAAGTGGGACTTGGGCCCCGAGGGCTACCGCGCCATGAACCAGCTGTGCTTTGAGGGCGGCATGTTCTCGCGCCGCGTGGTCGACAAGATCGGCCTGCCCGATGCGCGATTCTTCATCTACGGCGACGATGCCTGCTACGGCTATGTAGCCAGCCAGCACTTCCCCGCCGCCGTTGTTGCCGACGTTGTACTCAAGCGCGCCCGCGCCGTCTCTAATTGGGACATTGCCGGCAAGCGCCAGCTCAACTCTACGAGCGACACCAACCGCTACTACATCATGCGCAACCGCGGCTTCCTCGCTCGCTATATGCAGATCTACGGTGACTACCACCCCATGCTGTTCCGCCTGGGCAATGCCGCGACCTTCTGCAAGGAATTCATTCGCCTGGCTGCGGTCGATAAGTGCTTTAAGACCGGCATTCCGGCGCTGCGCCGCGGCATGAAGGACGCCCGCAAGATCATCAAGGATCCCAACTGGAAGCCCATGCCGCCCATGAAGGACACCGAGTAACGGAAGCCGGAAACACCTCAGCTCTTAAAGCCGCTGGTACACCGTAGCCACATGCTGTCCATCAAACCCAAACCCCCAGCGCATGCGGCCAACGCCGGGGCGTGGTACACGAATTTCGTCGATGCCGTCGCGCTCTATGTCGAGTAGCGACTGCACGGCCAGCAATTCCAACCCCAGCGCATCCACATCGGGGTCATACATCATATTGATCGTTATAAGCGGGCGCTCATCCAGCATGCCGATCGTGTCAGCTACGTCGAACACAGCGCCCGTAGGAAAAACCTGGATGTCCCAGCGACCCGCGCCACACTTTCGCCTCGAAGCAGGATTGGCATAGCCCGGCAAGCCAAAGCAGAGCCCCTGCAAGAGCAGATGATATGGCAGCGGCTTATCTGGGTCGGTCTCACCGATACCCGCATCCCCCAGGATGCGGCTTAGCGCCCGCCTCACGGTATCCTCGTTCCCACGGCACAGCCCGTCGCGAAACGCATCGACATCTCGAGTGTCTTCGGCAGCGCACTCAAACCACTCAACAATCACTAGACGCAAGGCCTGTCGAAGCTCGTTATTGGGCAATCGCAAAGCACGGAGGCGATTGCCATGCTCTGGCTCCTCAGTCATATCCGTCGTGAGAAAACCGGACAGATACAGCGCTGTCCACATGCCATCGTCAGGCGAGACATCTGGCTCTGCAGTGCCCAAACAAAGCGAGACCTCAGCGCACCCATGGGCCTCGAGCAAATCAAACAAGACCGAAAGGCGGTCGAGATTCCACCCGGCAACTACCCTACTCAGGCAATCGGCATATCCATACAGATCGGCACGCACAGGCGCCGTGCAGCCTCGGCCAAGAAAACCGATCACACGCTCTGGACTCGAGCAATAGGCCCTGCCAAACCGATAACCCTCGAGCCATTCACGCGCATCATCCAGGTATTCCTCGCGCCCAGCATGATTCAAAAGAGCCTCGACCTCGGCATCCGAAAAACCGAAACATCGGTCACACCACGCCGACAGCGGCGTCGTCAGACAATACGAGCAGCCGCGCGAAGAAAGCGCCGCTTCGGCAGGACCGGGACACTCCCCCATCAGACACGTCAGCCGCAACGAATCGCGCGCAGTGGCAATGGCGTCAAACAGCACACGGTCAAGTAGTTCTGCCGGATCGGCGTCGGAAGCGTCCCTCGCGCTCGCACGGCGAGACCACGCCGCATCGTACCCATCAACGAGCAATACAACCTGCTCATCGCTGGCAATCTCCAGCAGCTCTATGAGCACGCCAAGCACCGAGGCGACCTCGTCCGCGCTCGCCGCGCCACGCGCAACGCGTTCGATGTGACGCACCTTGTCTCGAGCTAAATCAGGAGCCTCCAAAAGCGCCAGCAAGCGGGCGCACTCGCCCGAAAGAGCATCGCGCACGACGCCGGCAATAGCGGCGCCACGCCTCGTAGCGCCAGAAAAGTCCAGCGATATCACCGGATAGCAAGCATACTCATCCCGATAGCGCCCGCCGTCTGCATCCCAAATCTGAGCATCGGCAAACAAACGCTGACTAGAGCGACCGACCGCCGGACGCTCCAGAAAAGCCCTGAGCATCGACAAATTCATGCTCTTGCCAAAACCCTCGGGTCGACAGCACACCACAACGGACGCGTCGCAGTCCAACACATCGGCAATAAACATGGTCTTATCAACCAGCATGCAGCAACCAAGGGCCTCCGCATAGTCGTGCATGCCAATGGGCAAAACCGCATCGTCGGCACAGCCGATCAAGCGCACGCCAAAGCCAGCAGCACAATCAACATTTGCCTGTTCAGACACCAAAACGTTCCCCCTAAATCGCTGCACGATGCCAATTGTAATGACCGCCTCGCGCGTACCGACGACGCCGCGCGAACATATCGGGCAACGGTAGCAACAAGAGGTGTGAGGGGGCATAACTAATCGTTGCACAACAAAACGGGACCCGATGCATTCGCACCGGACCCCGTCCCAACTCTTTAGTTATCTGGCAACCGAGAGGCTACTCCTCCGAGCCATCCTCCCCAGAAGCCTTCTTCTGCTGATCGAGTTTATGCTTACCGCTCACAATAGACGTGGCGCCCAGCGTGGCCAAGCTTGCACTGGCAAGGCTCGCCATCACAATCAAATCGCCCGTCTTGGGCATATTGCCGCCAGATGACTTGGTAGTTGTGGTCGTCGTGGTTGTAGTGGTCACCGTCTTGGAGTCATTTTGCTCTTGGCTCTGGTTGTCGGTGTTGCCCTTACCGCCGTCCTCGCCCTGCTGCTTTCCGTCCTCGGTCTTGTCCTTGTTCTCGTCCTTCTCCTCAGATTCAGACTTCTTACCCTCGTCCTTCTTCTGAGTGGACTTGTCGTCCTTCTCCTCAGAGCTAGAACCCTTATCAGATTCGGTCTTCTCGGAAGCCTTGTCCTTGGAGTCGCCCTTTGCGGCCTCGGTCTTTTCCGTGGAAACCTGATCAGAGTTGTCCTTGTTCTGGGTCGAGCCATTATTGACGCCAGCCATCAGCGAAGAGCCCAGCGTAGAACCAAGCTGCTCGGAGAAAGAAGGCTTCTTGTCCGGCGAAGCAACGGGAGCGTCCGGCGCCTTATTCGAGTCGTCCTTGGAAGCATCGGAATCAGGGGCTGCGTCAGAGCCGGAGCCGTTGTTAGAGCCGGTGTCAACGGACGAATCGCTCGAGCCGGTAGATGAGTTAGAGGTGTCAGCGCCAGTCGAACCAGAAGCGTCGCTGTCCGTATTGCCGGCAGAGCTTGAAGGCGAATCGCCCGCAGCAGAGCCGTTCAAATTGGAGCCGTTCGGGGTAGAGCCGTCGTTGGTAGTGCCACCAGCAGAGCCATTACCGTCAGCATCGGTCGAGGGCGCATCCATCCTGTCATCGTTGGCGTCGTCACTCGAGTCGTCATTCGAATCAGGTGTCGGCGAGGGCACCGGCGTAGGCTCGGGCTGCACGGGCGTCGCAGCGGCAGCCTCATCCTCGGCGATAAAAACCAAGCAGTCCTTCAGCTCGTTGCGGTAGCGGTTCTTCCAGCCCTCATGATACTGGGGCTGACTTGAAAACTTGGTGGCGACATTGTTGACCACGCTATTGGAGAGCGCCGTCACAAACTCGCGGTCGGACATATCGTTGGAAAGATTCGCCCAGCGGAAGAAGTCTCTGCAGCCACCGGTACCGCACATGTTGGTGATGCTCCACACCATGCCCTTGACGCAATCGGCGCGGCCGGAGATGTCAATGCCAAGAGCGCTCTTAAGCCACGCCTCGGTCACCGCATAGTACGAGTTGTACGCATAGGCATCTTGAAGTGCTGAGAACTCAACAGGATCGGTGTTAGAAGCACCTTGGAAGGCATCCTGCGCGATATGGCCCAGCTCGGTGAGCTGGCCGTTCTCGTACATGGCATTGCTCGTGTTGGAAATCTCGCTGCCGCGATCAATCGCAGCTTTAAGCATGCCGTACTTAGCAGAATCGTAGTTGTAGACCTGCTTCATAAACGGAATGAGCGACCAACGACGGTCGAACTGGTAATAGCCCAGCGCGTTGTAGCCGTCACCATACGAAAAGCCCTGGTTATAGTTGCCGTGGCTCTCGTATTTGGTGAAGTACTTCATCTCGGCGGTCACGTTGACAAACGAAACGCCCTGAACCGACCTCAGCACGCCCGAGAAGGATTGCTGGGTGTAAAGGCCCTTATCGATATCGGTGGCATCCGAGGCTACGCCCGGCGTGGGCTCCTCGGCAGCGGCGGGTGCCGGCGCGGAAACGGCGCCAAACGAAAGCGCCAGCGTCAGGCCCGCGACAATCGCGGAATGCTTGGGCTGCATAAGATCCTCCCTGCATTGGTGTAGTTAAAGTTCAGTTTGCAAAGATAAAAATAAGTATTGCAGCTCGCCCGTTGTTACACAACAACCCCTCGGTAAACGGCAACAACCCTCCGCGAAATCTTAAGGAATTAGACAAACTGGTCATCGGGCGCCAACAGAAGCTCGCCGTAACGTTTCGTCAGCCCGTCTCTCAACTGACAGAAAGCGGGAATATAGACGTTCAAGATGCGCTGAATCAAATCTTGAGCGAGCTTGTTGTCGTAGATATGGACGTTCGTATTGCGGTCTCTGAGCATATCCAGCCAGGCTGCCTCATCAATAAAGTCGTAGAATCGGTAGGACTCCTTCAAAATGGCACGAGGAGACCCCGACGCGGCAAGTGTGGCGCCCTCATACTCGAGCAGACGCTTAAGGAGCTTCCAGCTCAGTTCAAATTGAAGATTGAACTTATTAATCAATCCACTCTGAACAAAATCATTGTTGAGATCCTGATTGGGCGCATCCTCAAGATTCGCCAAGGCGCTGGCAAAGTTCTCATATTTTTTCATACAGAATCACACCATCCCTGGCAATTTCATCGAGCAATTGCTGCGATAAGGGCTCATCGAGATTGACGACATCTACATCTAAAAGAGTATCAAGATGTTCCTCGATCAAATATGACAACCGGCCGAAATCCCGGCAACCTGATACGGCGATGTCAATATCGCTCTTAGGCAAGTTGTCACCTCGAGCGCGGGAGCCAAACAGCACAACCTTCTCGGCGTCACATTCCCGAGCAAAAACTTCAATTTGCTTATACACCTTGTCGAGAGATGCCATTTGCAGCCCTACAGCTTAATGTCGAAGTTGATTTCGGGGACGGCGGCCAGGTCGGCCAACGTCACGCCGTCGACATAGTTCTCGATGACCTCGTCAAGGCCACGCCAGAACTTGACGGTGGAACACAAGTCACTGCGGGCGCAGCTGTTGTCGATGCCATCGCACGCCACCGGAGCCGTGCTGCCCTCAACGGCACGCAAGATGTCGCCGGCACGCACCTCGGCCGGGTCCTTGGCCATCATGTAGCCGCCGCCCTTGCCACGCACGCTCTTAAGCAGGTCCGCCTTCATAAGCGGACGCACCAGCTGCTCCAAATACTTTTGCGAGATATGCTCGCGGTCGGCAACCTCGCGCAAGGCAATCTTGCCCTCGGCGTCGCCCAGCGCCGCGATATAGATCATCAGTCGGAGGGCATAGCGGCCCTTGGAAGAAATGAGCATACCTACCCTCCCATCGCATCTGGGACAACATAACCAGGTTTGTTTGTCCCAAATTTAAAGTAAGTGGGACAAACACAACAGGTTATTTTGTCCCAGAATTTGAAAAGTCGAGTGGATTAGTCGGGTTTTCCCTTGACTAACGCCGAACCCATAGTAACTTTATTCCGAGAAGATTCCTAGGGTTTAGTACACCTATGAGTACACCATATACAGAGAGGGACAGCATGAGCGCAAATCCGCTGCTTTCCATCGAAGGTCTGACCGCCTCCGTGGACGAAAAGACCATCCTCCACAACGTCAACCTCAACGTCGCCGCCGGCGAGACCCACGTTCTGATGGGACCCAACGGCGCCGGCAAGTCCACCCTCGGCCACCTGGTCATGGGCGACCCCGTTTACACGGTCAACAACGGCCGCATCGTCTTTGACGGCCAGGACATCACCGAGCTCACCACCGACAAGCGCTCGCGCGCCGGCCTGTTCCTGAGCTTCCAGGCCCCGGTCGAGATTCCGGGCGTGCCGCTGTCGAGCTTTTTGCGCGCCAGCATCGCCGGCCGCCCCGGCCTGGAGATGAAGGGCAAGGAGTTCCGCCGTCGCGTGAAGGAGCTCGCGGCCGAGCTCAACATGGATACCGCCTACCTCAACCGCGAGCTGGGCGTGGGCTTCTCGGGCGGCGAGAAGAAGAAGGTCGAAATGCTCCAACTTCTGCTGCTGCAGCCCAAACTCGCCATCCTGGACGAAACCGACTCCGGCCTGGACGTCGACGCCCTGTCCACCGTCAGCCACGGCATGGACGCGTACCGCAAGAGCTGCGACGGCTCCATGCTCATCATCACGCACAACACACGCATCTTGGAGCACCTGAATATCGACCGCGTCCACGTTATGGTCAAGGGCCACATCGTGCGCGAGGACGACGCTTCGCTCATCCCCTGGATCGACAAGAACGGTTTTGAGACCTTCGAGCGCGAGGCCGCCGAGCAGCGCGCCCAGGCCGAGGCCGCCGCTGCCGAGCAGCAGGCGTAAAGGGGCGACGCAATGACCAAGAACCGCACCGAGGTCGCGGACATCGACCGCAGCCTCTACGACTTTACCTATGGCGAGGAGGGATTCGAGCGCCTCGACGCCGGCATCACGCCCGACATCGTGCGCGAGATCAGCGCCAAGAAGGACGAGCCGCAGTGGATGCTCGACCTGCGCCTCAAGTCCCTCGAGATCTTCAACCGCTTCCCCGACCCGACGTGGGGCCCCTCCATCGAGGGCCTGGACATGGACAACATCGTCACCTACGTCAAACCCAACACCGACCAAAAGCACGACTGGGAGTCTGTGCCCGACGACATCAAGAGCACCTTTGAGCGCCTGGGCATCCCCGAGGCCGAGCGTAGCTACCTGGCGGGCGTCGGCGCGCAGTACGACTCCGAGCTCGTCTACCACAACATGCAGGACACGGCGTCCAAGATGGGCATCGTCTACTCCGGCATCGAGGAGGCCCTGCACGACCCGCAGTGGGAGCCGCTCATCCACGAGAAGTTTATGACGCTCATCCCGCCCACCGACCACAAGTTTGCGGCCCTGCACGGCGCCGTGTGGTCGGGCGGCTCATTTGTCTACGTGCCCAAGGGCACCAAGCTCGATTTTCCGCTGCAGAGCTACTTCCGCCTTAACGCCAAGGGCGCCGGCCAGTTTGAGCACACGCTCATCATCGTCGAGGACGATGCCGACCTGCACTTTATCGAGGGTTGCTCCGCGCCCAAGTACAACGTTGCCAACCTCCACGCCGGCGCTGTGGAGCTCTTTGTGGGCAAGCGTGCACACCTGCGCTACTCGACCATCGAGAACTGGTCCAAAAACATGTACAACCTCAACACCAAGCGTGCGCGCGTGGACGAGGACGGCGACATCGAGTGGATCAGTGGCTCCTTCGGCAGCCACGTGGGCTACCTCTACCCCATGAGCGTGCTCAACGGTCGCCGCGCCCGCTCGAGCTTTACCGGCATCACCTTTGCCGGTGCCGGCCAGAACCTCGACACCGGCTGCAAGGTCGTGCTCAACGCGCCCGATACCTCGGCAACCGTCGAGACCAAGGGCATCTCCAAGAGCGGCGGCATCCAGACCTTCCGCAGCTCCATCGTGGCCACGCCCAAGGCCGAGGGTTCCAAGGCAACCGTGAGCTGCCAGTCGCTGATGCTCGACGACCAGAGCCGCTCCGACACTATTCCGGCCATGGACATCCGCGCCAAGAACGTCGACATCGGCCACGAGGCCACCATCGGCCGCATCGGCGACGACAAGGTGTTCTACCTGATGAGCCGCGGCATCTCGGAGGAAGAGGCCCGCACCATGATCGTCAACGGCTTTGCCAACCCGGTCTCCAAGGAGCTGCCGCTGGAGTACGCCGTCGAGATGAACAACCTGATCAAGCTCGAGATGGAAGGAGCGATCGGATAATGAAACAGGAAACCAACGCCGCTACTACCACGCTCGAGCAGGTTAATGCGATGCCGGCTGCCACTTGGGGTTGGCTCAAGATGAACCAGACCAAGCTCGAGCTCTCTGACGAGCTTGCCGCCGCTCCCGCCGAGACCATTGAGGTCGAGGGGCTGGACGAGCAGTTTTCCGGCGCTGCCGACGCGTTTGGCACCGCCATGGACGCCATGGCCGAGCGCTTCCCCGAGCGCCGTGCCTCCGCCCCCGGTGATGCCGCCGACCGCGCCCGCATCACGCCCGAGACCGAGCTCGACGTGCCCGCCACCTCTGTCTACCAGGCCGGTGCCATTAAGCTGGAGGAGGAGCTCTCCCCCGCTGAGGCCTTCGAAACTGGCATGGGCGAGGCTGCCTACGCCTACTTGGCCGAGCACGCTACCAAGCGCATCGTCATCGATGTGCCCGCATACAAGCACGCCACGGTTACCGTGCGCGTGAGCGGTGTCGATGCCGCCGCGGCCATCGCCGCCATCGACGTCGTCGCCCGTCCCCAGTCGACGCTCAATCTGCAGATCGCCCTGGACTCCCCCGTTGCCGGCGAGGGTGTCGTGGGCTCCGTGCTACGCGTGTGTGCCAACGAATACGCCACCGTCAACGTGACCTGCACGCAGACGCTCGACGATAGCTGGATCGCGCTCGACGACACCGGCCTGTTCCTGGACGAGGGCGCGCGCGTCAACGTGCAGCACACCGTCCTGGGTGCCGGCGCCAGCGCCACCGGCCTTGCCGGCGACCTGCTGGGCGATACCGCCAAGGTCACCATCGATACTGACTACCTGGGCGCCCGCGAGCAGGTGCGCGACTTTAACTACGAGCTGCGCCACCGCGGTCGCAAGACCGAGTGCGAGATCGACGCCAACGGCGTGCTGACCGGCACGTCCAAGAAGGTCTACCGCGGCACCATCGACCTCGTGCACGGCTGCAAGGGTGCAACCGGTACCGAGCGCGAGACGGTGCTTTTGGCCAACAAGGGCGTCGACAACAAGACCGTTCCCGTCATTCTCTGTGACGAGGACGACGTCGCCGGCAACCACGGCGCCACCATCGGTCACGTCCGCGACGAGCAGCTGTTCTACCTCGCCTGCCGCGGCCTTGACCAAAACGCCGCCGAGGACCTGTTCATCCGCGCCAAGCTGGAAGACGCCGCGCTTTCCGCCACCGACGAGCGCACCCGCGCCGCCGTCGTCCGCCTGGGCAACAACCTGATCGACAACTTTGAGGAGGAGCTCGCATGATCGATACCGAGCACGTTAAATGTGACACCTGTACCGCACCGGAGCCTATGGAGCTCGACGCCAGCGACGAGGCTTCGCGCGGCTGGCCCACCGTAGATATCGAGACCAACCCCTACAAGGGCCAGTTCCCGCTGTTCCAGCAGCACCCCGAGATCGCCTTCCTCGATAGCGCCGCCACCGCGCAGCGCCCTGCCTGTGTGCTCGACGCCGAACGCGACTTCTACCAGCGCATGAACGCCAACCCTCTGCGCGGCCTGTACTCGCTGTCCGTCGAGGCCACCGACGCCATCGCGAAGGTCCGCCAACAGATCGCCGATCTCATCGGCGCCCCCAACGCCAACGAGATCGTCTTCACCCGCAACACGAGCGAGTCGCTCAACCTGGTCGCCAAGAGCTTTGCGCCCACAGTGCTCGAACCGGGCGACGAGGTCGTCATCACCATCATGGAGCACCACTCCAACCTGATTCCGTGGCAGCAGGTCTGCCGCGAGACCGGTGCCAAGCTCGTCTACCTCTACCCCACCAAGACCGGCCAGCTCACGACCGAGGAGGTTCTGGCCAAGGTGGGCCCCAAGACCAAGATCCTGGCCGTGGGTCAGGTCTCTAACGTCCTGGGCGTCGAGAATCCGGTCAAGAACCTCGGCAAGCTCGTGCACAAGTACGGCGGCTATCTGGTCGTCGACGGCGCACAGTCGCTGCCGCACATGCCAGTCAATGTGGCCGATCTGGGCGCCGACTTCTTTGCCTTTAGCGCGCACAAGGCCATGGGCCCCATGGGCATCGGCGTGCTGTGGGGCAAGATGGATCTGCTCAACGCCATGCCGCCCATGCTTACCGGCGGTGAGATGATCGACTCGGTTACTGAGCAGGACGCCGTCTGGGCTCCCGTCCCCGAGAAGTTCGAGGCCGGCACGCAGGACGCCGCCGGCATCTTCGCCACAGGCGCCGCCCTCGACTACCTCGTCAACACGGTGGGCTACGAAAACATCCAGGCACGCGAGCAGGCACTCGTCCACTACCTGATGGGCGAGCTCATGCAGCTCGACTTTGTCCAGATCATCGGCTCAATCTATTGGGATAACCACCACGGCGTCGTGAGCTTTAATGTCAAGGGCATCCACCCGCACGATGTCGCGAGCATCATGGACATGGACGGCGTCTGCATCCGCGCCGGTCACCACTGCGCGCAGCCGCTGCTCACCTGGCTGGGCGTCGAGAACCTTGCCTGCTGCCGCGCCAGCGTAGCCTTCTACAACGACAAGGCCGACATCGACAAGTTCATCGCCGGCCTGCATCACGTTTGGAGCACGTTCAATGGGTAATCTGTACACCTCCACCACATTTATGGAGCACAACTCGCACCCCGACTATAAGTACGAGATGGATGCTCCCACGCACGAGCACGACGGCATCAACCCTAGCTGCGGAGACGAGCTCACCTTGCAGCTGCGTGTCGAGAACAACGTGATCGAGGAGGCCTCCTTTACCGGTCACGGCTGCGCCATCAGCCAGGCCAGTGCCGACATCATGGCCGACCTCATCACCGGCGAGACCGTCGAGGAAGCTCGCCACCTGGCAGAGCTCTTCCTCGCCATGATCCGCGGCGAGAAGCTCTCCGAGGAGGACCTGGAAGACCTGGACGAAGCCGCCCAGCTCCAGGACATCTCGCACATGCCCGCCCGCGTCAAGTGCGCCGAGCTCGCCTGGCGCACCCTCGACGGCATGCTCACGGGACAAAATAATCAGTAGTATTTGTCCCAAATCACTTGTGATTAGTGATTGTTATTGGTGTTGCCTAGAACGATTCTAAGCA
>CAJMRI010000005.1:0-129433 GCA_905215905.1 uncultured bacterium | reverse complement strand
GCCAGACCGGAGGGGCGCCGGGGGCGGGAATCTGGGCGTACACATTTCCTACACATATTAAAACCCTGCTTACGTTTGCCAGCCGTTCTCTACCGCTCACCGAGGGCCTCTTTATAGTGAAGCGTCATATGGCTAAAGCTGATAGGCTCCCTTAGCCAAGGCACAGCCGGCATCGAGCAACTCATCGCGCTCCTCCACCGAGAACCCCTCGGCGTATACGCGAACCACCGGTTCGGTCCCGCTGGGGCGGATCAGCAGCCAGGTGTCATCCTCGAATGCCAAACGTAAACCATCCATATGGCTTACAGCCTGCGGCGCCTTGCCGCAAATCGATTTAGGATTCATGCCAGGAAGCAGCGTTCGCAGCGATTCGGCGTCTTCGGCCTCAAGGCGCAAATCGCGACGCCCATAGCTCGTCTTACCAAAACTGGCCTCGAGCTGATCGACCAAAACGCCCAAAGGCGCGCCCGTCTTTGCCATAAGCTCACACAGAATCAGACAAGCAAGGATTCCATCACGCTCAGGCATATGCGCGGCGATGCCGATACCGCCGGCCTCCTCGCCTCCCATGAGGACGCCGCCCTTCTTCATCTCTGCAGCTATATATTTGAAACCGACCGGCTTAACGGTCACACGACAGCCAAGCGCCTCGGCAATGCGACGCACTAGCGTCGAGCACGAGAGATTGACGACGACACGCCCCTCCAAATTGCGGAATTGAACGAGGTCGCCCAAAACAAGCGCCATGATTTGATGCGGATGAATATATCTACCGCGTTCGTCGACCGCACCGATACGGTCGGCATCGCCGTCGGTCACCAGGCCTGCGCACGCCCCGTCCTCGACAACCGCACGCTCGCAAGCGTCCACCCACGGCTCAACAGGGTCGGGGCAAATGTCCTCTTGATCGGACGACTGTCCGGCATGAATCTCGTGCACCTCGACGCCTAGCTCCCGCAGCAGGTCGGCAAGATATCCCTGGGCCGCGCCGCCCATGGGGTCAACTACCACACGCAGGTGAGCGGCTCGAATGGCCTCGGCATCGACAAACGATGCCACCGCCTGCATATAGTCAGGAATAATATCCGCGGTGCGATAGCGTTCCTCGATCCCCATCGGCTCGGGGGCCATAGTCTCTTCGAGCTCTTCGATGACATCCTGATTGGCCGTCGAGCCATCTCCCATGCGCAGCTTAAGGCACAGATACCCCTGCGGA
Organism: uncultured bacterium; assembly: GCA_905215905.1. GTDB lineage: Bacteria > Actinomycetota > Coriobacteriia > Coriobacteriales > Coriobacteriaceae > Collinsella. The sequence continues at coordinate 128,217 of CAJMRI010000005.1, read as the reverse complement.
TGATGGGATCCCGTCACCATGAGCGCACCGCAGGCCTCGCCGTCATACGCCGCCGCCCACGTAAGGGCGGGGGTCGGAACAGGCCGAGATGCGAGCACTGCGTCCAATCCGTGAGCGGCAAGCACGCCTGCCGCAAGCTCAGCGAACTCGCGCGCTAAGGGCCGAGTGTCGAACCCTATATATACCGTTTTGCCCGGATTGGTCTTTTGCCACAACTCGCCGACGGCATCGGCGATACGGGCAACGTTATCGGCAGTGAAGTCCTCATCGACGCGAGCGCGCCAACCGTCAGTTCCAAAATGAATTATCGCGCACACGCGCAGACACCTCGCAGTGTTTGGATCATGGTACGCATGAGGTATACCCGCAGCACGCACCCGGCAACCTGCCGGTACCAGCATTCACCATTTGGGCAAATGCTGCCGAGGACATGCAGGCAATAAAAAAAACCGCCCCGTATGGAGCGGTTTTGCCCTTTATATATCGAGCGCCTCGGCCATCGCTGCCGTAGTGATTGCCGTGGTTCCACAGCAACTGCCCACCATTGCGGCACCGGCATGTCTCCATTCGATGCATGCGCGCGCGAAAGCTTCGGGGTTCTCGTGCCATACGGGGCCATCCTGAGTCTGGACCGGATCGCCTACGTTGGGACGCACCGTGACGGGAGTAGTCGCCGATGCAACCATCCTGGGCACCGCCGCGTTCGCGGCCGCAAGCGAACAGCAATTAACACCAACCGAGTTTGCGCCGTGTTTTTCGGCGTACAAAACGGCTGCCTCGATGTTGAGGCCATCGCCCAACAGGTCGCCTTTATCGTCAACGACAAAACTCACCAGGACAGGCATGCCGTCGGCGGCATCTCGGGCGCCGGCAAGCGTGGGCTGCAAATTACGGATAGACGTCACCGTCTCGATCAGCAGACCGTCAACACCAGCATTGAGCAAGGCGTGCGCCTGTTCGCGCGCAATGCCTCGGATTTCACGATACTCGACAGAGTCTTCGGCAAACCACTCAATACCGATCGGGCCCATCGAGCCCAGTAGCAGCTGAGGGTGCGCCTGGCGGGCATCGTCGACGGCCCCGCGATTGACCTCCGCCACGGACGGCGCAATCTGATCGTGCTTGAGGGCATAGCTCGATGCCTGAAAGGTGTTGGTAATGAGCACCTGCGCGCCGGCGGCGACATACAAGCGATGAATACGAGAAACGGTCTGCGGCTCTGCCAGATTCCAAAACGCCGGTGGAATGTCGGCGGCATCGTACTCACTCAACAGAACACTGCCCATGGGGCCCTGCGCCAACAAGGTCTCGCTCGACAAGCGGCGCGTAAGTTCCTCGGCACCAAAGCGGTTGTAATAACTCGTATCCATATATATCCCGCTATTCCTCGACGCTGATTCCCTGCTTTTCGAGATAGGCGAGCCAGCGGTTCATCGTGTCCTCGGATAGCGCATGCTCCATCATGCAGGCCTCGGAATCGGCTCGCTCAAATTCGACACCAAGCTCCTGAACCAAAAACGTGCGGATGAGGCGATGACGGTACCAGATAGCCGTACCAACCTCGCGGCCGCGATCGGTCAGGACTACCTTGCCGTAGTGCGATTGCTCGACAAGTTCGGATGCTTTGAGCGCCGAAACCGCTTTATTGACCGATGCCTTGGAGACGCCAAGGCGCTGCGCGATGTCGACCGATCGCACGCCGTTGGTTTCCCCCTCTTCGCTTTCAATGCGAACCATGCACTCCAAGTAGTCTTCGTTCGCCACCGTCAGATGTAGTTCGCGCGAGCTATTTGTCGTATCCATGATCTTCCGTCCCTTCTGCATTCATTGGCTGATTCTACCCCATCCAAGCGTCGCGGTATGCCGTGGCATACCGTGCTAGAGTTCTTGTTGCACACGACGACCAAGATTGGAGCGGTCTTTATGGAAAACACCACCACGAACCCCGATGTCCTCGAGCGCTTTTTGCGCTACGTCCAGATCAACACGCAGTCCGAGGATGCAAACTGCGACCAGGTACCCTCGAGCGCCGTTCAGTTTGACCTTGCCAACGTGCTGGCTGAAGAGCTGCGCGAGCTTGGTGCGGAAGATGCCCACGTGACCGAGCACGCCTATGTCTGCGCGCATATCCCCGCAAGTGTGGGCGCTGAGGACAAGCCCGCCCTGGGCCTGATCGCCCATCTCGACACCACCGAAGTTGCACCGGGCGCCGGCGTGAAGCCGCACATCGTGCACTACGAAGGCGGCGACCTGGTCTGCGGCACGGTTGACGGTAAGCCCGTTGCCATGAGTACCGCCAAGCTTCCCGCCCTGAACGACCTCGCGGGTGAGGACCTGGTCTGCAGCGATGGCACCACGCTGCTGGGCGCGGACGACAAGGCAGGCGTCGCCGAGATCATGTCGCTTGTCGCGCGTATCGCTCAGGACCCTTCTCTGCCCCATCCCGCACTCGGCATTTGCTTCTGCCCTGACGAGGAGATCGGCCACGGAGCCGAGCTGTTGGATATCGATACCTTTGGCTGCAAGTATGCCTACACGGTCGACGGTGGCCCCATCGGCGAGCTGGAGTGGGAGTGCTTTAATGCCGCTGAGGCGACCGTCTGCTTTGAGGGCCAGTCCATCCACCCGGGCGACGCCAAAGGCCGTATGGTTAACGCAGGCAATCTGTTCTGCGACTTCAACGCGTTGCTCCCCTACGTGCAGCGCCCGGAGTATACGGAAGGCTACGAGGGCTTTTATCACCTTGAGGGTGTATCTGCAACCGTCGATCACGCCACAGCGCGCTATATCGTCCGCGACCATGACGCAGCCAAGTTCCAGCAGAAACTCGACCTTATTGATGCCGCCGCCTCGATGCTCAACCAGCGCTTGGGTGACAAGCGCGTGACGGTCGAGATTAAGCAGCAGTATCGAAATATGGCCGAGATCGTTCGTGACTATCCCGAGCTTATTGATGTTGCCAAGGAAGCCTACCTTGCCTGCGGCGTTGAGCCCCAAGTGCTGCCGATTCGCGGCGGCACCGACGGCGCGCAGCTGTCGTTCCGCGGTCTGCCCTGCCCCAACCTTTCCACCGGCGGCTATTGCTACCACGGCGTCAACGAGTTTGTCCCGGTCAGTTCGCTCGTCAAGATGACCGACGTCCTGCAGGAGCTCGTCGCCCGTTTCGCATAAGCCTGGCTGCATAAGCCCAAAAGACGAATCGCCCCGTCCTCTACAGAGAACGGGGCGGTTTTTGATACAAGGGGAGTAGTCAACATCGCAGGTTGAGCCAACGTCAGCGAGCGACGTCCAAGGCGAACAAGTTGGCATGAAAAAGGCAGGGCATTGACCTTCTGGTCATGCCCTGCCTTTTGAATGACAAATTGTCGCCTTGGACGTCGCGCAGCGTCGAGTCGTTACGGCGTTTGGTAAAACGCCGTAACTTAGTAGTTGGCCTCGTAACCGTTGCCGTCGCCGGTGGGCTGTTCGTAGTAGTCCGAATCGCTCGAATCGCTTGAGCCATCGGAATCGTCAGAGCTGACCGATGAGGTTGCGGTGCCGTTTGCGTAGTCGTCAGACGTGTTGTTGCTGAGGTCGCCGATCGTAGAGCTGGAGCCGTCGGAAAGACCCATGGTGTTGGGACCCTTGGGATCCTTGCCGGCATCGACGCGCTCCATCATTTCCTTGAGCTCGTCCTCGTAGACAAAGACGTAGCTCACACCGTCAATCATGGTGCTGTCGTCGGCGTACGAAGGCAGGTTGGCCGAGTAGATACCGTCGACATCCATACCGCGCATGGCGTTGACCGTAGAGACGATATCCTGAACGCTCATATCGGTCACGAGCATATCGGACAGCGAATTAACCAGGCCAAAGATCTTCGTGGCATGGAAGTTATTGAGAATCTGGTTGGCAAGGGCGCCAAGCACCTGACGCTGGTGGCGCATGCGCGTGTAATCGCCGTCGGCATAGGTGTAGCGGCAGCGGGCATAGGTAAGGGCGGTGGCACCGTCCATATGCTGCTGGCCAGCGGTAATCTTAATATCCAGGTGCTCGGGGTCGTCAACATCATCGGTTGCGTTAATGTCGATACCGCCAACCGAATCAATCAGCGCCTGCATACCGTCGAAGCTAACCTCGGCATAGTGGGAAATCTGAACACCGCACAGCTCGTTGACCGCCTCGACCATGGCCTCGGCGCCGCCAACGGTATGGCAGGCGTTGATCTTCATGGTCTCGCCCTTGTACTCGACCTTGGTGTCGCGCGGAACGGAAATGAGCGTCGCCTGCTTTTGCGTGGGGTCGATGCGTGCCAGGATAATCGAGTCGGCACGATACGTATCCTCGCCCGGACGGCCGTCGGTGCCAAGAAGCAGCACGTAGAACGGATCCTTTGCCTCATCGGTGTCAACCAGAACCCGACGCAGATTGTCAGTAATGACATTAGAATCGCCGAGCTTGCCCATAATGGTGGCAAACCACAGGCCGGCAGCGGTAGTGGCACTCAGCAGCACGCCAAGCACGACAATGAGCGCGACGTGACGAATCGTGTGGCTACGGCGACGTTGACGAGCGCGCTCGGAATAGCGAGCCACGTTATCGCGACTGTAGATCTTGACCTGCGCACCAGTTGAGGGTCTTCGGGTGGTGGTATCCGCGAGGGGCTTTTTATTAAACATAGGCAACCTGTATTAGTAGATGACGGGATCGGGGACGGTAGCATGCTCGACATGCGCGCCAAGCGCCTGCAGCTTTTCGACAAACTGCTCGTAGCCGCGCTTGATGTGATGGATAGCCGAAACCTCGGTCGTCCCGTCGGCGATCAAGCCCGCTACGACGAGGGCCGCTCCGCCGCGCAGATCGGGCGAGGTAACCTGTGCACCCGAGAAGCCCTTGACGCCATGAATCATGGCATGATGGCTCTCGATACGAATGTCGGCACCCATGCGCACCAGCTCAGAGGCAAACATAAAGCGATTCTCGAAGATGTTCTCGGTAATAACGGAACTGCCGCCGGAGAGGGCGGAGAGCACCATAATTTGTGCCTGCATGTCGGTCGGGAAGCCGGGGAACGGAAGCGTCTGGATGTCGACAGGCTTGATACGCTCGGCACGGTTCACATGGACGCCATCCTCGACGCGCTCGCAGTCGATACCCATGAGCTCCATCTTCTTGAGCACCATACCCAAGTGAATGGGACAAAAGCCCGTGACATCGACACCGCGATCGTCTGCCATCAACGCACCGGCGACGATAAAGGTACCGGCCTCGATGCGGTCGCCCACTACGCGATGGGTAACAGGATGCAGCTCTTCCACGCCCTCGATGGTCACGACAGGCGTACCGGCGCCAACAATCTTGGCACCCATTTCGTTGAGCATGTTGGCGAGATCGACGATCTCGGGCTCGCGGGCGGCATTGTCGATAACCGTGGTGCCCTGCGCGCGCACGGATGCCATAATGAGGTTCTCGGTCGCACCGACACTGGCAAACTCGAGCGTGACGGTGGTACCGCGCAGGCCCTGAGGCGCGCTGGCGTTGATGTAGCCGTGGGCGGTATCAAACTCGACGCCCAGGGCCTCGAGACCCAGAATATGCATGTCGATCTTGCGGGCACCTAGGTTGCAGCCGCCCGGCATGGCGATCTTGGCGCGATGGAAGCGACCCAGCAGGGGCCCCATGACGGCGGTGGAAGCACGCATCTTAGCGACGAGCTCATAGGGAGCCTCCCAGGAATCGACCTGAGAGGTATCGATCTCGAGCGTGTGCTCGTCGAGAACATCGATCGTAGCGCCCATGCCCTTGAGCACCTTGCCCATCACGTGGACATCGGAAATATCGGGCACGTTCTGCAGCGTCGTCTTGCCCGGCGCCAGAAGCGTTGCCGCCATGAGTTTGAGCGCGGAGTTCTTAGCACCCGAGACGGGCACGGAGCCTCCGATGGCGTGGCCACCCTCAACGCGGATAATATCCAAGGTCTACCCTTTCAAAAAGCATGCCCGGGGTGGCCAAGCCATCCCGGGCATGATGTGTTCGCAAATGGTCGAACGCTAAATCGTTTGACTATTGGGCAAGCTTGAGCTTACACCATGCGATTTCATTATAGAGGTAGGCGCGGCGTGCATCATCCTCCGACAAATTACCCAGCTTCTCTTCAAAACCTTGAATATCAGCTTTAAGCTTGTCGGCATCGACGGTCGCCAAATCGCAAGCGCGCTCGGCGAGAACGGTCACGACATCGTCCGCAACCTGGGCATAGCCGCCGGCCACGGCAAACGTGTGGTCGACAGTGCCCATGGCCTTATCGGAAACGCGAACGTAACCGCGGTCGATCGTGCAGATCTCGCTGGAGTGAGCAGGCAGAACGCCAAACTCGCCATCCGTGGACGGAATCGACACAAACGCAGCGTCGCCCTCATAGGCGCAGCTCACGGGGCACACGATGCGGATACGCATAACCTACTTCTCCCCCATCTTGCGGGCGCGCTCGCGCACGTCCTCAATCGTGGAAGCATAGCGGAAAGCCTGCTCGGGCAGGTCATCGGCCTTGCCGTCGACAATCTCGGCGAAAGAGCGGACGGTATCCTCGACGCGGACGTAGACACCGGGGTTACCGGTGAACTTCTCGGCGACGTGGAAGGACTGCGAGAGGAACTGCTGAATCTTACGGGCACGGTTGACCGTAAGGCGCTGTTCCTCGGACAGCTCGTCCATACCCAGAATGGCGATGATGTCCTGAAGGTCGGAGTACTCCTGCAGGAGCTCCTGGACCTTGACGGCGACACGGTAGTGCTCCTCGCCGACGATCGAGGGATCGAGAGCGTCGGAGGAAGACGCGAGCGGGTCGATAGCCGGGAACAGGCCGAGCGACGAAATGCTACGCGAAAGAACCGTGGTAGCGTCGAGGTGCGTAAACGTCGTGGCAGGCGCCGGGTCGGTCAGGTCGTCTGCGGGGACGTAGACAGCCTGGACGGAGGTAATGGATCCCGTCTTGGTCGAGGTAATGCGCTCCTGGAGGTCACCCATCTCGGTAGCCAGTGTGGGCTGGTAACCAACGGCGGACGGCATACGGCCCAGCAGTGCGGAAACCTCGGAACCCGCCTGGGAGAAGCGGAAGATGTTGTCGATGAACAGCAGGACGTCCTGGCCGCGATCGCGGAAGTACTCAGCGGTGGTAAGGCCGGCCAGACCGATGCGCAGACGCGCTCCAGGCGGCTCGTTCATCTGACCATAAACCAAGCAGGTCTTGTCGATAACGCCAGACTCGCTCATCTCGAGGAACAGGTCGGTGCCCTCGCGGGTACGCTCGCCGACACCGGTGAACACCGAGGTGCCGCCGTGCTCCTGGGCGAGGTTGTTGATAAGCTCCTGAATCAGAACGGTCTTGCCGACGCCGGCGCCGCCGAACAGGCCGGTCTTGCCGCCACGGATGTAGGGCTCGAGCAGGTCGACGGCCTTGATGCCGGTCTCGAAGATCTCGGTCTTGGTGGTGAGCTCGTCAAAGCGGGGCGCTGCATGGTGGATGGGGTAGAACTCCTCCACCTCGGGCATGGGCTTGCCGTCGACGGGCTTGCCCATGACGTTCCAAATGCGACCGAGCGTCTTGGGACCAACGGGCATCTTCATGGGCTCACCGGTATCGGTGGCGATGAGGCCGCGCTGCAGGCCGTCGGTCGAGGACATGGCGACCGTGCGGACGACGCCGCCCGGAAGCTGGCTCTCGACCTCAAGGATCGTGCTCAGATGACCGATCGGGGTCTCGGCCTCGACCGTGAGCGCGTTGTAGATCGGGGGCACCGCGCCGTCAAACTTGACGTCGACGACAGGGCCGATGATTCGCACGATGCGACCATCACCGGCAGTCGTCTTCTTGGTGGCTTCCTCGACCGCAAGCTTTACGGTGTTATTAGCCATTACTGTTCCTCCAATGCTGAGGCTCCGCCGACGATCTCGTTGATCTCGGTCGTGATCGAAGCCTGGCGCACGCGACTATACGTGCGGGTAAGGGTCGAGATGATCGCGGTGGCGTTTTCCGTCGCGGAGTGCATGGCCTTGCGGCGTGCACCCTGCTCGGCAGCCGCCGAATCGATCAGGGCCTGGTAGATGACCGTCAGGATATAAGACGGCACAAGCTTGCCGAGAACATGCTCGGGAGAGGGCACGAACTCGAACGTGGACGAGATGCGCTTAGGGGCGTCGGTCTCGTTCTTACGCGGACCGTGGGCCATAGCGATCATCTCGGGGTCGAGCGGCAACAGATGCTCGACGCGAAGCTCCTGATCCACGCGGTTCTTGGCGTGGTGGTAGACAAGCTCGACACGGTCAAGCTCACCGGCACGATACGCATCGCAGATATGAGAGGAAATCATGCGGGCCTGATTGAAATCGGGCTCAGAGGAGTTGCCCTCAAAGTGCATGACAACGTTTGCGCGGTCACGGAAATACGTGACCGGCTTACGCCCGCACGCGATGATCTCGCACTCGATGCCGTCGTTCGCCCAAGAAGCGGCGAGCTTTTCGGCCGTGCGCTCCACCGTCGTATTGAAACCGCCGGCAAGGCCGCGGTCCGAGGCAATAACGACAATCAGGCCATGCTTGACGCTCTCATGCTTCTGCAGCATGGGATCGGTGCCCGAACAGGAGGCGTCGCCGGCGACCGTCAACATGACGTCGGTCAGCGCCTCCTTATAGGGCTCGGCCTGCTTGGAGCGATCGAGGGCACGACGGATCTTGGCCGTAGAGACCATCTCCATCGTGCGCGTGATCTGCTTGGTCGTGGTAACCGAGGAGATTCGCTTCTTAATGTCGCGAAGGTTGGCCATGGGGCTTAGTTCTCCTCTGATCCAGAAACATCCGAATGGTGCTTGGCCATGAACTGCTGCTTGAAGTCGCCGATGACGCGCAAGAGCTCAGCCTTGGTGTCATCATCGATCTTCTTGGCGCGAACCTTGTCGAGCAGCGAGCCAAAGCCATTGTCCATGTACTCGATGAGCTCGGCACGGAAGGGCAGCACGTCGGCGATCTCCAGGTCATCCAGGAAGCCCTCGTTGCCAGCGAACAGCGTAACGATCTGCTCGCCAACCTCAAACGGCTTGTAACGCGGCTGCTTCAGGAGCTCGGTCATGCGAGCACCATGGGTCAGCTGCTTCTGAGTAGCCTCGTCGAGGTCGGAGCCGAACTGCGTAAAGCCAGCGAGCTCCTGGTACGAAGCGAGGTCCAGACGGAGGTTGCCGGCGACCTGCTTCATGGCCTTGGTCTGCGCATCGCCACCGACGCGGGACACGGAGATGCCCACGTCGACTGCCGGGCGCTGACCCTGGAAGAAGAGCTCGGACTGCAGGTAGATCTGACCATCGGTAATGGAAATGACGTTGGTCGGAATGTAGGCCGAGACGTCGCCGTCCTGGGTCTCGATGATCGGCAGTGCCGTCATGGAGCCGTAACCGTTCTTCTTGGACATCTTGACGGCACGCTCGAGCAGACGAGAGTGCAGGTAGAAGATGTCGCCAGGATAGGCCTCGCGTCCGGGCGGACGATGCAGCGTCAGCGACATCTGACGGTAGGCCACAGCCTGCTTGGACAGGTCGTCGTAGATGACGAGCACGTGGCCGCCGGGGTTGGTCTCGCTGGCGGGCTTGCCGTCCTCGCCGTTGTACATGAAGAACTCGCCGATAGCGGCACCGGCCATAGGCGCGATGTACTGCATAGGGGCGGAATCGGCAGCGGTGGCCGAAACGATGATGGTGTAGTCGAGCGCACCGTGCTGAGCGAGGGTCTCGCGGATGTTGGCAACCGTGGAGGCCTTCTGGCCGATGGCGACATAGATGCAGACCATGCCCTTGCCGCGCTGGTTGAGGATAGCGTCGATGGCGATGGCGGTCTTACCGGTCTTACGGTCGCCGATGATGAGCTCACGCTGACCGCGGCCGATAGGCACCATGGAGTCGATGGCCAGCAGGCCGGTCTGAACCGGCTCGCACACCGGGGTACGGTCGATGACACCGGGGGCCTTGAACTCGATGGGGCGACGGTGCGTGGCGACGATGTCACCCAAACCGTCGATAGGCTGGCCGAGCGGATTGACGACGCGGCCGAGCATGGCGCGGCTCACAGGGATATCCATAATGCGGCCAGTGGTGCGGCACTCGTCGCCTTCCTTGATGGCGTCGACGGCACCGAACAGAACGGCGCCGACCTCGTCACGGTCAAGGTTCTGGGCAAGGCCGAAGACGGTCTCACCGGTATCGGAGCTCTTGAACTCCAGAAGCTCGCCTGCCATGGCGCTCTTGAGGCCGGAGACGCGCGCGATACCGTCGCCTACCTCGTCGACCGTTGAAACCTCATGCGTATCGACCGTCGCGGAGAGGCTCGTGAGCTGCTCCTGCAGTTTCTTGGCGATATCCTGGGCATTGAGGGTTTCGGACATTAGGCTTCACCTCCGTACGAATTAGCAGAGTTTGCGAGGGTCTCCTGCGCGATGCGCAGCTGCGTCTTGACGGAAATGTCACGACGCTCGCCGCGGGCCTCGAGCACCAGGCCGCCCACGATAGACGGGTCGACCTGCTCGATAAGGAATACCTTGCGGCCGAAGTCCTGCTCGCATTTCTTAGTGATGGTTTGACGCAGCTCGTCGTCGAGCGGGATCGCCGTGGTGACGGTCACGCCCACTACATCCTCGTCTTCCTCGGCAACATACTTAAAGGCAGCTGCCACCTTGGGAAGAAGGTCGAGCTGGTCGCGCTTGGACATGGTGTCGAGCACAGCGATGATCTCGGGGCTGGCGCTAGCCAGACGCTCGATCATCTCGAGGTCCTCGAATACATGGTTCTCGGCCTTGGCGGCTTCCAAAAGGGAGCGCGCGTAGGTCTCGAGCACCTTGTCCTGATAGCGGCTAGTCGGCATTCAGGCTACCTGCTTCCTGGATGTAGCGCTCGATGAGCTTCTTCTGCTCGGCCTCGTCCTCGAGTGCCTCGCCCACGATCTTGGTGGCGACGGCAACGGACAGGTCGGCGATAGAGCTCGCGGCACCGGCGTAGATGGACTTGCGCTCGTCCTCGACGGTCGTGTGGGCCTTGGCGATGATCTCCTCGGCCTCCTTGTGAGCAGCCTCGATGATACGGGCGCGCTCGGACTCGGCGTCCTTACGGGCCTCGAGAACGATGTCGGCAGCCTGACGACGGGCGTCGGTAACGATCGAGTCGGACTCAGCGCGCTTGGCGATAGCCTCCTGCTTGGTCTTCTCGGCCTCGTCGAGGCTCTCCTCGATCTTCTTGCCGCGCTCCTCCATGGTTTTCATGATGCCCGGCAGGGCGACCTTGGCCAGCACGATCCAGATGATCAGGAAGGCGATAAGCGCCGGGATGAACTCCGCCATCTTAGGGATGAGGATGTCCGCACCGGCAGCGCCGTCCTCGGCGAACGCGGAAACCGGCATGAGCAGCGCGGCCGCGGACGCGGAGAGTGCGATCGCGCTCTTCTGGGATGAAAGATTCATACTTGACGCTCCGTGCTATTTAACGATCAGCGCGACAACGAAGCCGATCAGAGCCAGAGCCTCGCCGAAGGCGGAGCCCATGATGAAGACGGTGAACACGCGGCCCTGGACCTCAGGCTGACGGGCCATAGCACCCGTAGCACCCAGAGCAGACAGGCCGATAGCAAGACCAGCGCCGATAACACCGAGACCGTAACCGATAACTCCCACGATTCCTCCTTTGTCGTGCGTGTCTTATTTCACGCAGGATAACCTTTTTTATAACTGCCGGGCTCCATGGGTACGGGCACCGGCGGTTTAACGAATTGCTTACCTTTAAGGCGCGAGCGGAAGGCTACTCCTCCTCCGCGACCTCCTCTGCCTCGGAGACATACACGGCGGTAAGGACCGTGAAGACGTAAGCCTGGATGGCGCCGACCACAAGCTCGATCGCATAGATCAGGATGAGGATGGCAAGCCAGGCTAGCGAAGGCAGGGCGCCAACGGCGTGGGCCGCGGAAACCTGCTGAAGCAGCGGCTGCATGAACATGCTCGCCATGATGGCGAACGAGCCCATGACCACGTGTCCTGCGAACATGTTGCAGAACAGACGGACGGCAAGCGTGATGAGACGCAGGAAGGTCGAGAAAAGCTCGACGACCCACACAAGCACGTTCATCGGGAAGCTTACGCCCTGCGGGGCGAGGCTCTTGATGTAGCCGATCACGCCGTGAGCCTTGCATCCGTAGTAGATGAAATACACGAAGGCGAAGATGGCGAGCGCGGCGGTGGAGCCGATTGCGCCGGTGCCGGGCTTCATTCCCGGAATCAGGCCGATCATGTTATTGATCAGGATGAACAGGAAAAGCGAGCACAGGAACGGGAAGTGCTTCTTCCAGTTCTCACCCACGACGCCCTTGCCGATATCGTTCTCGACGTACTCGATGATGTACTCGAAACCGTTGACGAAGAAGCCCTTGGGGACCAGGGTCTGCTTCTTCTTGAACACGGCCAGGACGATCAGGAGCACGATCGTGGAGACGATCAGCCAAAACGAGTACTGCGTGATGCCGCAGCTCAGATCGCCCACGACAGGGGTGGAGCTGAACTCGCTGACCAGATGATTAATCTCATCAGGCAGCTTTTCAAAAATTTCCACGACTTACCTTTCGACCTCATGAGGATCTCGCAGCGCCTTGACGACACGAACCGTGCAGGCAGCCATAAAGGCCACGAAGCCGATCGCCTCGCCCAGGAGGAACATGCGAAATGCCTCTCCGAACAACACAAACACAACCAAGGTAAAGACGAGCAGGGCGATTGCCGAGACCGCAAGACTCACCATACCCTTGAGCATGTCCGCATTCTGTTTATCGTCAAGAACCGGCTTGAGCGTAAAGACAAAGGGAAGGAAGGCAATTGCGCCCGCGATGGCGCCTGCAACGATAGCGAGCAGATCGGCTATCTGAAACACTGGCGTCCTCACTTTCCTTTTTAACGCTTCACAGAACAGTTCCCGCCAAACATTGGTGACTATTGTACGAGCCAATCGCTAAAGTACAACCGAAAAAGCATCGGTTAATACGCACCTGTTCGTTTTCTTAAGACCTTCTTTATGCCGCAGGTACGGTAATACGTTTTTCTCGAACCCTGCAGGGCAAAACGTCCGTTAACAGGAGTGCGCGCGGTCGCCTTTTGTTCGTCCGCGCGCACCGTTTCTTCGTATTTGCAGCCGCGGCCGTTTAGCCCAGCGACTAGAGCGTGCCGTAGATGCGGTCGCCGGCGTCGCCGAGGCCGGGAACGATGTAGGCAGCCTCGTTGAGATGGTCGTCGATGGCGCAGGTATAGATATGTACATCGGGATCCTTCTCGGTCAGCGACTTGAGGCCCTCGGGGGCCGCGACGATGCACAGCATGCGGATGTCCTTGACACCGCGCCCGCGCAGGTAGCTGATGGCCATCTCGGCCGAACCGCCCGTGGCGAGCATGGGGTCGACGACCAGGCAGATGCGCTGGTCGATATCCTTGGGCATCTTGCAGTAATACTCGTGCGGCTCGTGGGTGACCTCGTCGCGCTCCATGCCGATGTGGCCCACGCGAGCGGAGGGCACCAGGTCGAGGATGCCGTCGACCATGCCAAGGCCCGCACGCAGGATGGGCACGATGGCGAGTTTCTTGCCGGCGAGCTGCTTAAACGTTGCGGTGGTGATAGGGGTCTCGACCTCGACGTCTTCCATAGGCAGGTCGCGCATGGCCTCGTAGCCGTCAAAAAGCGCGAGTTCGCGCACGAGCTGACGGAACTGGTTGGTGCCGGTGTTTTTGTCGCGCAGGATCGACAGCTTGTGCTGGACGAGCGGGTGATCGACAAGCGTCACACGGGACGCATCGTAGGTGACGGTCATGGGTTGATTGCCCCTTTCGTTGCGGCCGCAAAACGGCCTTGCTGACAAGGCGCGCAGCAATGTTGCCGCCGCACGCCATGCATTAGTTTAGCGGTTTGTTGTATCGAGCAGCCCATCGCAGCCCTACTGTGCGGTACTGAGCGAGCGCCTGACTGCATCACACCAGCCCGCAAGGTTTTGTTCGCGGCGCTCGGCGGACATGTGGGGAAGGAAGGTCCTAACGATCTGGGCATTTTGCTCCAGCTCTTCCAGGTCTTCCCAATAGCCGACGGCAAGACCCGCCAAGTACGCGGCACCGATTGCCGTGGTCTCCACCGTCTCGCATTGCAGCACGGGAATATCCAGCAGGTCGGCCTGGAATTGCATGATGAACTCGTTGCGCGAGGCACCGCCATCGACAGACAGGCGCTCGATCGAAAGCCCCACGTCCTGCTCCATGGCGCGCAGCACGTCGTAGCTCTGATATGCCATGGATTCGCAGGCGGCACGTACGATGGTCGCACGGCTCGAGGCGCCGGTCAGACCGCACACGATACCGCGGGCATGCGGGTCCCACCAGGGAGCGCCCAGACCCGCAAAGGCGGGAACGAAGTAGCAGCCCTCGTTGTCGCTAATCGAAGCGGCGAGTTGTGCCGACTCGCTCACGCTCGAGATGATGCCCATGTTGTTGCGAAGCCAGTTCATGGTGGAACCGGCAGCAAAGATGGAGCCCTCGAGCGCATAGCTGATCTTCCCGTTCGCAGCGATACCGATGGTGGAGACCAGACCGTTCTTGGATTCGACGATCTCGTCGCCGGTGTTCATGAGCATAAAGCAGCCCGTGCCATAGGTGTTTTTGGTCTGGCCGGGATGGAAGCAGCAGTGACCGAACAGCGACGCCTGCTGGTCGCCCGCCACACCCATGATGGGCGGCATGTTGGTCATGATGTCGCTCGCGACGCGGCCGTAGTCACCCGAGCTCCAGCGAACCTCGGGCATCATGGAACGTGGAACGTCAAAGAGCGCCAGCAGGTCGTCGTCCCAATCGAGCGTATAGATATTAAAGAGTGCCGTGCGGCTGGCATTGGTGTAGTCGGTGGCAAAGACCTGGCCGCCGGTGAGGTTGTAGATGAGCCAGGTGTCGATGGTGCCAAACATGAGGTCGCCCGCCGCCGCGCTCTCGCGTGCGCCGTCGACGTTGTCGAGAATCCACTGTACCTTGGAGGCCGAGAAATACGGGTCGAGCGTGAGTCCCGTGCGGGAGCGCACCAGCTCCTCGCAACCCTGTTCAACCAACGCGTCGATTGCCGGCGCGGTACGGCGGCACTGCCATACGATGGCGTTATAGATCGGCTGACCGCTCACGCGGTCCCAGACCACCGTGGTCTCGCGCTGGTTGGAGATGCCGATGGCGGCAATGCGGTCGGAGTGGATACCGCTCTTAAACTGGACTTCCATCATGACGGCGATCTGGCTGGCAAGGACCGCCATGGGGTCTTGCTCTACCCAACCGGGACGTGGGAAGCTGGTTTTGACGCTGCGACGTGCCTGCGCGACGATGCATCCGTACTCGTCGACGATGGTCGCAAGTACCGAGGTGGTGCCGCAGTCGAGCGCCATGATGTAGGAACCGCCAAAGTTAAACGAGGCATCTTCCATGCCCAGGCTGCCCAGATTCAACGACATCGCTTACACCTTTCTATTGCATCGGGTCGGACAGGACCCGTTCGATCTCTGATGCGGGAAGTGCGCCTTGGCGCAGGATCTGGAGCCCGCCGTGCTGGAACGACACGATGGTCGAGGCGTCGCGACACGGGGTCTCACCGGCGTCGACGGCAACATCGACCCCCTCCAGGATGCGACCCTCGACGGCGGCAAAGCTTGCCGGCGAGGGCGCACCGTGCGTGTTGGCGCTGGTGCAGGCAAGGGGGCTGCCACAGGCGCGAATGAGCGCCTGCACCACGGGCGAGGCCGAAGCGCGAAGTGCCACCGTGTCGTCGGCGGCGCGCATAAAGGTCGGCACGCAGGGGGCCGCCTTGACCACGATAGTCAGGGCGCCCGGCCAGCATCGTCGGGCGAGCACGCGGGCCTCGTTAGGGATATCCACGCCATAGCGGTCGAGCGCTTCGACGCCATCGACCAGCCAAGCGACGGTTTGCGTGAGTTCACGTTGCTTGAGAGTGAAGATGCGGCGGTAGCCGGTACCGAGCGCAGGGACCGCGGCGCCATTGACGGTGGCTTGCGGGTCGCGCGGCCACGAGGGGGATTCGCTTGTGTCTTGGGGTGCGGCGTCCGAAAAGGCGTTAACTGCCACAGCGACACCATAGACGGTCTCGGTCGGGATCAGGGCCAGACCGCCACAGCCGAGCACCTCGGCCGTGTGCTCGACGGCAAGCCGATGCGGCTCGCGCGCTCCCTCGTATACCCGATAGACCGTCTGCATGTGTATGCCAGCCCCTTACGCTCTGGTGCAAGTTTGTTTACTGTGGGGCATTCTCGCACGAAACGTTCAATCTATTTGCCCAGAGCGCATGTTGGTTTGGTGAGCGGCTCTAGTAGTCGGTGAAAGTAAGGGGGTTATTGGACGGCTACGAACTTCTTTGGTCTTCCGGCGTGACGTTCTTGGGCGGCGTAACGCTCGATACTGTCTATCGTTATCATCCGACGGCCGTCGACGAGTTCAACATCGAGTTTGCCGGCTTTGACCAGCGCGGTAATCCGCGGAGCGGAGACTTTGAGGTCCAGCGCTGCGTCTTTAAATGTTCGGCACGCCGCTTCCCGAGCGTCCTCGTGGTCGATTTCGACTGAAAGGGCCACGACCTCGGCCGAGCGTTCGTACCCTGCCGGAGTCAAACCGTTGTTGAGGTCGTCGGCCAAAAACGCCATCAGTGCCTCGGTAGCATGGGCAATCGCTTCTTCGCGCGTATCGCCATCGGCAAAGGCGCCGGGAATCTGCGGGAAGCTAGCGCAGTAACCGTCGTCTTCTTTTATGAGAACGCAGTCATAGGTAAATCGCTGCCTCATTTTGCCTCCAACTACCATCCAGCTTGGCGACGAATACTTGCCCACGTGCCCTTCTTTGGTCGATCACCACCAGAGCCGTTCACGGTGACAACACGGTCACCAGAAACATACTTAGCATGACTACCGACTTGCGCGACCTTCACGAATCCATCGTGCTTGAGTAGGGCAATGATTTCCCGAAAGGTAGGAGGTTGCATGGGCCGACCTCTTTCAGCCGTCCTAATTATAAACTAATTTATAGTTTTTGCTAACCAGTTAATAAATATTACTGGCGCTGTTTGGGCTCGGTGACGATGGCTCGGACGATGCGGGGGCGATCGGTGAGGTCGTGGACGATGCGCACGTCCGACAGACCCGCTTGGCGGCAGAGCTCGGCCGCAGCGTCGAGCGCGCCCTCGTAGAGCTCGCAGGCAAAGAGGCCGCCGGCGCGCAACATGTAGGGCGCCGCGTTGAGCAGGCGACGGAAGATATCGAGGCCGTCGGCGCCACCCTCGAGCGCCAGATCGGGCTCAAAGTCCTTGACCTCGTGCGGCAGCGAGCGCATGACATCGGTGGGGATGTAGGGCGGGTTGGAGACGAGTACGTCAAAGGTGCCCCACTCTTCACGGGGAATGGAGCTCACCAGGTTCGTGAGGCTGAAGGCGACCTCATCGGACGTGAGGCCAAGCGCATCGCGGTTTTTGGTAGCAAGGTCGATGGCGCGCGGCTCGATATCGGTAGCAGTGCAGGTGACGTGGCCGCGACGCTCCCAGGCGATCGAGAGCGAGATACAGCCCGTGCCGCAGCCGACCTCGAGAACGCGGGCAGTGCGGGGCTCGGCTGGGGCAGGCGCAGCGGCATCCTGAGCTGAAACCGTCTCCTGGTCGGCACCCTCGATGGCGATGCCGCATTCGTCGAGCTCGGGCTCGGCGGCTTCCGCGGCTTCGGCTTCTGCTGCTTGCGCGGCGGCTTCCTCGGCCTCGCGATCGGCCAGTTCCTCGGCATAGGCACGGCTGCCCAGTACGTCGCCGCCTAGCGCCGCCTCATCGGCAGCCGTCAGGTTAGCGGCACGGCGCTCGGCAGTCGCCCGTTCGTCTGCCAGCGCGGCCTCGGCCTTGCGTGCCTCCTCGACCTCATCGTTCCAAGGCAGCTCAACACGCTGACGGGCAGCAGCCTCGGGGCTCAGCACCTCGGCATCCAGATAATTGAGGACTTCCTCGACGAGCATCTCGGTTTCGGGGCGCGGAATGAGCACACCGGGAGCGCACGCGACGTCAATCATGCGAAACTGCGTGCTGCCGGTAATGTACTGTAGCGGCTCGCCTTTGGCGCGACGAACGACGGCCGCATGCATGGTCTCGAGCTGGGCCGCGTTAAGCGTCTCGTCCATACGCATATATAGGTCAATGCGCGCCAGGCCCGTGGCGGCGCACAGCAGCCACTCGGCAGAAAGACGGGGGTGCTCCTCGCCGCGCTCGGCCAGGTACTCCTTGGTCCACTCGAGACAACGCTTGATGGTCCAGATCTCGTTTGCCATGGGGTCCTCCCCTCTTAAGCGCCGGGCGGCGCGCGAATGTCGGAGCAGATTGTAAGCGAGGCCAGCGCTTGGCAAGGGACGATTGAAGGCGATTATCGAGAATCAGCCCAGAATTTTGTACCGAGCTCGCTCAAAGTGTTCGTTCGTCGACGTCTAGATTTGCATTCGTCAAGCTTTTGGCAAGGTTGCCCCAAAACTGACCAATATCTAACCAAGAACTTGCCACATCGCTTGACGCACGACCCATCAAAAATCGCTCCGCGACTTCTTGAACGATATTTTGAGCAATATTTTCGATAGCGGACTTATGCCGTCAATTACCTTAAGCAGGTAAGCAGCTCAAATGACATCACAGCCGACTGAATAAAATATCAAGGCAATGTCACCAATGACTCCCTACGGATCATTTGACAACCAAGGAAACGCCGATGTTTTGGCAATGTCAGCGAGCGCCGCCCAGAGCGAACAAGTTGGCATGAAAAAGGCAAGGCATAGACCTTCTGGTCATGCCTTGCCTTTTGAATGACAAATTGTCGCTCTGGGCGGCGCGCAGCGTCGAGTCGTTACGCGGTTTGTAAAACCGCGTAACCTACACGGCCTGTGCCAGCTTCTCGGCACGCTCGGCGGCGGCGAGCGCCTCGATGACGGTGCCGAGCTGGTCGCCCAGGAGGACGCCGTTGTAGGTGGAGTTGAAGCCGATGCGGTGATCGGTCACGCGGTCCTGGGGCTGGTTGTAGGTACGGATCTTCTCGGAACGGTTGCCGTGGCCGATCTGGCTCTGGCGCTCGGCACCGAGCTCCGCCTGCTGCTTCTCGAGCTCCATCTCGTACAGACGGGCGCGCAGCATCTGCATGCAGACTTCGCGGTTCTGGATCTGGGAGCGCTGTTCCTGCGACTGCACCACGGTGTTGGTGGGCAGGTGGGTAATGCGCACGGCGGAATACGTGGTGTTAACGCACTGACCACCAGGGCCGGAGGCGCAGTAGGTATCGATGCGCAAGTCGGACTGGTTGATCTGAACGTCGATTTCCTCGGCCTCGGGAAGTACGGCGACGGTAGCCGTGGAGGTCTGAATGCGGCCCTGGGACTCGGTCTTGGGGACGCGCTGGACGCGGTGCACGCCGGACTCGAACTTCATGACGGAGTAGACGCGGTCGCCCTCGACCTTGAACTCGATGGACTTAAAGCCGCCGGCCTCGCTGGGGCTGGAATCGAGCACAGTGGTCTTCCAGCCGCGCGATTCGCAGAAACGCTGATACATCTTGTACAGGTCGCCGGCAAAGATGGCTGCCTCATCGCCACCGGCGGCGGAGCGAATCTCGACGATGGTGTTCTTGTCGTCGTTGGGGTCGCTCGGGATGAGCATGTACTTAATGTCTTCCTCGAGCTGGGGAAGCTTGGCCTCGTTTTCGGAGATGTCCATCTGGAGCATCTCCTTCTCATCGGCATCGGTGGTATCGTGGAGCATTTCCTTGGCAGCCTCGATGTCATCGAGCGCGCCGATGTACTCGCGCGAGGCGGCGATGAGGTCGGACTGGTGCGCGTACTCCTTGTTGAGACGCGTGAACTCCTTAATATCGGAGGCGACGGCCGGGTCGGAGAGCTTCTTCTCGAGCTCCTCGTAGGCCTTGATAATCTTTTCGAGCTTGTCGCGCATGGCGGGACTCCTTTATATGCGTGAAGGTGAAAATCGGCAGAATTGATGGGGCGCGGGGCGCCGATGCGGGGGTAAGCCCGGCTAGAACATGTCGATCTTCAGATACATGCGCATCCCTTCGCGTATGGGGTACATAGTTGCGGTCTAACCCATACATGATAGCGTGCGCAGGCAAACCTGCATATAACCCGCACGGAATGAGCGGACGTAGCCGTTAGGGACGTTCCTTTACGACTAGTCGTTTAAGAACGTCCCCAACGGCTAACAAAGGGACTGTCGCTTTGTCGAATTCTAGAGCGTTTGGAGCAGGGAGATGAGAAAACGGATGCCCTGGAGGTAGGCTCGGCGGGTGATGCGCTCGTTGGTGCCGTGGACGCCGCGGTCGCACTCGTCATCGTCGACCACAAAGGCCGAGAAGCGAATGCACTCAGGGCAAATGCTCTGGTAGTTGGCAGCGTCGGTCGCGCCAATCACAGTCGAGGGCACAATTGCCACTGGCTCGAATGATCCGTTTTCCTCCGTCCCCTTTGGATCACGGAAATAGCGGGCGGCGATGGAGCGAACCGCCTCGAGGCCGGGACCACCGATGCGCGGGGACGGCGAGGGTTCGGAGCTGCCGGGGCCCAGCTCCACTTCGACACGACCGGCAAGGTCCGCCCCGGCAACCGCCTCACGGCAGCGCGCCACAACGTCGGCCACGCTCGTGCCCTCGAGCATGCGGAAGTTGATGTTGGCCCACATATCCTGCGGCATCACGTTAGCACCGGTGCTACCGCCCTCGATTTGGGTCGGTGCACAGGTGGTGGTCACGAGCGGATAGAGCTTCTTGCTGGCGAGGCACTCGCGCACGATGGTGTCCTTGTTGGCGGCAATTTCATCGGCCGTGTAGAGCCCCAGCCCGACGAGCTGTGCGGCAAGCAGGTCCGTGACGCGCGTCGGCCATTCGATATCGCAGATTGCGGCGATGGCGCGGCTCAGCACCTCGAGCGAAGTGCCACCGTAGGGGTTGGAGGAATGTCCGCCCGCGCTCTTTGTCTTGAGCACAATGTCGGCATAACCTTTCTCAGCCAGGTCGGCGTGCATGAGCCAACCCTCGCCCGCGCTGTACTCGGCAGCCGGAACGATGCGGTAGTCGCCCTCGTCGATCAGGCACTCAAGCTCAATGCCGCGTTCCTCGAGCACGCGGCCGATGGCACCCGCACCGAACTGCGTGGTTTCCTCGTCCTGGCCAAAAGCCAGCAGCAGGGTGCGCTCGTGCTCCCAGCCATGGGCCAGCGCATACTCAACCGCCTCGAGAATGCCTGTGACCTGGTCTTTCATATCGATGGCGCCGCGACCCCAAATGTAGGTGTCGTCCACATGTCCGCTAAAGGGGGCATGCGTCCAATCGTCCTCGGTGCCGGGTACCACGGGAACCACGTCCATGTGGCCCATGAGCATAACGGGCTTAAGGGCAGGGTCGGAGCCGGTAAGCGTCACGAGCAGCGAATGGTCGACGAGCTCGATCTCGCCCGCCTCGAACACGCGCGGCCACGCCTGCTGCATATAGGCGCGCAGATCGTCGAACGGCTCCCGGTCCACCGCCTCGGCATCCATACTCGAAATGGTCGGAAACGACAGCACGCGGCCCAGGCGCTCGCACGCGCCGGCCTCGTCTATATCGGCAAAATCGTCCTCATGCGCAAAGAAGCGCCAAACCTCGGCCATGACATCCTTTCGATTGTGATGACGAGGGCCGCCCCACGGGAGCGGCCCTGCAACGTAAGCGTTTGCGGTCGGTTATTTGTCCTCGAGATAGCGAGAGAGGAACTCGCGGGTGCGCTGGTGTTTGGGATTGCCGAAGAGCTCGGCCGGTGCCGCATCCTCGAGCACCACGCCCTTGTCCATAAAGACCACGCGGTCGGACACCGTGCGGGCAAAGGCCATCTCATGCGTGACGACCACCATGGTCATGCCGTCGGCAGCGAGCTTACGCATGACCTCGAGCACCTCTCCCACGATCTCGGGGTCGAGTGCGGAGGTCGGCTCGTCAAACAGCATGATCTGCGGATTCATGCACAGGGCACGGGCGATGGCCACGCGCTGCTTTTGGCCGCCGGACAGGCGACCCACGGCGGCGTGCGCGAACTTCTCGAGCCCCACGCTCGTCAGATGCTCCATCGCGACTTTCTCGGCCTCGGCCTTGCTCATCTTTTTGAGCGTGACGGGCGCGAGCGTGCAGTTGTCGAGCACATCCATGTTGTTGAACAGGTTAAAGCCCTGAAACACCATGCCGATGTCCTCGCGCAGCTTATTGATATTGCAGCGCTCGGCCGTGAGGTCCTGGCCGTGGAACCAGATGTGGCCCGCGTCCGGGGTCTCGAGCAGGTTGAGGCAGCGCAGGAAGGTCGACTTGCCCGAGCCCGAGGCGCCGATGATGGTGACGACCTCGCCGGGGTTAACGGACAGGTCGATGCCCTTGAGCACCTCGAGCGAGCCGAAGCTCTTGCGCAGGCCCTCGACGCGGATAAGCGGCTCATTTGTCTGTGCGGCGGCCGCAACGCCGGTAGTGGCGGTATCTGCCATGATGATTCTCCTCGTCTTGAGCCTAGTTGGAGCTGGGCAGCGTTGCCGGGGCCTCGGCGCCGAGCTTTTTGCCAAAGGCCTCGAGCAGGCGACTCGCCACGAGCGTCAGGATCAGGTAGACCACGAGAGCCACGCAGTAGACCTCCATCTGGCGGTAGTACACGCCGGCGACGGTGGTGGTGGCGTACATGAGGTCAAACACGCCGATGACCGAAAGCACCGACGAATCCTTGATGTTGATGATGAGCTCGTTGGTGAGCGCCGGAATCGCGTTTTTAATGCCCTGGGGGAACACGACCTTGCGCATGGCCTGCCACTGCGACAGACCCAGCGAGCGCGCCGCCTCGGCCTGGCCGGGATCGATGGACTCGATGCCGCCATGCAGGACCTCCATCATATAGGCGGTGGAGTTGAGCGAGATGGTGACGAGGCCGGCAGTGAAGGTACTCCAAATCTGGTTGGCCTGGGCGGTCTCGAAGCCCATGCCGCGCAAAACGGTGAAGCCCGCGTAATAGATGAGCAGGCCCTGGACCATCATGGGCGTTCCGCGCACGATGGTGGAGTAAACGGTCGCAAAGCCGCGGCCGATGCTCTTAAAGAAGCGCACCAGATCGTTATCCACGCGGTCAAACGTCTGAATGCGCAGGAACACAAAGAGCAGCGCCAAGAAGAAGGCGATGACCGTGCCGAAGGTGGCAAGCGCGATGGTGATCTCGATACCGCGAATGAAGAAGTCGCCGCTCTTGTAGGTCATGTAGACCAGGCTCGACAAAAAGTCGCTGGGGTTGGAGTCCGAGACAATGCTCACCTGTACCAGGTCGATAAACGACATGACGCAGCGGTCGATGAAGAAGATCGCCGCGATGGCAACCACGACATAGCTGCCCAGGCGCGCGCCGCGACGGCAACGCTCGGATGCAAACGGCGACTTTTGGCGATAGTCATTCCAATGCATGAGCTTGGTGACGAGCGCTGCCGCCGATACGACAATCCAAGCCCACAGAATCGCCCAGAGGCAGTCCTGGAAAACACCCGTGGGCGCCAAGAAGCTCAGCGGCGTGGGGTTGCGCTGACTAAACGCCAGACCGAGCGCCGCGATAGCGCTCGTGCCCAGATACACATAACGGTGGTCGGCCTTGATAAAGGAGGCCAGACGATTGATGGTTTTCATGCTGCCTCCCTATGCCGGCTGACGGTCGAGGCACGCGTCCCACATTTGGTCGCGCTCCTCCTGGCTGATGCCCTTGAGCGTCTTATCGATAAGTTTGAGCAGTTTGTCCGATCCCTTGCGGCAGCCGACGTTTGCCGCGACCTCCTGCTTAAAGCCCTCGCCCTCGGCAAAATGAATGGGGACAATGCCCGGGTTTTGGGCCATATAGCCCTTCTCGTTCTCGGTGTTGTAGGTCACGGCGTCGCACGTGCCCTGCAGCAGATTCGAGAACACCGTGGGGACCGAATCGACCGGGTTTTTGTGCACAACGCCCGGAATCTCGTCGATGACGGTATCGAGCATCGTGTCCTTTTGGCCGAGCACCGTGGCGCCACTGAAGTCGCTGAGCTTGGTGGCGTTCTGGTAGGGCGAGCCCTCTTTTACGAACAGGCCAAAGTAGCCAATGAAGTACGGGTCGGAGAAGCCGACCGACTCCTCACGCTCGGGCGTAGCGCTCATGCCGGCGATGATGAGGTCGATCTGGCCGTTGTTGAGCGAATCGATAAGGCCCGAGAAGCTCTGCTTGACGGCAACGGGCTCGCCACCGAGGGCCTTGCAGACGATCTTGGCGATCTGCACGTCGTAGCCATCGGCATAGGCGCCCTGCACGTTGTCGATGGGAATGGTGAACTCGCTGGCCTCGGAAACCTGCCAGTTGTACGGGGCGTAGGCCGCCTCCATGCCAATGCGGATCTTATCCTTGCCGATAACGGAATCGGACAGGTCATCGCGACCGCCGCCCGTCGTGGGCTGGACCACCTTGAGTGTGGACGGACGCTGGCAGCCGGCAAGCGCGCCGGCGACAACGGTTGCGCTCGCAGCGAGGGCGCTACCCAAGAAGATGCGACGACTGCACACCGGCTGGGCCTGCGCGTCGCGCTGTAGTCGAGGTTGCATCTGATGCCTTCCTGTTTTGCTTTGCTGACAATAAGACAGGATATACGCCCGCAACCAGCAACGCGGCATGTGCGCGAAAAATTAATAGACACACAGTAGTCGTTTAAGAACATCCCCAATGGCTACCTACCAAAAAGCCTCCCTGCCGGATGTGGCAGGGAGGCTTAGCGGGCGGGAAGGGACAAAGGGACTGTCCCTTTGTCACATCTAGAGCAAGGTGACGCTAAAGCTACGTTTATCGGTAGCGCCGGGAGCCAAGGTGATGGTGTTGACCTTGTGCTCAAAGACGTCGTCCTCGGTGTCCATGGTGGTATGACCGGTCCAGGGCTCGAGCGCCACAAACGGAGCGTCGTTGGCGGCAGACCACACGCCGATGTACTTAAAGCCCTCAAAGTCGATCTTGACGCCGTGGCCCGACTTGCGACCGCGCAGCGTGAGCGTGGAGCCCGGGGCATCGGTGAACATGATGGCATCGTTATCGAAGCTGCGGTGCGTAATGGGCAGCACGTCCGAGTTATCGGGAGCCTTGTAGCTACCCTCGAACGTCATAAGACCGTCGGGCGTGATGATGGGGGCCTCGTTAGTCCAAGCCTCGGTAAACGCCAGCTCGTAATCCTCGAATGCCTCGTCCTCGGCACCGGGGGCAGGCACGTTAAATGCGGGGTGGCCGCCCACCGAGAACGGCAGGTCCACGTCGCCGGTGTTGGTGACGGCAAAAGTCTGGGTAAGCGTGGCGTCGCCGGTTAGGGCATAGGTCATGTTGAGCTTAAAGTGGAAGGGGAAAGCCTTGAGCGACTCGGGCGTATCGGTGATCTCGTAGGTGACGGACGAGCCGTCCTCGGAGACCTCGACCAGCTTGTGCTCGACGATGCGCGCGAGTCCGTGGCGCGGCATCTCGCAGGTGCCGGCCGCAGACGTCGCCGTGTTGTTGCGCAGCGAGCCCACAATGGGGAACAGAATGGGCGCGTGCTTGCCCCAAAAGGCCGGGTCGCCCTGCCACAGATACTCGTTGCCGTTGAGGGCAAGGCTCGTGAGCTGGGCGCCCATGGAATCGATGGCCGCGGTAAGGCCGCCGCGCTTGATGGTGGTGACGGTAGACATGCTACTTCCTCCAAAAGTAAACAACAGTGTCGAGGGCTATTGTCCCACTCTTGGCGGCGGGGTTGAGCGTCAGGCGCAGTTATTGAGCAATAGCGTAAAGGTCAAACCCGCCCTGTGGCGTGCTATCGACCGTATCGGGCGCCTGTGAATTAAAGCTCACCGGAACCATGCGCTTTGAGGCGCGGTAACGCGTGCCGTCGGTGGCGACGGGCGGCCCATCGACCGTGAGCTCGTAGTCGCCGGGCTTGAGCTCGATACCGTCACCTTCGGAATTGACGTATTGATACTCGTCGATTGCTTGTCCCTTGAGCGTGCGACCCACGATATGGACGAGCATCTGGCTGTCGCCGCGGGCGGTGTCCCATGTCGCACCGTCCTTAACCTCGACCGACACATGCACCGAGCGCGTGCGGCTGAGCGATTGCTCGACAGACATCTCGACCTTGGCGGCGTCTTGGCGCTGCTGCTCGACATGACCCCAGATGCTGCCGATCGCCGAGCAAGCGATAACGCCGGCCATAAAGGCGATGAGAATGGGGCCGAGCGGAGAGCGACGGCCCGCGTCTTCCTCGCGAGCCAGGTTGGGGCGATGGGTGGGGGCGGGCGCCTGGGCACCCTGCGCGGGCACGTCGAGCATGCTGAAGGATGCCGTGCTGCCGGGGTCGATGGTATGGCGCGGCTGTGGGGTCTTTGCCGGCGAGATCGACATATCAGCCGGCTCGCCGAGCGTGGCCGTGGCATCGGCCTTCGCCTCGTCGGCCTCGGCCTGGGCCCAAGCCTGTTCAAAGGTTAGGGGTTCGGCGGCATCGGAGGCGGCTTCAGGCTCGACACCGGCATCGTTGCCGGTCTCGCCCTCGTCGCTCGACACGTCACACGGCGCGGGCTCGTCCCACTCTTCGTCCGGAGCCTCGCCCTCGCTATACCACCATTCAAAGTTATCGATATCCATACGGGGCGCCCCCTTGGCCTCGCAAATAAACACTTGCTAGCCTTATACCCCCAGATGACACGGGAGCTCGCCGGCACAGACAGGAAAAGCGTCACAACATTCGAGGCTTTTCCTCGTTTTCGAGATTTTCATCGAATGTTGTGATGGTTTGGGCGGCAGCCATGCCGCGAATGTGACAAAGGGACTGTCCCTTTGTCACATCTGGAGGGTAACGGGGATTTGGATGCAGCAAAAGTCCTCTTGGTGGGACTCGTCGTAGCTCGTGGTATCGAGGTAGCAAAAGTCGAAAGCGTTGCCAACGGGCTGGAGCGCGTGCTCGTCCATGCAGGCAACGATGGCGCGGATGCCCTCGGGCTCGTACGGCATACCCCAGCGGCTCATGCACAGGTATGTGCCCTCGGGCAGCACTTCGATGCCGATCTCTGCCAGCTCGGCGGGATCGCTCGGCAGCAGTTCCTCGACACCGCGCGGCAGCACGGCAAAGGAGCCCGCGCCGGCGATAGGGTCGTCGGAATGCAGCGCCTCACGACGCAGCATGGCACCCCAGCCGCGCATAGGGCGCGTGCCCGTCAACGCACGCATGCGCAGGATGGCCCGCATGAGCGTGGGGTGAAGCATCGAGCGGCCGCGCTCGATATCGCCTGGAAACTCCTCAAAGACCACGAAGCGGCGCTCGAACTGCTTGAGCTCCGGCTTGCCCTCGCGCTCGCGCCAGTAAACTGCCTCGTCGTAAAAGCTCAGACGCTCCTGCACGCTCGCACGCTCGGCTTTGAGCCCGGCAATCTGCTCGTCGAGCGCCTGCACCCGCGAGCGCAGGTGGTCGGTCATCTCGCTAATGTCGAACGTCGAGGCTAGGCGGTCGATCTCATCGAGTTCGAGCCCTAGGTCGCGCAGCATGCAGATCAGACGCATGAGCGGGATCTGCGTGGGCGAATAGAAACGGTAGCCTTTTTCGTTAACCACGGCGGGCTTAAACAGGCCGATCTTGTCGTAGTAGATGAGCGTTTGGCGCGAAACGTTAAACAAACTCGCCATCTCGCTAATCGCATACATGCCCGTCTGCATAGGTCCTCCCGACACATCCTTTTTGCGCACAAAGCCCGCCGCCCACAGGGGCAGCGGGCTCAAACACTACTCGTATCCTACCCTAAAGACGCCTATGACCAGCGCTTATAGTTTGCGCATGACACGCCGACGGCCTCGAGCGCCTTGGCGGCGATGTGGTGCACCGCGTCATCGAGCGTGGCGGGGCCGTTGTAAAACGTGAGCATGGGCGGCATGAGCATGACGCCCGGTACGCGCGCAAGGCGCGCCATGTTGTCGACATGAATGGCGCTGAAGGGCGTCTCGCGCACCATGAGCACCAGGCGGCGCTGCTCTTTCATCTGCACGTCGGCCGCACGCAGCAACAGATTGTCGCTGTAGCCGCTCGCGATGCCGGCGAGCGTCTTCATGGAGCACGGGGCCACGATCATGCCGTCGACCGGATAGGTGCCGCTTGCGATGGCGGCGCCGATGTTCTTGTTGTCGTAGACCACATCGGCATGCGTGGCAAACTCGTCGAGCGTCATGCCGAGCTCCTGCTCGATGGTGATCTCTCCCCCGCGCGTGACGACAAGCGCCGACTCGGCACCTGCCTGGCGCAGGCATTTGAGGCACTCAAGACCCAGCGCGGCACCGCTGGCGCCAGACACGCCAACGACAATGCGACGGGGACGGATCACAGGATCAGACATAGCGACTCCTTACAACAAAATGGCAGCTATAGGTCAGGCAATGTCAGCGAGCGCGCGCCTGGCGAGGCAAGGTGCCCCGAAACAAGAAGGCATAGGGCTTATGCCCATGCCTTCGCAGATGAGGGGCAGATTGCCCGCCAGGCGCGGGCGCAGCGTCGAGTGGTCCGACGTTCGGTAGAACGCCGGAACCTTAGAAAGCAATCTCCTTGGCCCACTTGTCCTTGTCGATCTCCATGAACTGCGAGCGAATGAAATTCTTCTTGAGGTCGAACGGAACCGTGCAGTCGAAGATGGCCTTGCAGGCGATGCCGTGCTCGCGAATCGTGGGGTCGAACGCGGGGTCGTTGGACGGGTCGAGCACGTGGCAGTGGCAGCCGGGGATGGTGATGAGGTCGACGTCGGCCTGGAAGCGCGTGGTCATGGCCCACATCACGTCGCTCATATCAAAGATGTCAACATCCTCGTCAACCAAGATCACATGCTTGAGCTCGGAGAATGCCGAGAAGGCGAGCATGGCGGCGTTGCGCTGACGGCCCTCGTCATTTTTGCTCGACTTCTTAAACTGCATGATGGCAACGAACTTGCCGCCGCCGCAGGGTGCAGCGTGGACGTTGAGCAGGCGGCCCGGGATAGCGGTCTCGACCATCTTGTAGATGGAAGCCTCGGTGGGGATACCGGCCATGGACACGTGCTCGTGCGAAGGGCCGATGCAGCTCTCCATAATGGGGTTGACACGCGTGGTGACGGCGGTGATCTTGATCACCGGGCAGACCTTGGCGCCGCCGGTGTAGCCGGGGAACTCGGGCATGGCGTAGCCGTGGCCGTTGACGTCCTCGTTGATGGTCTCGTCGTGCATGAGGTAGCCCTCGAGCACGTACTCGGCATTGGCGATGCACTTCTGCGGAACGGTGACGCAGTCGGCAAGCTCGACAGCGTGGCCGCGCAGGGCGCCGGCAATTTGCAGCTCGTTGAAGCCGAGCGGTGTGGTGGGAGCCTCAAAACCGCAGCACATGTACACGGCGGGGTCCAAACCGATGGAGATGGAGATGGGCATGTCTTCGCCGCGCTGGCAGTACTCGTCAAAGAACGCGCCCAAGTGACGGCTGCCGGGGGTAATCCACATGGCAAGCTTATCCTTGTCGACGCAGGAGAAGCGGTGGATGGTCACGTCGGACTGGGAGCCGTCGGGGCTCGTGCCGTAGGCGAGGCCCATGGTGATGTAGGGGCCGCCGTCGACGGGCGTGTTGGTAGGAGCGGGAACGATCTTGCGCAGGTCAAAGCCCTCGTCGGTCGCCTTGTACACGACCTCTTGGCAGTCGACGTGCGCACCCTCGGCGATCTGCTCGGGCGCGATCAGGTTCTCGAAGCGCTTGCCGATCTCGAGGCCCAGGTGCTCCTCGTCCAGGTCGAGCAGGGCGGCAACGCGCTTGCGGCTGGCAAGCATGCCGATGCAGACCTTGGCATCGTCAAAGCCCTTGACGTTGTTGAAGACCATCGCCGGACCCTCTTTGGTCGGGCGCATAACGGTGCCGCCGGCGCCGACGTGACGGTAGACGCCCGAGACCTCGGCGTCCGGGTCGACCTGAGTGTCGGTCTCAAGCAGCTGGCCCGGCATCTCGCGCAAAAAGTCGAGCGCGGAGCGCAGGTCGTGAATCTGGGAAGCATCGGTAGTGGACATAGCATGCTCCTTTCGGGAGAGTGCCCGGCGGCGAGGATGCCGCCGGGCTTGGTAACGTAATGGGGCCGCAGCGCTCATAGATGGGGCGCTCGGGCACTCGCAGTTCAAGCACTCGGCTAATTACAGCCAAGCACTCGACTGCTTACATCAGGCCAAAGAGGTGGAACCAGGCGGCCTCGACCAGCACGACGATAAAGACGACCGCGGTGAGGGGAATACCCATGCGCATGGCCTCTTTGGAGGTGTAGCCGCCGGCGTCCTTGCCCTCGCCGATAAGGATCGGCAGGTTGTGGAACGGCAGGATGTAGTGGATGTTGATGGACGTGAAGACGATGAGCGCCACGGCAAGCGGGCTTACGCTGGAGCCGGCCGCGAAGCTGATGAACGCCGGCACGCACACACCGAGCACGGCCATGACCGAGCCCATGAACATGTGGATGATCATGGAGAGCGCGGCGACGAGCAGGGCGAACAGGAAGATGTTCTCGGGCACGGAGCTGGGAAGCACGACGTCGGCGATCCAGGCGTTCATGCCGGTGGCGCCGCCCACGGAACCCACGGCCATGGCGGCCGTCAGGAACATGAGGGACTTGATGTCGACAGCGTTCCAGCTGGCAGGAGTGAGGACCTCGCCGATGATGGGCATGGCGAGTGCGACGCCAATGGCCAGGGTGACCCAGCCGATATAGTCGCCCGAGACGGTGAGCCACAGCGCGATGGCGATGACAAGCCACACGATGGTGCGGATCTCCTTGACGGAGAGCTTGCCGAGCGCGGCCTGCTTGGCCACGATCTGCTCGCGATCGTAGACGAGCTCCTTGCTGGGCTTAAAGAGGAAGAGACCCAGGAACAGGGTGCACAGCAGCGCGACCAGCATAGGCACGCTCATGTACAGGAACCAGTCGACAAAGGACGGGCTCATGCCGCCGGCCTCGGCGCTGTACTGCGCGACGAGCGGGTTGAGCGTGGAGTCGCCCGTCAGGAAGAACATGGAGCCCGGGGCAGCAGCGGCAAACACGAGGAAGCCGAGCTTGCCGCGGTCGTCGTCACCGTAGCCGGCGGACTCGGCAATGACCGAGACGACGGCGAGGATGAGGAAGGCGCGGGGGAACGGATGCGGGATCAGCAGCGACAGCACAAAGGTGAGCGCGAAGATTGAGATGATGAGCGACTTGGCATCGCGCACGAACTTGAGCATAAACGCATAGGCGATGCGCTCGCCCAGGCCCGACTCCTTGACCGCGCTGGCGATGAGGTAGGCGCCGATGACGAGCCACATGGTGGCTTTGGTCCACGAGCTAAACGTGGAGGCGACCGTCGCCGAGATGCTCGCGGCACCCGTGTCGTCCACGCACACCTTGAACAGAACGAGCAGCGCGCAATAGAGCAGGCCCACAAAGCCCGGCTGTGCCACGCCACACGCCCAGAACACCACCGTGGCAAGCGTCAACGCCAGACAGGTCTGACCGCCGGCCGTAAGCTCGACCGTCGAGCTCAGCTCCACCAAAGGAAGAAACTTCACCAGCAAAAAGACAACGATACCCAGCACAAAGCCAATTTCGCGCTTGGTGATCTTAAACGCCTTCTTTTCCGCTTCCATCTCCCCACCTTTCTTGTTGGGGGCGCTCCGGATTCGCGGCCACGTTGCCACTTAAAAAGGGGCGCCCGTTATCGGACACCCCTTACGTTGCGCTGTGTTGTGGCAATACAGTCAAGCGGATTTTTTTGGATGAGAAGCGATCCCCTGGACAAAAACCATCACAACATTCGACGCTTTTCCTCGTTTTCGAGATTTTCGTCGAATGTTGCGACGGTTTGGATGTGGCAACGGGACTGTCTTTTTTCACATAGCAAGGGCTGTGCGGATGGAGGGGACCTCCAGAGCCTCGCGGAGCCAGGGGGCCAGCTGCTCGGGGTGACCCTGCAGATAGCCTTTGAGCTCGGAGGGCGCCACGCGGCGCACCTCCGAGATCTCCTCTTGGTTGATATGCAGCTCGCCCGGCTCAACATGGGCTACGAACACCTCGCACCATTCGCACTCGCAGCGGCCGTCGCCGTGGTCCTCGCGGTACACCACGTGTCCGAGGTGCTTGAGCTGATCGGGCTCGCGCGTGATGCCAAGCTCTTCGTTGATGCGACGTGCCGTGGCGGCCGCGACGTCTTCCCCGGGGAGCGGATGGCCGGCACAGCCATCGGCCAGCACCCCGCCCCACAGGCGTTTGAGCGGGCTGCGACGACAGAGCAGCAGGCGCGCGTCTTCGCCCTGGCCCTCGACCAGAAGCGTCAGAAATGCCTGATGCAAGATTCCCTCGCCGGTATGGGCCTCGATGCGGTCGACGGGGCCAAGCGCCTCGCCGGTCGCGGCATCGACCGCCACGACCTCGGCGCCTGCGCCGCCCTCATCCCAGCCGGCGCGCAGAATGCGGGCTGCGGCCTCCTCGAGCGCGGCGATGAGTTCCTTGGTGGTATCGAGCATGCGCTTCAGGTCGTCCCCGCTCGCCTGTTCAACATGAAAACCCGTGCTTGCAACTACCGGCACACTAAAGCGCGTGGCCAGCGCCGCTGCGATATCGTGCGCCGGGATCTCGTCTCGATGGCACGGAACGGCCAGGATGCTCACCGTCGCCGTACGGCCGGGCTCGGGACGCGGAATGGCCTGTGCCGTGGCGCCCAGGTGCGCAAATTCCGGCGAGCAGGCGTAGACCGCCATGCCTCGCGGTGTCACCGTCAGCTGGGCCTCGAGCGCAAACTTGCCCTCGCCCACTGCAACCTTTGTCGTGTGCATACCCATGGGATCTCCTGTCGCCCGCGATGTACCTGAGACCATCTTCACCTGTATTGCGACTATACAGGCAAGCGCAGTCTGCGACAAAGGGGGCAGGCACCTGACGCATTCTGTTAGAGTTGCAGGGATTGAATCCCGCTTATTAATGCGACATTGGAGTTACAACCTTGACCGCCGCAACCACGCCTAAAAGTAAGTCAACCGCCGCCGCGCTCTCCCCCGCGCGCACCAAGCTCTGCCTGGCGCTGCTCGTGCTGTTGGGATTCTCGCTCGGCTGCTCCGAGTTCGTGGTCATCGGCATCGAAAGCGACCTGGCGACGGAGCTCGGCATCTCGCTTGCCACAGCGGGCCAGCTCATCAGCGTGTTCGCACTCGTCTACGCCATCGCTACGCCAGTGCTTGCGCTCAGCACGGGACGCTTCCGCCGCTACCGGCTGCTCGTGTGCTACAGCATCGTCTTTGTGCTCGGCAACCTGGTCATGGCGTTGGCGCCCAACTTCCAGGTACTGTTTATCTCGCGCATTGTCCTGGGTTCTGTCTCGGGCGCACTGCTCGCCGTGGGCGTGACGTACATCCCCGAGCTGCTGTCCCCGCAGCAAACTTCGCTTGCCATCTCGGTGGTGTACGGTGCGTTTTCCGTGGCGATGGTCTTTGTCACTTCGATCGGCAAGTTTGTGGCCGACACGCTCGATTGGCACATGGCCATGTACGGCACGCTGACCTTTGCCGTTCTAATCTGCGGAGCGCTCGTGGCGTTTATGCCGCGCGCTGGGCAGACCGATGAGCCCGCCACCTTCCGCGAGCAGGCGGGTCTGCTACGCGAGCCGAGCATCATCACCGGCATGCTCATCTTTTTGTTTGGCGTGGGCTCGGTCTACGTATTCTACGGCTACGTGACGCCTTATCTTGAGCAGGTGCTGGGTATGGGAACCGTTCAGGCGAGCACCACGCTTATGGCCTACGGCGTGTTCTGCCTGATCTCGAACATCCTGGGCGGATGGATCGACGCGCGTTTTGGCATGAAGGCACTGCTTGTGACGTTTGTGCTGCAGGCCGCGGCGTTACTCGGGCTGTTTGCCGTGGGCGGCACCATGCCGCTCGCGCTGGTCTTTGTCTTTAGCCTGGCGATGCTCATGTACCTGTTCTCGGTCTCATGCATCACGCACTTTATGGACGTGGCACGCAGCCGCCATCCCAAATCGATGGTACTCGCGAGCTCGGTAGAACCCATGGCGTTTAACGTCGGCATTTCGTTTGGCACCGCAGTAGGCGGCGCCGTGGTGAGCAGCGTTGGCATTGCCTACGTTGGCGCGGTTGGTGCCGCGTTCTCGCTTGTGGCCTGGGCGCTTACGCTGGTGACGATTAAGCTGGCTCGCTGGGAGCGCAAGCGAGCGAGGGCGTAAGCGCAGATGCGATACTCGAGCTCGATGATGGCGATCGAAAGGAAACCGCATATGCAACGTGTACTGTTTATCTGCCATGGGAACATCTGCCGCTCGACGATGGCTGAGTCGGTGTTTACCGAGCTCGTGCGCCGCGCTGGGCGCGAGGCGGAGTTTGTCATCGATTCCGCAGCGACCTCAACTGAGGAGATCGGCAACCCGCCGCATCATGGCGCGGTCGCCAAGCTGCGCGAAGTCGGGATTCCCGTCGTTGCGCACCGTGCCCGCCAGGTGCGTCGAGCAGAGTATGGCGACTGGGATCACATTGTCTATATGGATGCTGAGAACGCGCGCGGCCTGCGTCGCATCTTTGGCGACGACCCCTACGGCAAGATTACGCGCTTGCTCGATTGGACCGAGCGCCCCGGCGACGTGGCCGATCCCTGGTACACCGGCAACTTCGATGCCACCTACCGCGGCGTACTCGACGGTTGCACTGCTATGCTCGAGCAGCTGTAATCGATGAAATGCAGAGTTTTTAGAGCCATAAATCGGATGAAATGTAGAAATTTGACCTTACTCGCGCACAGCACAACGACGACAACGCCTAAGCATAGGCATAAGCGAAGTCGGAATTCCCATATACAAATCGAGCGTGGTTTTTCTCCCACTTTGAGCGTTCAAGTGCGCTCTAAACGGGAGAAAATCCACGCTCATTTTCTCGGCGGGAGATAATCCACGCTCAACTACTCGTCGACGATCTCGGCAAGCCAGACGTTGAGGGTATCGACCTCGGGGCAGCAGAACTTTGCCGTACCAGGCTCGTTGCCAGGCACGGTTCCGCCATAGCGCAGGATATCGATATAGGGAAAGCCCACATGGCAGGCCATGGCGCACATCTTGCCGCGGTCTCGGTCGAAGTCAAAAACGTCGCCCGGCTTGTGACCATGGTGGCAGCGGCACGCACCTAGCTGGTCCACGCAGCTCACGCGGATACGCGGACGCTTGCCACGCGGCGCGCCGAGCGGCTTGTTCTCGCCCGCAGGCTTGACGCCGCCCTCGCCAGCATTACTCATGGTCGATCACGTCCAAGCAGGCCTCGATGGGCAGGCCGGCCGACTTGTCCTCTTGATCGGCATTGCGCTCGATAAGCTCGGCCACCACGCGCATGGCATCGGACGTCGCGCGCTGCAGACTCCAACCTGCCATAACGCGGCCGACGAGCACTGCCGAGAACGTGTCGCCCGTACCCGGGAAATAGACCGGAATGAGCTCAAAGGGAATCGTGAAGTACTCCCCCGCTACATGGTCGTAACCGATAACCGCGTTCGTGCCATTGACCACGGCGCTCGTAATGACCACCGACTTGGCACCCAACTCGCGCACGGCGTCCACAAGGGCGCGGGCCTCATCGGGCGTGATCTGCTCTGCAATAGGCGTATCGGCGAGCAGACAGGCCTCGGTGTAGTTGGGCACCGCGTAGTCTGCGCACTCCAGCAGGTGCCGCATGAGGCCAATCGTGGACTCGGGCACGCCGGCATAGAGCTTGCCGTTGTCACCCATGATGGGATCGACGAACACCTTGGTGCCCTTTTGCGCACGGCGGTGGCAAAAGTCCGAGATGATGCGCGTCTCTTCCTCGGTCACGATAAAGCCGGTCGAGATGGCGTCGAACTCAAAGCCGAGCTCCTCCCAGATAGCGAGGCTTTGACGCACGTACTCGGTGGTGTCGTGGATGTAGAACTTGGGGTAGTTGAGCGTGTCGGACACAAGTGCCGTCGGCAGATTGTGGATACGGTAACCCATGTGCGACAGCACCGGCAGCATGGCGGAAAGCGCGACCTTGCCGTAGCCGCACATATCGTTAATCAGCAGCAGCTGAGTATTCTTCATGAGGGTCTCCCTTGTTTCGGGCGCGGCGCGGCAGCGCCACAGTGCGACTAAGTGTAGCGCAGGGGACGTTGTGAACGGGCGCTGGCACCGCAGAGGACGAATTGTTGCGGAAAGGTTACGGGAAGGAGGAAGTTAGTCGTTGGGGACGTTCTTAAATGACTAGTCGACACAAGGAGTGTCCCCAAATGCCGGCACATAAGGAACGTCCCTAAGTGCCGCTCGAACATAATAAGTTTGGTACCTTGACATTTATTTACCGTGCTCCTAAATTGGTTAGGCACAAAACAATTCAACTACCTAACTAAAGAAAGGAGCGAAGCTTAGATATGTGTGTTGAACCACTCGTCCTTCCGCATGAGCCCGGCGGTGACCCGTCGCAACCGGTAGACATACCCGAAGCGGTCAGCGCCGAAGACAAACTCGCCAAGCGCATCCTGAGCGGCCTGGGCTTTTGCGGCCATTACATGCATTTTCATGGCGGAGGCGTGTCCGGCAAGGCGCCCATCATCTGCCTGCTGGCCAAGCAACCCGGCGGCGAGATGTCGCAGCAGGAACTCGGCATGCACTTTGACCTCAAGCCGGGGTCGCTTTCCGAGATCCTGTCCAAGCTCGAGCTCAACGGCCTCATCGAGCGCAGCCGTAACCCCAAGGATCGACGGCAGCTCACCATTCGCCTGACCGAAACCGGTCGGGAAAACGCCCGCATCGACCAGGCGGCCCGCATTCGCTTTAGAGAGCAAGCCTTTAGTGCCCTCACCCACGACGAGCGCGAGCAGCTCGCCGAAATGCTCGAGAAAATCCGTGTAACCTGGGAGGAACTGGATGATTAAAACCCTCATGGGAAGCATCCGCGGCTATATGAAAGTCACCGTTGCCACGCCGCTGCTCGTGCTTGGCGAGGTGCTCTGCGAGATGCTGATTCCATTTATCACCGCCAACCTGATCGACGCCATCAAAGACGGCGCCACCGTAGCCGAGATGCTTCCCACCGCGGGCCTTTTGGTGCTCATCGCGCTGACATCGCTTGCTTTTGGCGCCGCGGCAGGCGTCACCTGCAGCCATGCGAGCTGCGGCTTCGCCAAGAACCTGCGTCACGACCTGTTCTACAAGATCCAGACGTTCAGCTTTGCCAACATCGATGAGTTCTCGAGCTCATCGCTCGTCACGCGCCTGACCACCGACATCAACAACGTTCAGCAGGCCTTTATGATGATCATCCGTATCGCCGTGCGCGCGCCGCTGGTATTGGTCTTCGCCTTTACCATGGCGTTTATCATGGGCGGCAGCGTCGCCATGGTCTACCTGGTCATCATTCCGCTGCTGGGCTTTGGACTGTTCTTTATCATCTTTAAGGTGCGCCCCATCTTCTCGCGCGTGTTCCACAAGTACGATGCCCTTAACGAGTCCGTCGAGGAAAACGTCACCGGCATGCGCGTGGTTAAGAGCTACGTACGCGAAGGCTTTGAGAAGGAGAAGTTCGCGGCCGCCGCGCGCGATGTCCAGATGGACTTCACCCGCGCCGAGAAGCTGCTCGCCTTTAACAACCCCATGATGAACATCTGCGTCAACGGCGCGTTTGTCGTCATCATCTACCTGGGCTCCAAGCTCATCATCACGAGCCAGGGCACGCTGTTCGACGTGGGCCAGCTCTCCTCGACCTTTACCTATGGTTTCCAGATTCTCATGAGCCTGATGCAGCTGTCGATGATCTTTGTCATGGTGACCATGGCCGACGAATCGGCACACCGCATTGCCGAGGTGCTGGCCGCCGAGCCCACGATCGCCAATCCCGCCGAGCCCGTGCTCGAGGTTGCCGACGGTTCCATCGACTTTGACCACGTGAGCTTTAAGTATTCCGCGCATGCGAAACGCCAGGCGCTCGACGATATCGACCTGCACATTACGAGCGGCGAGACCATCGGCATCATCGGCGGCACCGGCTCGGCCAAGTCCACGCTCGTCAACCTCATCGCCCGCCTGTACGACGCCACCGAAGGCACCGTGCGCGTGGGCGGCATGGACGTGCGCGACTACGACCTGGACGCACTGCGCCACCAGGTCGCCATGGTGCTGCAGAAAAACGTGCTGTTTAGCGGCACCATCGCCGAGAATCTGCGTTGGGGCGACCCGAACGCCACCGACGAGGAAGTCCGCGAGGCGGCACATCTGGCCTGCGCCGATGAGTTTGTCGACGGCTTCCCCAAGGGCTACGACACCTGGATCGAACAGGGCGGCTCTAATGTTTCGGGCGGTCAGAAGCAGCGCCTGTGCATTGCACGCGCCCTGCTGCGTCGCCCCAAGATCTTGATCCTGGACGACTCCACCAGCGCCGTCGACACCAAGACCGACGCCAAGATCCGCGCAGGGTTGGCAAGCTATCTGCCCAACACGACCAAGCTCATCATCGCCCAGCGCATCAGCTCCGTACAGGACGCAGACCGCATCATCGTCATGGAGGGCGGCCGAATCGCGCAGATCGGCAACCATGACGAGCTGCTTAAGACGAGCGAAATCTACCGCGAGACCTTTACCTCGCAAAACAAGATGTCTGCCGAAGGTACGCAAGACGCCGACGACGTCTCTGGCGACGCGAACACGGCGGCAGACAACACCGACATGACCGCAACGCAAGCTCAGACCCAGGAAGGAGGCGAGGCACATGAGTAAGGCAACGACCGCCGAGCGCGCGCTCAACCGTAAGGGCGGCACCATGTCGCGCCTCATCAAGACGCTCTTTGGCTTCTATCCCGTGCTTTTGCCCCTTGTCGTCGCCGGCGTGGTGCTCTGCGCCATCATCAACTCCATCGGCGCGACCTTCCTGCAGAGCGCCCTGCAGATTATTAGCGAATCGTGGCAGTCGGGCGATTGGGAAGCCGCACAGCCCAAGATTCTGCAGCTCGTGACCACCCTCGCCTGCATCTACGGCGTCGGTGTCCTGTCCTCACTCTTCTGGAACCGCGCCATGGCTATCGTCACGCAGGGCTCGCTCGAGAAGCTGCGCGAGATGATGTTCAACCGCATGCAGGACCTGCCGATCCGCTACTTCGACACGCACCAGCGCGGCGATATCATGAGCCACTACACCAACGACATCGATACGCTGCGCCAGATGATCAGTCAGTCGCTGCCCAACCTGCTCATGACGATCATCATCATCGTCACGGTGTTCTTTATCATGCTGTACTACAGCGTGTGGATGTGCCTGGTCATCATCGCCGGCGTCGCCTTTATGACCTTTATGACCAAGCTGCTCGGCTCCAACTCCGCGCGCTTCTTCATTGCGCAGCAGACCGAGCTCGGCGTGGTCGAGGGCCATATCGAGGAGGTCATGAACGGCCAGAAGGTCGTCAAGGCGTTCTGCCACGAGTCTGCCGCCGAGGCCGATTTTGACGAGCGCAACGAAAAGCTCTTCGAGGTCTCGCAGAAGGCCAACATGTACGCCAACATCCTCATGCCCATCCTTATGAACCTGGGCAACCTGCTCTACGTGCTGGTCGCACTGGCGGGCGGCATTTTCCTGGCGCTGGGCGTGCCCAACCTGAGCATCTCGGGCATGGCGCTGTCCATCGCCGTCGTGGTGCCGTTCCTCAACATGACCAAGCAGTTCTGCGGACAGATCGGCCAGATCTCACAGCAGATCAACGCCGTGGTCATGGGCCTCGCCGGCGCCGACCGCATCTTTGAGCTCATCGACGAGAAGCCCGAAGCCGACGAAGGCTATGTGACGCTCGTCAACGCGCAGGTCAACCCCGATACCTGGCAGCTCGAGGAGGCTGACCACCACACCGGCATGTGGGCGTGGAAACATCCGCACCGCGCAACCGGCGAGATCGAGTACGTGCCGCTGCGCGGCGACCTGGTCATGGACAACGTCGACTTTGGCTACACGCCCGACCACGAGGTGCTGCACGGCGTGTCCGTGTTTGCCAAGCCGGGCCAGAAAGTCGCGTTTGTCGGCGCCACCGGTGCGGGCAAGACGACCATCACCAATCTTATCAACCGCTTCTACGACATCGCCGACGGCAAGATCCGCTACGACGGCATCAACGTCAACAAGATCCGCAAGGCCGATCTGCGCCGCTCGCTGGGCGTCGTGCTGCAGGACGTGAACCTGTTCACCGGCACCGTGATGGACAACATCCGCTACGGCAACCTGGACGCCACCGACGAGGAGTGCATCGCGGCGGCAAAGCTCGCGGGCGCCGACGACTTTATCACCCGCCTGCCTGACGGCTACGATACCATGCTCACCGGCAACGGCGCCCAGCTGTCGCAGGGCCAGCGCCAGCTGATTTCAATCGCCCGCGCTGCCGTCGCCGATCCGCCGGCAATGATTCTGGACGAGGCCACGTCGAGCATCGACACCCGCACCGAGGCCATCGTGCAGGCGGGCATGGATAAGCTCATGGAGGGCCGCACGACGTTTGTCATCGCGCACCGCCTGTCCACCGTGCGCAACTCCGATGCGATTATCTGCCTGGACCACGGTCGCATCATCGAGCGCGGCAACCACGACGAGCTGATTGCCAAGCGCGGGTATTACTACCAGCTGTACACGGGTGCGTTTGAGCTGGAGTAGGCAGGTTTGTTCCACGGAGGGTGCCCCGGGGGCGGCGGGGTAATTCCTCCGTGCTCAAACATTCTCGCTGCGCTGCGAAACTGCGCGCGGAGGAAATACCCCGCCGCCCCCGGGGCACCCTCCTGCGCGCAATCAGCCCGTTGTTTAAAACGGAATAAAGGTTAGTGAGGCCCTGGCCGTTTGGCCAGGGCCTCGTTTTGTGTAAGCT
Organism: uncultured bacterium; assembly: GCA_905215905.1. GTDB lineage: Bacteria > Actinomycetota > Coriobacteriia > Coriobacteriales > Coriobacteriaceae > Collinsella. Next base: position 87,204 of record CAJMRI010000005.1, on the reverse strand, counting down.
AGTTGAGGAGTTGGGCCATGGCGTTGACGAATTTTTGGACTTGGAGGGTGGGCTCGAGCGGGTAGTGCAAGAAGACCGGCACCTCGCGGCCGCATAGGAACGGCACGCCCACAAAGGCCGGGTGCACGCCCGACCATGCGCCGCAGGTGAGCACCGCGTCGCCCTTTTCCTCGGCCTCGTTAAAGAGCGCAAAGTCAAAGCTGTCCACGTCGATCACGTCCACGCCGCCGTCGGCCAAAAGGTCGATGCGCAGGCTGTCCATGGCGTCGTTGCCGTGGCGCAGTACGCGCAGACGCATACCCTCCAAGTCGGCGATCGAAATACGGTTCTTGCGTGCCAGCGGGCTCGTGCGCGGCAGGTCGATATAAAACGGCACGTTGACAATGCGGAGCTTTTGGCAGGCATCACCCCAGCGTGGGGTAGAAAAACTCGACTGCACCACATCCACCTCGCGCCCCAGACTGCGCATGACGGTCTCGCGCTCATCGTAAAGGTCCCCCACCGGCACAATCTCAAAACGCAAGCGCGGCTCCATGTCGTGCACCTGCGGCCACAGCGCGAGCGTGTGGCGCCCCGGGCACATCATCGATACGCCCAGGCGCACCGCACCGCCATCGCCCGCCGCTCGCCGGGCGCGGCGCAACGCATCCTCGGATTGGCGCATGATCGAGCGCGCGTCGTCCACCAACAGCGCGCCCGCCGGCGTCACCTTGACGCCCGAGTGCGAGCGCTCGAACAACGTGATGCCAAACTCGGCCTCGAACCCCGACACCTGTTTGACGAGCGCCGGGGTCGACACGCGCAGCTTTGCCGCGGCACGCGAGAAACTTCCCAGCTCCACGGCGGCCGAAATAGCGTCAAGTCGTCGATCGTACACGTCAATCTCCCGTTTTCGCACGCGCGGGCCCACAGCGCCGCAGGGGGTCGTTTTCGCAGGTCACACGCTCAATTGAGAACAAACCTCAATGCACAGTGTAAACCTACGGTTAACGCCATTCTAACAAATATGCAATTCACCTGCGCGAACGCTAAGCATACGATAACCAGCGAAAACCACGTGGGTCGGTTAATGGGAGCGACCCACTGGGAGGCACAAGAAGGGAAGTTCCTATGAGCAATTGGCTTAAGCTCGAGGGCGATGTCTGCGCCGTGACCGGCGCACTCGGCGGCATGGGCGTCGAGATTTGCCGCGAGTTCGCCCGCAACGGCGCCAACGTCGTCCTGCTCGATCTGGACGAGGAAAAGGTCAAGGCCGCAGCTGCCGACCTCGCCGCCGAGTTTGGCATCCACGCCGAGGGTTACAAGATGAACGCCACCGACGAGGCCGAGGTTCAGGCCGCCGTCGACGCCACCATCGCCAACTTCGGCCGCGTCGACGTCCTCGTCAACACCGCCGGCATCCTGCGCTTCGCCGCTATGGAGGACCTGCCGCTGAGCGACTGGGAGCAGGTACTCAACGTCAACCTCACCGGCTACTTCATCACCTCGCAGCGCTTTGGTCGCGAGATGATCAAGGCCGGCCAGGGCCGCCTGGTGCACATCTCGACCGTCGCCAGCCACTCCCCCGAGACGTTCTCGGGCGTGTACAGCTCCACCAAGGCCGGCGTCAACATGATGTCCAAGATGCTGGCAGCCGAGTGGGGCCCTTACGGCGTGCGCTCCAACTGCGTCGAGCCCTGCTTTGTTAAGACCCCCATGTCGGCGAGCTTTTACGCCGACCCCGAGGTCGAGAAGAGCCGCAGCCGCCTCATCGCCACGCGCCGCATCGGCGAGGTCAGCGATATCGCCAACGCCGTCATGTTCCTGGCGTCCAAGCGCTCGGACTTTACCACCGGCGACGCCATCAAGGTCGATGGCGGCTTCTCCAACATGATGGGCGACCTCACCGCCAAGCCCGGCGGCCGCCGCGCCTTTGCCGACAACTACCTTAAGAACAAGGGTGTCGAGCTTTGGTCCGACGAGTCCGGCGTCGCAAAGCCGACTGACCAGTAAAGCAGCCCGACAGGGAGGACCCGCGGACACGCCTGTTCCTCCCCCGTATCGATTAGAAAGAGTCCAATGGCTTCCACCAACTCCAATAAGGGTCGCGCCGCCGTGCTTTCCGCCGCGTGCGTCACCATGTTCTTCATCAGCTCCATCGCGCTGTATTCCGTCGTGAGCAAGAACCTGCTCGCCGTCTACCCCGAGTGGTCCAGCGCCCTTACCTGGGCTTTCCCGGTCTTTCAGACCATCATGGCCGTGACGGGCATCTTCGCCGGCCGCATCTCCGATAAGATCGGTCCGCGCAACGTCGTGATCGCCGCCGCCGTGTGCTACGGCCTGGGCTGGTTCATGTCCGGCACCGTCACCGAGCCGTGGCAGTTCTACCTGTGGTTCTCGCTCGTCGCCGCCATCGGCAACGGCCTGGGCTACAACCCGGCGCTCACCACCGGCCAAAAGTGGTTCATCGATAAGAAGGGCCTCGCCTCCGGCATCACCCTGGCCGCTTCGACTGCCGGCCCCGCCGTGCTGTCCCCGGTGCTCGCCTCGCTGCTCATCCCGAGCCTAGGCATCTTTGGCGCCCTCAAGGCACTCGGCGTCATCTTCTTTGTGACGATCGCCGCCTCCGCCCTGTTCCTGAAGGCCCCCGAGGCCGGTTGGCTGCCCGAGGGCTTCGAGGCCCCCAAGGGTGGTGCACACGCCGGCACCTTCGGCGACCTCACCCCGGGCGAGATGGTCAAGACCCCGCGCTTCTGGGTCCTCATCGTCACCTTCGCCTTTGCCGCCACCGCGGGCACCCTGCTCGTGGGCAAGGTTGCCTCCATCGCCGCCGTCCAGCTCTTCGCCGACCCCACGAGCGCCGCGGCCGTCGCCCTCGGCGGTGTGGTGGTCTCCGTCAACACCTGTGCCAACCTGGTCGGCCGTCTGTCCTTTGGCCAGATCATCGACAAGCTCGGCGCCTACAAGTCGCTGCTCATCAGCCTTGTCGTCACCATCGTCGCGCTCGTCATCATGTCGATGAGCTTTACGCAGAGCATGTTCTTTGTGGCACTCGCCCTGCTCGGCTTTAGCTTTGGCGCCCTGCTCGTCATCTACCCGCCGCTCACCGGTGGTGCCTTTGGCACCAGCAACATCGGCGTCAACTACGGCATCATGTTCTTGGGCTACGCCGCTTCTACCTGGATCAGCCAGCCCATCACCGCCGTGCTGTATCACGCCGAGGCCGGCAGCGCCGCCTACCAGCAGTCTTTCTACGGTGCCATCGTGATTGCCGCCATCGCCGTCGTACTCACCGTCTACATGATGGTCTCCGACAGCAAGAAGAAGTCCGCCTAGTTATACCGATGTGACAAAGGGGCTGTCCCTTTGTCACATTCCAAGCCACCAGCATTAAGGAGTCGAAATGTCTGAGCTCAACCCCGTCCGCATTGCCGTCATCGGCGCCGGCGCCATGGGCCGCAACCACATCCGCTTTGTCACCGAGGAGCCCGAGGCCGAACTCGTCGCCATCGCCGACGCCTTTGAGGGCGCCCGCGCCACGGCCGAGGCCGCCGGCGTGCCGTTCTTTACCGATCCTGCCCAGATGATGGACGAGGTCAAGCCCGAGGCCGTCATCATCGCCACCCCCAACGACCTGCATCTGGGCGTTGCCCGCGAGGCCGTGAAGCGCAACATCGTGCCGCTGGTCGAAAAGCCAATCTCCAACGACCTCGAGGATGCCCAGGCCTTCGCCGCCGAGGCCGAGACCGCCGGCGTGCCCGTGCTCGTGGGCCAGCACCGTCGCCACAACCCCTTCGTCAACAAGGCCAAGGAGATCATCGAGTCCGGTGAGCTGGGCAAGCTCACCGTGTCGAGCTTCCACTACATGATCTATAAGAATGACGAGTACTTTGATGTCGAGTGGCGCCGCAAAAAGGGTGCCGGCCCGATCCTGGTCAACCTGGTGCACGACGTCGACCTGCTCCGCTATCTGCTGGGTGAGCCCGTTGCCGTCCAGGGTATGCAGTCCAGTGCCGCCCGCGGTTTTGAGACCGAGGACTCCGCCGTGGTCAACGTCCGTTTTGCCGATGGCGCGCTTGCGAGCATGACCATCTCCGACGCCACCGCCAGCCCCTGGAACTGGGAGGCAACCGCTCGCGAGGATCCGCAGTACCGCCCCTTCGACGCTGACGCCTACTTTATCGGCGGAACCTTGGGCGCCCTTTCGCTGCCCCGCCTGCACCAGTTCTCCTACAACGGTGCCTCCAACTGGCACAAGCCGCTGCAGATGGAGATCCCGGCCGTGGACCCGGCGCTGCCGCACAAGATGCAGCTCAAGCACTTTGTGAAGGTCGTCCGCCGCGAGGTCGAGCCCGTCGTGACCCCCGCCGACAACGTTAAGACGCTCACGCTGCTTAACGCCATCAAGGAGGCCGCCGAGACCGGCCAGCTCGTCGAGCTGTAATGCCTTAAGAGCGGCCGCGGCAGAAACCCCATGCCGAGTCCCTCGGTCCGCCACAAATAAGCCCCTCTTCTTTGCCCCGCGAGCAGCCTCCTGCCCGCGGGGCATTTTGCTACGTTTCCAATGATTTTCTGAGACGGGGGGCCTTTTGCACCTCGGCTTGATTCGTTCGCCACGAAATGTGCCTATCTACTACGTTTAACCAATCACCCTCATCCATACCGAATTTCGCGAAATAAAAACCGCAGGTAAACGGCTTGCGCATTTTCGGAAAACCGGGGGATGGTCGACCCACACGGTTCAAACGTAGTAGATAGGCCGCTTTCGTGGTTCCGCGCCAAAACAGTCTTTTTTGGGCGAAGTGGCAGGTGGTATCCTTGGTAGCTCTGTGCTGCAAACGCACCTTAAACGCAAGGAGTCCCATGGATCTTATCGCCCAGCTCGCCCGCGAGCTCAACCTTAAGGCCGCCAACATCGAGGCGGCCGTCAAGCTCATCGACGAGGGCAACACCATTCCCTTTATCTCGCGCTACCGCAAGGAAGCAACGGGCGGCATGGACGACGTCGCCCTGCGCGCACTCGACGAGCGCCTGTCCTACCTGCGCAATCTTGAGCAGCGTAAAGAGGACGTCATTCTGCTCATCGACGCCCAAGGCAAGCTCACGCCCGAGCTCGAGGCACAGATCCGCGAGGCCACGCAGCTCCAGCGTGTCGAGGACCTCTACAAGCCCTACCGCAAAAAGCGCATGACCCGCGCGCAGAAGGCCCGCGAGGCAGGCCTGGAGCCGCTTGCCAACATGATCATCATGCAGGCATCCGCCAAGGGCAGCGCGCTCGTCACCGCCGCGGCATACGTTAACGAGGAGGCCGGCTTCGACACGCCCGAGAAGGCGCTTGCCGGCGCCGCCGACATCGTGGCCGAGACGGTAGCCGAGGACCCGGAGAACGTCGCCGACCTGCGCACCTTTACACAAAACACCGCCGACATCGTCGTCGAGGCCACCGACCCCGCCGAGAAGACCCCCTACGAGCCCTACTACAACTACGACGAACCCGTGCGCAAGATCCCCAACCACCGCATCCTTGCCATCGACCGCGGTGAGCGCGAGGGCAAGCTCCGCGTGCGCGTGAACGTCGACGGCGCTGCCGCCACGGCACGCCTCGGCAGCCGTTGGCCCCGACGCCAGGGCGTGTTTGCCCCCATCTTCGATGCTGCCATCGCCGACGGTTACAAGCGCCTCATGGCCCCCTCGCTGGAGCGCGAGACCCGCGCCAAACTCACCGTTCGCGCCCAAACCGAGGCCATCAATGTCTTTGCCAAGAATCTCGAAGGCCTGCTCTCGGCACGCCCCGTGCGCGGCGCCCGCGTGCTCGCGCTCGATCCGGGCTACCGCACCGGCTGCAAGGTCGCCGTCATGGACGAAACCGGCAAGCTGCTCGACCACGGCGTGGTCTACCCCACCAAGCCGCGCCACGACGTCGCCGGCACCAAACGCGAGCTCGCCCGCCTCGTCAAGAAGGACGGCGTCAACACCATCGTCATCGGCAACGGCACCGCCAGCCGCGAGACCGAGGAAGTCGTCTCGGAGTTCATTGCCGAGCAGGCGCCCAGCCTTCGCTACACCATCGTCAACGAGGCCGGCGCGTCGGTGTACTCCGCCTCCGAGCTCGCCAGCCAGGAATATCCCGACCTGGACGTCACCGTGCGCGGTGCCATGAGCCTGGGCCGCCGCCTGCAGGACCCGCTGGCAGAGCTCGTCAAGATTCCGCCCCAGTCCATCGGCGTGGGCCAGTACCAGCACGACCTTGACCAGGCCGAACTCTCGCGCACCCTGGGCCACGTGGTGGAAGACGTCGTCAACCGCGTGGGCGTCGACGTCAATACCGCAAGCGCGAGCCTGCTGGGATACGTATCGGGCATCACGCCGAGCGTGGCCAAGAACATCGTGGCCTACCGCGAGGAAAACGGCGCCTTTACCGATCGCCGCCAGCTCAAGAAGGTCCCCAAGCTGGGACCCAAGGCGTACCTCAACGCCGCAGGCTTCCTGCGCATCAACGGCGGCAAGAACCCGCTCGACGCGACAAGCGTCCACCCCGAAAGCTACGAGGTGGCCACGTCCGTCCTGGAGCGCGCCGGCGTTCAAGCCAGCGAGCTCAGCCGCGGCGGCGTGCCCGACATCGAGCGCCGCCTGGGCAGCATCTCGGCGCTGGCAAGCGACCTGGACTGCGGCACCCTCACGCTCATCGACATTGTCAACGAGCTTAAGAAGCCCGGCCGCGACCCGCGCGACGACGCACCCGAGGTGGTCTTTAGCCGCTCGGCGCTTTCCATCGACGACCTGGAACCCGGCATGGAGCTCAAGGGCACGGTGCGCAACGTCGTCGACTTTGGCGCGTTCGTCGACGTGGGCGTGCACCAGGACGGCCTCGTACACATCTCCAAGCTCGCCAACCGCTTTGTCAAGCACCCGAGCGACGTGGTACGCGTCGGTGACACGGTCAAGGTGTGGGTCGAGAAGGTCGACCGCGACCGCAAGAAGATCTCGCTCACCATGGTGCAGGGGAAATAAACCGCCAAAGCAAGGGTACCCCCTGTAGCAGCGTGCAAAATCGCGAGTATTCTGCAATTTCCGCCGCTCCGAACGCCCTCAGAGGCAATAAAGTCACAAACAGCCCCCGTTTTAGCGTCGTCAGAGCCAAAACGGGGGCTGTTCCGTGCTTCAACCAGCTGGTAAAAGCCTTTACCTTGCTGAATACTCGCGATTTTGCACGTCGCTGCAGGGGGTACCCTTGTCAACGGCAGGATATGGAAGCCTATCACCAACCTACTGGCAAGTTCGTGTCGGCAGCCCCGGACTTTCCTTTGCCTAGCGCGACCCTCGCGAAGCGCGTGAGCGATAGGGAAAGGAAAGGCCGGGGCGAACAACCCGCGGCGCAGCCAGTGTTCGCGTTACGGCAGGATATGGAAGCCCAAAGCGGCGATATCCTTGGCAAAGCCGCGCACGGTATCGAGCGAAACCTCATACGGGTCGCGCCCGATGTTCTTGCGCTTGGCCAGGATACTGTTGGGCACCGTGATGATCTGACAACCGCAGGCCTCGGCCTGGTAGATGTTGATGAGCTCGCGCGTGGATGCCCACAGGACCTCGCAGTTGGGCTTGGCGGTGGCCTTCTTGACCGACTCCGTCATAAACGGAATGGGGTCGACGCCGGTGTCGGCGATGCGGCCGGCAAAGAGCGAGATGATGGACGGCGTCTCGGCGTCAACGGACTCGACCATCTCGTCGACCTGCGCAGGCGTAAAGATGGTGGTGACGTTGACCTTGATGCCGTCGGCGGAAAGCTTGCGCACTAGCTTGGCGGTGGACTCGCCCTTGGTGGTCACGCACGGAATCTTGACGTAGACGTTCTCGGCCCAGGTAGCGATCTCGCGGGCCTCGACCTCCATGGTCTCGACGTCGTCGGCAAAGACCTCAAACGACACGGACACATCGGTGATGTGGGCCAGGACCTCCTTGGCAAACGCGCGGTAATCCGTCACGCCGCCCTTCTTCATAAGGGACGGGTTGGTCGTGAAACCCTGAACGTTGCCGTTCTCGTACATGTCGAGCATGCCCTCGAGGTTTGCACCGTCAGCGAACACCTTGATTGCCATCTGCCTGATTCCTTTCGCTTGCACACGGGCGTTAAACTGCTAAACACTTTACCTACGTTTATCAAGGCGTGAACTGCGGTTTTTTATCTTCTCGGCGAACGGTACAATCGCTTCAGTGTTTGGATTGATAAATCGATTGAGCATGCAAAAGAAAAGAGTCGCAGTTTGAGCAAACGTCAGAACGCGGGATTCCTTAGATGAGGCCGAAATGCTGCATGGCCGTGACGGTGCCGTCGTGTGCCACATCGTCGGTCACGTAGTCGGCGACCGCCTTGACCTCGGGCATGGCGTTGCCCATGGCCACAGCCGTCTCGACGGCAGCGAGCATGCCCAGGTCGTTGCCCGAATCGCCAAAGCCAAAGGTGCGCGCGTTGCCGGTGCGACCTAGGTATTCCAGCGCTCGCGCCACGCCCACGCCCTTGTCGATGCCCTTGGGACTCAGCTCGCGGTTCTGGCCGCCAGTATTGCACAGCTCAAAGTTGCGATCGATAAAGCCGTCATCGTTGGCTACGCGAGCCAGGTTGCACGCGTTAATGCACACCTTGCCTACGTGCAAGCGGCCATCGACGCGCATCTGATCAACGCCATGCACCACGCCGGCGCCTAGCAGAAATGACTGTTCGACACCAACTGGCTCAAGTGAATAGGTGGCACCGTTCGTCTCGAACAACGCCTCGCCGCCCGCCACAGTAATGCGGCGCGCGAGCTCCTCAACAATGTCTTCGTCAATGCAATCCTCGTGCACCACGCGTCCCTCGACCTCGAGCGTGGCGCCCGCCATGGCAACGATACCCGCCGGGTTCAGCGCACGCAGGCCATCGGCAACCAGCCACAAGGGACGGCCCGTGCAGATAAATGCCTGGTGACCCGCATTGCGCAGACGACCAAATGCATCGACAACAGCCTTCGACGGATGGATTGCATTGAAGTCCTTATCGGTCATATCGTCGGGATCGAACGACGTCAGCGTGCCGTCCACGTCAAAAAAGAGCACGGCGGAATCGGGGCACGCATCAATCATATGGGTTCCTTTCGGGGGCGAGAGCAAACGAAGCATCCATCATATAATGGAGCGACGCAACCAGAGAGGTCACCCATGGAATTTTACGCAAGCTGCCCCGAGGGCTTTGAGTCCGCACTCGCCGATGAGCTTAAACGGCTCGGGCTTTCGCATGTCCGCTGCCTGAAGGGCCGCGCTACGTTTGAGGGCGAGCTCGAAGAAGGCTACCGTGCCTGCCTGTGGTCGCGCCTGGCCAGCCGCGTGTTTGTGGTGCTTGGGCGCTTTGAGGCGCAGGATGCCGACGAGCTGTACGACGGCGTTTACGACATCGCCTGGGAGACCATCATCCGCCCCGGCGCCACCATCGCCATCACCGCCCGCGGCGTGACCGAGCAGCTGCGCAACACGCGCTTCTCGGCCCTGCGCGCCAAGGACGCGCTGTGCGACCGTCTGGCCGAGACCACGGGCCGTCGCGCCGATGTCGATGCCACCGATCCCGACGTTCACCTGCTGCTTTCGTTGCGTCAGCGTCGCGCGAGCATCAGCCTGGACCTTTCGGGCGATCCGTTATTCAAACGCCTGCCGCCTGCCGCGACCCGCGCCGGCGAGGGTACGCACGTGCTGCGCCCCGACTACGCCGCCCTGGTGCTTTCGCAGGTCGGCTGGACCGCGCTATGCGAGCGCGAGCTGACGGCCGACGATTACGAGAACGAGGCTCTGCCCACGCTGGTCGACGCCTCATGCGCCGGCGGCGGTCTGCTGCTGGAGGCCGTGAACATTTTGTCCGACCGCGCCCCGGGCGCTGCACGCGAGCGCTGGGGCTTTGAAGGCTGGCAGCTGCACGACGCCGCTCTGTGGGAGCAGCTACTCGCCGAGGCACGCGAGCGCGAGACGGCAGCGCATGAGCGCCAGGCACGCATCGTCGCCGTGGACATTGACCCCGCCGCCCGCAAGACCGCCGAGCGCATGGTCAAGTGCGCCGGTTACAAGCGCTTTGTCGATTTTTGCGCCGCCAAGCCCGCCACCGTGCTGGACCACGCGGGCGCCGTCGCCGGTGCCGCCCTCGTCGCGGATACGACCGAGACACCGCTGTCGCTTATGCATGACGCCATGACGCTCATCGGCGAGCTGCGCCGCGCGCCCGAGCTTACCGCCGCACCGGTAGTCGCCCTCACCCGCGATGGCCTTATGGCTCGCGCACTCCATGCCGAGCCCGAGCACTCGATCGCCGTCATGCCCAATAACGAGGAAGCAGCTATCGAGGTTTGGCCCTCGCTCGACCACGCCGCCGCAGTGTTTGAGGCTGCGACCAGCGCGGATGCTGAGGGCGAGACCGCGGAAGCCGACGACGTCATCAGCGACGAAGCCGCCAATACCCCCATGCCCGAGCCCGCCGCCACGCTCGACCTGGGCGACGGCAAGCCGCTGCCCGTGCTCATCCCGGAGTCCGAGCAGTTCGCCAACCGCCTGCGCAAGAATGCCCGTCTGCGCCGCAAGTGGGCCAAGCGCGAGGGCGTTACCTGCTACCGCGTCTACGACGCCGACCTGCCCGATTACTCCGCCGCCATCGATCTGTACGAGGGCTGCCCGCAGACGCCGGGCCGCTGGCTCGTCATCGCCGAATACGCCGCGCCCAAGACCATCGACCCCGCACTGGCCCAGGCCCGCATGCTCGACATCTTGGCCATCGCGCCGCGCATCCTGGATGTTCCGGCCGAGCACGTGCACGCCAAGGCCCGCATGCGTTCGCGCGGCGGCTCGCAGTACGGCAAGCAGGGCGCCGGCAAGGGCGGCCCGGGAGAGCGCGCCAACATCGCGCGCCGCCGCCTGCCGCTCATCGAGGAAGGCGGCCTTACCTTTGCCGTCAACTTTGACGACTACTTGGACGTCGGCATCTTCTTGGATCACCGCGTCACCCGCAACCTGGTGCGCGAGCACGCCAAGCAGGCGCGTCGCTTCCTCAACCTGTTCGCCTATACCGGCACCGCCACCTGCTATGCGGCAGACGGCGGCGTCGAGGAAACCGTGACGGTCGACCTTTCCAACACCTATCTGGACTGGGCCGAGCGCAACATGCGCCAGAACGGCTTTGTTGGTCCGCAGCATCACTTTGTGCGCGATGACGTGCTCGCCTGGATTCGTGACCAGCGCCAGACGCGCAACCGCTGGGATCTGATCTTTGTCGATCCGCCCACGTTTTCGAACTCGTCCAAGATGGGCCGCCGCACCTGGGATGTCCAGCGCGACCATGTTGAGCTTTTGGCTGGCGTATCGCGCCTGCTCGCGCAGGGCGGCCATGCCATCTTTAGCTGCAACCTGCGCGGCTTCCGTCCCGAGACGCGCAAGCTCGCGCGCGCGGGCGTGGTGTTAGAGGACATTACGGCGCAGACCATCCCCGAGGACTTCGCGCGCAACCAGAAGGTGCACCACTGCTATATCGTGCGCCGCCTGCCCATCGAGGACGCCATGGCCGAAGTCGGCTTTAGCGCCGAGGAAATTGCCGAGCGCGTCGAGGAGCTGCGCAACCCCGAGGCCCGCAAGCCTCGCGCGGCAGCGCCCGCGCACGCGCAGGCCAGCAACGGCAAGTCCAACTTTGCCGGCAAGCCCTCCCCCGCCGGCAAGCCCTCCCCCGCCGGCAAGCCCTCCCCCGCCGGCAAGCCCTCCCCTGCCGGCAAGCCCAAAAAAAAGAAGTTCTACGCCAGCAAGCCCAAGGGCAAATAGACAAAGTTGCGGTGGAATACGGACTGTTTTGCCTGGAATTAGGCAAATTTAGACCGTACTTCACCGCAACTCATATTGGGATGATGGTTGGCGATCTAGCCTTGGGTGACCAGGCGATAGCCAATACCCACATGCGTCTGGATATAGCGCGGATGCGCGGGGTCGGATTCGATCTTCTTGCGCAGCGTACCCATAAAGACACGCAGGCTCGCCAGGTCGCTCTTAGTCGCCGTTCCCCAAATCTCGTGCAGGATAAATTGGTGCGTCAGCACCTTGTCGGCATTATGTGCCAGCAGGCACAGGAGCTTGTACTCGATCGGTGTCAGATGCAGTTCCTCGCCATCCATCGTGGCGATGCCGGCATCAAAATCGATATGCAGCTCACCGGCATCGAACGAGCCCTCGGAGGCAACGCCGCCCGATTGCGCATACGAAAGGCGCCTGAGCGTCGTGCGAATGCGCGCGAGCAGCTCCTCGACCGAAAACGGCTTAGTCAGGTAGTCGTCGGCGCCGGCATCGAGCGCGCGAATCTTGTCCGCATCCTCGCTGCGCGCCGATACCACGATAATCGGCATGCCCGACCATGCGCGCACCGACTCCACCACCTTGACGCCGTCCATATCGGGCAGGCCCAGATCGAGCAGCACAATGCTCGGCGCCTGCGACGAGGCGGCGGCGATGGCGGCATGGGCGGTCTCCACAGCCATATGGCGCAAGCCGTGCGCCTCGAGCGCGGCAACGATAAGGTTGCGAACGGCGGGGTCGTCCTCAACGACCAAGATGAGCGGTTTTACGGCAGAGTTCGGCACGGCGCTACTCCTTATCAAACGAAACGTCGGCGGCGGGAAGCTCAATCGTAAAGACCGAGCCGTGCGGGTCCGCCGCGGCAACCTCTATGCTACCGCCATGCGCCAACGCAATGGAACGGCAGAGCGAAAGACCCAGGCCAACGCTGCGGTGGCTGTCGGCCAGACCATGGTTGGCGGTATAGAACGACTCGAAGATCCGCTCGCGATCCTCGGGTGCAATGCCCGGACCATCATCGGCCACCGAGCACGCCACGCGTCCATCGTCGACGCTAATCGAAATCATGATATGCGAGCCCGCGGGCGTATAGGTGATGGCGTTGTTCACCAGATTGACCACCAGCTGCACCATCAGGCGTGCATCGACGTTGACGAGCGCCGGCTCATCGCACGCCACCACCTTAAGGTCGTGCTCGCGCACGGCCGGGTTTACGTGGCGCAGCGCCTCCTCGACGATATCGTCCATGAGCTCGAGCGTGGTCGACAGGCGCATACCGCCACCCTCGAGCTTGGTGATGGCGAGCAGATTCTCGACGGTGGCGTTGAGCCACAGCGCATCCGAGCGAATGGATAGAAGCAGGCCGCGGCGCGTCTGGGCATCGAGCACCGCGGTGCCGGTCGAGCCCTGATCGAGCAGCACGTCGGCATTACCCGAAATACTGGTAAGCGGTGTGCGCAGATCGTGCGAGATGGAGCGCAGCAGGTTGGCGCGCAGCTGTTCGTTTTTGGCGAGCACCGCCGCCTCCTCGCGGGCCTCCATGGCGCGGGCGCGGTCGAGCGCCAGCTCACCTTCGCTCACGATGGCATCGGCAAGCGTCCGCTCCTCATGCGTCAGCACGTCGGGCTCGGCAACGATAGCCAGCACGCCCACCACCGAGGCGGGGTCGCCCGAACGGACGAAGCCGTCGCCCGTGCGAACCGTCAGGTAGATGCCATAAAACGCCGAGCCGCCATAGGTGGCATCGAGCGGCGTTCCCACATAGGCGGACGCCGAGAGCCGCGGCGGCATCTGCGGCGCCAGTTCATGCACCGGCGCGGCATCGCCCACGGCCGTGTATGTCGCACGCGGCAGCAGGTCATCGCCCTCGGCGTCGGCGCTGTACCACACGACCGGGCAGCCCGAAAGACGCGCCAGCTGCGTGGCCATGGCATGGACAATCTGCTGCTGATCGGCGCACCGCTGCAGCATGCGGTTGGTCTCGAGCACCATATGCGTGCGGCGGTCGCTGGCGGCAGCCTGTGCCAAGGCACGGCGCAGGGCCAGCGCAATCGAGCTCGACACGAGCGAGACCACAAACATGATAAAGAACATGCCGGGATAGACGCGGTCTATGAGCGACAACGAGTAGCGCGGGTCGACAAACAAATAGTTGTAGAGCGCCACGGCAGCAGCCGAGCTCAGCAGGCAATACAGGCGGCTCCAGGTAAAGAATGCGCACAGCTGCACGGCGAACACATAGACGATCATGATGCTCGGCGCGAGCCCCGGATGGTCGAGCAGCGCGCCCACAACCGTCGCCGCGACCAGCAGCCCCGCCGATACGCAGGCGTCATACAGAGGGCTGCGACGCGTCAGCGTTGTACGCCGCCACCAAAAGTTCTCGGCAATATCGCCGTCCGCATGGACGTCCATCAGCGCCCCGCCCCTCTCTCAAAAACAAAAACCACCACAAAGGGGACAGGCACCTTTGTGGCGGTGGCCTCCTTGTGGTGGTTCCAAGTGTATAGCCTTTGCAGCCCGCGGTCGCTAGACAAACAGCAGACGTCGACTACGGACGCTCGTCGGGAGCCAGGCGCTGCATCTTGCTCACGGCCTTAAACTTGGTGAACAGCGGCACGTACTCAAAGCTCACGTTGGAGTTCTCCAGGCCGTACCAGCGCGCAGGCGTGCCGGCGGCGCGGCGGATGATGTACTTGAGTGTGATGGCCGTACGCTCGCTGGGCTCCACGTCGCTTTCGGGCGCCAGCAGCTTGCGGATCATGACGAACTTAAACGTACCGATGTTGCCCGGATCCTTGTAGACCGAGTAATCGTGCGTCTGCGCCGGCAGCTCGCCGCTGGCAGCCAGGTCCTGAACAACCTGGCGCAGGTAAGCATTGACGCGCTGGTTGATCTTATAGCCCAGGTACAGATGCACGCGGAATACGTAGTCGGTGCCGAACGTCTCGACCGAGTAGGCAAAGGTATGCGGCTCGTCCATGGTCTCGACATTCACGAACCACCAGGCACGAGCGCGCTTGGGGTGCTTATCCAAAATCGAGTAGACGATATCGCGGTCGATATAGTCGGTGTTGGTGTCCTTGGTCAGGTACACGATGTTGTCGCTCATGAGCTCGTAGCGATCGTCGTCGCGCAGGCGTTTGAGCTGCGGCAGATAGCTGCGCAGCGGCAGCAGCGTAAACTGACGTTGCTCGACCGCCGTGCCGTTGTACCAGCACACCATGATGCCCATGATGAGCGCGGCCATAAGGATGGTGAAATAGCCGCCGTGGAAGAACTTGGTGAGCGAGCTCACAAAGAAGAAGCCCTCGAGCATAAGGAAGAAGGCGGCAAAGATCCACGGCGCGACCTTGAGATTGCGCTCCACGTGCAGATAGAAGAAGAGCAGCATTGTCGTGCACATCATGGTCAGGGTAATGGCCAGGCCGTACGCGGCCTCCATGTGCGCCGAGTTCTGGAACAGCAGCACCACGACGACGCAGCCCACGAGCATGACGTTGTTGACCATGGGGATGTAGAGCTGGCCCTTGGTCTCGGCAGGATAGAAGACCTGCATATGCGGCATGAGGTCCAGGCGGCTGGCCTCGGACACCAGCGAGAATGCGCCGGTGATGAGCGCCTGCGAGGCGATGATGGCCGCGACGGTGGAAAGGCCGACGGCAAAGGGGCGCAGACCCGGGGCGAGCATCTGGTAGAAGGGGTTGAGGTCGGCGATACCCATGAGCTCCGGGTTGCCGGCGTTGTTGATAAGCCACGCGCCCTGGCCCATGTAGGACAGCAGCAGGCAGCACTTAACGAACGGCCAGGTAGCGTAGATGTTGCCGCGGCCCACATGGCCCATGTCGGAGTAGAGCGCCTCGGCACCGGTGGTGGCGAGGAAGCAGCTGCCTAGGATCATGATGCCCGCATGGTTGTTGGGGCTCAGCAAAAAGGCGATGCCGCGCACCGGGTTGAGGCACAGCAGCACGGCGGGGTGCTGGAGGACAAAGAACAGACCCGTACCGCCCAAGAACAGGAACCACAGCGTCATGATGGGGCCAAAGGCGTGACCGATCTTGGCCGTACCGATGCGCTGTACCAAGAAGAGCACGATGATGATGGCGAGCGTAATGGCGACGACGCGACCCTGGTCATCGCCCAGCACGGCATGGACCGCCGGGATGGTGCGCAGGCCCTCGATGGCCGTGGTAACGGTAACGGCCGGCGTCAGGATGCCGTCGGCGAGCAGCGCGGCACCACCCAGCATGGCGGGGATGATAAGCCACTTACCGCAGCGCTTGACCAGGCTGTACAGGGCAAAGATGCCGCCCTCACCATGGTTATCGGCGCGCAGTGAGATGAGCACATACTTGATGGTGGTCAGCAGCGTGACCGTCCACACGACAAGGGAGAGCGCGCCGAGCACGAACTCCTCCGTGACGCTTCCGATGCCGCCGTTGCCGGCAACGAGCGCCTTGGTTACATACATGGGGCTGGTGCCGATATCGCCGTACACCACGCCCAGCGTGACGAGCATCGCCGAGATGCTCACAGGAATCGCAGCGTGCGAGGCTGCCTCCTTGGCCTTTTGTTCCATAAGCCGGTTTCCTCCCAACTTTAATGTTCGAAGGGATTATAGGTAATCGGCCCATGTTTTAATGCACTGTTTTCCCAGCTAGATAAAGATTTATACAGTCTTTAGGCTACCGCGGCGATATGAAATGTGACAAAGGGACTATCCCCTTGTCACATTCGTCATTTTCCGAGCCAGTTTTTGAACCACCACTCCATGGAGCGGCTCATCTCGGCCATAAAGGGGCTCGTGTGCTTGCGGGTGTAGATATCCACCACGCGCTCCCCCACCTCGCGGGCGTGCGGGCGAAACATCGCATCCATCTCGGCCACCTGCGCGTCCATGGTCGCGGTATCGGCGCGGCGATAGCGCTCCTCGTGCACCAGGTTCACCACGGGATGCGCGATCGCCGGGCGTTCCTTGCGGGGCGTGCCGATGATGAGCATCGACAGCGGCATGGTATAGGGCGGCAGATCGAGCAGCGCGGCAACTTCCTCAGCGTTCTCGACGATGTCGCCGATATAGCAGCTCCCCAGCCCCAGGGCCTCGGCGGCAACCACGGCGTTTTGCGCGGCGATCACGGCATCCTGAGCCGCGATGGCAAAGTCGCCCAGACCCGGCGCGCGGCGGGGCGCCTTGCCCGTGCGCTCGACAAACTCGGGTTCAAAGCAGCCCACGTGCTCAAACAGATCGATCCACTTGGCATAGTCGACCACAAATATAAGTGCCCAGGGCGCCTTGGCGATCATGGGCTGGTGGTCGCACAGGTCAGCCAGACGGTCGAGCGCAGCCTGCTCGCGAATGCTCACGATGGAATACATCATCATGGCGCCCGCCGACGGCGCGCGACTCGCCGCATGCAAAATCGCCGCACACTGCTCGTCGGTCACCGCCACGGGACGGTCGTCGTCATCACGCGCGAAGGCACGCGTGGAGGAACGGTGCTCCAAGATGTCCAGCGCTGCGTTGCCCGTAGTCTCGACCGGATAGCCGTACATATCCACGCCCGCAGCTCCGCTGCCGCCCATGTCCGCCTTGCAAACCTGCTCGCTCATCGCCCTACCCTCGCCATTTCTTTAAGAAGCCTTTACGTTTCCGTGTAATTCCCATCCATTATCGCGCAGGTGGGCACTCCATTGCGCAACACCGCCATACTCGCGCGTTATTATGGCTGGTTGTTGTACGCAGCCGTCAAATGCTGCGCATATCTCGGTAACAATCGGGTTAATCCCCGCTTTCGTAGGTTTTAAGTTTGTGAGGAGTCTCAGCATGTTCGCTGCCGCCATCTCGCTCGTCGGTCTTGCGGCGACCGTCTACCTTGTCTTGCGCGAGGCCAAGGCCATTCGCGCACAGTCGGGCACCGTTGCCAAAAGCGCTCTTGGGTGGAGCGTCGCCTTCGGCCTGTTCCAGCTCTTTTTGACCGTCTGGGGCGCTATTGGCCTCGTCGCCCAAAACGAGCCGCTCGCCTTTGTGATGCTCATCCTGACCAACGCCATCCTCACCGGCTGCGCTTGGGCCAGCATCGCCCGCGACCGCATCGCACCGCGCGTCTTTGCGTTCGCCTCGGCCGACGCCCCCGCCCCCACCGGCAAGCTCGCCCGCCTGCGCGGTGCCTTTGTGGGCCGCCCGCTCGTCGCCGCCGTCTTGTGCCTGCTGCTCGCCGGCGTCTTTGCGCTGCTGGGCATGGAGGTCTCGTCCAACCACGACTTTACCTGGGTCTACCCCCTGTGCATCCTGCTCGAGTGGGCCATCATCACCGTGCTCATGACCGGCTTGTTCTTCCTATTCCAGCGCCACGGCGCAGCTCCCGCGGTCCTGGCCTTTGCCCTCTTTGTCCTGGGCATTGCCGAGTTCTTCGTCATCACGTTTAAATCCATGCCGATCCAGCCGGGCGACCTTTCGGCCATCTCCACCGCCGCCGCGGTCGCCGGCAACGGCTACACCTTCTCGATCTCGCTGTTCTGCGTGCTGTCCATGAGCTTTACCGCCATCGCCATGCTGCTGTGCGAGTACGCCGGCCTGGTCGCGCCGCATCGCCAGAAGGGCGCCGCCAACGCCAAGCGTATGCTGCTCACCAACCTGCTCGTGGCGGTGCTGTGCCTGGGCGGCGTGACCGCGCACGTCACCCTCATCGACTACTACAACACCCTCGGCATCACCGTCTACACCTGGCGCCCGCTCGAGAGCTACTGGCGCGAGGGCTATCTGCCTGCCTTTATTAGTGCAGCGCAGTCCATCAAGCCGCCCAAACCCGCCGACTATTCTGTCGATGACGCCAAGGCCACGCTCAAAAAGTACGCCAAGGCCTACGACAAGTCCGACGCCGCCAAGAGCGACGAGCGCACCGCCGCAAAGGAGCAATTCGACAGCGAGAAGCCCACGGTCATCGCCATCATGAACGAGACCTTCTCGGACCTGTCCATCTACCAGAACATGCGCGCCGGCTACGAGGGCCCGCAGTACTTTAAGAACCTGTCCAACTGCCTCAGCCGCGGCAAGCTCTATGTGAGCGCCTACGGCGGCGGTACCGCCAATACCGAGTTTGAGTTTATGACCGGCAACTCCATGGCCAACCTGGGCTCGGGCGTGTACCCCTACACCATCTACAACATGGAAACGACTGGGAACCTGGCAGAGCAGTTCAAGTCGCTCGGATATTCCACCACGGCCATGCACCCCAACCACGCGACCAACTGGAACCGCGAGAACGTCTATAAGGACTTTGGCTTTGACCAGTTCCTGTCCATCAACGACTTCCAGGGAGCCGACACCCTGCGCGGCATGGTGACCGACCAGGCAACCTACGACAAGATCCTTGAGCTGCTCGATCAGAACGCCGATCCGCAGTTTATCTTCGACGTGACCATGCAGAACCACTCGGGCTACGACACGGGCCTGCTGCCGGTCGACAAGCAGATGCACCTGAACATCGACACGACGGACCTGGACGCCAAGACCGTCGAGGACGGTACGCTCTCCGATGTCGACGAGTATGTCTCGTGCATCGAGCAGTCCGACCAGGCGCTTCGCTACTTCCTCAACGCCCTGAGCAAGCTCGACCGTAAGGTTGTCGTGGTGTTCTGGGGCGACCACCAGCCGTTCTTCCCGTCCAAGTTCAACGACAAGTGGTTTACCGGCGAGGATGATGCCACGCACCAGGAACGCCTGTGGCAGACTGACTACATCATCTGGGCTAACTACGACGTTGCCGGTTGCGACCAGACGAGTGAGGTCGACGACCTGTCCACCAACTACCTGTCCACCCAGCTGATGCAGCTGATCGGCGCCCCGCTTTCCGACTATCAGAAGGCGCATATGACACTGCGCGAGTCGCTGCCCGCCATCAACTCCGTCGGCTACGAGGACGCCAGCCTGCGTTGGGCGCTTTCCTCCAACGTCACCGGTGACGACGCCGCTGCCGCAGCCGCCACCAAGGCGCGCGAGGATTACGCCAAGATGCAGTACTACGAGATGTTCCGCGATGGCAAGAACGTCTACACCGAGCACTTCCAGACCGAGGCCAACGAGACCGACCCCAACCTGGCGCCGGGTACGACCAAGATCAAGTAGCGGGTCGCTCATAACTGAAACGTCTGTCCGGGCGGAGGCATATAAGGTTCCCTGCTCGGGCAGTCCTGCGCAAGACGGGGGCCACATTAAGTGGCCCCCTTTGCGTGCGGAACTCGCGATGAACCTTATATACCTCCGCCTGGACAGACGCCCTGATGTTGGGGCGTGGCTTGTCTTGGGTGTATCGCCGAACATATATAAGTTGAAGGCCACGTTATGTGGCCTTCTTTGTTTGCGGAAAGTGTGTCCCGGAATTCTTGTCTGGAATGGGATGCAGTTTCCGCTTGGGACCCGATTGGGAAAGTGTGTCCCACTATTCAGCTGGATTCCGGGATGTATTTTCCGGTTGAGGCTCGTTGGGAAAGTGCGTCCCACTTTGGGGGCTGATTCTGGGACGTGGTTTTCGGTTGGCTCTCATTGGGAAAGTTCATCCCATTTCTCGGCCTAATTATGGGACGCAGTTTCCCGTTGAGGACCCTTTGGGAAAGTGCGTCCCGGTCTGGGCGCTCAAACTGGGATGGATTTTCCGGATGAGGGCTTGACGGAAAATGTGTCCCGTTCCGGGCGCTAATTGTGGGATGCAGTTTCCGCTTGCGGAGTCTCCACTCAACAGAAAACCCGGGTGGCCTGTTTTTTGGCTACCCGGGTTTTTGGGTTGTCGATATGTTCGACTGGCTACTAGTGGGTCTTGCGGCGCTTGATCAGCATGATGAGGGCTATCACTACGAGCGCTGCTCCCGCTGCTGCTGCGGTGGCGACTAGGGCGAATGTTTGGTCGCCGGTGTTTGCGAGGTTCTTCGCTGTGGTCGTAGTCTTGACCTTGGTGTCGGTCTTAGCTCCGTTGTCGGACTTGGGCTTGTCCGGGTTCGTCGGGGTCTCAGGAGCCTCGGGGTCCTTTGAGCCTTCGGGATCGGTTGGGCCGGCGGTGTTTACCAGCGTATGGTCCAGGAACTTCTTGGCGCCCGCACTTGCCTGTGAGAACAGGCGGCGCGTGCGGATCGGGGTGGCGTTCACCGTTGTGGGCGCCGTCTCCTCGGCCTCGATATTCACGAGCGTCGTGCCGGTGTCGAGGCCCACGTCGTTGTATCCCACGTGGCAGTAATACTGCGCACCGTCATCGTCTGCGGTCAGGTCAATCTCGAGCTTTGAGGCCGTTCCAGCCGCGAGGTTGCCATCGGCACCCACGAGCTTAAACTCTGTCTCGCCGCGGCCCTTGCGGTACCACATATAGGTCGGTGCCAGCCCTGTTTCGCTATCGTCGGCACCGAGTTGCTTCACATGGCCAATCGCCGAGAGCGTCAGGTGGCTTCCCGCCGTGCGCTCAACCGAAGAGTCGTATCCAAGATCCGACCCCTCCGCAGCATCCGCCGCAGGTCCGCTCACGGTCATCGTCATGCCATCGGGCATGGTCTTGACCGTGATGATTGCCGAGCGAATACCTGTTTCGGTCGTGGATCCATTCTTAACGGCGGCGATGGCGAATCGATACTCCGTATTGGGCTGCAACCCATCCCACTTGAGCGAGGTCTGCGTGTTGTCGGCAATCTTCCAGCTATTGACGACCGCATCCGCCGCATTGCTCTGCAGCATGCCCACGCCGTAGCTAAAGCCACTCTTGTTTGCGAGTACATCGTCCCAGCTAAACGTAACGCTGGTCGAATCGACGGCGTTTGCCGTAAAGCCCGTCACGGCCGGCGCGTCGGGCATCTCGACGTCCTTAACGTCATAGCCCACGATCCAGAACTGGTCGGTGTCCTTGGTGCCGAGCTTGTCGCCCGAATCTGCCTCGAACTTGTCGACATCCACCGCGTTGACGCCCAGACGCCACACAAAACCGTACTTGCCCTGCGCGGCCTCGGGCAGGTTGTCGACGGTGCCGCCGTATTCGGTCGATTCACTCGAGGAGTTACCCGTAGTAAAGCCGGCGTTGGCACCAAAGCACAGGCCGCCAAACAACTCGTGCTTTGCGAGCTTCGCGCCCATGACAACGCTGCCGTTCAGCGTCAAGCCGAGCTCGAGCTCCTGCTCCTTGCCCTCCTCGACTTCGATGGTCTGCTCAATGCTCGCCCCCGACTGCGCGGCGGCGCCGTTAAACCCATCGTGCGTGTAGGCGCGCGTTACGCCAGGCTTGCCCAGGCCAAAGGAATCCCCAACGGGAGTCTCGCCGTTGAGCGTCGTTTGATAGGTTCCGGGTTCTCCCGACCGGTTGGTCAAAAAGTAGCTGAGCGGCGTCATATTGTGCTGTTTGGCAATGCGGTCATAGGCCTCGACATTAACGACCGAGGTCTGCGCGCCGAGCGACACGGGCGCCGCCATCACGCCCTTGCCACCAGTTTCCTCATTTTCGATCTCATACTCGTAATAGACCATCGGAATCGTGTAGAGCACGGCCTTGTCACCCTCGCCGGCATGCGACTCATAGCTTACGCTTGCGCTGACCGTGCGCTCGCTCCGGTAGTCATAGCATCCCTCGGCGGCAAAATCGACTGAAGCATTCATCGCGACCAGGGGCGGACCGGTCTGCACCTCGACGGCAACGCCCAACTCGGCGCCAATGGTATAGCCCTGGGATGTCCCCGTGCCCTTTTCCTCTCCGTATGACGTGCCGCCCAACACCAGATAGCCGTATGCCTGCTCCAGATCCTCAACATAGGGCGCATCCTGCAGCACGGCAAGCACGCGCGGGTTGGTATAGACCTTGTAGCGGTCCTTGTACGTGATCTTGACGCTGTCGTTGTCGACATCGGGCAGCGCGAGCGAGATAAATGTGCCGTAGGTAGTGCCGCGACGGTTGCTCTCGCTAATCACCTGCTCCTCGCCGCGGCGCACCTTTCCGTTCTCGTCGAGCGAAAAATGCGAGGCGGTCATCCAATAGTAGTCATCGTTCTTGCGCAGGTCCTCGTCGCGGCGCTTGCCCACCACGGCGATAAAGCTCTCGTTATAGCGGTCCGAACCCGAGACGCTGCCCGCCTTGACGTCGCTGATCCACACCTGCTCTATACCCTTGTGGTCATGCTTGTTGCTGCTGTTGTATTGCTGACCGCTCATGCTCATGGTTCCGACCATGGACCCCAAGCCCTGAGCCCCGCTCTGTGCCGTGTTGCAGGCAAAGTCGCGGAACACATCGCCGCCCACGAGCACCTCGTCGACCGCCAGCTGCTCGGACAGGCCGTCAAGGTTGGCAGTGGCAAGGGCAATAGGCGCCAAGGTGCACGGATAGCGCTTATCCTGAGCGCTATCCTTCCATGCGCTGTTGGGCACATGCATCAGCCCATAGGAGGCGAGGAGCCCGTCTCTGTATTCCTTGCAATCGGAAAGCTTGAACTCGCCAGACTCCGAGTCAAAATACGCGTAGCGGTACAGCGCGCCGTACAGCCCCTTGCTGCCGTCAGAAGCGCCGTAATCAAAAGCGCTGCGTTGCCAGTCATAGCCCGCAAGAATTAGGCCCGTGACGGTTTCACCCGTCTTCTTTCCTTCTTCATCGTAGGCGGCAAACGTGCCGAACGTCGCATTCGCAGCGACCATGGTCTTGCCGTTCGCGGAGAGGGAGATTGCGCCCGCGTCGCCCAGAGCATCGACATGGACGAGCGCACCCTTGGATGCATCCCACGAAAACAGCTCGCAATGCGTCGACTTATCAATATTCTTCTTGCCGTAGGGTGCCGAGACCACGATGGCGAGGTCATCGCAAAAATCGCGATCGAGGTCGCCGGCCGCTAGCGAAACGACAGGAGCTGACTGAAGCTGCGTCCAGGAGTCGTTCCCGCCCTTGTTGTGCGTGGTGTAGTCCGCGGCGTTACCGGCATCGATCTTGACGACGCTTTGCTTCCAGTTGCCGCCCTCCAAGTCATACATGTCGACTACAGCCTTGCGCACGCCGTTCTCGTCGACATAGCAGCCCGCGTAGACAAAAAGCTCGTCGACGCCGTCGCCATCGACATCGCCCGCCTCGACATCAAAGACGGCGTCGTGCTCTTGCAGGTAACCGGCATCCAGGTACTTAAAACGGCCTTCGTACATCATATTAGTGTTGACCGTCACCGGCAGGTGTGTGTCGAGAGTGCGCGTACGCCCGTTGCTAAACGAGTAGAGGACCAGCTCAACCTTTCCGGCGTATGACTTGCCGTCAATCGTCGTGGAGGAACTGTCGCCGTAGGCACGGAGCTCGGCAACGCGGCTCTTTTTGCCCGTGCTGGCGTCGCTGCAGAACTCAACACTCGTGGCGTGAATGCCCGAGAAACCGTTGTTGTCGTTGGCGAGTACTGTTGAGGACTCATTGTTGCTTAGGTACGACCAGGTGCCGCCACCGTAGTCGCTATGCTTGTAGAGATCGCTGTTCGTATCGAAGTTGTTGACGTTTTGCCAGAACTTTGCGGCGCCCCACACACTTCCATAGCCATCGGTGAGTTTGCTGCTGCCGCCAATGTCACCGCGCTCGACGTTCTCGAGCTTGTCGCGCAGAGTGTAGCGATTGCCATGGCTACCGTTAGCTGCCATATAGACCTCGCTGCGCGTGGCAAACGTCGTGGGGGTATCAGTGGAATAGGGGCCAACGGTATCGGCCGGAATGTCCTCGCTCGTGCCCAGACCCAGGGCTTGATAATCCTGCTCGGTCATATCGGTGATTGCGGGCGCGTCTGCCGCCTGGGCAACCTGGGGCGTGGCCGTGAAGCAGGCGACGCTCGTGGCGATCAACGCAGCAAGCGCCGCCGTCCCAACAAGCGGGATTTTCGACAGCCTACGGATACGGGGGTGTGAAACGTACATGAGGGACCTCGCTTTATTCGAGTGGAGTGGACTCATCTTTTGCAAATGATACGTCCGATGCCCGATATCACGTGTCTCATTTTCGCCAACGGCGTGTCTCATTTTTGAGAATCCGAGATGCCGCGGAAATCTTATCCCAGCTCAAAGGCCATTTCTGGGATGTATTT
The DNA here is from genome assembly GCA_905215905.1 of uncultured bacterium. GTDB lineage: Bacteria > Actinomycetota > Coriobacteriia > Coriobacteriales > Coriobacteriaceae > Collinsella. The sequence goes on along the minus strand of CAJMRI010000005.1, from coordinate 62,325 downwards.
TCCGTCGAGTGCCTCATCGGGAAACTGCATCCCATTTCAAGCGTCGATTCTGGGACGCACTTTCCCCTTAGACCCTCAACCGGAAACCGCATCCCACTTTGAGCGCAAATTCCGGGATGCATTTTCCGCTTGAGCCTCATTGGGAAACGGCGTCCCACTTTGAGGGCTGATTGTGGGATGCATTTTCCGGTTTTGCTCTCATTGGGAAAATGCATCCCGTTTCTTGACCGAATAATGGGACGCAATTTCCCGTTGGAGCGCCTTTGGGAAAGTGTGTCCCACTTCGACCGCCCAGAGTGGGATGCACTTTCCGCAAAGCACCTCAACGGGAAACTACGTCCCATTCCAAAGGCAAATTCCGGGACGCATTTTTCGAAAGCCTGCCCATCCGGAAAGCCCGTCCCACTTTGGACGCATCCGGGCACGGAACCATCGACCTATCAGGCCTCCCATCAATAAAGAGGCGTCCTCCCGGACGGCGGGGCACGAAGTTCATCGCGAGTTCCGCACGCAAAGAAGGCCACTTAATGTGGCCTTCGTCTTGCGCAGGACTGTAGAGCAGGGAACTTCGTGCCCCGACGCCCGGGAGGACGTTTCATTTAGAAAGATGGACCGACCGCCGTCAGCGATGGGAGCTACTCCCCCAGCACGGCCTTCTTGGCGGCTGCAGCCATGTTGTCCAGGTCTTCCTTGGTGGGATGGTCCTTCGCGGCAACCCAGTTGTCGAGCAGCATCTTAAATCGGGCGTTTTCGGGATCTTGCTCGAGCATGGCCTCGTAGCGCTGCTTGACCGCGGGGCCCATCTTGCCCTGGCACATCGCCCAGCCCGCAAGCTCGGCATCCCCAGCCAAATTGGAAGTTACGCGATCAATAATCTGCTGATAGTAGCTCTGGTCGGCGCCAAAACCGCAGGTGCCAAACAGGAAGACGCGCTTACCGTGCAAGGCGGAGAGCAACGCCGCGACCGAAGGCGTGCACGCGCCCTTGTCACACCAAAAACCGACGAGCACCGTGTCGGCCGCGCAGGCGCCCTGCGCCTCGAGCGCAACCTGATCTGCATCCGCATCGTCGCTCAACGCCGCGGCATGGACAAACTCAACGCCCGCAGCCTGCAGCGCGCGCTTGATCGCACCCGAAACCATCCTGGTATTACCGCTCTTGCTGTTAACCACCAAAGAGCACGTCATAGTCACGTTGCCTCGTTTCCCCCAAAACTAAAGCCACTAATGCAATTTATTAGATGAATATCTTAGTACTAACGTGACAGATGTAAACCACCGTCTGTCGATTGATTCATTTGCCCCACGGGCTTGCTTACTGGGCGAATTGGCTGCGGTAGAGTTCGGCGTAGAAGCCGCCTGCCGCGAGCAGCTCGTCGTGCGTGCCGCGCTCGATAATCTCGCCGTCGCGCATGACCAGGATGCAATCGGCGTTGCGGATCGTCGACAGGCGGTGCGCAACCACAAAGCTTGTGCGACCGGCCATGAGCTCGTCGAACGCCGCCTGCACCTGTAACTCGGTGCGTGTATCGATGCTCGAGGTCGCCTCGTCCAGCAAAAGGATCGCCGGATCGGTGAGCATGACGCGTGCGATGCACAGCAGTTGCTTTTGGCCCTGGCTAAACGTGCCGCCGTCCTCGCCGATCACTGTATCGTAACCGCCTGGTAGCTGCACGATAAACTTGTGCGCATGCGCGCGCTTGGCCGCCTCGATAACCTGTTCGCGTGTGGCATCGGGACAACCGTAGGCGATGTTTTCGGCCACGGTGCCCTCGAACAGCCAGGTATCTTGCAGCACCATGCCAAAGGCGCGGCGCAGGCTTGCGCGCGTGTAATCACGCGAGGAACGGCCATCGACCGCAATGCGACCGGCGTCGATATCGTAGAACCGCAGCAGCAAATTGATGAGCGTTGTCTTGCCACAGCCCGTAGGACCGACCAGGGCAAAGCGCATGCCGGGCTTAGCCTCGATGCAGATATCCTGCAGCAGCTTGCGGTCGGGCACATAGCTAAAGTCCACATGCTCAAAGGCGACCTCGCCCTGCGGGGCGGCAAGCTCTACGGCGTCCGACGCGTCGGGCTCCTGCTCGCGTGCATCGAGCAGTGCAAACATGCGGCGCGCCGAGGCGTACGCCGTCTGGATCTGCGTAATGACGTTGGTGACCTCGTTGAAGGGCTTGGTGTACTGGTTGGCGTAAGACAGGAAAATCTGCACGCCGCCCACCGTGAGCGCCGCAGGCACGCCCGTGATCACGCCCACGCAGCCGATCACAGCGACCACGGAATAGATGATGTTGTTGATAAAGCGCGTACCGGGGTTGGAGAGCGAGCCCATAAACTGAGCGCGTTCACCTGCCGTATAGAGCTCGGCGTTGAGGGCATCAAAGCGCGCTTGGGCGTTCGAACCGTAGGCAAACGCATCCACCAGCTTTTGCTCGCCCACATACTCCTCGATATGACCGCCCAGTTGACCCTGAATGCGCTGCTGCGCCGTAAAGCTCTTGTTGGAGAGCTTGGCGATGGCGCCGGCTGCAAAAATGGAAAGCGGCGTGACAAGCACCACCACGAGCGTCATGGTCAAGTTAATGGAGAGCATAAACGCGAGCGTGCCAACGATGGTGATGACGCCGGTGAAGAGCTGGGTAAAGCCCTGCAGCAGGCCGTCGCCCACCTGGTCGACATCGTTGACCACGCGGCTCATCAGGTCGCCGTGGGCATGGCTGTCGATAAAGCTGAGCGGCATGCGGCTGAGTTTGTCGCTTGCCTCCACGCGCATGTCGCGCACCGTCTCGTAGGACAGGCGGTTGACGCAATAGCCCTGCAGCCACTGGAAGGCTGCGGCTCCCACCACCACGAGCGCGAGCTTGGTGACAAGCGGCAGCAGCGAATCGAAGTCCACCTGCCCGGCGGCGACGATCAGGTCGATGCCCTCGCCGATGAGAATAGGTGTGTAGAGCTGCAAGATCACCGAGATGGCAGCGCTCACAAACGACGCCGCAAACGAAATGCGATGCGGGCGGACGTAGCCCAGCAGACGGCGAGTTACCGCGCCCACGGGATAGCGCTCGGGGTCGCCGGGCTGACGCGGGCCGTCACCCAAGTCGTTAAGGTTATCGTTGCCGGACACGTTAGCGGTCATCGTGGCAACCGAACCGGAAGAAGTGTACGGGTTCATTTAGCAGCCCTCCTCTGCGCAGGCGAATGTGGAGGCGATCGGGGCGCTTGGGACGGACGCGGGCGCCGCGCTCCCCTGCTGACCCTCGAGCTCCTCACGACGAAGCTGCGACTGGCAAATCTCGCGATAGAGCTGGCAGGTCGCGTACAGCTCGTCATGAGTGCCCAGGCCTGCAACCGAGCCGTGGTCGAGTACGCAGATCATGTCGGCGTCGCGCACGGTCGAGACGCGCTGGCTCACGATGACGGTCGTCAGCGGCAGCCCGCCCTCGGCGGCACCGCGCACGCTGCGTTCGCGAATGGCGTGACGAAGCGCCGCATCGGTCTTAAAGTCGAGCGCCGAGGCGGAGTCGTCCATGATCAGAATCTGCGGCGAGCCCACCAGGGCACGCGCGATGGTCAGGCGCTGGCGCTGGCCACCGCTAAAGTTTTTGCCGCCTGCCTCGACCGGAGCATCCAGGTCCTGGGGCTTGTTGCGCACGAACTCGCTGGCCTGCGCCATATCGAGCGCCGCCCAGAGCTCCTCATCGGTCGCCGCCTCATCGCGCCAGGTCAGGTTGCTGCGGATCGTGCCGCTCACCAGCGACGCGCGCTGCGGGACGGTTGCGACCACATGGCGCAGCTGGTCGAGCGGCCATGCGCGCACGTCGGCGCCCATCACGCTCACGCTGCCGGTGCCCGCATCGTACAGGCGTGGGATAAGCGAGACGAGTGTGGACTTGCCGCTGCCCGTGCCGCCGATGATGCCGAGTGTCTTGCCCAGCGGCAGCTCCAGCGTCACATCGTTGACGGCGTTGGCAGCGCCGGCGCCAAACGAGAAGCTCGCATGGCTCAAGCTCAGCGCGGAGGCCGGAGCGGCATTGCCCGTCGCACCCGGCTTGGGCAGCGCGACCGGCTGGTTGTCCCCGTCCGTGATGCTCGGCTCACAATTGAGCACCTCGTTGATACGCGACGCACTGGCGCTCGCCTTGGTAAAGACCACGACCAGGTTGGCCACGTACACGATGGAGGTCAGGGTCTGCGTCATGTAGTTCACAAACGCCATAACCTGACCCTGCGTGAGATCGCCCACGTTGACCTGGATGCCGCCCACCCACAGGATGGCGCACACGCCCAGGTTCATCACCAAAAACGTAACGGGGTTAAGGATCGACGAGAGCTTGCCCACCGCGATGGCAGTATTGGCCTGGTCATCGGCAGCTTGGGCAAAGCGCTCGCGCTCGTGGTCCTCGCGCACGAAGGCGCGAACCACGCGAGCGCCCGAAAGGCCCTCGCGGCAAATGAGCGCGATGCGATCGAGCTTTGCCTGCAGCTGCTTGTAGTAGGGAATGCAGCGCGCCATGACAAGCCAAAACACCAGGCCGATGGCGGGCGTGCAAATCAAGAAAATCACGCCAAGCTTAAGGTCGATGGCAAGGGCCGCGACCATGGAGCCCACCGCCAGGAAAGGCCAGCGGATGAGCATGCGCACGCCCAGCGCCACGGCAAGCTGCACCTGGTTGACGTCGTTGGTGATGCGCGTGATGAGCGACGGCGTGCCAAAACGGTCGAGCTCGGCATAGCTCAGTTTGTTGATGTGCTGGTAGAGCGCACCACGGATATCGGTGCCCATGCCCTGCGAGGTGAGCGCCGCCATCTTTTGGCAGACGAGCGTAAACGAGATGCCGATCACAGCCATGGCGGCAAGCACCATACCGTAACGGACGACGGCATCCACGTCGTGCGAGCCAATGCCCTTATCGATCATCTGGGCAATCACCAGCGGCGTCAGCAGGTCAAAGATCACTTCGATCAACTTGCACGCAGGGCCGATCACCATATATCGGCGAAACTTACCACCAAAACGCCTGAGCAACTCAATCATGTATAGGCGCTCCCTATCATCATCCACATTCAATTCGAACCATGATAGTACCGCCACCCCAAAAGAAGCGTAAACAACTCGTCATTTCTAACGGGATTCAGTTTTCAGAGGAGCATACGCGCACACCCAGCCAGTGGCGGGCCAATCGCTTGGTATACTTACATTAGTGCTACCAAGTTAGTCGCCGACCCTTGAAATGAGGTGCCGAGATGAACGACATTCTCGCGAGAAGAGCAAGACGAGCAACCTTGGGCATCGCCCTTTCCGCGGCACTTGTCGCGGGAATCGCCCCCGCAACGGCGATCGCGGCAGAAACCAGCTCCCCCACCGGTGCAGTTGCCTTGCAGACGGAAGACGCGGCCGCCGCAAAAGAAAAAGCGTATGCAGCCATGCAGGAAGCGCTCAAAAACCTCGAGGCCGCAAAAGACGCCGCAAGTCCCGAGAAAATTGCGGAAATCGATACTAAAATTGCCATTTTTCAAGAGAACTACGACACCAATTTGGCGCAAGCCGCCATATATAAGGAATCCCTTCCTACCATGCAAGCGAACGTCGATGCAGCTCAAGCCGAATGCGATAAGGCCCACAACCGGACAAGAGCCCTTGAGGCAGAATTAAATAAAATCGACTACACGACTCCTGCCGAAACTATTCGGCAGTTGCAAGAGGCGATCACAGAGGCAATAATGCAAGAAGATTTCTGTGAAGATAAGCTTGAGCACTGCCGAATGCGCCTCGAAAGTCATAAAAGCCTGATTAATTTCTTTGAAAGCGAAGTGGAGTTTAATAAAACCCATCTCGACGGAGAAACAGCCAAGCGGGATGCGCTCCTCGACGATTTGAAAAGAGCGCAAATAGCCTATGACGATGCCTGCAAAGCATACGAAGAGGCAAAGGCCGCGGCGGACAAGGCCGCCTCGCCCGAGATAACGCAACCGACCGAGACGACAAAACCCTCCAGCTCAGCGCAGCCGGCCGAAACGGCACAGCCCGCCAGCTCGCCCGCGACCGGCAAAGGCGCCACGCCGAGCTCCACCAAGCAAGCGAACGCGAGCAGCGGCAAGCCCGGCAAGCTCGCAAACACGGGCGACACTGCACCGAGCGCAATCGCACTCGCAGCAGTCGCCGCCGCAGGCCTCGGAATAACCGCCACGGCTACACGCCGCATCAAGAACTCAAAATAGCTGCCAGCGGTTATTGTCTTCGCCAATCCACAAGCCAAGAGACAAAAAGAGGTCCGTTTCCCCAACCCAGGGAAACGGACCTCTTTACTTGAAAAAACAAATGGTAATGCCGCCGTCTCTTGTACCACGCAGCCATCAATGCCCAGACAACACTAGCAAGCCGCGTTCCTTAAGGGATAGATTTAATGGCTGTTAATCAAGGGGTATACGCGCACACCCAGCCAGTGTCGGGTCAAATAGCTTGGTATACTTACAGTAGCGCTACCAGCCGAGCCGCCGACCCTTGAAATGAGGTGCCGAGATGAACGACATTCTCGCAAGAAGAGCAAGACGAGCAACCTTGGGCATCGCCCTTTCCGCGGCACTTGTCGCGGGAATCGCCCCCGCAACGGCGATCGCGGCAGAAACCAGCTCCCCCACCGGTGCAGTTGCCTTGCAGACGGAAGACGCGGCCGCCGCAAAAGAAAAAGCGTATGCAGCCATGCAGGAAGCGCTCAAAAACCTCGAGGCCGCAAAAGACGCCGCAAGTCGCGAGAAAATTGCGAGATTCAATGATGACATTGCCCGTTTTCAAGAGCTCCGCGACAAGATGGCGGCGCAAGCCGCCGAATTGAGGGAATCCCTCCCCACCATGCAAGCGGACATCGATGCAGCCCAAGCCAAAAACGACGAGGCCATCAACCGGGTAAGCAAGCTCCAGGAAAAATTAGACAACAAACATGAGGAGCTTAAGGCAGTCGAAGCACTCGGCGACGAGGAGCTTGCCGAAACTATTAAACAGCAAATAAAGTCGTTGCACCAAGAGATCGTAACGGCAAAAGCGCGAGTTGACTTTTGCGAAATGGAGCTCCGCGAGGCCCAGGACCGCCTCAAAAGGCAGGAAAGACAAGTTAATGACCGTGAGCGTGATGCAGAGAAGTATAAAGCCCATATCGACCAGTTCACAGCCTGGCGAGATGCGCTCCTCGACAATTTGGAAAAGGCGCAAGCGGCCTATGACGACGCCTGCAAGGCATACGAAGAGGCAAAGGCCGCGGCAGACAAGGCCACCTCGCCCGAGATAACGAAACCCGCCGAGACGACAAAACCCTCCAGCTCAGCGCAACCGGCCGAGACGGCGCAGCCCGCCAGCTCGCCCGCGACCGGCAAAGACGCTCCATCGAGCTCCACCAAGCAAGCAAATGCAGACGGCAAGCTTGCGAATACGGGCGACACGACGCCTAGTGCAATCGTACTCGCAGGAATCGCCGCCGCAGGGTTCGGAATAACCGCCACAGCTACACGCCGCATCAAGAACTCAAAATAGCCGACAGAGCATTCTGCCTTCACCAATCCACAAGCCCAGAGACAAAAAGAGGCCCGTTTCCCCAACCCAGGGAAACGGGCCCCTTTACTTGAAAAAACAGATGGTAATGCCACTGTCTCTTGAAGCACATCGCCACCGCGCTCCAAACAACGCCAACGAGCAGCATTCCTTAAGGGATAGATTTAATTAGGCTAACGCGCCTTTACGGGTGATTTTTGGACGAAGTGGTCCCGGTGCCGGCGGGCTGTTTGGTAGTCGAGCGATCCCGCAGGCAAAGCCGAGGACCAGCGAGACACCAAACAGCCCGCCGGCACTGGGACCGCATCGCGGCACCAAAAAAGCGCCCGTGCGCTCGATGGATTCGGATGCCCGACAGAGGCTCCTTATGGCTGCTTCCTTCCGGACCTGACCAGATTCGGAACATGTCGTCATCCGAGCCCATCGAACGCGCTAGGCGCTCGGTATATCTTACCTGCTCCCGCCCGCCACGGCAAGTGGGGCGAACCCATCGGATGGATTCGCCCCACTCGTCCATATCGCTAGCGGCGCCTGCGGTACAGGACCGCGCCGCCCGCGGCGGCCAGCGCGCCGGTGCCGGCCATGACCGCGAGCGCGGCCGCCGGCAAGCTGCGGTCGCCGGTGTCGGGCATGCCGCCCTTGGAGCCGTCGCCGCTAGCGCCGCTGCCGGAGCCGTTATCTGAACCGCCGTCCGAGCCACCGCCCGGCGTGCCGGGGTTCTCGGGGGTCCCGGGATTCTCGGCGTAGCTGTTGGTGAAGATTGGCGGCATGTTGGCGTCGCCCTCGTAGGAGACCTTCGCCGACAGGTAGCCCGTCTTGGTGCCGTCTGCCGCCTCGTCGCTCACCGTGACGACGACCTTGTGCACCGCCTTGTCGTAGGTCACGTGCGCCTGGCCGTCGTCGACCTCGCTCACCGTGAAGGTGTAGGTGCCGGCCCGCTTGAAGGTCAGCGCATCGAACGCGACGCTGCCGTCGGCGGCATTCTTGGCGGTCGACATGACCTTGCCGTCCCGGCCCTTGAGCTCAAAGCTAAACTGGCCCGCCTTGAGCTCGGCGCCCTTGAGCACCTTGGCGGCGCCCAGCTTGAGGGTGACGGGTGCGGCCTGGTAGCCGTTGGTGAAGGTCACCGAGGTGTCGTTCGCGGCATTGCCCTCGGCATCCATGAGCTCGTGTTTGACGGCGAGCGTGCCGTTGCCGGCATCGGTGACCGTCGTGCGCACGCGGTACGTCGCCCTGTCATATGTCACGCCGCCCGCCGTGCCGGCGACCTCGCGCAGCTCGTAGCTGTGCGCGCCGGGCGCGGTGTAGGTAACGGGGCTGAGCGTGACCGTGCCGTCGGCGGCGTTCTTGCCCGTCGCCGCGACGCTCTCGCTGCCGTCGGCGACAAGCTCGACCAGCTGGAACTCGAACTCGCCCTCGGCCAGGTCACGGCCCTTGAGCTTCTTGCTCACCTTGATCTGGTCGGTGACGGAGCTCGGCGTCGGGTTCACGCCGTAGGTGTTGGTGAACTCGAACGCGCCCCTGCCCTCGGGCGTGCCCTCTGCGGGCAGGACCGTCGCGACAAGCGTGCCCGCGGCGGTGTCCTCGACCACCCTGACCATGAAGGTCCTGGTTGCCGTCGGGTCATTGACCACGCCGTCGACCGAACCGGACTCGCTCACCCGGTAGGCAAACGTCTTGGTGCGCAGGCCGTCGCCGTCGATCTCGACGCCATCGAGGTCGCTCGGCTGCCTGAACGTGACGTGGCCCAGCTCGACGTTGCCGGCGGCGTCGTTGGTCGCCTCGGTCACCGTCTTGCCGGAGGCGTCGACCGGTGCGGGCGCGCCGTCCAGCGGCTCGATCTTAAAGGTGTACCTGCCCGCGATGTCGGCCTGCGTGAGGCCGAGTCCGGCCTGGCGGAGCGCCAGCGTCTTGGTGCCCGCGATGTCGACCGTCGCCTCGCCGGCGCTATAGCCGTTCACAAACGACAGCGTGCCGTCGGATCCCTCGGGATAGACCACGACCACATCCAGCCCGCCCTTGCCGTTATCGGTCACCTTGACCGTAATGCCGAAGCTCGACACGGCCGCCGTCACGCCCGCGGGCAGCCGGTCCGTGCCGTCCTCGGAAACGGTATAGGGAATGACCCAGGAGCCATCGGCGGCCTTGGTGGCGGTACCGTCCGCCACCATCTGCTTAAGCGAGTCGGTGGTGTAGGCGATGGGCGAGAACGCGAGCCCCGCGGCCTCGCCGTCGCCGGAGGCCTGGTTGGCCGCGGTCGCGACCACGTCGCCCTGGGCATCGCGGACGGAGAACGAGAACTCGCCCGCCGCCGCGGCGCGGCCCGCCAGCGTCTTGGTGGCGTTGATAACCGCGCCGCCCTCGCCGCCGAGCGTTCCGGTGGCCTCGTAGGAGTTCTGGAACGCGACCGTCACGGGCGCGGGCGTCGCCATGGCGTCATCTGCCGTGGAGACCTCGCTGCGGGCGACCTCGACGCCGTCCTTGGCAACCGTGGTCGTGACCATGAGCTTGCCCGTCGCGGTATCGTAGGCGGGCGCGATGGTCACCGTGCGCGGCACGGTGTCGTTGGTGTAGCCCTCGCCGCCGAGCTTGGTCTCGGTGACGGTGAAGCTGTAGGTCTTGCCCGCGTCGGCGTCGGTGAACTTCACATCGCTGCCCGAAGCAGCGCCGATGAGGTCGACCAGGTCGGCCTTCCCATCGTCAGCCGCGGCCACGGCGTAGGCGTCCTTGTCGGTCTTGAGGCCGAGCTTGGCGGCCGTCTCAGCGTCCGCGGTCACGGTGAAGGCGAACTGCCCCGCCTCCATGGCGCGGCCGGAAAGCGTCTTGGACAGGCGCATTCCCGCGCGGGCCGAGTAGTCGAGCTCGGTCGTGTAGGTGTTGACGAAGTCGCCGCCGCTCACCTCCGCGATCGCGGGCGTCGTGGCCGTGAGGTTGCCGGAGCCGTCGTCGGTCACGGTCACCGTCATCGTGGCGACGTGGTCGTCGTAGGCCACGCCGGCGATGGCGGAGCCGTCATCGGGCCTGACCTCGCGCACCGTGTAGGTGAAGGTCTTGGCGCGCACGCGCTTGCCGCCGACCTCGGCAAACTCGGCGTCCTTGATGTCGTCGAGCATGTAGCGGATGGGGCCGAAGCCGAAGGCGACCCTATCGCCCGCCTTGGTGCCGGCGGCGGCCGTCACACTGACGGTCTTGGAGCCGTCGGCAGAGCCATCGGGCATGGGGGCGCCGTCCTCGCCCGCGAGCGTGAACTGGAAGCTGTCGCCCTCCGCCCAGTCGCGGCCCTCGAGCGTCTTGGTGAAGAGCCCCGCGGTGGAGACGTCCCTGCCCTCGGTGGCCGTTCCGTACGTGTTGGTGAACGCGACGGTCGCGCCGTCCTCGGTCACGGCGCCTTCGGCCTTGAAGCCGTCAGCCCCGTTAACCGCGGTCGTGTAGCCCTCGGCGGCGTCCTCGGTCACGGTGTAGCGCGCGCCCACGGGCAGGCCGGAGATGATCTTCTCCCCGCCGTCCTTGAGCGTGAAGGTCGCCTTGCCGTCCGTAAACGTCACGGCGTGCTCGCCCTTGCCGAAGGTGCCGGAGACGCGCTCGCCGTCCCCGTCGGCCAGCGCGACCGTGAAGCCGAACTCACGCTGGCTGTCGCCGCCGACGACCGTCTTCTTGACGGTGAGGCTGCCCCCGCGGGGCACGCTGTTGTGGGTCGTGTTGGTCTGCGACTCGTTCTCGCCCACCTTGACCGTTGCGGTGTTGGCGATGTCGTCGACCACGGCGGCTTCGGCGGAGACCTTCACGTCGAAGCTGAGCGTGCCCGTGGCGCCCGCAGCCTGCTCGCCGAGCGACCAGGTAAGGGTGCGCGTCGCGGCGTCGTAGGCGGCACCGTCGGCAGAACCCTCAACATAGTTAACGCCCTTGGGCAGGACATCGGTCACCGTCACGTCGGCCGCCTGCGCGGCGCCCCTGTCGTCGACGCTGTTATTGGCCCAGCCGATGGTATAGGTGAGGGTATCGCCCACGCCCACCGGTTTGCCATCCACATCGACCTTGGCGCCCGAGGCGTCCGCCTTGGTGACGGTCTTGGTGTTGTCGTGCGGCGTGAAGGTGTTGGTGAAAGTCTTCTTGCCCCGCTCGTTGGAGATCTCGGCCTTAAGGCCGGCGCCAGTCTGAGTCACCGTGATGTCGAAGGTGTAGGCGTGCGCATCGTCCTCAATCAGGACATCGCCGCTTGCTTTCTCGGTCACGGTCGCGTGGTAGGTGCCCGGATTGGTGAAGCTGAGCTCGCCAAAGGAAACCTTGCCGTCCTTGCCATTCTTCGCCTCGATTGGGTAGCCCTCGAGAATATTGCCCGCACCGTCGGTGAGGGAGAGCTCAAAGACGAACTCCCCCTCCTGGAGGCCGGGCTTGCGGCCGCCCGCGAGCACCTTGGTGAGCTCGGGGACGGACGCCGTGGCGGGGGCGGGGTCGAAGGTGTTGGTGAAGGCGGCGGAGGCGACCTGATCGGCCGAGATGGAGCCATCGGCCCTGGATCCCTCGGCTCCGTTCACCGCGGTCGTGTAGCCCTCGGCGGCACGTTCGGTCACCGTGTAGGCAGTTCCCGCGGGCAGCCCCGTGATCCTCGCCGTCTGGCCATCTTTGAGCTTGAGGGTCGCCTTGCCGTCCTCGAACGTCGCGTCACCGTAGGTGCCGGACACTTTGCGGCCCGCGGCATCGGTGGCCTCAACCGCAAACTTAAATGTCTTGTCCGCGTCGACCGCCAGGCCCTCGCGCGCCACGACGGTCTTGGAGACATCGAGCCCGCCCGTCTTCACAGTGTTGGTCACGGTGAAGCCGCGCTCGGCGTCGCCGGAGACCTTGGAGCTGTAGCCCTCGACGGCGTCCTCGGCCACGGCGTAGTCGATCACGGCGCCGGACTTGGAGTACTTGGGCAGGCCCTCGAAGGAGCCCTTCCAGTTATTGGACTTTGACAGCTCGATCGAATCGCCGGTGGCCTTCCCGTCGGCGAGCAGGCGCACGGTGGCCTTCTCGGCCGCCGGGCCGACCCACTTCTTCTCGACGGGCACCGAGACCTTGGCCGTGGAGGCGTTGGTCACGGTGAAGCCGCGCTCGGCGTCGCCGGAGACCTTGGAGCTGTAGCCCTCGACGGCGTCCTCGGCCACGGTGTAGCGGACCTCGGAGCCGGACTCGGAGTACTTGGGCAGGCCCTTGAAGGAGCCCTTCCAGCCGTTGGACTCGCTCAGGGTGATCGAATCGATGACGGTATCGCCGTTCTTGAGATTTACTTTGACCTCATCAGGATGGGGAATCCTGGGGTTCTCCCAGACCTTTTTAATGGGAATGTCGATGTTCTCGGACTTACCGATGACGACACCGCCGTTGGCGCCGATGCCGCCTCCCAACGGCGCCATATTGCCAGAGATCGTCAGCGACGTCTGACCGCCGCCGAGGTTATACGCATCCTCGCTCATCACAGATTTAAGCGCGACGTTCGGCGTGGCGTCGGTAAAGGACAGGGGCTCGCCGTTGTCACCACCGGGCGAGAATCGCGGGATTTCGGGGTTTGTTGCCGCATAAGTGCCTTCGGGGTTAAACAGCCCACCGTCTCTGTACCAGCTGACCTTTCCGCCGCCCGGAGCGCGGTTGGCCAAGGTCAGTTTGTATTTGGCGTCTTTGAAGCCGGTGAAGACAAAGTCGTCTCCCGCCTCACCAGCCGTGTTCCTGGCGATCAGGCCGCCGTCCTGGACGTAGACCTTGGCATCTCCGGTCGGGCAGAACCACATGCCGCCGCCCTGTTTATCCGCATGGTTATCAACAACGAGAGCGTTTTCGATATGGAGCGTACTATAGCCAAGATACTCGTTGCCTTCGCTATACACGCCGCCACCCATGCTCCAAGCAGTATTGCCCTTGATCTCGCCCGCGCTGAGCGTGACGTCATTCGAATAGGTATAGACGCCTCCGCCGGCGGAAGCGGAGTTGCCAGATATGGATCCGCCCTGCATGGTGAAAGCAGTATTCCCCTTTTCGCCGCCCTGACAGCCCGGGTCGACCACACACACTCCGCCGCCTTTGCCTTTGCCAGACGCAACGTTGTTCTCAATCTTTCCACCCGTCATGGTGAACTCGGCGTTGCCCTCAATATGAACTGCTCCGGAAGGATCGTAGGCCGCCTCCAGCCTACTGCTCCTGTTGCCGGAAATCTGGCCACCAGTCATCGTGAACTTGGCTCTTTGGTTTTCGCCCTTACCCTGGCCGTACGCAAGCACCGCACTGCCTCGATAACCGTTGTTGCCCTCGATGCGGCCTCCGCTCATGTCAAAGTGAGCGCCGCCCCACAAAATGACGCCAGAAGATGTAAGCCAATAGCAATTGGTGGCCCCGGTAACGACTCCGTTGTTACGGATAACGCCACCCCTCATAACTACATGAGCGCCACTGGACGCGCGAACGGCACCGCAATACGAATGGCGCAGCTCGCACTGCTCGATAACGCCGCCCGTCATGGTAAGCGAAGCCTTGTCTCCCGACACGTCGATGACACCCGTATTGACGGTGTTCGCAGCGCCGTCGCACACAACGGCCTCGTCAGAGAGCACAACCGCTCCCCTGCTAGAAATAATGGCGCCCTTGTTGTAGCGACCACTCAGGGACACTTTCCCCGACAGCTCGAGGGATGCCCCCTCGGCAACATTGACCAGTACGGAGAAGCCGCTTTTCTTTGCCAAGATGGTATAGGGCTCATCCGACGTGATCTTAATCATCTTCCTGGCAGGAATCGTGAGCGTGGAGCCGAGCTTCACGTGCTTTTCCAGCTTGATGACGGTCTCCTTGCCATTGGGGGCCTCGCTGACCAGCTCCTGAAGGGTCTTGGTGCTGTCATTGCTCACGGTATCGCCGACGCCGTCATCGATGGACTCGCGCGTGTAGACGATATCGACGCCAGAGGACGGGAGGTTCTCCGAGTCGGTGATGTCGTCCCTGCTGTTTTCGATCGTGATCTTTTGAACCGTGCTGCCGTCAAACATACCCGAGGGTATTTTGGTGAGGCCGCGCCCGATCGTCACATCCTTCACGCCATCTACGCCCGAGAAGGCTGCCGTGCCAACGGAAGTCACGGAATCCGGAATGGAAAACTGCTCCGGCAACGTGCCGTAATAGAAGGCGTAGTTGCCAATTTTCTCAAGTGTCCTGGGGAGCTGGACGGCAACGTTGCTCTGGATAAAGGCCCAGTCACCGATACTCCTCAGGCTGTCGCAGAGCCCCACGATCTTAACCGGCGTGTAGCAGAACGCATTGTCCGGAATGTTCTGAAGCGAGGACAGATCCACGGACGCCTGCAGATTTTTGCACTCGTAAAAAGCCCCCCAGCCCATCTTTGTCACCTTGCTTAGATTGGGCACGCTCACCAGGCTGGCGCACTCCTGGAAAGCAGAGGATCCGATGCTCGTCAATGTGCCCGGGAAATCGATCCCGGTTAAACTCGAGCAATTCCGAAACGCCCCATCCCCGATGGACTCGATTTCGCTCAGCGCGGTGACGGACGTGAGAGAGGTGCATCCGTCAAACATGTACGAGGGGATCTTGGTAACCGAAGCGGGCAACGACACGCTTGTCAGAGACGTGCAGCCTTCGAACACGCCCGTTATGGTGTCGGAGAAGGCGACATCTTTTGGAAACTCGATGCCCGTGAGGGCCGTAGCCCCCTCGAAGGCGCCCGAGCCCGAAATCATTTTGAGGGTGGAGGGGAGATCGATCTCCGAAAGGTTGCTGCAGCCATAGACCATCATGTTGGCGCTAATCTCCTCGACGCCCTCATCGAAATAGAGCTTTTCGAGCGAGCCGGCGTTTTGCAGCGAGCAAGCGAAGTTCTTGATGGAGCCAGGGATATGGAGCTCCTTGACCTTTGCGAACCTCCGGAAATTCCCTCCGTACATTTTTTCGAGCGTGTCGGGAAGCGTCAGCTGCTCAACGTTCTTGGCCACAATACCAGACGAGAAATAAAGTTTGGTGACTTTGTAGGTCTGGCCACCATGCTCGATGGAGCTGGGCACACTCACCGCGGTCACACTGTCGTCGGCAACAATACCTGTGATTTCCGCCGTGCCCTTATCCGTGGTCTCGCACGAATAGGTCACGCCGTCCTGGGTGATCTCAAACTCCTCCGCAGTATACGCAGTCCGCGATTCCGTGGCCGCATATGCGACACCGGCCGTCGCGCCAACGGATAAACATCCGAAGCCGAGAACCAGCGCAAGGCAGAGAGCAGCGACTCTCTGCCCCCCCCCGCCGAAAACTTTTCTCTCCAATTCCCTTCTCCCCCTCTGGTGTCGCCTTCTCTTCCCACGAGCGATCTATTGATTAAGGACAGTTAAAGACAACATTATGACCAAAGAGGCCCATCATGGAGATAATCCACGTCTTCGCCCGAAATGGTAATTAATTGGCATGATTAATTGGCGAACAACTGAACGAAGAGCAATCTACTAATGGCACATAAATGGCGGCGTCAACACCTGAAGTGCATAGTCTCCGATCCCCAGACAGCACCATCGAGCGCCACAAGGCACAGGATTGATTTGTTCAGATTCACATGCCTGTACGGGTGTTTTCCTAGCCCCGTCCCAAAATGACTACTTTTCTAGATGCGACCGAGGTCGTAGGATCGAGCGACCTCTTCGCCGGCGCAGACGAGGTTCGCCTCGGCCTCGCGCGGATCGAGCGCCGCCTCAAGGGACATAGGCTTGCGACAGATCGGCAGGACAAGGTCGATACCCTGCCCATATACCGCATCCAGGTTGACAGCGCGACCGCCCACGACGGCGACCACCGGCTTGCCATATCGCTTGGCGCGGCGAGCCACACCAACCGGCGCTTTGCCGGCGGCGGATTGCTCATCCATATTGCCCTCACCCGTTATGACCAGATCGACATCGCGCACGCGCTCGTCAAAGCCAATCAGATCGAGCACCGTCTCCACGCCCGAGCGCAGCTCCGCACCGAGCGCCAGTAACGCCGCGCCCAAGCCACCGGCAGCGCCCGCGCCGGGCACGCCGAGCACCGAGCAAAATGTCCGCGCACCCTCGGGCAGGCGCAACAATCCCTGAGCCCGCACCCCGGTAATTGCCGCATCGAGCAGGCGGCCGTAGCCGACCATCCAGCCGTCGTACCCGCCCAGCGACTCGGCATCATCCGCCGGCAGGCCCTTTTGTCCGCCGAACACCGCAAGCGCGCCGCGACGCCCCACGAGCGGATTCTCGACATCCGAAAGCACAACGATACGAGCGCCGTCCAAAGCATGCAGCGCTGGCGCCAAATCAACGCTCGCCACCTGCTCAAGGCCGGCAAGACCGGGGGCGACATCGCAGCCCCGATCATCGACCACACGCGCGCCCAGCGCCTGCAGCATGCCGGCGCCACCGTCGTTGGTGGCGCTGCCGCCCAAGCCAATATAGATAGTCTTTGCGCCCGTGCGAACCGCGCGAAGCATGAGCTCGCCCACGCCATAGGTTGTAGCGGCCAGCGCCGACAACTCCGTGCAAGGCGAAAACCCAATGCCGGCCGCCTCGGCCATCTCGATGACCGCGGACTCGCGCTCGACATCAACCAGCATCCGGGCAGGCACACGCTCGCCCAAGGGACCTGCAACCTCACAGGTCACAAGCTCGCCACCGCAGGCGGCAACGGCGTCGAGCGTTCCCTCGCCACCATCTGCCAGCGGCAATGTGCACACCTCGGCATCGGGCCAAACGCGGCGCACGCCTTCGGTAACCGCCGCCTCCGCCTGCGCACTCGACACGCTGCCCTTAAAGGAATCAATCGCCAACAGCACACGGCGGGGCCGGCGGCACGCTGGACCAAAGTCAACTGCCGTATCAGCATCCTCACCAACACCCGCAAGCGCTGCGGCGTGAGCGGCGTGTGCTTCAAGATCGGCCCCACAACCGCAATCAGCGCCGCCCGCTCCGCGCAGACCGCCAAAATAGCTACTCAGCCGCTCGCGGCATTCATCCGCCAGGACCCCAGCCGTCACGTTAAACCGATGATTCAGGCGCGAGTCGGCATTCAAATCGTATAGAGATCCCAACGCGCCCGCTTTGGCGTCGCTCGCGCCATACACGCAGCGCCCCACGCGCGCGTTGACCATAAGGCCCGCACACATGCAGCAGGGCTCCAACGTCACATAGACCGTACAGTCGGAAAGGCGCCAGCGGCCGAGCGACTGCGCGGCGTCGCACACGGCCGCAAACTCGGCATGAGCCGAAGGGTCCTGGTCGAGCTCGCGGCGATTGTGCGCCCTCGCGACGATCTCGCCCGCGCGCACTACCACGGCTCCGATGGGCACCTCGCCCACCGCAGCGGCGGCGCGCGCCTCCGCCAACGCCTCGCGCATGAACTTCTCGTCGATTTCGGTGCTCGTCATCGTTCGCCTTCCCTGTTGCAAATTCAAAACGATGCTATCATTACGACTCACGGAGAGATGGCAGAGCGGTTGAATGCGGCGGTCTTGAAAACCGTTGAGCGCGAGAGCGTTCCGGGGGTTCGAATCCCCCTCTCTCCGCCACTTTTAATGATGCACCGGCGTCATGGTTCGCTCGAACAGTGCATCGACCACGTCGGCTATCTCAGGTCGACGCTCAAGATCGTGGCCCGATTCCCACCATATCGTGAAAAGTCGAATAATACCGCCGGCGACAAACTCAGACGTCGTCTCGAGTGACACGGGGGCCAGGGCATCCTCGGCAAGCACGTTCATCACACGCTCGCGGATGGAGCGGGCAATGCGGTCGCAAATAACGTTGGTCAACATGCCCGACATGCTGCTTGCCAAAATGTTATCCATGAGCTGCTCGTGCGCCAGAATCAAATCCATGGCATCGTCCAAAATCGCGTGCCGAAGCGCGCGCACGTCCTCGGCAGACACTGCGCCGGCCTCATCGGGCTGTTTTTGCGGCAAGCCCGACATGAGCTCATCGATATAAAAGGCAAAGTAATCGTTCTTGTCGCGAAAGTGCTTGTAGAACGTCGTGCGGCGAATCATGGCGCGGTCGCACAGCATGGCAACCGTCAGGTCCTCAAAACGATGCTCCTCGAGAAGTTCGGTGAAGGCATCGAACAGGGCGCGGTAGGTTTTCTTAATGCGAAGGTCCACTGGTATCGCCATCCTCAGGGCAAAGACAACACTCGACAATCTGTCGCATATCTTACACCTGTACCTCGCGCGCTTTGCCCCGGTGCCAACCCCGCCGAAAACATAACGCTTACCGGAAAGTTCGGCACGGCAAAACGTTGCGGGTATACTAGTAGCGTTATACCAACGGCAGCTGGCGCATGCCGCCGCGGCCATTCGAAACGGAGACATCATGATTACCGTCATCATCGGCATCGTTGTTGTCATTGTGATTGTCTGCGCCATCGCCGGCATCTACAACAACATGGTCACCAAGCGTAACCGCATCGATAACGCTTGGCAGAACATCGATACGCAGCTGCAGCGCCGCAACGACCTGATCCCCAACCTGGTCGAGACCGTCAAGGGCTACGCCAAGCACGAGCAGGAGACGCTCTCCGCCGTGATCAGCGCGCGTAACACCGCCGTCAAGGCCACCACGCCCGAGGCCAAAATGGAAGCCGACAACGTGCTGACCGGTGCGCTGCGCCAGCTCTTCGCCGTAGCCGAGGCCTACCCCGACCTTAAGGCGAACACCAACTTTACGCAGCTGCAGGCATCGCTCGAGGACACCGAGAACAAGGTGAGCTACGCGCGCCAGAGCTACAACGATTGCGTGCTCAGCTACAACAACGCCATCCAGACGTTCCCGGCCGTTATCTTTGCCGGCATCTTCCAGTTTAAGGAGCGCCAGGGCTTCGAGGCCGCCGAGGCCGCCCGCCAGGCACCGACCGTCAAGTTCTAACAATCACGGCCGAGTCTTAAGCCAGCTCATCAACCCTTTGGGGTCCAAGGCACAAACCTTGGGCCCTTTTCTTATCCACGCACAACGCGCCCACGCACAACGCGCGGCCAATAGGCCGCGCACCATCTTTACTTCAGATCTATATTGCCCGTAACGGCAGCACCGAGGTAACGCAGGCCCGAGGACGCGCCGGAAAGGCAGGTTGCCCTCGGGCCGGACATACAAGGCAGCTTACGCGACGGTGTAAACCCAGTTGTGCTTATCCTCGACAGCACCGGACTGGATACCAGTCAGGGTCTCGCGAAGCTTCTTCATCACGGGGCCGATCTCGGTGTAGCCAGCCGGGAAGGTCACGGTCTCATCGGCACCATAGACCTTGTTGTCGATCTCGCCCACCGGGGAGATGACGGCAGCGGTGCCGCACAGGCCGCACTCCACAAAGGTACCGGCCTTGACCTCGGCCCACTCGACGGGACGCTGATCGACGGTCATACCCAGATCCTCGGCAACCTGAACGAGCGAACGACGGGTGATGGAGGGCAGGATGGAGTCGGTGTGCGACTGCGGGACGACGAGGGTGCCATCCTCCTTCACGAACAGGACGTTGGCGCCACCGGTCTCCTCGACATAGGTGCGGGACTCGGAGTCGAGATACAGGTTCTCGGCATAACCCTCGCGGTGTGCTTCCATCGTGGGCTTGAGGGACATGGCGTAGTTCAGGCCGGCCTTGATGTTGCCGGTGCCATGCGGTGCGGCGCGGTCGTACTCGGAAACGCGCAGCTTAACGGGCTTAAGGCCGCCCTTAAAGTACGGACCGACCGGAGTCACGAGAATGCGGAACGTGTACTCAGGAGCGGGAGCCACGCCAATCACGTCACCGGAGCCGATCATAAACGGGCGCACGTACAGGGTCGCGCCGGAGCCAAAGGGCGGAACCCAGGCGGCGTTGGCAGAAACGACCTGCTTGACGGCCTCAACAAACTTGTCCTTGGGGAACGGGGGCATCTCGAGGCGCTGGGCAGAGTTGTACATACGCTCGGCGTTCATATCGGGACGGAAGCAGACGATGCTGCCGTCCTCGGCGGTGTAGGCTTTCAGGCCCTCAAAGACCTCCTGGCAGTAATGGAAGATGCCGCCGCACTCGGAGACATGAAGGGTGTGGTCGGTGGTCAGGCCGCCCTCGTCCCACTCGCCATCCTTCCAATGGGCCTCGTAGCTGTAATCGGTCTTCATGTAGCCAAAGCCGAGGCTACCCCAATCGATATCCTTCTTCTCGACAGTCATGTGTCGCTCCTTACATACACAGTTGCATACTCGCGAACTCGCACGCAAGGACCGAGGCCGACCGCGTCGCAACGTCGCACGCCCGGAGCGTAGAGCCGGACGGGACACGCGGACAACACCAAAGCCCATGGCACGTCGATTCGCATGCACGAGATTGTACTCCCCGCACACGCCTGATAAAACGCTTTTCTTTAACTAAGTAAAGTATTTTCATTCAACCGAAGCTAAAGAGGCCCGCCACCGTAAGCAGTGGCGGACCTCAACGACACAGTTTGTGCGCTGCCTCGAGCTATGCGTTCTTTTTGCCCAGTTTAGCCTTAACCAAGCCGACCACGGTCGGAATGATCGACACGGCGACGATGCCGATAATCAGCAGCTCAAAGTGCTCCTGCACAAAGGGAATGCCGCCAAAGAAGTAGCCCAGCAGCGTAAAGACCGTCGACCAGGTAATGCCGCCCAGCACGTTAAAGATAACGAAGTTGCGCCAGTGCATGCCGCCCATGCCGGCGATAAAGGGCACAAAGGTGCGGATAAACGGGAAGAAGCGACCCAGGAAGATGGCCAGGTGACCCCACTTGTCCAAGAAGTCCTCGGACTTTTTGATGCGCTCGGGCGTCATGGCCTTCACCTTGCCCGAAGCGATAATCTTTTTGCCAAAGAAATGGCCAATCATAAAGTTGCACTGATCGCCCAAGATGGCGGCAGACCATGCGACGGCCAACAGAGCCACGATGTTAAAGCCGCCGTTATGGGCAAAGAAACCCGAGGCGAACAGCAGCGAATCGCCGGGAAGGAACGGGAAGAATACCACGCCCGTCTCGATGAAGATGATCAGGAACACGCAGCCGTAGGCCATAAGCGGGCCGGCGGCAATCCAACTGGCGATCGCGGTGCGCGGATCCTTAAGCAGCTCGGCAATGAAATTGATGAAACCCATGAAGTAAAACCTCTCAGTTGTGGGCGCGGACACGTCCAAGTTGACCAGTATACGGTTGCGGCACGAGCACGGGTCAAACCCCTCAAAAGTCTTACTTCATTACCAGCAAGTTTGCATAACTGACACCTGTCGCGCAATGCCGCCAAGATTGTCCTTCCTAATCCCTAGCGAATCGCTATACTTTATTGAATCGCATTGCCATGGCGCTAAGGGAGGGCGGCCGGTGAGCTTTATCAATACCATTCGCGAGGACATCAAAACCGTCCAGGCGCAAGACCCCGCTGCGCAAAACGGTCTGGTCATCTTCCTGTCCTACCCCGGCCTGCACGCCAAGTGGAACCATGTGCCCGAGCACTGGCTGTGGGAGCATGGACATCGCTCGCTCGCCCGTGTGCTCTCGCAAATCACCCGCCACATCACCGGCGTCGAGATTCATCCCGCTGCACAGATCGGCAAGCATTTCTTTATCGACCACGCCATGGGCGTCGTCATCGGCGAAACCACCATCGTGGGCGACAACTGCGTGCTCTACCAGGGCGTTACGCTCGGCGGCACCGGCAACGAAACCGGCAAGCGCCACCCCACCCTGGGCAACAACGTCACCGTGGGCACGGGCGCCAAGGTGCTCGGCAACATTCGCATCGGCAACAACGTCAAGATCGGCGGCAATTCGGTTGTCGTTAAGGACGTGCCCGACAACTGCACCGTCGTGGGCGTGCCAGGCCGCATCATCAAGCGCAACGGCTGCCGCGTGTTCGAGGAGAGCTTCGATGCCAAGCAGCATCGCGAGTACATGCCCGATGACGCCGCCGAGCAGTCCGCGCTCAACCGCCAAGGCATCACCGAGAATGCCCGCCGCGTCAAGGAACTCGAGCGAGAGGTGGCCGAGCTCAAAGCCCTCGTCACGAAGCTCATGGACGAACGCTAGAAGCGGATGGCTACCGACAACATTGACGTCAACGCAAAGGCGCGCCAGGGAATTCATCCCCGGCGCGCCTTATTTGTGATATGACAAAGGGGCTGCCCCTTTGTCAAATTATGCGAACTGGCTCAGATAGAGGTCGGCGTAGGCACCCTCGGCAGCCAGCAGCTCCTTATGCGTACCCTGCTCGATAATGTTGCCATGATCCATGACCAAGATCAGGTCGGCGTCCACAATTGTCGACAGGCGATGCGCGATCACAAAGCTCGTGCGCCCGCGCATAAGCGCATCCATGGCACGGCCGATGGCAAGCTCGGTACGCGTGTCCACGCTCGACGTCGCCTCGTCCAAGATGAGAATCGCCGGGTTGTTGAGCAGTACGCGCGCGATGGTCAGCAGCTGGCGCTGACCTTGGCTGATGCTTTCGGCATCGTTGGCCACGTGCGTGTCGTAGCCCTGTGGCATGGTACGCACAAAGAAATCGACCTGCGCGGCACGGGCGGCGGCCACGACCTCCTCGCGCGTTGCCTCAGGGCAGCCATATGCGATGTTTTCGGCAATCGTGCCATCGAACAGCCAGGCGTCCTGCAGCACCATGCCAAACTGCTGCCGCAGCTCGCCGCGATCCATGCGGCTCGTATCCACGCCGTCGAGCGTAATGCGCCCGCCGTCAATCTCGTAGAAACGCATGAGCAGGTTGATGAGCGTGGTCTTGCCCGCGCCCGTGGTTCCCACCACGGCGATCTTCTGGCCCGGCTCGGCGGTGAACGACACGTCGCGCATAAGCGGCTTTTCGGGCGTGTAGCCAAAGCGCACATGCTCAAAGGCGACGCGGCCCTCCGCGCGACCCGGTAGCTTGGCGGCCTCGCCCGGCTGCGGATCGGCCTCCATCTCGGGCTCATCGAGCAGGTCGAACACGCGCTCCGCACTCGCCAGCGCGCTCTGCAGCGAGTTGAAGGTAAACGACAGCTGCGTCATGGGCTCGGATGCCTCGTAGATAAACTGAAAGAACGCTTGGAACACGCCGACGGTCATGTGGCCGGCAACCAGCATGCTGCAGCCCACAATCGCAATCACGATCTGTGCCAGGCGGCCGATAAAGCGCACCGCGGGGCCGACGGCGTTAATCATAAAGTCGGCCTTGGCACTCACGCGTGCCAGCTCGCCCGAGGCCTGGTGCACCTCGGCAGAACTCTGACGCTCGCGGTTAAACGCGCGAATCACCAGACGGCCCGAGTAGCCTTCCTCGACTGCACTCGTAATCTTGGACACCCACTCCTGGCGCTCGCCGGTTACGTCATGCGTGCGGCGCGAGACCACCTTGGTCACCAGCAGCGACAACGCCGTAAAGAACAAAAAGACCAGCGTAAGTGGCACACTGAACACAAACATCACGCCCAC
The DNA here is from genome assembly GCA_905215905.1 of uncultured bacterium. Lineage (GTDB taxonomy): Bacteria > Actinomycetota > Coriobacteriia > Coriobacteriales > Coriobacteriaceae > Collinsella. The sequence continues at coordinate 38,336 of CAJMRI010000005.1, read as the reverse complement.
AGCGCCCACTACCGTACCAATCGACACCAGCAGCTGCAGCAAGCCGCGCTGCATGCTCTCGGACATCTTGTCCAAGTCATTGGTCGCGCGGCTGACGACCTCGCCGGGACGATGCGCGTCAAAATAGGCGAGCGGTAGACGATTGAGCTTTTGAGCGATGCGGTTGCGCAGACGCAGGTTGAGGCGTTCGGCCACGCTCGACATCAAAAAGCTCTGGAGCGCGTAGAACGAGGCAGCGGCCGTCCAGATCATAAAGTAGATGAAGATGGTCCTGCCGCAGTTCTCCCAGGTGATGTTGAAGGTGGTGTCGTTGGCAAACGCCACCTGAATGTGGCCCCACAGCTCATCGATCACGCGGGCGCTATATGCCGGCGCAGCGGTGTTAAAGATGGCATAGAACACGATGCTCGCGAACACGATATAGAAGCGCCAATGGTCACCGGCATCCTCGCTCCACAGGCGGCGCACCGTCGCCCAGGTGTCGCGGGGTTTCTCGTCCTCGTCCTCGTCGTCCACATCGCGCATGCGCTCTGCCTCAGCGCGGGCGCGCTCGTCCTCGGCGCGTTCGTTTTCCTCGTAGAGCGCTTGGCGGCGAGCCTCGCGCTCGGCTGCAGCCTTGGCGGCCTCGTCCAGCTCGGGTGCTACGGCAGCTGTTTCCTCAACAAGCCCCGTGGCAACGGCGTCATCAACGCTGGCCTGCTTCCTGAGCTCCTTGGTCATGCTACTCACCTCCCTTCATCTGCGATTCCGCGATAGCGCGGTACACTTCGCAGGTTTCCATGAGCTCGTCGTGCGTGCCTAGGCCCACGACCTCGCCGTCTTTGAGTACCACAATCTGGTCGGCGTGCAAGATCGTCGAGATGCGCTGCGCGATGATGAGCACCGCAGCGTCACGCGTCTCGTCTTGCAACGCATGGCGCAGGGCGGCATCGGTCTTAAAGTCCAGGGCCGAAAAACTGTCATCGAAGATATATAGATCGGCATGCTTCATGAGCGCACGGGCGATGGCCAGACGCTGGCGCTGGCCGCCCGAAAAGTTCGTGCCGCCCTGCGCCACCGGGGTATCGAGCCCCTGCGGCTGATCGAGCACAAAGGTGCTCTGAGCAACCTGGAGCGCGTGAAGCATGTCGGCCTCAGTCGCGTCTTCGTTGCCAAAGCGCAGGTTGCTTGCCACGGTGCCCGAGAACAGCCATGCCTTTTGCGGCACATAGGCAATGCGCCCGCGAATCTCGCCTTGCGAAAGCTCGCGCAGGTCGACGCCGTCCAGGCGAATGGCGCCCTTGGTGGCATCGTGGAAACGCAGCAGGAGCTTGGCCACCGTCGACTTGCCCGAGCCCGTCGAGCCGACGATCGCGGTCGTCTGACCGCGGCGACAGGTAAAGTTCAGATCGCACAGCGTGTCCTCGTCGGCGTCGTCAAAACGAAACGACATATGGTCGAACACGGCGACCGCGTCGGCACTGTCAACAGGCTCCGCCGCGCACGTATCCAGCGTGCGCTTGCCGTCCACAATGCTCGGCTCAATCTCCAACACCTGCTGCGCACGGTTCAGGCACGCCGCGGCGCGCGGCAGCGTCAGCACCACCATCTGCGCCATCATCACAAAGAACAGGATCAGAAGCGCGTACTCCAGCACCGCCGAGATGCTCGCGATCTGCATGGCGTGGGCGCCCACGCGGTTGCCGCCAACCCACAGCACCGCTACCTCGGCGATGTTCATCAAAAAGAAGCTTGAGCTGTCGAGGCCCACAAACAGGTGGTTGACTTTGATGGCGTTGGCGGCGTAGTCGCTGAATACCTCGTCCAGGCGCTGCTCCTCGTGAAGCTCTTTATTAAAAGCGCGGATGACGCGAACGCCCACGATGTTCTCGCGCAGCACCACGTTCATGCGGTCGATAAAGCTCTGCAAGCGCATAAAGATCGGAGCCGCGTTGGCAACCGTAAAGACCGCCGCCACCAGCACAATCGCAACCACGACGCCCAGAAGCGTGCCCATGGCAGGATCGATAAACCAGGCGAAGATGATGCCCGCCACAGCCAAAAACGGCACGGGCAGCACCAGCTGAATCGTCTGCAGAATCGCCTGCTGAATCACGTTGATGTCGTTGAGCGAGCGCGTGATCATCGATCCGGTGCCAAAGCGCTCAAAGTCGCTGGCCGCGAGCTCGAGCGACTTGTCGTACACGGCATTGCGGATATCGCAGGCCACGTTGGCGGCCAAGCGCGCCGAAAGATAGCAGCCCAGCACCGCGCCGCCGCTGGCCATGCCGGTCGCGATAAGCATGTAGAGGCCATTGCGCAAAATGTAGTCGACATCACCCGTGGTGATACCGGTGTTGACCATGTTCGCCAGCATCGTGGGAACCAACAGCGTGCCGATGTTATCAACCAGCAGCACCAGCAGCGTCACTGCGACAAGCCCTCGATAGGGCTTCAGAAACCTCATTAACAGTCGCACGACTCCCCCTCACCTTGATTCTCGGCTTGACTCTCGGCAGCGATATGCTGCTTAAATGCCTCGCACTCCTCACCGAGCACCTGAGAGAATTTTCCGATCAAGCGCATAATCTCGCGCTGCTCACACGGCTCAAGCGCGCCAAAGGCTCGCTGCTCGGCCTTGAGTGCCGGCAGCGCATAACGCTCGGCAAACCGCATGCCCGCTTCGGTCAAACGCATAACCTTGTTCTTACGGCTGCCTTCGGCAAACTCCAACGTTGCAAAGTCCCGCGCCGTCAAGGTTTTAATGGCCGAGTTGATGGTCTGCTTGCTGTAGAACCATTCGCTCGTCAGGCGGCTTACGGCAATACTGCCGCCCGCCGTGCTGGTATCGACGAGCATCCAGTAAGCGCAGTCCGAAAGACCGCAGGCGCGCGAGAACTCCGAATAGATATGGTCGAGTCCATTGAGCAACCGGTCGAAGTCGACCAGCGCAACCGCACTATTCATCTATCCCACCATTCGATTGTCCGATTTTTGACCAATTTTGTATCTCTAGATTAGTCCGAGTTTTGACTATCGTCAACAGGCTCTCCGCAAATGCTTGCACTTTTATGGCCTATCGGCAGAAAAAGACCGCCGGCGCGGGGGCAGCGCCAGCGGTCACGTGAAAATCGGGTTTTATTGCCCGTTAAGCGGCGACGGCCTCATAGACCGTAGCGCCCGAGAAGCTGTCATGCAGGCTCTTGCCGGCAATCCACGGCAGCTCGACGACCTCGCAGACCGTATTGACCAGCTCGGAGCAGTCAGTAAAGTGGCCCTTGTCGTTGAGGGCCTCGCAATCCTGAACACGCCAATAGCCATCGGTGTGCGTGATGTAGTACTCGTGATCATCAATCGTCACAAAAGCGCGCGTCTTGGAACGCAGCAGCTTCAGAAATCCTTCGAAGTCGGTCTCGACGACATCTCCAGCCTGGAACATGATGTTACCTCCTGGCCCGGCGCCACCACGGCGCATTGATAAACGTTGGTACTCCTTTAGTAAAACCTTTATCAGAGGTTATGCGTTCGTCATTTAGGCAAGTGGTAAAAAACCGCAGGGTAGACGGGATAAAACGTTTAACCATCCCATTTGTTTGTCACATTCTGAAGGTACTTTTATGCAAACCTACTTTCCCAATTGGAATCTATCCTTTTGGCCGGGCAATTGACCGTCTATCGTTTGAGCCCGACGGGTATGAACGGGGCATCTGCAACGCCACCGCAAGGAGACACCATGGAGACTATCGAAGCACTCATCCACCGCCGCAGCTGCCGCAAATACAGCGATCGTCCCGTCGAGGCCGAAAAGCTTGCACGCATTATCGAAGCCGGCCAATATGCACCGAGCGGCATGGGCCGCCAACCGGTGACGTTTGTCGCCGTCACCGACCCCGCGACCGTCGAGCGTCTCTCACGGCTCAACGCCCAGGTCATGGGCAGCAACGGCGACCCCTTCTATGGCGCCAAGACCGTTGTGGTGGTGCTGGTCGACCGCAGCGTGCCCACGCATCTGGAAGACGGCTCGCTTGCCATGGGCAACTTGCTCAACGCCGCCTATGCACTGGGTGTCGATTCGTGCTGGATTCACCGCGCGCATGAGGTCTTTGACTCGCCCGAGGGCCTGGAGCTGCTGGCCAGCTGGAGCCTGCCCGCCGACGGCAGCCTGCGCGGTGTCGGTCACTGCATTCTGGGCTATGCCGAGGACACGCTACCCGAGCCCAAACCCCGCCGCGACAACGTCGTCTACGTAAGGTAACCCAAGAGCGTCATAGGGGTAGCTAATTTGGGACGAGGCTATTTTAGCCACACCACTCGCAACTTATCTTGCCGATGGAGTTGTCGTCGTTTCGTTCGTGTGGGTCGTTTCGGCGCCGTCGCCCTGTTCGCCCTCGTCCTTTTGAGCGTCGGCGATGGTGGAGGCTGCCGCGACCATGCCGCGCTGGGGCGCGACGCCCGTCTGGGTCTGAGCGCCCTCGACAACTTCTGTGCCTGCATGCGCGAGCTCGGGCGATTTAAACACCGCGTCCAAGTTGGCGCCACCGCCGGCGTAGCCAAGCGCAGCGAGTGCGATGACGATCACTGCAACGACGACCGCGATCGGCACATAACGATGCCAACCAGCAGGATTGAGCCCACTGCGGCGAGCCGCCCCGCGGCTGATGTAGCCGAGCGTGCCGTCGTGCTTGAGCTTTGAGCCCACCACGCGTTTGCGGCCCCACAGCGAGGACTCTGCCTGCATTGCCAAGCGAGCACCTGTCGAAGGATAGCCGTATTTAGTGCGCTTGAACGAGCCGTCAAACCCCGAGGCGTGTTTGCCCCACGTCACCGATGTTGTGCGTCGGTTAACCGGCGCGGCACTCCGCCTTCTGCGGCTCGGTTTTGTAGTCTCAGCCATACGCCCCCGCACGCCGTAACCAAATCGAAACAATAACGCTTTGGACTGTAGCACACGCGTCGCGCGCGGTCACGGGCGCCTCGCTCAACGGTCATCGTCCTTCAGCAAGCGCCACAGCGTTGTTCGGCTTACGCCCAGCACCTCCGCCGCACGGGTCCGGTTGCCGTGGAGATGATCTACAACCAGATGCGCGATATCTCGCTCGGTATCGGCCAGCGGTCGCAGGATATACAGGTCGCTTTCGAGTGTCGGGGCGCCAAAGGTTGCGGTCTTAATCACGTCCTCTTGGGCGAGCACTTCCTCCGCCACAGCGCGGTCTACCGTGCCCGCCCCCACCAATATATACAGTCGTTCCGAGACCTCGCGGAGCTGCAGATAATTGCGCGGCCAGCGGTAAACATCGAGCGTCTTTGCCGCCGCGGCAGACAACGTGGGCGCTACCGTCCCAAATGCATCAGCGAGATATTCCAAATAGCGCGCAACCTTCGTCGACGCGGCTCCCTGCTCGGCGATTGCCGGCGCCACGCTCACCGCACAGGCGAAGCGCTCAGTCACAAAGGCAGCTTGATCACTTTCGCTGCCGCCCGGAATGTCATTCGCCGTCAGCACCACATGGCAGCGCGTCGCCAACGCGGTGTCGGCCATCGTGGAAACGAGCTCGCGGAGACGCTGGGGGCCAACCGTGTTCCAGCCCTCAATGCAAAGTGTCAGCCCCGTTTGGAACAACGGCGATTCGGCGCTTTTGAGCAGATGGCGCCAGCCGCGATCCGTTAGCTCATCGAGCGCAACGGCAACAAAGGGCTGATCGACAAAAGGACCGTCCAGATAGAGGCGCATGGCAATCTCGACCTGACCCGTTCCCAGCTCGCCCTCGAGCATAAGGGGCACACCGCGCGCGTAGCTCTCGGCGACCGGCGCAGCCACCGAGGCAGCCCCCTCAACGATGCCGTACGCGCTCGATTCGTAGCGGGCCTCAACTTCGTCGGCGTTGAGCCACTCGATGCCCGCGTGCGCCGCGGCGCCGCGCACCTCGCGGACCACGACGACCCAAAGGCCCCCGCCTTCTTTGTCGGCGGGGCGAACGGTCAGGCTCAGGCGCGTACCCGCACGCCCCATAACCAGACGCGCGCCGTCTCCTATACGGTCGAGGCGTTCGGCAACAAAAGCTGCCACATCCCGCTCAAGCGCCGCGTCATTCATGGTCGAAATCGCGACGTCCCCACGCGCATCGATTGCCAATGCCGAGGCCCCGGCAGCAGCCAGGGCCTCGGTCAAGATGTTCAGCTTGGCATCGCTATCCATGATTTGCCCCTGTCCGCGGCGACGTGCAACCGCCGACGGTCGCACGACCGAGTGTTTCAAAATTGAACGATATTGCTCACCAAACACTATAGGGCAGAAAGCGCCGTCCTGCGAGTATAGGTGTTGCCCCGCATCGCCATCCTGGCGGGGCGATAAGAGCTCTTCGGGACTTATAAACCTGCGGACAAGCCATACCCGCAAGAGCTCCTATCGCTCCACCGCAGGCTTGCGCTCACCAGCAACCAGCAACCAGCACGCGAATAAGCTACTTCTCTACCAGATTCCCAGCACGTGCTGCATTCCCAAACTCATGCACGCAATGCCAATCCAGCAGCAAAAGCCCAGCGCGATGGGCTTGCCGCCCTTTTTGACCAGCTCGACGATATCGGTATTAAAGCCAATAGCCGCCATGGCCATCACGATAAAGAACTTCGACAGCTCCTTGATGGGCGCCGTGATGGACACGGGAAGCTGAAGCACCGTGGTGATTACGCTCGCCAGCACAAAGAACAGCACAAACATGGGAAACGCGCGTTTAAGCGAGAACGTGCTTTTGGCGTCGCCGCCGGCCTTGCGCGCCAGATGCATCTGCCAGCATGCGAGGACCAACGTGATGGGAATAATGGCCAGTGTCCTGGTGAGCTTGACCACCGTGGCGCTCTCGAGCACATTGGCGCCGGGATGCATGCTGTCCCAAGCGCTCGCCGCAGCCGTTACGGACGAGGTGTCGTTGATGGCGGTGCCGGCAAACAGGCCAAAGCCCTCGTTGGTCAGCCCGAGCATACCGCCGAGCGTTGGAAACACGAGCGCCGCGATAACGTTAAACAGGAAGATGACCGAAATAGCCTGGGCAATCTCGCGATCGTCGGCATCGATGACGGGCGCGGTCGCGGCGATGGCAGAACCGCCGCAAATCGACGAACCCACACCCACAAGCGTCGCGATCTTGCTCGGCACGTTCATAACGCGGCAGAGCACAAAGGCGATGACAAGCGAGGTCGAGATCGTCGCCACGATAATCGGCAACGACTGGGCGCCCTTGGACAGAATCTGGGAGAGGTTCATGCCAAAGCCAAGCAGGATAACCGCGTACTGCAAGACTTTTTTAGACGTATAGGTGACACCGGCGGCGAGCTGTTCGCGATGATTCTTGGGAAAGACGATTGCCAGAACCATGCCGAAGAGGATGGCGAATACCGGCCCACCGACCACCTCAATCTGTTTGCCGAGCAGCGTTGCGGGGATAGCGATGATCAGGCAGAACAAGACGCCCTTCCAGCGCTCGCGTACGATATTCGCCAGTTGCATATGGGATTCCTTCTTTCTCTTTCACGTTTGCGACGGCTTATGATACGGCAACATTGAGCGCAGCCTTGCGTAAACAAAGACTAAGATGCCGCAATAGTTCTTGGGCAACAGCCGAATTACCCACCGCGGAAAGCTGATTCGCGGCATAATTAACAACTGACATATGAGTTTGATAGAACAGTTGCGAGGCGCTATGGAAGAATCGATGCACGTCGGCGAGCAGGAAACGAGCCTACAGGACCAGTCCTACCACACCATTCGACGCAAAATCGTCTACCTGGACTACAAGCCGGGCGAAAAGCTGGGCGTCAAGCAACTTTGCGACGACCTGGATATGGGTCGCACGCCCGTGCGCGAGGCTTTGGTTCGCTTGGCGCAGGAAGGCCTGGTGCGCACCGTGCCCCAGAGCGGCACCTACGTCTCACCCATCAACCTCACCCTTGCCGAGAGTGCCTGTTACATCCGCGAGCATCTGGAAAAGCAGGTGATTGTGGAGTGCTGTGCGCGCGCCACGTCGACCGGCATCGAGCAGCTCGACCGCGCCATCGTGCTGCAGGAAAAGGCCATGGCCGAAGAGGATCGCATCGGCTTCTTTTTGAGCGACAACCTCATGCATCACATGATTTTTAGCATCGCATGTCGCAGCACCGTGTGGTCGTGGCTCGAAGAGACCAATGCCGACCTGGAGCGCTTCCGCTGGCTGCGCGCCGCCACGCAGGTTCTCGACAATCAGGACATCGTGAACGAGCACAAGCAGATTCGCCGCGCTATCGCCGGTCGCGACCCCATCGAAGCGAGCTTTTTGGTCAGCAAGCACCTACACATGATGTTCCGCAACCAAACCGAAGTTCTGGACCAGTTCCCCGAGTACTTCGAGACCAGCAAGCTCCGCTAACCTGCCAAAAAGGGACAGGTTTATTTTGGCAGGTTTTATCTGGGCAAATACAACAAGGCCCGACTCCGTCTTGATGCGGAGCCGGGCCTTAGTCGCTAGAACGGCGGAACCAACTACTCTACCGTGACGCTCTTGGCCAGGTTACGGGGCTGATCGACGTCGCAGCCGCGCAGGATGGCGACCTCGCGGGCGAGCAGCTGCAGCGGGACGCTCGCCGTGATGGGGCTGAACACGTCGCGGACTGCCGGCACGCGGATGATGCAGTCGGCAATCTTGTTGATCTCCTCGTCGCCCTCGGTGGCAACGACGATGACCTTGGCGCCGCGCGCCTTGCACTCCATAAGGTTCGACACGGACTTGTCGTAGGTGGCACTCTTGGTGGCCACAGCGATGACAGGGAAGCCCGGGTCGATCAGGGCAATGGGGCCGTGCTTCATCTCACCGGCGGCGTAGGCCTCGGCGTGCAGGTAGCTGACCTCCTTGAGCTTGAGCGCACCCTCGTAGGAAATAGCTGCACCCATGCCGCGACCCACGAACAGCGCGGACTGCGCGTCCTTGCACAGCAGGGCGGCCTCATGAACGGCCTCGGTCTGGGTATCCAAAATCCACTGGATCTGCTCGGCCGTATCGGAAAGCTCGCGGAACAGCATGCGCGCCTGTTTGGTGGTCAGACGGTACTTAACCTGCGCCAACAGCAAAGCCAGCAGCGTAAGGCTCACGACCTGGCCGATGAAGCTCTTGGTCGAGGCGACCGCGATCTCCTTGTTGGCCTTAGTGTAGATGACGCCGTCGCTCTCACGCGCCACGGGGCTACCAACCACGTTGGTGATGCCGAAGACCTTGGCACCCTTGATGCGCGCGTCGCGAATGGCGGCAAGGGTATCGGCCGTCTCGCCCGACTGGGACACGGCAACGACAAGCGTCGTCGGCGTAATGATGGGATTGCGGTAACGGAACTCGCTGGCCGCCTCCACCTCGGTCGGGATGCGAGCCCAGCCCTCAATGAGATTCTTAGCAATGAGGCCAGCGTGATAGCTAGTGCCGCAAGCGATCACGTAGACGCGGTCGATGTCGTTGAGTTCCTCGAGCGAAAGGCCCAGTTCGTCGATGTCAAGCTCGCCGGCCGGCGTCATACGACCGACCAGCGTGTCGCGCACGACGCGCGGCTGCTCGTGGATTTCCTTGAGCATAAAGTCGGGATAACCGCCCTTTTCTGCCATGTCCAGGTCCCAGTCGATGTGGGTGACCTTGGGCTCGATAACGTTGCCAGCCTCGTCGGTGTACTCGACGCCTGCGGGCGTGAGCTTGGCAAACTGACCGTCCTCGAGCACCACGACATCGCGGGTGGCGTCGATGAGCGCGATGACATCGGAAGCAACATAGGAACCGGTTTCGCCCACACCGACTACGATCGGGGAATCCTTGCGGGCCACGGCGATCACGCCGGGCTCGTCAGCGCACACGGCGGCCAGACCATAGGCACCGACCACATGGGTGCAAGCCTCGCGCACGGAGGCCATCAGGTCGTGCGTCTCGACATAAGCCTCTTCGATCAGATGCGCGAAGACCTCGGTATCGGTCTCGCTCTTAAAGTGATGGCCGCGGCCCTCCAGCTCTTCGCGCAGCTCGGCGAAGTTCTCGATGATGCCGTTGTGGACGATGGCGATACGACCGTCGCAGCTGGTGTGGGGGTGAGCGTTAACGACGGAGGGCTTGCCGTGGGTGGCCCAACGGGTGTGGCCGATACCGCAGGTAGCGTCGCTGTCGATGTTGGAAAGCTCGCTCTCTAGGCCCGCGACCTTGCCCACGCGGCGGATGACGTCGAGGTGCGCCGCGGCGCCCTCGCCCACCTCGAGCGCGACGCCCGAGGAGTCATAGCCGCGATACTCCATACGCTTGAGGCCCGTGACCAGGATGTTCTTTGCAATATCAGAGCCGGTGTAGCCGACGATTCCGCACATAAGATAAATCCCTTCGTTCGCGTGACTGCAAGACGTCCACGCACAAGGGGCGCTGAGACGCATAACGTTCGAGTATTGTACTCACGCAGGCGCAAGCTGATATACCAGATGTGGTATCTCAACTTAGATACCACCCGATGCACACACGTCCAGCCGGTCCAAACCACCACAAAGGTGCCTGTCCCCTTCGTGGTGGTCGCGCTGGCAACGGCGTTTCCCCAGATAAACCTGCCAAAATAAACCTGTCCCTTTTTGGTAGGTTTGGGATGCTACAATCTGGCTTGTACTTGAAACGCATCAAAGGGGCCGCTATGGCAAAGGTAAAAATCAGCGACGTCGCGCGCGAGGCCGGGGTTTCGTTGGGCACGGTTTCCAACGCGCTCAACCATCCCGAAAAGCTGCGCCCCGAGACCCTCAAGCTCATCAACGAGACCATCAATCGCCTTGGCTACCTGCCCAACCAAAGTGCCCGTCAGCTCGCAGGCGGCACCACCAAGTCCTTTGGCCTGGTCCTCCCCCGTCTCGATCACGGCTTCTCGCTCCAAATCGCCAGCGGCGCCCATAACGAGGCCCGCAAGCACGGTTACGACCTGCTCATCGCCAACGCCGATAACGACGGCATTCTCCAGGACCATTACCTGCGCTACTTTATGGGCACGCAGATGTCCGGCGTCATGGTTCAGCCCATGGCGTCCCCCGACTGGCACCCCGCTATGACCAAGATGCCCGTGCCGATCGTCCATCTGGACATCCACTGTTCCGAACCCGGTTACTACGTGGCCGCCGACAACGAGGCGCAGGGGCGCATTATCGCCGAGCTCGCCGTTGCCCGTGGCGCACGCCATATCACCGTTGTGGGCAGAGCGGCATTTATGCAGCTCACCCTGCGCGTACTTGGCATCCACAAGGCCCTTGCCCTGCACCCCGATATCAAGATCGAAGTCATCGACGCCGGCGAATGGAATACCGCTGCCGACGGCTACAGCATCGGCGCCCAGATTGCCGAGCGCTCCGGCGACGAGCGCCCCGATTTTGTCATCGGCCTGACCGACGTACTGGCGTCGGGCGTTATCTCGGCGCTGATAGACAAAGGCATCTCCGTCCCCGAGCAGGTCCGCGTGGCCGGCTGCGACGGCAATCCACTTGCCTGGAGCGGGTCGGTCCCCCTTACCACCGTGGCGCCGCCGGGCTACGAAATTGGCCGCAAGGGTGTTCAATTGCTCATGGAGCAAATCGAGAACAAGGCGCCGGCAAAGACCAAGCACGTCCGCATCGGCTCTGCAGCGCGCACCGTCACCGCGGTCACAGCCATCGAGGACATCAACCGCCAAGAACTCGTGCGGCCGTTCCTGCTGGAACGCGCCAGCACCCAGGCAAGCAACCACGCCGAAGCCACCGCCATCAACCTGGGCGCGTATCTGTAGCACGCGCGCAAGTATGCCAAGTCGCCGCTTAAGCAAAAGGGGCCCGACCATTGCCGGGCCCCTTTTGCTTAAGCGCAAACGTGGGTAATTGCTCGTTTCAACACCGCAATTGTCTAGAGCACAGCCTTGACCGCCGCCGTCAGGTCGAACAGCGTATCGAGCACGACCTCGCAGCCATCCACCACGTCCTGCGGCAGCGGCACGATGTCGGGAACGGCAAAGACGTGGCAGCCAGCCGTAATGCCCGAGACGCAGCCGTTGCGAGAGTCCTCGACCACGGCGCACTCCTCGGGGGCAAAGCCCGCGCGCTCGCAGGCGAGCAGATACATCTCGGGGTCGGGCTTGCCGTGCACGACGTCCTCGCCGCAGGTCACCGTTTCAAACTTGTCAAAGAGACCGACCATCTTAAGGTTGCGCTCGGCCGTGACATGGCGCGATGACGTTGCAAGGCCCACGTGATAGCCCGCAGCCAGCAGCTCGTCTATGCACTCGGCAGCGCCGGCCTTAAGCTCCAGATCGGTCTTGACCATCTCGTCGCGAATCTCCTTGTGGCGATGATAGATCGCCTCAGCGGTTTCTCTGCTGCCGCAATGCGCCTCAAGGATGTCCATGACATCGGGCAGCGTGCGACCGATAAATTGATGAATCAGCGTGTCATCAATCGCGACACCCAGCTCAGCGGCGGGCGCTTTCCATGCCTTGATGCCCAGACGCTCGGTGTCGACCAGCGTTCCGTCCATGTCAAAAATAACAGCCTTGATCATATCGGTCCCCCATCGACTCTCGCTGTCGCATTGCCGTAACTCTACCGCATTTGGCAACTTGTATATAACGTATATACCATATTGCACTTTCGTTACATAGATAGAAGTCTTATGGCAAGTAACGCATTAGGATTATAGTTTTCGATCGAGTACTCAACGATAAGGATCGTTTCATGATTTTAGACACCACGGCACCCGCAGAGGAGCTTCAAGACAAGCTATCGGCGCTCGAACAGCTGCTTTTGGCATACGGGCGCGTGGCTATCGGGTTTTCCGGCGGCGTTGACAGCAGCTTTTTGGCCGCCGTATGCGCCCGCATCATGCCTACCAATACCCTCCTCGTCCATCTCACCACGCCGCTCATCGGCACACCCGAGCAGGCTTCGTTTGAGCGGTCCGTTGACGGACAAACCGATGAGGGTCCGCATTTTATGCTCCCCGTGCTCAACCTTTCAGTCGATCAGCTGCAGCTCCCCCAAGTAGCCTGCAACGATGCCAATCGCTGCTACCACTGCAAGCACGCCGGCTTTACCGCTATCGTCAACCACGCCAAGTCGCTCGGCTTCCCCACCGTCATCGATGGCAGCAATGCAAGCGATCGCGGTGACTACCGCCCCGGCATGCGCGCGGCAGAAGAGCTCGGCGTACGCTCGCCGCTTATGGAGGTCGGCTTTACCAAGGACGAAGAGCGCAAACTGTTGCGCGCATGGGGCTACCCCGTTTGGAACCTGCCGGCGGGAGCCTGTCTTGCCACGCGCGTCCCCACAGGTGAGGAGCTTACGCGCGAGAAGATCGATCTAATCCGCGCCTGCGAGGATTACCTGCACGATCTTGGTCTGGCGCAGGTGCGTGCGCGCTTGGTCGGCGGCTGCATGCATATCGAGGCCGCTCCCGCAGATGTCACTAAGATTGCCGCCCTCGGCAGTGCTGCCGTCGACGGCGAGGGCAAGACCCCGTTGCCCGCCGCCATCGAGTCCGCGCTGCGCGAGCTGGGCTGCGACCACATCTCCCCCGAGGTCACCCCCTACATCCACGGCAACATGAATCTTTAAGTTACGCCGTTTTACAAACGGCGTAACCGCTCGGCGCTGCGCAAGCTCAACCTGAACCACATAAATTGTTGCCGACCTTCTAAAAGGGGACAGGTTTTTTTGGCAGGTTTTATCTGGGGAAACGCAAACAGGGCCGCGACGCTTATATGGCGTCGCGGCCCTTTTCCTTGGAGAAGGATCAATTGATTGAGCGGGCGGGTTACACCTAACCCTCGAGCCCGGCGTTAATAAGCTCCGCGATCTCGACGGGATCGGTGCTCGCGCGCACCTTGTCGCGGAAGCCGGCGTCCATCAGCATCACGGCAGCCTTTGAAAGCAGGCGTAGATGCGTGGTTCCAGCTTCGCCGGCGGGCACGTACAGCGCAAGCGCGACATCGACGGGCACGCCGTCAAAGCTCGGCCACTCGACGGGCTCGGCCAGCTTGAGCACGGCAACGCCCGGCGTATGGATCGCGTCGCTCTTGGCATGCGGAACAGCAAACCCGGCGACAAGGCCAGTCTCGGCCTCGTTTTCGCGAGCAATAAAAGCCGCCTCTACGGCAGATGCGTCATTGGCAAAACCGAGCTCAACAGCCTGCTCAGACAGATAATGCAACGCGTCCTCGCGCGAGGCGGCGGCGTGGCCAATCGTCACTTGGTTGGCAGATACAAATCCCATGGAAAGCCCTCCCTACAACACGGACCTGACCGCGGCTTCGATGCCGTCGGCGTCCAAACCGTACTTATGCAGCAAGTCGACCGCAGGACCGGACTCGCCGTACACATCGCGCACGCCGACGCGGCGCATGGGCACCGGGTGCTGCTCTGTGAGCACCGAGGCAACGGCCTCGCCAAGACCGCCGACAATCGAATGCTCCTCTGCGGTGACCACACGGCCGGTCTTCTTGGCGCTGGCAACCACCAGACGCTCATCAAGCGGCTTGATCGTGTGCATGTTGATGACCTCGGCGTCAATGCCATCGGCAGCGAGCGCCTCGGCAGCCTCAAGCGCCTCGGCGACCATCAGGCCGCAGGCGACGATGGTCACATCGGACCCCTCGCGCGCGACCACGCCGCGACCAATCTTGAACTCATAGTCCTCGCGGTCGTTGATGACCGGTGTTGCCAGGCGGCCGAAGCGCATGTAGACCGGTCCCTCAAACTCATAGGCGGCGCGCACGCAAGCGCGAGCCTCGATGTCATCGGCGGGAACGATCACCGTCATACCCGGGATCGTGCGCATGAGCGCGATGTCCTCGCAGCATTGATGCGTGGCGCCGTCTTCACCGACCGAGATGCCCGCATGCGTGGCACCGATTTTGACGTTGAGATGCGGATAGCCGATGGAATTACGCACTTGCTCGTACGCGCGGCCGGCAGCGAACATGGCAAAGGTGCTCGCAAAGGCGACGTGACCCGTGGTCGCAATGCCGGCGGCAAGCCCCATCAAGTTGCTCTCGGCAATGCCGGCATCGTAGAAGCGCTCAGGGTGCGCAGCCTTAAACTTGCCGGTCTGCGTGGCGGCGGCCAGGTCGGCATCGAGAACCACAAAGTCATCGCGCTCATTGCCCAGCTCGACAAGTGCCTCGCCATAGCTAACGCGCGTGGCGACTTTCTTGACGTCTGCCATTAGAGCTCCTCCCCTGCTGCTGCGAGCTCGGCCATGGCCTGCTCAAACTGTTCATCGTTGGGTGCCTTGCCGTGCCAGCCAACCTGGTTTTCCATAAAGGAGACGCCCTTGCCCTTCACCGTCTCGGCGATAATGGCCACGGGCGAGTCGCTCACTTTGCGGGCCTCGGCAAAGGCGGCGGCAATCTGCGCCATGTCGTTACCGTCGGCAAGCTCGATCACATGCCACTTAAAGGCGCGGAACTTGTCGGCAAGCGGCATAGCCGAGTTAACTTCGTCGATACTGCCGTCAATTTGCAGGCCATTGTGATCGATGATAGCGACGAGGTTATCCAAGTCGTGGTTGCCGGCGAACATGGCCGCCTCCCACACCTGGCCCTCCTCGCACTCGCCGTCGCCCAATAGCGTGTAGACGCGGTTGCTGTCACCCCAGTGCTTTGCGGCGAGTGCAATTCCAACCGCGGCGGAGATACCCTGACCGAGCGATCCGGTAGACATGTCGACGCCCGGAGTGTCATTCATATTGGGATGGCCCTGCAGGCGGCTGCCGATATGACGGAGCGTCTCGAGCTCCTCCTTGGGAAAGAACCCGCGTTCGGCGAGCACGGCATAGAGTGCCGGAGCGCAATGTCCCTTGGAGAGCACAAAGCGATCGCGCTCGGCGCGGCTCGGATTCGCCGGGTCGACATCCATTTCCTCAAAGTAGAGGTAGGTCATAATGTCGGCGGCGCCAAGCGATCCGCCCGGATGCCCCGACTTGGCAGCGTGGACACCCGTGACAATACCGCGGCGAACCTCATTGGCAATCTTGGCCAGTTCCTGATCGGTCATGGAGTTTCCTCTCTTGAGCACGCCGGCCCGGCATAACAAATGCTGGGCCGACAGAACCATCGTTACTGTGCCTCGACGACCTTTTTCCAGTCGGCCTCGAACGAGGCAAGGCCCTGGTCGGTCAGCGGGTGATGCAGGCATTTCTTAAGAGCAACCATGGGGACGGTCGCAATATCGGCACCGAGCAGCGCCGCCTGGGTCACGTGATTGGGCGTGCGGACGGATGCGGTGATGATCTCGACGGTGTCGTCGACGTTCTTGCCAGTCCAGTCATAGTTCTTAATGCAGGTCACAACGTTGTCGAGCTGCGAAATACCGTCCTCGGCGATGTCGTCAAAGCGGCCGACGAACGGGCTGATGTAGCGGGCACCGGCGTTGGCGGCCATGAGGGCCTGGGTCGGCGAGAAGACGAGCGTCATGTTGACGCGCACGCCTGCATCGGCCAGGGCGCGGCAGGCGGCGAGGCCGGCCTCACACACGGGAAGCTTAACCACGATGTTGGGAGCCAGGGCGGCAAGACGCTTGCCCTCCTCGATCATGCCCTCGGCAGTAGTCGCGGTGGACTCGGCGGACACGGGCAGTCCCTCGCAAAGCTCGGCGATCTTGAGCATGTGGGGCTCAAAGTCGGCCAGCTTGCCGCCGGTCTTGGCGTACAGGGACGGGTTGGTGGTGACGCCGGCAAGGCAGCCCCAGCTCTTGGCCTCGGCGATCTCGTCAAGGTTGGCGGTATCGATAAAGAACTTCATGGTGCAAACTCCTTCGGAGGAATCCAAAACTCCAAAAATAGGACAAAGGGGATGTCCCTTTGTCCTATGTGCCGGGCCTGCAGCTGGGACATGCCCCAGGCCCGGCGTCGTGTAGGAAAAGCTACTTAGAGAGCCTTCTCGATGCGGCTCGTGACGCCCTTGAGGTTAAGGCCGACGACATACTGCTTGATCGGGCGCTTGATGTGCTCGATCACAAAGCGCTTGCCGTCGATGTCCTGGGCAGCGAGGTTGCGGTAGAGCTTCTCGACCTGCTCCTTGACCTCGGGATCGTTGAACGCGTAGTGGCCGGAGACATCCAGAATCTTCAGGCTGAGCTCGTCGTCGGCCAGAATGTCATCAACCTGCAGGTTAACGTCATCGCCGGTCATCCACTTGCGCCAGCGCTCGGTCTTGATAGCCTTGACCAACAGCGTGTGGTACAGGTCGGAAGGATCGTCGCACAGGCCGTTGTCGACCAGAATCTGCTCGGTAGCGCAGAGCTTGAGGTAAGCGCGGGTCTCCTCGGTGCCGTACTGAGGGGCGACATTGGAAGCGGTCACGTGTGCCGGGATGTGCTCGAGCAGCGTCGCGTCGTCCAGGTAGTCGGCGTTGTGCTCCTTCAGGCCCACGCCGTAGCGCTTGGCCATGTCGGCGAGCTCGCGGGCATTCTTAAAGTTGTAATGACCAACTTGCTCGGTCCAACGGGTGAGCGTACCGGTCTGGCCGACGATAAAGGTGGGCATGGGGCAGCCGCGCTTCTCGAGCTCGGGCTGCAGCTGAGAAATGAACTCCTCGTACTTGTCGGTGGAGGTCAGGCCGCCATTGGTCTCCTCGGTACCGACCTCATAGGCAACCTCGGGCAGGTTATGCTCGCGACGGTACTGCTCAAGGTAGTCGATAAGATCAATGGTGCGGCGAAGCACCACGTCGAGCGGAATAACCTTGCCGATCTGATAGGGGTCCTTGGTGGGGTCGACCATCAGCAGGTCAAAGCCTGCCTCCATGTCGGCGACAAAGGACTTGCGGGCGAGCTCCATGGCCTCGTCCTCGGGCAGGTGGGCGTTACGCTCCTCGTCGCGCTGCCACGGACCGCCGTGATCGCGGCACAGGTAGTACGGACCGGTGTAACCCACCTCGTCGGCAACCTTCTTGATGTCGGCGGCAAAGCGCGTCTGGTCCCAACCGTTGACGTAGCCAGCGCCCATCTCGTCCATATCGACCTGGTTGCGGCTAGCAATAAACATGGGCGGGAAATCCTCGTCCTTGGCAAGCTCGAACACGGCCTGAATCAGGTTGGGGCTCATGGGGCCAATGCCGACCATGGTTGCATGATCGCCGCTGTCCTGCAGCTTGAGCATACCCTGAACGGCCTGGCGGATGGTGAGGTTGGACATTTTGTTCTCCTTCTCCAGAGGATTTTTGACAAAAGTTCCCTGGGACCCAGATGTGGGCCCTATCAGTACGGATGGATTTTGTTGTGTAGGGGCGGTTGTGCGGAGTCAAATCCATCCCTCCGCACAACCGGAATCCTTAAAGGTTTACTTGGCCTGCTTATCGAGCGTGGGCTTCATGGCAATCAGGATTGCAGCGGCGACCAAGGAGCCAATCACGATGTCCAGGCAGTACAGCGCGACGTTGTTGGTGGCCAGGGCGACAATAAAGCCACCATGCGGAACGTAGCAGTCGATGCCCTGGCAGGCGGCAAGCGCCGCGCCCACGGCAGAGCCGATGCAGATGCCGGGCAGGGTGTGGCCAAGATCCTTGACCGCGAAGGGGATAGCGCCCTCGGTAATGCCGATGCAGCCCATGAACAGCGCGGAGATGCCCATCTGACGGTCAGCGTCATCGAACTTGTTCTTGGCGATGAGCGCGGCGAGACCACAGGCGATCGGGGGAATGGCGACGGCGACGCGGAACATACCGTTGGGGCCGTAGATGCCGGAGGCCATGATGGCCATGGTAAAGGTCGAAGCGGTCTTGTTGATGGGGCCGCCCATATCGAAGGCGGTCATAACACCAATGACCAGACCCAGGACGACGGCGGAGCCGCCTTGCAGGCTACCGAGCACGCTGGTGAGCCAATCCATCACGAAGCCAAGCGGCGTGGCCAGAATGTAGATGTAGGCCATGCCCAGGACGAGCGAGGTCAGAATTGGGATGATCAGGATGGGCATGATGGTCTGGATGGTGTTGTTGACCTTCCAGGTCTTCATCCAGCGGACAAAGTAACCGCAGATGACAGCCATGATCATGGCACCCAAGAAGCCGGTCGAAACGCTGTTGCCACTCGGGGTGACGACGGCGTTGTTAACCAGGTAGCCCAGGACGAAGCCAGGGGCAAGTGCGGGCTTGCCGGCCATCGAGTAGGCGATGTATGCCGCAAGCACCGGAATCATCATGGAAATACCGGCCATACCGATGGTATTAAGGCTCACCATCAACGGGTTGGTGACCTCCATACCACTAGCACCGGCAGTACCGGATGCCAACGAGAAGGCGAGGAACACGCCACCGATAACGACAATGGGGATAAAATAGGAAACGCCGGTATTGAATGCATTGAGCAGCGTCTTACCAGGATCGGCAAAGATAGACTGCTTGGACGCCGGTGTCGGGGCCTGCGGGGCAGCGGAGACGGCCTTCTTCTCTGCCTTGGCCTCGGCCTTGGGCGCGTCAACGGCGCCACCCGTCGCCTTGATGATCTCAACGGCCTGGTCGATGATCTTCACCGGATCGGCGATTACATCCGAGGTGCCGACCTTCAGGAACTTGCCCTCGGCCATCTTCTGCTCAAAACGATCCTCGTTCTCGACGCCCACGTCGACGGACTCGAGCACCAGGTCGGCGGAATCCACGTCTTCCTGCGTCAGCTCGTTCTCGATACCCAGGCCACCCTGAGCCTCGACCTTGCACTCGATGCCACGGGCGGCGCATTCATCCTGAATCGCCTTCTGGGCCATATACGTGTGGGCAATACCCACGGTACAGGCGGCAACGCCTACGATCTTCATTGCTTCCCTCTTTTCATAGAGTTGCGTGCGCAAGACACCGTTTGCGGAGGTCTCCGGAGCATCCCCTGCCGTTTGGACTTGCTGTCTTTTCGACAAGACCAATATAGGTGCTCGTTTTTCTTAATGCCAGCTTATTTCGGTAAACGCGCAGGTCAGAGCGTTGGTTATGCTACTTGGTTATGCGTTTAACCAAAAATAAATCCTGCGATTTCACCCTCGATTTCAAAAGTCAAGAAGTATTTGATTTTCTCGGTAGACGGCAGATGCGCATGCCGGTCACAAATTTCGACCCCACCCGTATACCGCATTTGTTGCATACTCATATGAAAGGAAAAAGTCGCTCACCGAAGCGCATCCCTCACCAAGACTCAAAGTCATCATGTTGGAAAATGCTCATCTGTCGGAAGGAGTCGCTGTGGCAAAACAGCGCGTTACGATCGCAGACGTCGCTCGAGAGGCGGGAACCTCGACGGCAAGCGTCTCGTATTACCTCAACGACAAACGAGAAAAGCTTAGCGAGAAGACGCAGGCAAAGATTGCGCGCGTCATCAAGGAACTCGGATACGTTCCCAACGCCCAAGCGCAAACGCTCACCGGCAAGCAGACCCACGTCATCGCCATCATCATTTTGGATAACACCAACAAGTGGGCGGGCCTCGTCCTCAACGGCATGGAACAAGTCATGCTCCCCGCGGGCTACCAGACGGTCGTTTGCACGAGCAACTTTAACCCCGAGACCGAGCTCATGTATGTCGACAAAATGCTCTCGCTGGGCGTCGATGGTTTTATCATCCAGCCCACGGCAAATTTCAAGGCCGTCCACGACCGCATCAAGCGCGCCGGCAAGCCCGTCGTCTTTTTTGACGCGGCCATCTACAGCCCAGGCACCAGCTGGATCAAAACCAACCTCTACGACGGCGTGTACAATGCCACGCAGGCGCTTCTCGATGCCGGCTACGAGGACTTTTTCTCCATTGCCGCCAACATGACCGAAATGCGCACCCGTATGGAGCGTTTTCAGGGGTATGCCGAGGCGCTGGCAGCGAACGGACAGCTCTACAAAGCGATTCCCATCGACCACAACAAGCCGTCGGTCAGTGAGCTTACCGAGTACTTTAAATACAAGCTCAACCCCGCCAAGCGAACCCTTATCTTCGTGCAAAATCAGTGGGCACTTCCCCGTGTCTACAAGGCCCTCCAGCCCATGGCCCATCTACTTCCGCAGCAAATCGGTCTTTTGGGACTCAACTGCGAAGACTGGACCAACCTCACCACGCCGACCGTCTCCACGATCATCGAGCCCGTCGACCAGGAAGGCAGGGAGGCGGCCGAGATGCTCCTCGCACTACTCGATGGCAGCAGCATGCCCGGTGAGCAGCGCATTCTCGAATGCAAACTCAATTGGCTCGGCTCCACCTCAATCTAGCCATAAGCCCAACATGGGGGCAAATGGACCAGCGGCATTTGTCCCAAATCTTAAGTATTTGTTCGACAGAACGGCCTCTGCCGGCTCCTGCTAGACTGGTAGATTCCCAACCGTCCATCCAGGAGCCTCAATGTCGCGCAAGTCCGTCTACAAGCAAGTACTTTCCATCGGCACCGCCGTGGTGCTGGGGTTTGCGCTGTTCACGGGGTCGCTCGATGGGGCGCCCAAGTTGCTGTCGCCGCAAAGCGATGAGCAGGCAGCGGCTCTGGCCGAGAAGCAAAACGAGAGTCCCAGCCGTACCGACGACGAAGCGGACTTGGTCGCACGGCTCGAATCGGGAACAGCGAGCTCCGAGGACTCTCAAAATAGCCAAGACTCTGGCGATGGCTCCGAATCCACCGCGACCAACACCAACGGCAGCGTTGCTTCCGCGGACAGCGTCGCCACCCCCATCGACGAGGTCGAAAACCCCGACCTCAACCGCGCCCGCGGTGTTTATCTCAGCAGCATTCCCGACTACGCCGGCAACCCCTACGTTGCCCTTCGCGCCGACAGCACGCACCCGCTCGGCACGCCGTCATTCACACTCGATGAATACGATCGTGCCACCGAAGAGGGCTGCTTTAAGAAATTCTCCAAGCTCGACAGTCTGGGCCGCACCCGCAAAGCGCTTGCCTGCGTGGGCCCCGAATCGCTCGGTCAAGGCAAGCGCGGGGATATCTCGCGTATCCACCCCGCCGGATGGCACCAACAGCGCTACGACTTTATTCCGGGTCAAAGCCTCTACAACCGTTGCCACCTCATCGCCTGGTCGCTCTGCGGCGAAAACGCCAATCGCAAGAATCTCCTCACCGGCACGCGCTATCTCAACGAAACAGGCATGCTGCCGTTTGAAGAGCAGATCCTCGACTATATCCACGACACGGGCAACCATGTGCTCTACCGCGTCACGCCCATGTACAACGAAGAGGAACTCGTCTGTCGTGGCGTTCGTCTGGAAGCACAATCGATCGAGGACCACGGCAAGACCCTGTGCTTCCACGTGTACTGCTACAACCTGCAGCCGCACGCGCAGATCGACTACGCCACCGGCCGCAACCAGGCCTCGGGGGACTAGCCCCCAACCGCGACATGAATCGATTTGCAGCCCCAGGGATCAAATAAGGCCGCCCGGTTACCCAGGGCGGCCTTTTCGTCAGCACCTACATTGCAGGCAAAACCACACGTTACTTGGCGCGGCCCTCCTCATAGCGCTCGACCAGCTTGGCCTGAACGTCATAGGGCACCTGCTCATAGCCTGCGGGCTTCATGGTAAAGTCGCCCGTGCCGCGCGTGATGGAGCGCAGGCGCGTCGAATAATCCGTCAGCTCGGCGAGAGGCGCCTGCGCGATAACCACGGTGTCGCCACGCTCATCGGTCTCCATGCCCGTCACGCGACCACGCGAGGCCGAGATGTCGCCCATCACGGCGCCGGCGTAGCTCTCGGGGATAGTCACCGTGATTTCCTCGATGGGCTCCAGTACCACCGGATCGGCATCGGCGCACGCCTTGCGCAGGCCGATGCGAGCCGCCGCGCGAAACGCCATCTCGTTGGAGTCGACACTGTGATACGAGCCGTCATACACCGCGACGCGAATGCCCGTGAGCGGATAACCGGCAATAATACCGTCCTTCATGGTCTCCTGGACGCCCTTGTCCACGGCGGGGATGAGCGAGCGCGGGATGCGGCCACCCACAACCTCGTCAACAAACTCATAGCCGTCGCTCGTGCCGTCGGGCCCAATGAGCGGCTCCACGCGCAGCCAGCAGTCGCCGTACTGACCGGCGCCGCCGGTCTGCTTCTTGTGGCGACCCTGGGCGCTTGCCGTGCGGCGGATGGTCTCGCGATACGGAATGCGGATCGGCACGCTTTTGGCCACGACCTTGGTGCGATCCTCCAAACGGTTGAGCAGCACCGAAACCTGCGCCTCGCCCACGGCGGAGATGATAGTCTGGCCCGTCTCCTCGTCACGGTCGATGCTCATGGTCGGGTCTGCCTTGCAGGCCTTCTCGATAAACGTGTAGAGCTTCTCTTCGTCACCGCGGTTCTCGGCCTCTATGGCAATGCGGTACTGCGAGTTGGGGAACTTAAACGCCGCCGCCTCGACCTTACCGGTAATGGAGAGCGTGTCACCCGTCTCTGCCGCCAACTTGGGCGCCACGATAATGTCGCCAGCATAGGCGTGACCGACCTCGGTCATGTCGCGGCCGCACATCACATACAGGTGAGCCAGACGATCGCTCTTGCGGGTACGCGCGTTGACCAGCTCAAGGCCCGGCTCAAGCGTGCCCGTCAGTACCTTGATAAAGCTGATGCGACCCTGCTGCGGATCGGCCAGCGTCTTAAACACAAACGCCACCGGACGGTCATCGTCACTCGAGATCTTAAGCGAATCACCGTCGATGAGCGGCATCTCGCCGTAGTCGGTCGGCGCCGGGAAGTACGTGGCGATGTCGTCCATCAGCGAGTTGACGCCCTGCTCCTTAATGCAATCGCCCGCAAAGACCGGCACAAAGATGCGCTCGGCGATCGCCTTAGACAGCAGGCCTTCAAGCTCCTCCTGCGTCAGCGTCTCCTCGCCTTCCAGGTATTTCATCATCAGCTCGTCGTCAGCCTCGGCCACCAGCTCGCACAGATGGTCATGGGCCTCCTCGGCCTGGGCACGATACTCCTCGGGAATCTCCGACTCAACGGCCTCGGCGCCGTTGCAGTGGCGCGCCTTCATGCGCACCAGGTCGATGATGCCGTCAAAGTCCTCGCCCTCGCCCCAGGGAAGGGTCACGGCGCCCAGTCGTGTACCAAAGCGCTCCTGCAGCAGGTCCATTGTGGTCGCAAAGCTGGCCTCGGAGCGCGACAGGCGGTTTACGAACACCGCACGCGCCAGACGCAGGTCCTCGGCGGCATACCAGAGCTTAACCGTCGTAGGCTGCGGGCCGGCCTCGGCGTCGACCACAAACAGAGCCGTCTCGCAGACGCTCATCGCGGCAAAGGCGTCGCCGATAAAATCGGGGTAGCACGGGGCATCGAGCACATTGATGCGCGCGCCCTTCCAGTCGATCGGCGCGATGGTCGTCGAGATGGAAAATGCACGCTTGACCTCTTCGGGGTCATAGTCGAGCGTGGGCTTGGTGCCGTCGTGGCCGCCCAGGCGGGCGGTCTTGCCGGAAAGGTGGAGCATGGCCTCGGCGAGTGAAGTCTTGCCCACCCCGCCTTGGCCTACGAGCACCACGTTCCTTACGTTACCGGTCTTGGGAGCACCCATGATGACCTCCTTGCAGGGCCGCGCGCAATGCGCGACGCCAACGGGGAGAGTTCGCGGTCGGTGCCGTCCCGGGAGCAGCATGGTCGGCAGCCGAGCCGACTCACCCTCCAAATGTCCTATGCCACCACCCTACCCTCACGGACGGCTGTCCATGCATACCTTTCGGCACACGTATGAATACAGGCGGCGAGAGGAAGAGACAAGCTTGTGGGGCAATTATTGAACCCCGTCGATGTAAACAAAAAGCCGCCACAGACCGTAAGACCTGTGGCGGCTTCGCCTCAATTAATAGTTGAGTAAATACCTGAGTCTATCCCTCGATACGGCTCAAGAACTCACGCGTGCGCTGCTCGCGCGGATGGTCGATAACCTGCTCGGCAGGTCCCTCCTCGACAATGCGACCGCCGTCCATAAAGACCACGCGGTCGGCAACATCGCGCGCAAACTGCATTGCGTGGGTCACGATCACCATCGTCATGTTCTGCGCAGCGAGGTCCTTAATGACACGCAGCACCTCGGCCGTCAGCTCGGGGTCGAGCGCCGAGGTCGGCTCGTCAAAGAACAGGATCTCCGGGTCGAGCGCTAGGGCGCGGGCAATACTCACGCGCTGCTGCTGACCGCCCGAAAGCTCACACGGAACCTTGTTCTCGTTGCCCACAAGCCCCATCTGAGCAATTAATTCATGCGCACGAGCTTCCGCCTGCTCGCGCGGGCGCTTAAGCACGCGGATCGGCGCGTCGATGATGTTTTTCATCACGGTATAGTGCGGGAACAGGTTGTAATTTTGGAACACCAGGCCGAATCGCGAGCGCGCCTGCTTGGGCACATCGCCCTTCGCATAGACCGCGCCCGAACCCGCATCCGTCGCAACGGCAAGGTCGCCAAACGAGAGCGAGCCTCCGTCGAGTGTCTCGAGCAGCGTGGCACACCGCAGCAGCGTGGACTTGCCGCCACCCGAAGGCCCGATAATCGCCACGACCTCGCCACGCTTCACCTCAAGCGAGATATCCTTGAGCACCTCATTGCCGCCAAACGCCTTACGCGCGTTCGCTATATTCATTACCGTTCCGGACACGGGAACCTCCATGTGTTTAAAAAGTCAGCGAGCGTGTGGCTGGCGAGACAATGTGCTCCGAAAGAGGAGCGCCGCGTACTTCTGTACGCAAGCGACGGTTTGAGGAGCAGATTGGCCGTCAGGCACGCGCGCAGCGTCGAGCAGTCCGCCGTTCGTTAGAACGGCGGAACGATCTAGTCATGATAATAGTCCAGCTTCTTTTCGGCGGCGCCCAGCAGCATCTCGACGACGAAGTTAAAGACCCAGTAAATCAGCGCCGCGATCGCAAACGGCACCATGCTCACCTGCGAGGCGACCAGCGCCTTGGCCGTCGAGAACATCTCGCCCACACCAATGGCAAACGCCAGCGACGTGTCCTTGACCAACGTGATGATCTCATTGCCCATCGCCGGCAAAATGCGCTTGGCGACCTGCGGCATCACGATATACAGAAACGTCTGCAGACGCGAGTAGCCCAGCACCTCGGCAGCCTCGTATTGACCGCGCGGAATGGACTGCAGGCCCGAGCGATAGATCTCGGCAAAGTAACCGGCGTAGTTGATGATGAACGCCACGACGCACGCCGTCCACTTGGAATCGGGCGTGAGCGAAATGCCAAACACGTAGTACGGGGCAAAGTAGATGGCAAACATCTGCAGCATGAGCGGCGTGCCGCGCATCACCGAAATATAGATGCGCGCAATCCAGCGGAGCGGCGCGATTTTGCTCATGCGCATAAACGCCACGGGGATTCCCAGCGGAATCGACCCCAGCAGCGTCAGCACAAACAACTGCAAACTGACCAAGAATCCCTGGCCAAGCATCTGCATCATGACCTGAATAGACAACCTAAGCTCTCTTTCGCGACAACAGAACAGCAAACCCAATGCTAAAGCGGGTTTTCCAGGTGCTCGAGTTTGCCGTGAAAGAGGAGCGCCGCGTACTAAATGTACGCAAGCGACGGTTTGAACGGCAAAATCGGGTGCCTGGGAAAGCCGCTATTTCAGAACCCAGTTGTCGAAGGAAAGACCGTATTCTGCATACTTGTCGCACAGGTCCTTGACCGTGCCGTCCTCGTAGAGCGCCTTGAGCGACTCGGTCACGGCATCGGCGGACTTGGTGTCGCCCTTCTTAAAGCCGACGGCGTAGTGCTCGCTGGACAGCGGCTCATCAAGCTGCGTATAAGCATCGGGCTTGGCGGCAAGCTGATACTGGGCAATCGAAAGGTCGCAAGCCACGGCATCGACCGCGCCGCTCTCGAGCTGCATAAAGGCCGTGTTGTACTCGCCGATGGTATCGAGCGTGGCAAACGTCGCCGCCAGATCCTTCTGGTCACCCTCGAGCACATCCTGCGCAGCGGAATCGGTCTGGGTAATCACGGTCTTGCCGGCAAGATCGTCCCAGCTCTTGATGCCCGCATCCTTCTTTACCACCAGCACCTGCTCGTTGAGCATGTACGGCTCGGAGAACGTGTAGTCGTCCTCGCGACCCTCCATGGTAAAGCCGTTCCAGATGCAGTTGATGGCGCCGGAGTTGAGCAGCGTGTCCTTGGCATCCCAATCGATGGCCTCGTATTTGACCTCCCAGCCCTGCTTATCGGCAACAGCCTTGGCAAGATCGAGATCAAAGCCGGTGTACTCGCCATCGTCGCCCACAAAGCCGTACGGAGGATAGGACTTATCAAAGCCCACCACGAGCTTCTTGGACTCCGCAGCGCCCTTCACATCCTTGGCCGCGGCAGAGCCAGCAGCGGAGCCCTTGCCGGCACCACCGCCGCAACCAACAAGACCAAGGCCCAGCACCGTGGCGAGCGAGCCGGCTAGACCAACAAACTGACGACGAGACATTTCAGTATTCATAGTATTCCCCCTTGATGGCACTTTAGTTAGGTAAAGTGAGTCATGTAACGTTCAGAATCATACACTTTAGTGAGATGGAGTACAAGGGAGTTGTTGCCCGGCGTGGGCGGGGAGCGGCGCGGGATTAAGTTTCCTGCTCTACAGTCCTGCGCAAGACGGAAAGCGCGCATGGAGCACTAGGTTGGAGCACCCGGAATGCCGGCAGCCGTCACGGTATTTAATTTGCTGCTCTACAGTCCTGCTCACGACGGAGGCCACATTAAGTGGCCTCCTGTTCGTGCGGAACTCGCGACAAATTAAATACCGTGACGGCTGCCGGCATTCCGGGAGACAACGTGCTCGGGACCTTAAATAGGCGTCCCCTCCAATCGGGCACGTTGAATGCACGGTACAATTACTTCGGACTTTTCTTTTATTTAATAGTGGGGTTAATTCATGGCAGAATCTCGTGTGGAGCGTAGGGCTCGTCGTGCTTTGATTGAGGCGGCTGAGGGGTCGGAGGAGAAAAAATCTTCTAAGAAATCTAAATCGTCTAAGGATGCGAAGGGTAAGTCGGCCAAGGGCAAGGCTAAGGCCAAGCGTCCCGGCTCTCGTCGGGGCGGGGATAAGGCGCCTCAGACTCGCTCCAAGCGTCCGCGTAACGATTCGGCTTCGTCTGCGCGTAAGGCTGTGGATCCCAAGTCGCCTTGTTCCATCATGCGGGCTTGCGGTGGGTGCACGGCGCTCAATCGTCCTTATAAGAAGCAGCTCGCCGCCAAGCAGGCTGCTATGGAGGAGCTTTTTGCTTCGCTTTGTGAGCGTGAGGGCATTGCTGTAGATCCTATTCGTGGCATGGGTGTCACCCTGGGCGACCCGGGCAAATATCCTGCGCCGCGCGGTTTTCGTCATAAGGCTGCCACTCCCTTTGCTCCCGGTAAGGAGGGCGCCGTCCGTTGCGGTTTCTTTGAGCGCGGCACGCACAAGATCGTTGCCGTACCCGAATGCCCCGTCGAGGCACCAGGCGCCCGTCAGATTCTCAACGGCATCGCACGCGAAGCTGAGCGGCTGCATATTCCCGCCTTTAATGAGGACAAACATCTTGGTTTGCTTCGCTATGCCGTCGTCCGCTGCGGTTGGCGCACCGACCAGGTCATGGTCACGCTCGTGACCGCTCAGCGCGACTTGCCGCATGCGCAGGAGTTCTTTGAGGCTGTCGCCGCACTCGATCCGCGCATCGTCACCGTCGCCCAAAACATCAACGGACGCCCCGGCAACGCCATCCTCGGCGAGGAAACCCGCATCGTGCATGGCGCCGAATGCATGCGCGACCAGCTGCTCGGCTGCGAATTCGACATCTCCCCCACCGCGTTTTATCAGACCAACCCGCAACAGACCGAGCTGCTCTATCAGCTCGCTATCGACGGCATGGATTTGCACCAGGGCGATGTGCTCATGGATGCCTACTGTGGCAGCGGTACCATCGGTCTTTGCGCAGCCAAAGCCGCCCAGAACAAGGGTATCGGCATTATGCTGCTCGGCGTGGAGCGCAACCCGGCGGGCATTGCCGACGCACGTCGCAATGCCGAGCTCAACGGCCTCACCCGCAGCGCTTGGTTTATGGCCGACGACGCCACCGATTACATCCTGGACGCCGCCGACAACAACGAGCGGATCGATGTCCTTTCCATCGACCCGCCGCGCGCCGGCTCCACCCCCGAGTTCCTCGAAGCCGCCTGCGCACTCAAGCCGCGCCGCATCACCTATATCAGCTGCAACCCTGTGACCCAAGAGCGCGACCTGCACCAGCTCCTCGACGGAGGCTATCGCCTGCTCAAGATCACGCCCGTCGACATGTTCCCCCATACCGACCACACCGAGACCGTAGCGGTCCTCGAGCGCCGCTAATCCACCCCGGTAGATTTTCGAGACAAGAAAGGGGGCGGCCCGTCTGGACCGCCCCCTTCGCTTGGTTTATGAACTCCGCTACATCCCCTTGCGCAGGTCACATACGCCGGCTGCCGCCATCTCGCGCAGCAGCGTCTCGCGGTCGCGCGTCACGATCAAATCCAGCGGGAAGTGAATCTCGTCGAGCATCTTGCGCGCGTGATCGAGCTTGCCAATGGCCATGCCAATGTGGGCATCGGTCGACACGCCAATACCCACGCCCAGCTCGGCGCAGCGCTCGGCGATCTTGCGGCATACGGCCCAATGCTCAGTGTCGACACCGTGTTCAAGACTATGGTTATTGATCTCGATAATCTTGTGCTTGGCCTTGGCCGCCAGCAGCACCTCATCGATATCGAACGGCACGCCCGAACGACCCGCATGCCCCAGCATGAACACCTTGGGGTGCTCCAGGGCATTGATGTACATCTGGGTCGTTTGGGCGAGCGTCGCGCCTTCGGCAAACTGCGGGTTATGCACGCTTGCCACCAAATAATCCAAATTACGCGTCACCAAATCGAACAGCGAATGCTCACGACTATACGAATCGCCGGCGATATCGAGCGAAACGGGAATGTCTTCGCCAAACAAGCTGCCGTCCAGCGAAACGATATCAGCCTCGGCACCACGCAGCACCAGCACGCCGCTCCAAATGCGCGGCCAGATATCCTGGTTAATAAAGAATTGGAAACTGCGCAGGTCATTGGGACAAGGCGTAACCATCGAGCTTAAATGATCGGCGGAACCGAGCACCTGAAGGCCGCGCTCCGCCGCCCAATAGATGTTCTCCTCGATGGTTGAGTACGCATGCGCAGAGAACATCGTATGAGTATGAATATCACAAGAAAGAAGGTAGGGCATCGGGTCTCCTTGTCCAGTATGGCCGTCGCGTATATTCATTGTACGCATAGCTTTCGGCAGTCGTAAAACTGCTTCATCCCAATCACACAACGGCATAGACAACGGGGTCTGGCTTAAAACCAAACCCCGTTTCACGTAAAACATTGTAAGCAGAGCGCTTTACTTTCGACGATATTCGTCGGCCAGTTGCTTCCAGGCAGGCAACGAATTGACGATGGTCTCGTAGCTCACACAGTAGCCAAGGCGGAACCAGCCCGGCATGCCAAAACTATCCGAAGGCACCGCGAGCAGTTCGTACTTCTTCGCGCGCTCGCAGAACGCATTCGCATCGGGCTCCAGCGCCTTCACCCACAAGTAGAATGCACCATCCGGCTCAACATAGGTGTAGCCGTACTCCGCTAGTGCATCGGTAAGCGCGGTGCGGTTGCGCGCATAGGCCTCGACATCACTCGGCTCATCGATGCAATCGATGGTCACGCGCTGGAAGAGCGCCGGTGCACACACGAAGCCCAGCGTACGGGCGGCACCGGCAACGGCGGGCATTAGACGAGCTGCCTGAGGATTCGTATTGGGAACCAGGATCCACCCGACGCGCTCGCCCGGTAGCGAAAGCGACTTGGAATACGAGTAGCACACGATGGTGTGCTCGTAGATCGAAGGCACCCAAGGCACCTCGGCGCCATAGACAATCTCGCGATACGGCTCATCCGAGATAAGCATAATCGGGTTCTCGGGATCGCGCTGAGCGTTGGCCTCGCGCAGAACATTGGCCAGTCGCGTCAGCGTGTCGCGTGTATATACGGCACCGGTCGGATTGTTGGGTGAGTCGATAATGACGGCAGCGGTCTTGTCGGTAATCGCCTTGAGCACGTTATCCACGCTCAGCTGGAACGAATCTTCATCGGCGAGCGCCTCGACACACGTACAGCCGGCCTTCTCAATCCACACGCGATACTCCGGGAAGTACGGGGCGATAACAATGACCTCGTCACCCGGGTTCGTAACGGCATTGAGCGTGCAGGTGAGCGAAGCCGCCGCGCCCACGGTCATAAAGACATCCTTGCCCTCATAGCTCGTACCGAATCGACGGTTAAGCGACTCAGCCACGGCGGTACGGCATTGCGGCAGGCCCGGAGCGGGCGTATAACCGTGCAGCTGGTCACTCGGCAGCTCCAAGGCCTTCTTAATGGACTCCGCGACGGCAACGGGAGCAGGAACGCTCGGATTGCCCAGCGAGAAATCAAACACGTTTTCCGCGCCGATTTGCGCCTTGCGCTCAAGGCCATAGCTAAAAATCTCGCGGATGATGGAGCTTTCCGCACCGCGAGCATACATAGTTTCGTTGATCATCTGTTCCCCTTTCGCATAGGCGCTATTGTACGCTTTAGTCGGGCAAAGCGCCGCAGCAATGTTGATTGGGGACAGACTTAAATGCGTGAAAACGCTCATTTAAGTCTGTCCCCAATCAATGAAGAAAAAGCCTCCGCAGGTTTCCCCGCAGAGGCTTTCGCCACAAAGACTATTTGTCGTCGTCGGTGTCGGCACCGGCATTGACGGCATCGCCATCGCCAGCATCATCGGATGCGGCTTCGGCATCCTCCTGCATGGCCGCCTGCGCAAAAGCCGCGGCATCGGCCGCCAGCTCCTCCTCGCTCATGCGAGGCGTGCGCTTCTTGGTCGGCATGCCGGCCGCCTTGGCATTGCGCTCCTCCTTGGCAGCCAGGATATCGCCCTCGCGCTCAAGGTAGGCGTCCCACTCGTTGTCGAGCAGGGCGTTCACGGCGTCGCCCTCGACGGTCTCGCGCTCAAGCAGCACCTTCGCCATCAGATCGAGCTGATCGCGGCGGGCATCCAGGATCTCGACCGCACGGCGATGGGCCTCGCGCATAATGCGCTGAACCTCGATATCGATGCGGCGCGCCGTCTCCTCGGAGTAATCCTGGTGATCGGCGTAATCGCGGCCCAGGAACACCTGATGTTGCGCCTCGCCAAACACTTGCGTGCCCAGCTCCTCGCTCATGCCCAGGCGCGTGACCATCTCGCGCGCCATCTTGGTTGCGCGCTCCAGATCGTTGCTCGCGCCCGACGTGATGTCGTCGCACATGAGTTCCTCGGCAACGCGACCGCCCAAGAACACGGCGAGCTCGTCGAGCATCTCGTTCTTGGTCTTGAGGAAGTGATCCTCCTGCGGAAGCTGCAGCGTGTAGCCCAGAGCCTGGCCGCGGCTGACAATCGAAATCTTATGAACCGGATCGGAATGCTCCAGGATGTGGCCCACCAGGGCGTGACCGCTCTCGTGGTAGGCAATCGTGGTGCGCTCGGCCTCGGTCATCACGCGACCCTTGCGCTGCGGACCGGCAATCACGCGCTCCATCGACTCCTCGACCTCGTCCATCGAGATCACGGAACGATGGCGGCGGGCAGCCAGCAGCGCAGACTCGTTGAGCAGATTTGCCAGATCGGCGCCGGTGAAGCCAAAGGTCATCTGGGCGAGCTTCTCAAACTTCACGTCCTCGTCCATCGGCTTGTTCTCGGCATGCACGCGCAAGATCTGCTCGCGGCCCTTCACATCCGGACGGTCGACCGTAACCTGACGGTCAAAACGACCGGGACGCAGCAATGCCGGATCCAGGATATCAGGACGGTTGGTCGCGGCGATCAGGATGACCGACTCGCTTTCCTCAAAACCGTCCATCTCGACCAGCAGCTGGTTGAGCGTCTGCTCGCGCTCGTCGTGACCGCCGCCCAAGCCAGCTCCGCGCTGACGTCCCACAGCATCGATCTCGTCAATAAAGATGATCGACGGGGCCTGGGACTTGGCCTCCTTAAAGAGGTCACGCACGCGGCTGGCGCCGACACCCACGAACATCTCGACAAAGTCAGAACCCGAGATGCTAAAGAACGGCACGCCCGCCTCGCCGGCAACGGCCTTGGCCAGCAGCGTTTTACCGGTGCCCGGAGGGCCCACCAGCAACACGCCACGCGGGATCTTGGCACCCAGCTTGCGATAGCGGTCCGGGTCGCTCAAGAAGTCACGAATCTCTTCGAGCTCCTCGACCGCCTCGTCCACACCGGCAACGTCCTCGAACTTGACCTTGGGGCGCGTGGCCTCGTTGGTCTTGGCGTTGGTCTTGCCAAACTGCATGTTCCTGTTGTTGGCACCCATCATCTGGCGCATAAAGTAGAACATGATGGCAATCAGGGCAATCGTCGGTAGCACGCTCATCGCCAGGTCGCCCCAAAAATCGGGATCGTTGGTGTTGACGATGTACTTGGTATCGGGGTGCTCCGCCATAAGCTCGGCAAGCGAATCGGAGCCGACATAGGTCGAGGAGAAGCTTTTGAGCTCGCTCGTATCGCCCTTGTCCTTTTTTGTCTTCCAGTAATGACCCGCCACGCTTCCGTCTTGAACCGTATAGGTCAAATCTTCGACGCGATCCTGCTTAATGGCGTTGACCATCTCGCTCGTCGCGAGCTTTACGGTATTGCTGGAATTGGCAAAGCCGGAGCCCATGTTAAAGAAGGCATAGCCCAGAAGCGCGCAAGCCAAAATAAAATACAGCCAGCCCGTACGCGTGGGCTTCTTGCCTCCGGGCATCCCCGGGATCTTAGGCTCCCGGGGAGTCTGGGAATTGTTATCGTTACGGTCGTCGGGCATCTTACGAATAAACCTCCGGTTTCAAAATGCCCAGATACGGAAGGTTGCGATAGCGCTCGGCATAGTCGAGGCCGTAGCCCACCACAAAGGCATCGGGGCAATGGGTTCCAACATACTTGGGCGTGACGGCCGAGGTACGGTCCTCAACGTCCTTCCACAGGAAGGCGGCGACCTCCAGCGAGGCGGGCTTGCGGCTCTCGAGGTTCTTCATCAGATACTTGAGCGTCAGGCCCGAGTCCAGAATGTCCTCGACGATCAGCACGTCGCGACCGCGGATGTCGATATCCAGGTCCTTAATGATACGCACGATGCCCGAGGACTTCACACCGTCGCCATAGCTCGAAACAGCCATGAAATCGATGTTGGTCGGCAGCTCGATCTTGCGCATCAGGTCGCCCATAAAGACCACGGCGCCGCGCAGGACCGCAATCAGCACCAGATCCTTACCCGCGTAGTCGCGAGTAATCTGCTCGCCTAGGCGAGAGACGATACCGTCGATATCCTCCTGCGTAAACAGAACCTTCTCGATATCCGGATGTTGAGAAGCCATGACAACCCTTTCTTGTGCTTATCGCCCACACACCGCCGTATGGACGCGAACTACACATTCTAGCAGCGCACGGGGTATATTTACCAGCCCGTGCGCCATCAGCGCGGGAATACCGTCAACGTCGCACAGAATAGCTGGCGTGGGACGCTATTCCGCATCGACCACACGAAGCAGATACGCCACGCGCGTTGCGGCCGTGCATTTAAAACGCTCGTCCGTGCGAACGCCTGCGACCCATACTACGGCACCTCCCGGAGCCGTTCTTACCACAGGAACGCCTGCGCGCTCAGAAACGGGAATACGAGCCTCGTTGAGCAGGTCGGATACCTTCTTACTTCGCCCACTCATGCCCAACGGACACATCACATCCCCCGGCGCGGGACCGTCTACCCACAGACGCGCCAAACGCGCCTCGGCGGGAATCTCCCCGCGCGAGCCGGCGAGCATCCGTTCGTTATCGCGATCGGCAAAGCCCAGCGTCGCAGCATCCACCATCGCGACCACCCCTCCGGCACCCGCGAGTTCGCGGGCACGGCGCACAATATCACACCCCGGCTCGACGGCCATCGGCTCTGCCACAAGAATGCGGCCCGCCCCCAGCGGCAATCGACCGGGAATGGTGACCCAATCGGCAACTAATCCCTCGCGCGCCGCCGGAGCCTTGAATGACAGCATGCCAAACTCCACGCGCGCATCGATTCCCGCCGGCAGCGTGACCGAACCCGAGCCTTCGGCGACACAGGCGAGCACGCGCTCCACATGCCGCATCTCCGGGCGAGCGTCGGGGTCGATACGCTTAATTGCCAGTCGCACCATGCGCCGAGCAATCACCACCTCGGCCGCGGCCAGTCGGCGAGCGTCAAGAACCAGTGCACCCGCCGCCTCCTTACGCAGGCAGCTTCGAAACGCCTGTGCGGAAAGCTGGGAAAGAAAGGCATCCTCATCGCCCAAGATCTCGCAGGCGGCGCCAATCGTCTTACAGACACTCGCGTTGCGCTGCGCCACCACCGGCATCACTCGATGGCGCACATAGTTACGCAAGTATGACACGTCCTCGTTGCTCTCGTCCTCTCGCCACGGCTGACCATGCACCTGCAAATAGCCCACGAGCTCATCATGAGTCAGGTCAAGCAGGGGACGCACCACGATATTCCTCCGGCGAGGAATGCTCGATAGGCCAGCGGGCCCCGAACCCTTAATCGCGTTCATCAAAAACGTTTCCGCGCGATCCGAAGACGTGTGCGCAGTGCAGATACGAGCCGCCGTTCGCGGTGCCCCCGTCTGGACGCAGAGCTCGCGAACATACCTCCGCGCCGCGGCATAGCGCACCTCGCGGGCGGCCGCCTCGATATTGCCCGATTCATCATCAAAATAGGCATGCTCAACACACAGCGGCAAGCCATATTGTGCGCATAGGCCGCGCACGAAGGCCTCGTCGCCATCGGATGCCTCGCCGCGCAGATGATGGTTCACATGCAGCACGTGTAGTCGCTCGCGCGCGATGGGGGCTACACCACGCCCATCCAGAATATCCAACTTTGATGTGCATGCCATAAGGAGCAAAGCCGTCGAGTCCGCACCACCTGATACCATGAGCACCACGGGGGCAGCCGTCTGCCGAGTTGCCAGGGCCCTATCATCGGCCCACGATGCAGCATGGTGTCCATAATGCTGAGATACCGTTGGCATTTGCTTCCTCCTCTATTCGTTCGCACCCATTGTATCCTTTGGAATATTATGTCTCGTCTGCACCTTCATATCCTTGGCAGCGGCTCAAAAGGCAACTGCGCGCTCATCGAAGGCCCCCGAGGGCTCATCATGATTGACGACGGTCTTTCTCGCCGCGAGACATTAAAGCGCATGGCAGAACTGGGGCTCTCGGCAGTCAACGTCTCGGCTCTTCTCATCACTCATGAGCACAGCGACCACATCAAAGGTCTCGATGTCTGGTGCAAGCACTGGCACGGCCCCCTCTATGCCAGCAGGGGCACACTTTCGAGCAAAGAAAATCTTTCGTATCTGTCTGTCGAGGAGTTCGATCCCGGTGACACCCTATCCATTGCCGGCATCCACGTGCAAACCTACTCAACATCACACGATGTCATCAATCCAGTCGGCTATCGATTCGACACCCTCGATGATTCTATCGGCTTTGCCACCGACACCGGAGAGCTATCGAGCCAAGCCATGAACACCCTCAAAGATTGTCGAGTCCTCGCGCTCGAAAGCAACCACGATGTGACCATGCTGCGCGAGGGAGAATATCCCCGCTTTCTTCAGGAGCGCATCCTGTCTGCAAGGGGGCACCTCTCCAACGACCAAGCCGCCGAAGCCGCGCGCGAACTCGTTACCGATCGCACCGAACAGCTCATTGCCATGCATATCAGCCAAGATAATAATCGCCCGAGCCTTACCGTCAAAAGCTATGCCAAAGCTCTAGCCGCAACCTTGGATGACGAGGTCGGCAGCTCCGCCACCCTTCTCCAAGGATCGCGAAAACTCTCGATACGCCCCGCAAGCCAGCATCGGCCAGCAACCATTCATTAGATTATCCTAGACAGCAAAAGGGGCCGGGAATCGCTTCCCAGCCCCTTTTGTTATCTCTTAATAGCACAGAACGCCAACGAAGTTAGTCAATGGAGATCTTCGTAACGTTCTTCTTCTCGACGATCTTGGGAACCGTAACGGTCAGGATGCCGTCAGCGTACTTAGCCGAGAGGCCCTCGCTCGAAGCGTCCTTTAGATACACGCCACGAGTTGCGCTGTACGAGCTGAACTCCTTCTGCAGGAAGTTCTTGCCCTCGTTCTCCTCGTCTTCCTCGACATTCACGCTAATGGACAGACGGCCCTCGTTAAGCTCGACATCGATATCGTCCTTGGCGACGCCGGTCAGATAAGCCTTGACCTCATAGCCATCGCCCTTATCCTCAACATCAACGGGGAACGCCTTAGAGGCAATAGAGCTGTTCGCCAGATCACTCATATCATCAAACAGATCGAACAACGAGCTTGCAGAGGGACGAACGCCAAAAACCGAACGATAAGGAACCATGCTTGCCATGTTTACCACTCCTTTATAGGACTGCCGAGTCATCTTCTAGGTGACTGGGACTTCTTTTGACGCTCATATATATGCCCACCCGGTGCTCATATATACACCGACTATAAAGTTTTTTGAGTCCAGTACTATAAGCATATCTAAGTGTATTCGACTAAGGTTTTAGGAAGGTTAAGGTTCTTTGAACCAGAGCTTAAATTACGACTATGTCCACAGCTACAAATAACAAGGGGCTTACAATGAGCGCATACGCGTTGTTGGTAACGAGCTAAAGGGCATCATGGACGACCAAAACCAGAACAATATGTTTATGCCGACGCAGGGGGAAGATACTTCCAAGCAGCCGCCACGGTTCCATCGCCCTCACATCTCGCAAGAGCCCATTAATGATCCAGAGCCCGAGTATGTGACAAGAAATCGATATCGAACGCTCGAGGATGCCCAAACGGGGCGTAAGCATATGGGCGTCGCATCGGGCGATCCCGTATATCTGAAAGATACGCCATTATCAAAAAAAAGCGCAATCAATGACGATCCGACGAAAAAGCCCGTAACTCGGCATCAAAGAGGTCCTCGACCTAAGCAAACCTTAACGCATTCGGCTCGTTATCTCGAGACGCCAAAACAAGGGAAAACGATCTTCGTTTCATCAAGTAAACGACGTAGGCAGCATCGACTCCAATTCTTGCTTTTGATCATTGTGATCGTAACAGTTGCCCTTGTGATTCAATTTATTGTCTTTAAATAAAAGCTCATTACCCATAAGCCCAACCGGGTTACAGGTGAAATGCACCTACATTGTGATGTATTAACGCAAAAAGGGGGAGGCCGCGAGGCCTCCCCCTTCTTCAAGTCTTGCGACGGCTCGGT
>CAJMRI010000004.1:0-136350 GCA_905215905.1 uncultured bacterium | reverse complement strand
GGCTCGCGCAGCGTCGGCCGGTCCGCCGTTCGGTAGAACGGCGGAACAAAATGCTTTAGTGGGCTGGATTGCGGTGCAACGCTGGTTGTTGCTACAGTAGCGGGGCGTGCCGGGGGTCCGGTGCGCCCCGTTTTATTTGACCATGAGGCGGCACGCGGCCATGCACGTGCGGACACCACGCCCAGACTGAGCGCGAGGATGCCCTATGGCTCAGAATGCCGTTGATGAAATCGAAAACATGCCCGATAGCCCTGTAGCGCGCGAAGACCTGGGTGCCGGCGGCACCTCCCGCGGCGCCGGCGCGCGTTCTCCGTTCTTCTGGAAGGTCTTGCTGCTTTCGGTGGCGGTCATCTGGGGCTATTCCTTTACCACCATGAAAGATGCGCTCGATACCATTCCGGTGTTCGAGCTGGTCTACGTTCGCTTTCTCCCGGCATCACTGGTTATGTTTACTATTTTCCATAAGCGCATCATCGCTCATTTCAATGCCCGCAACCTGATCGTCGGGCTGGGCATGGGTGCACTCATGTGGGGAGCATACGGACTGCAAACGATTGGCCTGGCACAGACCACGGCAGGCAAGAGTGCATTTTTGACGGGCACGTACTGTATCCTTGTGCCGTTTGCCAGCTATGTCCTGAGCGGCGAAAAGCTCACCCGCTATAACCTGGGTGCGGCACTGCTGTGCCTGGCGGGCATTGGCCTGGTGGCACTCGATAGCGTCGAGTTCAATGCTGGAGATGTCATCACGCTGGGCGGCGCGGTCTTCTTTGCTATCCAGATGGCAGTGACCGCCAAGTATGGCCGCAAGATGGACATCAACGTCATCACGTTTTGGATGTTTGTGGGCAATGGCGTTTTGAGCTTAATCACGTCGCTGCTATTCGAGACTCAGGCGCCTCTGTCCGTATGGACGCCGAGCTTTGTCGGCGTGGCGGCCTTTCTCTCGGTGGGCTGTACGTGCGTGGCACTGCTCGTCCAAAACGTTGGATTGGCGCACGTCCCGGCCTCGACGGGCTCGCTGCTCCTTTCGATGGAGTCCCCCTCGGGCGTGCTGTTCTCGGTGCTGCTGATGGGGGAGGCGCTCACCTCGCGCCTGCTTGCCGGCTTTGCGCTCATCTTTTTGTCGATTATCTTGAGCGAGACGCATTTCGATTTCTTGCGCCGAAAATCTCGCCCGCAATTGTAAACAACTTGTTGCGCCGCCCTCCTGGGGCGGCGTTTTTTATGCCTCGCCTTTAAAGTTGTACATTGCACTTTACGCTATCAAAGTGCTTACTGCAAAAACGCTACTGGAGGGCATTTATGGCACCAGCTCAGTCCGATCTTCAACCGCAATCAGCGCCCAAGGCCACCGCAGCGGCGCAGGCCGCTATCGGTGACGGTCTCGTTGCAGAAGCTCAGGCTTTTGCAGACGAGCTCGCTGCGTGGCGACACGATTTACACCAGGTGCCCGAGCTGGGTAATAGCCTCCCACAGACCTCTGCGTATATTCAAGCGCGCCTGACCGAGATGGAAATCCCATTTGCCACGCTCGTCGATGGTTCCTGTGTCGTGGGCCTTGTCGGCGCCGGTGCCGCCGCGGCCCAGGGCAATGGCGTCTGCACGGACGAACAGGCCGGTACGGTCATCATGCTCCGTGGCGACATGGACGCCCTGCCCGTTGCCGAAGAGTCAGGCGAGCCTTTCGCCTCTACGAACGGCTGCATGCACGCATGTGGACACGATATGCACGCGACGGCGTTGCTTGGAGCGGCGCGCCTGCTCAAGGCCCGCGAGTCTGCGCTTGTCGACGCCAACGCCACGGTTAAGCTGCTGTTCCAGCCGGGCGAGGAAACCTTTGAGGGTGCCCGCGCCGCCATCGCCGACGGTCTGCTGCAGAACCCGCGCCCTCAGGTCGCCTTTGCCATGCATGTCAATAGCCAGTCGCCGCTTGGCCTGGTGCTTTACGGCAGTCCGGCGCTCTCGGGCGTGTACGGTTTCCGCATCACGCTGCAGGGCAAGGGCGGTCATGGCTCGAGCCCCGAGATCTGCATCGACCCCATTACGGCGGGTGTGCACGTGCATCTGGCACTTCAGGAGCTTATCGCTCGCGAAGTGCCGGCGGCCAAGGAGGTCGCGCTTACCGTTGGCAAGTTCGCCGGCGGTCAGGCCGCAAATGTCATCCCTGATACTTGTGTGCTCGAGGGAACGCTGCGTGGCTTCGATGTCGAGCTCATGGAGCACCTCAAGGCCCGCATCGCGGAGGTCGTCAAAGGCGTTGCCACGACCTATCGTACGCCGGCGACTATTGAGACGCTCTCGGATGTTCCCCCGCTCGTACTCGATGACGATATGACGCAGGCGTCGCTTGGCTACGTGGGCGCGGTGCTGCCCAAGTCCGCCTTCCTGCCGTTGTTCCACGCCATGGCGAGCGAGGACTTTGCGCTTATCTCGAGCGAGATCCCGAGCGCGTACTTTACCGTGGGCGCTGCCGTGACTGATACGGACGAGCATTTTGCTCAGCATCATCCCAAGGCACGTTTTAGCGATGCCGAGCTTCCCCTTGGCGCCGCGGTTTATGCCGCCGTCGCTTTGGGCTATATCGCTGACCACAAGGAGTAATGCATAGCCCAGCAGCATAAATTCTTCTCCGGTTGGCTCGTCGTGGCCTCCGGCTTTGTCATCATGGCCACGGTCGTTATCGCCAAGATTTCGCTCGGCGCGATCCATGACCGTTTTGGCCTGCGCTTTGGCAATATCCTTGGCTCCGTTGCGTGCATTATCGCCTGCGTGGCGTTGTGCTTCCCGACGACGGACCTCGGTCCCATCGTGGCCGCGGTGAGCTTTGGTATCGGAACGTGCATGGGCACCATCACGCCTACCATCGCCGCGTCCAAGCAGTTTGGCATGGCCGACCTCGGCAAGGTCAC
The DNA here is from genome assembly GCA_905215905.1 of uncultured bacterium. Taxonomy (GTDB): domain Bacteria; phylum Actinomycetota; class Coriobacteriia; order Coriobacteriales; family Coriobacteriaceae; genus Collinsella. Next base: position 133,438 of record CAJMRI010000004.1, on the reverse strand, counting down.
GGGCACCATTACCTCGCTCGAGATGGTCGGCGGCACCGTGGGCGCCATTGTCTCGGGCGTGCTGTTCGATGTCACGGGCTCCTTTGCGAGCACCTGGATTGTGTGCCTGGCGTGCTCCGTGGTCATGCTTGTGTTCCTGCTAGCATCCGAGCCTATCGCCGCCAAGTTGCGCGTGAGCGTGGCGGGGGAGTAGATAGGCCAAAGCGCATTGCCGCTTGTCCGCTTCGTCCGTGGCTACCGCGGCGGCGCATCTGGCCGAACGAGCCCCCATACCCTCGTTCGGTCAGACGCGCCGCCGCTGTATGTGTTTGTGCCGTATAATGACCGTTACCTATGACGCGATACAAAAGAAAGGTGTTTGCCCATGCAGGCACAGAAGGCGGAGGGAACCCGCGACCTTATCGGCGCCGAGATGCGCGCCTGGCAAAAGATGCAGCAGATTGCGGCCGGCGTGTTCGAGCCGTTTGGTTTTAAGCCCATCGAGACGCCCGCCATCGAGCAGGTGGACGTGTTTGTCCACGGTATCGGCCAGTCGACCGACGTCGTGCGCAAGGAGATGTTCCGCGTGTTTAGCGGCGCCAACCTGGAGCGCGTCTTTACCGAGGGCACCGACACCAAACTCAAGCCCAAGCAGCGCTTGGCGCTTCGCCCCGAGGGCACGGCCGGTGTGGTGCGCGCCGTCGTGGAGAGCAACCTAGTGCCCCAGGGCTCCACGCCGTTTAAGGCCTACTATGCCGAGGCCATGTTCCGTGGCGAGCGTCCCCAGAAGGGTCGTCTGCGCCAGTTCCACCAGGTGGGTATCGAGTGGCTCGGCGCTCCCGATCCGGCGGCAGACGCCGAGTGCATCATCATGCTCATGGAGTTCTACAAGCGCCTGGGCTTCGACCTTTCCAAGCTCCGTCTGCTTATTAACTCGATGGGCGATGCGCAGTGCCGTCCGGCATACCGCGAGCAGGTCAAGCAGTTTATCCTCGATCACGCCGACGAGATGTGTGATGAGTGCCGCGAGCGCGCCGAGCTCAACCCGTTGCGCGCCTTCGACTGCAAGAACGACCATTGCCGCGAGATCATGGCCGACGCCCCGCTGATGGGCGACAACCTGTGCGACGAGTGCCGCGAGCACTACGAGCAGGTCAAGCGCTATCTGGATGCCGCCGGTATCGAGTATGTCGAGGATCCCACCCTGGTGCGCGGCCTGGACTACTACACCCGTACTGTCTTTGAGGTCGAGGCTCCCGGTGCCGGTGTCGGCTCCATCGGTGGCGGCGGTCGCTATGACGGCTTGGTCGAGCTCGAGGGCGGCAAGCCCACGGCCGGCGTCGGCTTCGCCGTCGGTTTTGAGCGCGCCCTGCTGGCCCTGCAGGCCTTTGGCAGCGACCTGGGTGCCGATGAGGCCCCGTGCGTCTACGTCGCCAATGCCGGCAAGGAGTTGCGCCAGAACGTCTTTGTCATTACGCAGGAGCTTCGCGCCGCGGGCATCGTGACCGAGGCAGACTATCAGGGCCGTTCGCTCAAGGCTCAGTTTAAGCAGGCCGACAAGGTGGGCGCTAAGCTCATCCTGGTCCTGGGTGGCGACGAGCTTGCCGCCGGCAAGGTCAAGGTACGCGACATGCAGAGCCATGACGAGGTTCTCGTCGATCTGGCCAACGTGGTCGAGGCGGTTCGCGAGCGCCTGTAGCGCATCTTTTTGAGCTGCGGACCCGCTTGAGTGTCCCGTCCATTGCGAGCGATTGTTACGGGGGTGTTTCGCATTTATGCGGAATGCCCCCGTTTGTGTATGCCGTCCACCGAGAAATACGACCATTTAGAGCAAAAACCCTTGCAATGCAGAAAATACTTTTGTGTGGTAAAGCGCAATCAGTGTCGAAAGTATTTCTCAAGCGCCTATAATGAATACCGCATGTTACGTGCATAGAAGGAGGAATGGGAGGAAACGTGGCTGAGAACCTAAGCAACCAGTCTGTACCCGAAGCCGCGGCGCGCGTCGCTGCCGTGGTCAACCGCCTCGTTAACCGAATCGGCTCGAATGCCGAGTCCAGGGAGCGTCTCGCCGAGATCGAGATCCCCGAGGAGCTGCGCGATAATCTGGCGCTGTTCCTGCGCCTGGAGCGCCGTGTGCTTAGCGAGTATGATCCCGAGATCGCGGACCTGTTCGACAAGATTTTGACAGCCGAGATTGTGGCCAACGCCGGAAACCCCGGCACCCGTGCTGCCGACGAGTCCGTCGACGAGCAGGGCGTGCCCACCGCCGACGAGCCCACCGCCGTGGCATTCCGTGAGGTCGTCGATCTGATCGACAGCCTGCCGCTCGATAAGCAGCAGGTCATCGTCCGCGCCTTTACGAGCTTCTTCCACCTGGCAAACCTGTCGGAGGAGAACTACCGTGTGGCGCAGCTGCGCGAGCGCGAGGCCGGCGCATCGACCGATACCGAGGTCGATCCCGCCAACGAACTCACCGTCGCCTATCACCAGTTGGTAAACGAGATGGGTGTCGAGGGCGCCAACGAGCTGCTCGGCAAGCTCGAGTTCCACCCTGTCTTTACCGCACATCCCACCGAGGCCCGTCGTAAGGCCGTCGAGGGCAAGATTCGCCGTATTTCCAACCTGCTGGAGGAGCGTCCGCGTCTGGGCGGCTCCGACCTGGTGGAGAACGAGCGCCATATGCTGCAGGAGATTGACGCCCTGGTGCGTACGAGCCCCATCGCGCTCAAGAAGCCCACGCCGGTCGAGGAAGCCGATACCATCATCGACATCTTCGATAACACGCTGTTCGACGTTATCCCCGTCATCTATCGTCGTTTTGACGACTGGGTGCTGGGCGACAAGGCCGGTACCGTGCCGCCGCTGTGCCCGGCGTTCTTCCATCCCGGCAGCTGGATCGGTTCCGACCGCGACGGTAACCCCAACGTCACCGCCAAGGTGAGCCGTGAGGTCGCCGCCAAGTACTTCACTCACATGGTGCTCAAGCTCGAGGACAAGTGCCGCCGCATCGGTCGCAACCTCACGCTCGAGGCCACCTACAGCAAGCCGTCTGCCGAGCTCATCAACTTGTGGAACCATCAGGTCGAGATGAGCACCCAGTACACGGCACGCGCCGAGCTGATCTCCGAGCACGAGCCGCATCGCGCCGTCATGCTCGTCATGGCCGACCGTCTGAACGCCACCGTGCGCCGTATCACCGACACCATGTACCACAGCGCCGATGAGTTCCTGGAGGACTTGCGCGTCGTCCAGCGCTCGCTGGCTGCCTGCGGTGCCGTCCGTGCTGCCTACGGCCCGGTCCAGACCATCATCTGGCAGGTTGAGTCCTTCGGCTTCCACATGGTCGAGATGGAGTTCCGTCAGCACTCCGTGGTGCACGCCCGCGCCCTCAAGGATATCCACGAGAACGGTATCCATGGCGATCTGCAGCCCATGACGCGCGAGGTCATCGACACCTTCCGCGCTATCGGCTCCATCCAGAAGCGCTACGGCAAGAAGATGGCGCACCGCTACATCATCTCGTTCACCAAGAGCGCCCAGCATGTGGCCGACGTCTTTGAGCTTGCCCACCTGTCCTTTGCACACGAGGAAGACGTTCCCGAGCTCGATGTGATCCCGCTGTTTGAGCAGCTCGAGGACCTCGAGGGCTGCGTCGACGTGCTCGACCAGATGCTTACGCTGCCCGTGGTGCAAAAGCGCCTTGCCCAGACCAACCGCCGCATGGAGGTCATGCTGGGCTATTCCGACTCCTCCAAGGATGCCGGTCCTACCACGGCCATGCTCGCGCTGCACTCCGCGCAGGAGCGCATTGCCAAGTGGGCCGAGAAGAACGATATCGACCTGGTGCTCATGCACGGTCGCGGCGGTGCCGTGGGCCGTGGCGGCGGTCCGGCCAACAAGGCCGTGCTGGCGCAGCCCAAGGGTTCGGTCAACTGCTTCTTTAAGCTCACCGAGCAGGGCGAGGTCATCTTTGCCCGTTACGGCAACCGCACGCTGGCTCAGCGCCATGTTGAGTCCGTTGCCGCCGCAACGCTTTTGCAGTCGGCCCCGAGCGTCGAGAAGACCAACACCGAGACCACGCAGAAGTTCTGGGATATGGCAGAAAAGCTCAACGCCGTAAGCCACGAGCGCTATCTGGACCTGCTGCACACCGAGGACTTTACGCCGTGGTTCTCGACCGTGACGCCGCTGACCGAGGTCGGCCTGCTGCCGATTGGCTCGCGTCCGGCCAAGCGCGGTCTGGGCGCCAAGTCGCTCGATGACCTGCGTACCATTCCGTGGATCTTCAGTTGGAGCCAGGCGCGCATTAACCTGGCCGCTTGGTACGGCCTGGGCACCGCCTGCGAGCAGTTGGGCGATCTTGACCAGCTAAAGGCTGCCTACCAGGAGTGGCCGTTCTTCCGCACCTTTATCGACAACATCGAGATGTCGATCGCCAAGACCGACCAGCGCATCGCCAAGATGTATCTGCACCTGGGCGATCGTCAGGATCTGTCCAAGAAGGTCTTTACCGAGATGCAGCTCACGCGTAAGTGGGTCCTTGCCATCGTTGGTGACGAGTGGCCGCTGCAGCGCCGCCGCGTGCTCGGCTGCGCCGTTCGCGTGCGCAACCCCTACGTCGACGCCCTGTCCATCGCCCAGGTCCGCGCCCTTCGCGAGGTGCGTATGAACCAGGACGAGATGGCCGAGGAGAAGAAGGCCGAGTACATGAGCCTGATTCTTTCGACTGTGACCGGCGTCTCGGCAGGTTTGCAAAACACGGGGTAATCGATAGCCCTGCGGCTCTCACCGGGACCCGATGGGTTTCCCTCTGAATGCGTCTTCGCACTTGAAGCCCCCTTATCCTGCTCCTTCGGAGCTGCGGATAAGGGGGCTTCGTGCTGCGGAATGCATTCAGAGGGAAACCCATCGGGTCCCTTCGTCCTCGGTCTTCAGGGATTAGAGTTGAGGAGAAGAATGGCGCGCTTCGCGCGTTTTGGAGGGGGTCTATCCTGGTGGCGCATTTGGCGCTTCTCGCCTTACGACTGTAGCGGCCGCGGTCCTGTTTGGGATCGCGGTTGTTTTGTTGTGGGTCAAATATGAACGTTGTGTTAATGAGTCGGTGGACGGTGGTGTTTTTCGGTGAGCGGCGTATCCTTCCAACGGTTTATCTAGTGTGTCAGTTGAAAGGAAGAGGGCGCTCGTCATTGTTTGAATGTGAACTGCCGTTTGACCACAAAACGTTGCATCTGGAGCTCGAGGATAAGAACTTCGCGGGTGTGATGGAAGGTCATCAAAACGAGTTTAAGACTACAAAATCTCAGGAAGAGTTGGTAGAGGAGTCGCTTGCCAACCCTTATGGCTCGCCTTCGCTCGAGGAGCTTTGTGCTGGCAAGAAGGATATCGTCATCATTAGCTCCGACCATACGCGTCCCGTTCCTTCGCGTGTGACGATGCCTATTCTGCTGCATCACATCCACTCCGCTGCGCCTGAGGCGCGTGTTCGCATTCTGGTTGCTACGGGTATGCATCGTCCGTCGACGCACGAGGAGCTCGTCAACAAGTACGGCGAGGAGATCGTTGCCAACGAAGAAATCGTTATGCACGTCGCGACTGACGACAGCATGATGAAAAAGATCGGCACCCTGCCTTCTGGTGGCGAGTGCATCATCAACAAGATTGCGGCCGATTGCGATCTGCTGCTTGCCGAGGGCTTCATTGAGCCGCACTTCTTTGCCGGTTTCTCTGGTAGCCGCAAGTCCGTTCTGCCTGGCATCGCCAGCTACAAGACCATCATGTACAACCACAACGGTCAGTTTGTAAACGATTCCCACTCGCGTGCCGGCAACCTGTGCCACAACCACGTGAGTGAGGACATGTTCGCCGCCGCCGAGATGGCTCACCTTGCCTTTGTGCTCAATGTGGTGCTCAATGGCAAGCACGAGGTCATCGGCTCCTTTGCCGGCGACATCCACAAGGCGCACGAGGCCGGCTGCGAGTTCGTGAAGAGCCTTGCCGGCGTTGAGCCCGTCGAGTGCGAGATCGCCATTACCACTAACGGCGGCTACCCGCTCGACCAGAACATCTACCAGGCTGTGAAGGGTATGTGCGCTGCCGAGGCCACGCTTCCCGAGGGCGGCGTGATCATCGATGTCGCCGGTTGTGCCGACGGTCACGGCGGCGAGGGCTTCTATCACAACATCGCCGACAACGATCCGGCGGAGTTTGAGCGCGCTTGCATCGACCGTCCTAAGGATGAGACCCTGCCCGATCAGTGGACGAGCCAGATCTTTGCTCGCATCCTGGCACATCACCCTGTGATCATGGTCACCGACCTGTGTGATCACCAGATGCTCAAGGATATGCACATGACGCCGGTCAACACTATCGAGGAGGCGCTCAAGCTCGCCTTTGAGATGAAGGGTGCCGATGCCAAGGTTGCCGTCATTCCCGATGGCCTGGGCGTTGTCGTCGCGCAGCACTAGTGCGTGGCCCAAACGAATCGTTTATAACCGACAAGAAAGATAAGGTTTTATGCTTACCAAACTCCTCTGCGAATTCGGCGCGACGGCCCTCATGATCGTCTTTGGCGTGGGCGTGCACTGCGATACCGTGCTCAAAGGCACCAAGTATCAGGGCTCTGGCCATATGTTTGCCATCACCACCTGGTCTTTTGGCATCTCGGTCTGCCTGTTTGTCTTTGGCGGCGCCGTGTGCATGAACCCCGCTATGGTGCTTGCCCAGTGCATCGTCGGTCTGGTGCCGTGGGGCAACTGCATCCCCTTCATGCTTGCCGATATGCTCGGCGGCTTTGTGGGTGCCGTGATCGCTTGGTTTATGTATGCCGATGAGTTCAAGGCTTCCGAGGGTGTCGTCGATCCCATTGCTCAGCGCAACATCTTCTCGACCAACCCCACCACCGAGGGCACGAACTATGCCCGCAACTTCTTCTGCGAGGCTATCTGCACCTTCGTGTTTATCAGCGCCATCCTTGCTGCTGCTAGCCGTGCTGGTGAGAACGTTCTGTTGCTCGCCATCTGCGTCGGCCTGATTGTCTGGGCCGTTGGCATGGGCATGGGCGGCATCACCGGCTTCGCCATGAACCAGGCCCGTGACCTTGGTCCTCGCATGGCCTATCAGGTGCTGCCGATCAAGAACAAGGCCGACAACAACTGGAAGTACGGCCTGCTCGTTCCTGGCATCGCTCCGTTTGTCGGTGCCGCTCTGGCCGCGCTGTTTGTGCATGGTTTCTTGGGCATGTTCTAGTCCAAGGCTACATAGTTGTCCGCCGTCCGCATGGGGTAACTTCCCAGCGCGTCCTCGGACATGAAAGAACCCCCGCTGCGCACTTCGTGCGGCGGGGGTTCTTTCGTCCTGCGGAGTGCGCTGGGAAGTTACCCCATGCGGACGGCTGCGGGATTTTAGTCGCGTTGGAACAAGCAACCCAACGTATATATCTGAATTTAGATGGGAGGGGCTTGTTGCTGTTGGAGGCGTTGAGGCGCGAGTGACACTTTGGGATGCGTGGCGGCCTGGGGTGGGGCGGTGCCTTGGGATGAGAGGCTTACTTACTTAGTTGAAGAGGGGCTTTATGGCTGATAGGTAGTCTTTGGCTACGTCGGCCTTATCTGCTTGGAAGTTGTGCCAGGCCCACCATTGGACCATTCCTACGAAGCTTGAGGCTATGTGGTGTAGTAGGAAGCTTCGGTCCATGGTGGCGGCGGGGCCGTTTGGGTCGGTAGGGACGGTTTCGGCTGCTCGTGACATGATGGTCTTGCGTAAGCAGTTGGCGAAGACGCGTGAGCCGGCGCCGGCTACCAGCGCTCGGACGCCCTGGCGACGTTCCCATAGATTGTTGAGAATATGCTCGACCTGCACGAGTGGGTCGTCGAGCGGTGCGCCATCGTCGTCGAGGGCGTGGGTGCAGATGTCGCTCACGAGTTCGGACAGTAGGTCATCTTTGCTCTTAAAGAGGCCGTAGAACGTGGCCCGACCCACATGGGCGCGAGCGATGATGTCGCCGACGGTGATCTTGCCGTAGTCCTCTTCGCGCAGCAGCTCGGAGAACGCCGCAACGATGGCAGCGCGGCTTTTTGCCTTGCGGGCATCCATGGCTATGCGTCCGCGTGAACGAGCAGGCAGCGAAGCGTACCGGAGCAACCCTCGTAGGGGCGCTTGCCGGCGCCGTAGCCGACGGCCTCGATGCGGTAGCGGGCCGGCAGGTGCTCGGACGTGCGCAGTGCGGCGACTATGGCGGCGCCCGTGGGCGTTACGAGCTCGCCGGCGACTGGTGCGGGCGTGAGAGCGATATTGCCCGCCTGGCACAGGTTGACGACGGCGGGCACCGGGATGGGCATGAGACCGTGGGCACAACGGATGGTACCGTGACCCTCGGAGAGCGACTCGACCACGATGTCCTCAATACCCAGGTCATCGAGGCAGATGGCGACAGAGCAGACGTCGACGATGGAATCGACGGCGCCCACCTCGTGGAACATGACGGTCTCGGGCGTTTTGCCGTGAGCCTTGGCCTCGGCGGCGGCGAGCGCGGTAAAGATGGCGAGCGCTCGACGCTTGGCGCCATCACTCAGCTGAGAGCCATCGATGATGGCGGTGACGTCCGACAAAGAACGGTGGTGATGGTGGTGGGCGTGATGGTGGCCCTCGTGGTCGTGGTCATGCTCGTGGCAGTGCTCGTGTTCGTGCTCGCCATGATCATGATGGTGGTGCTCATGCTCATGTGTGTGCTCGGCAGCTGCTTCGTTGCCGTAGAGCCAGGCCATATCGTGATCGTGGTTCTCGAGTTCCTCTGCAAGCTGGACGTCGAAATCGCAGGCGTCGATGCCATGCTTGTTTGCGCGCGTGACGGCGATCGTAAAGCCGTCGACCGGCAGCGTGGCGAGCTGTTTGCGCAGATGCTCCTCGCTGGCGCCCAGGTCGAGCAGGGCCGCGACGGTCATATCGCCGCTGATGCCCGAAGTGCCGTCGATGATAAGCGTGTGCTGATGGTTGGACATGAAATGCTCCTTAGCGGGCGCAGGACGTGCCGGCGCTCAGATGATTGATAAGACTTGCCTGGTAGGCGGCACCAAAGCCGTTGTCGATATTGACGACCGAAACGCCGCTGGCGCAGGAGTTGAGCATGGCGAGCAGCGCGGCTACGCCACCAAAGCTCGCACCGTAGCCCACGCTGGTGGGAACGGCGATGACCGGACAGCTCACCAGACCGCCGACAACGCTCGCCAGTGCGCCCTCCATGCCGGCGATGGCGATGACCACCTGCGCCTGGGCAATTTCCTCGGCATGCGCGAGCAGACGGTGCAGGCCGGCGACACCCACGTCGTAGAGGCGGTCGACCTCGTTGCCATAGAACTCGGCCGTCAACGCGGCTTCTTCGGCGACGGGCAGGTCGCTCGTGCCGGCGCAGGCGACAACGATGCGTCCGTTGCCGGTAGGGGAGGGCTTGCCGCCCACGAGGGCGAGCTGTGCGTCCGGAACATATCCCAGGTCGATGCCGTTGCCAAGAAGTTCAGCGGTGCGCGCGGCTTTTTCGGCATCCAGGCGCGTGACCAGGATGCGCTCCTGGCCGGCATCGCGCAGTGCTTCGATAATGGCGGCAATCTGATCGGCGGTTTTACCGGCCCCGTAGACAACCTCGCCGGCTCCCTGGCGCACCCCGCGCGAAAGATCGAGCTGCGCAAAGCCCAAATCGGCGGTCGGAGCCGTCTGGATGCGCGTGAGGGCGTCGGCAGGGGTGACTGCTCCGCCGGCAACATCGCTCAGCAATTGCTCAAGGTCTCGCTTATCCATATATGTTCCCTTCGACGGCGCAAAGTCTAGCACTCAAAGGGTATATTTCCGAACACTAAGACAAAATTGTTCGGAAACTATAGGACAGACTGATTCAATTGTTAGACGGATCGGCTAGTCACGCAGGATGATGTCCATGGCGAGCATCAGGTTGCGCTCGTCGATGGCAAACGGGGCGGCCTCGCGCGTCTTGGGCTTGGCGCAAAATGCGATGCCCGTGCCCGCGGCCTGAATCATGGGGATGTCGTTGGCACCGTCGCCGATCGCGACGGTGTGGGCCATATCGACGCCGCACTCAACTGCCCAGTCCAGCAGCTGGATGAGCTTGGACTCCTTGGTCACAATGTCCGCAGCCAACTTACCGGTGAGCTTGCCGTCCACGACCTCCAGGCGGTTAGCGAGGCAAAAGTCGATGCCTGCGGCGGCCACGATCTTATCGGCGACCTCGTGAAAGCCGCCGCTTACCACGCCGACTTTCCAGCCCTTGCTGTGCGCCGAGCGCACAAGCTCCAGCGCGCCGGGGGTAAACGTCACGCGCTCAAACGTGCGCTCGAACACGCTCTCGTCCAAGCCGGCAAGCAGCCCCACGCGCTCCTCGAGCGCCTGCTTAAAGTCAAGCTCGCCGCGCATGGCGCGCTCAGTGATCTTCGCCACTTGCTCGCCTACGCCGGCCTCCTCGCCCAAAAGATCGATAACCTCCTGGTTGATGAGTGTGGAGTCGATATCCATAACGATGAGGCGTGCAGTCATGGCGGGCCTTTCCGAGTGCAGTTGTATTGGGGCACATTGTCGCACGTGGCACGCCTTGGCGACGGCCGCGGTGCACCAATTGTTTCGTCTCCGTCAAGTCTTTGGGCATGAGCTACTTTTCCGCGGCACATCGACACAGGTGCGATAAGATAGAACGCCATGCCTGGCTGCGCGGTTTACGCAGGCTGGGCAAATCTGTACGACGCCGCCCGGAACGACACGGGGCGGCACAGATCCATAAAGGAGGATCACTGGTATGAGCCAGACCCGTCCCATCGACGAGCATTCCATGCATACCCGTACCTGCGGCGAGCTTCGTCGCGAGAACGTGGGCGAAGAGGTCACCCTCACCGGTTGGGTGAGCCGTCGCCGCGACCACGGCGGCCTTATTTTCTGCGACCTTCGCGACCGTGAGGGCATCACGCAGCTCACCTTCGACCCCGAGCACTCCGACGGCGATGCCTTTAAGATCGCCGAGACCATGCGTCCCGAGTGGCCCATCAAGATCCACGGCGTTGTGCGCGCCCGTGGCGAGGAGACCACCAACACCAAGCTCGCGACCGGCGAGATCGAGGTCCTGACCGACCACGCCGAGGTGCTCAACACGTCCGTCACCCCGCCGTTCCAGATCGAGGACGGCATCGAGACCAGCGAGGACACCCGCCTGCGCTATCGCTATCTGGACCTTCGTCGTCCCGAGATGATGGCCAACCTCAAGCTGCGCTCCGACTTTACCTTTGCCATTCGCGAGGCGCTGCACAACCGTGAGTTCATGGAGGTCGAGACGCCCTCCCTGTTCAAGTCCACGCCCGAGGGCGCTCGCGACTTCATCGTTCCCAGCCGTATTCAGCCGGGCAACTTCTACGCCCTGCCGCAGTCCCCGCAGCTTCTGAAGCAGCTGCTCATGGTCGGTGGCGTCGAGCGCTACTACCAGGTTGCCAAGTGCTTCCGCGACGAGGATCTGCGCGCCGACCGTCAGCCCGAGTTCACCCAGGTCGATATCGAGATGTCCTTCGTGGACCAGAACGACGTTATGAGCGCGCTCGAAGAAGTCCTGGCCGATGCCTTCGGCCGCATGGGTGTCGAGATGCCCACGCCGTTGCGCCGCATGAACTACTGGGAGGCCATGGACACCTATGGCTCCGACAAGCCCGATACCCGCTATGGTATGCACCTGGTCGACCTGACCGACATCTTTGCCAACTCCAAGTTCAAGGTCTTTGCGACTGCCGCAAACGAGGAGGGCTCTGTCGTCAAGGCTATCAACGCCAAGGGCGCCGGTGCCTGGGCACGTGCCAAGATCGATAAGCTTGCCGGCGTGGCCTCCACGTTTGGCGCTAAGGGCCTGGCCTGGATCGCCTTCCGCGAGGACGGCTCCATCAACAGCCCCATCGTCAAGTTCTTCTCGGACGAGGAGATGGCGGCTCTGCGCGAGCGTATGAACGTCGAGCCCGGCGACCTCGTGATGTTCGCCGCCGGCCCGCGCTTGCTCTCCGACGAGATCCTGGGCGGCATGCGTTCCCACATGGCTAACGCGCTCGAGATCAAGCGCGAGGGCCACGACTTCCTGTGGGTCGTCAACTTCCCGCTGTTCCACTGGGACGAGGACCGCAAGGCCTACGCTGCCGAGCACCAGCCCTTCACCCTGCCGACCGAGACCGACATCGCCAAGATCGAGGCAGATCCGCTGGCAGCCGGCTCTTGCACCTACGACTTTGTCATGGACGGCTTTGAGGCCGGCGGCGGTGGTATGCGTATCCACAACGCCGAGATGCAGATGTCCATGCTCAAGCTCCTGGGCTTTACCGAGGAGCGTGCCGAGTCGCAGTTTGGCTTCCTCATGGAGGCGCTCAAGTTTGGTGCGCCCCCGATGGGCGGCTTCGCCCTGGGCCTGGACCGCGTGTGCATGCTGCTCACCGGCTCCGACTCCATCCGCGACGTCATGGCGTTCCCCAAGACGGCCAGTGGCTCCGACCTCATGTCGGGTGCCCCGAGTGCCGTTTCTGGCGCCCAGCTCAAGGACGTTAGCCTGCGCCTGATGTAGGCGAGCGGCTACATAGTGCCCGTAACGAGGGAAGGACGCGCTCCTTCCCTCGTTTTTTGTGGAACGGGGGTGCGCCGGTAACGTACAATAACTACCACGTGGCTGGGTTTGCCGGCCGAATGTGCGATGTCGTGGGAGGGGACATGGTCGAGTTTACAAAGACGATTAAAGATCCGTTGGGATTACATGCCCGCCCGGTTGCGCTGCTCTATGACATCATTGCCAAGCATCGTAGCGACGTGTCAGTCAGTATCGGCGATCGCCACACGGATGGCCGCGACGCTATAGGGCTCATGGCACTCTGCGGCGAATGTGGCGAAGACGTCGTGTTCCGCGTTTCGGGCGTGGATGAGGCCTCCTGTGTCACATCGATCAGAAATCTCTCGCTCTAACCTCAACAATGTGACAAAGGGGCAGTCCCCTCTGTTACATAAATTGGTATCAATAGGCACTGCAAAGAGACGGTCTTTGCGGTGCCTTTGTTTCGTATGGGAAACTTTTTCGAAATCTGGATGGGGACCCTTTCCAAAAAGTTAACCACGTGTTAGTTTACTAAAGCGAACATAGGCGTGGTTAACTTTTACCGCGTCGATGTTAAGGACGAACTGACGTTAGGAGCCACTCATGTCTTGCGGACCGCAGATGCCGGCAATGCCGCTTTCGATGGTAAAAGCGGGCGAAACCGTGCGCGTGTCTCGTGTAAAGGGCAATGAGGATATGAAGCACCACCTCAAGGACCTCGGCTTTGTCGAGGGCAGCGAAATTCACGTGGTGAGCTCGAGTGGCGCCAATATCATCGTCACGGTGCTGGGCGCACGCTTTGGTATCGATTCCAAGGTTGCCATGCACATCATGACCGTCAGTTAGTCCGCAGCATTTAAAAAAACCGAAAGGGGGACAAGTAAATGAAGACGTTGGGTGACGTTAAGGTGGGCGAGAGCTCCACCATCGTCAAGCTTCACGGTGAGGGTGCGCTTCGCCGTCACCTTATGGACCTGGGGCTCATCAAGGGCACGTCGTTTAAGGTCGTAAAGGTCGCACCGCTCGGAGATCCGGTCGAGATCAACGTGCGCGGCTACGAGCTTTCCATCCGCAAGGAGGAGGCTGCCGTCGTCGAGGTCCAGTAAGGGCCAGCGGCGAGTATTTCTGCAGATAAAGTTAGGTTTCTCTAACTTAATGCAGCAACTTTGAAGCACATTATCCAGCTCGCGCGGAGAAAGCAGCGCGGGCACACAAGGAAGAAGGATTGAATGGCGGATTCTCAGATCCATGTCGCGCTGGCGGGTAACCCCAACTGCGGCAAGACCACGCTTTTCAACCTGATCACCGGCGCCAACGGCTACGTTGGCAACTGGCCCGGCGTCACGGTTGAGAAAAAGGAAGCCAAGCTCCTAAGCGACAAGAACGTCACGATTACGGACCTCCCCGGCATCTACTCGCTTTCCCCCTACAGCCCCGAGGAGCAGTGCTCGCGCGACTACCTCATGAGCGGCGAGCCCGATGTCGTCGTCCAGGTGGTCGATGCCACCAACCTCGAGCGCAACCTGTACCTGGCGCTTCAGGTTATCGAGACCGGCCTGCCCGTGGTCGTCGCCCTCAACATGGCCGACATGGTCGAGAAGAACGGCGATAAGATCGACACGGACAAGCTCTCCAAGAAGCTCGGCTGCCCGGTCATGATGATCTCGGCTCTTAAGAACAAGGGCATCACGGAGCTGTTCGAGCAGGTCAAGAAGTCCGCTGCTTCCAAGGGCCAGGTGCCGGAGCACAAGTTCGATTCCTCCATCGAGGACGTTCTGGACCACATCGAGAACAATCTGCCGGCGAGCGTTCCCGCCAACAAGCGTCGCTACTACGCCGTCAAGCTGTTCGAGCGCGACGCGGACGCCTGCAAGCTCATCAACCTCACTAAGGAGAAGGCCGCTCGCGTCGAGCAGCTGGTCGCCCAGTGCGAGCAGGATTGCGACGACGACGCCGAGTCCATCATCACCGGCGAGCGCTACGGCGTGATCGCCCACATCATCGACGAGTGCCTCACCAAGGCTCCGGCCAAGATGAGCACCTCCGAGAAGATCGACCGTGTGGTTACCAACCGTATCTTGGGCCTGCCGATCTTTGTGGTCATCATGTTCTGCGTGTACTACATTGCCGTCTCTACCTTGGGCGGCACGGTGACCGACTTCACCAACGACCAGCTCTTTGGCACCGACGGTTGGTATGTGCTCGGCCAGGGCCGCGACGCCTACGACGCAGCTGTCGAGGCTGCGGGTGACGCCGCCGACTCGGTCGACCCGGCACAGTACGGCCCCTATGTTCCGGGTATTACCACCGTGGTGCACGATGCCCTTGTGGCGGGCGGCACCGAGGACGGTGGCCTGGTCGATTCGCTGGTCTGTGACGGTATCGTCGGCGGTCTGGGCGCCATCTTCGGCTTCGTGCCGCAGATGTTCCTGCTGTTCGTGATGCTGTCTTTCTTGGAGGACTGCGGCTACATGGCCCGCGTCGCCTTCATCATGGACCGCGTGTTCCGCCGCTTTGGCCTGTCCGGTAAGTCCTTCATCCCCATGCTCGTGTCCTCGGGCTGCGGCGTCCCCGGCGTCATGGCCACCAAGACCATCGAGAACGAGAAGGACCGCCGCATGACGGTCATGACCACCACGTTCATTCCCTGTGGCGCCAAGCTGCCGATCATCGCTCTGCTCATGGGTTCCATCATCGGCGATTCTTCCACCACCGCCGCATGGATCAGCCCGCTGTTCTACTTCTTGGGCGTCTTTGCCGTCATCGCCTCGGGCCTCATGCTCAAGAAGACCAAGCTCTTCGCCGGTCGCCCGACGCCGTTCGTTATGGAGCTTCCCGCCTATCACTTCCCGGCAATCCGCTCTTGGGCGCTGCATGTATGGGAGCGCTGCTGGGCCTTTATCAAGAAGGCCGGCACGGTCATCTTCGCGTCCACCGTCGTGGTTTGGTTCCTCTCCAACTTTGGTAGCTACAACGGTTCCTTCGGCTTCCTGCCTGCGATGGACGGCATCCCTGAGGAGTTTATGGACTACTCCGTGCTCGCCATGCTGGGCAACCTGGTCGCTTGGATCTTCGCCCCGCTCGGCTTTAGCACCTGGCAGGCCACCGCGCTGACTGTCTCTGGACTTGTCGCCAAGGAGAACGTCGTCGCCACCGCCGGCTCGCTGCTGTCCGTTGCCGACGCCGCCGAGACCGACCCGAGCCTGTGGACCGCGTTTGCGGGCATGTTCCCCACCATGGGCGCTTGCGTTGCCTTTGGCGCCTTTAACCTGCTGTGCGCCCCGTGCTTTGCCGCCATGGGCACTATCCGCAACCAGATGGACTCCGGCAAGTGGACCGCGATTGCCATCGGCTACGAGTGCGCCTTTGCCTGGGTGATCGGCCTGTTCATCAACCAGTTCTACAACCTGCTTGTCCTTGGCCAGTTTGGTATTTGGACGGTTGTAGCCATCGTTCTGCTGGTTGCGATGCTCTTCCAGATCTTCCGTCCCATGCCCAAGCACGCTTGGACCGACGAGGACGAGACCAACACCGCTTCCGCTGCAGTTTCCGCTTAAGTCCGAATAAGGATCAGCCCCTTTCCACGAGCCCGGGTGTCCCAGCGACACTCGGGCTTTTTGGTGAGGGAGATGTGGCGTTTCCGCAGATAAAACCGACCAAAATATACCTGTCCCTTTTTGGCAGGTGGAGAATGGGGTAAAGTAAGTGGTGGTTAACTAGAGGAGGCTTGCTATGGCACCTATCGATATTGTTGTACTGGCTGTTATCGGCATTGCGTTTGTCGCCGTGTGCGTGCGCATTTATCGCAAGGGCACCTGCGCCGACTGCGCTCAAGGTGGCGTTTGCACAGGACATTGCTCCAATAAAAAGACCTGCGCCGCACTTAAGGGCGTAGACAAAATCGCCGAAGACTTGGGCCGCGGTATCAAGTAAGGTCCGTCATCCAAGCGCCCCGCGAGCATCCGTTCGCGGGGCGCTTTGCACATTTGGGGGCGAGCGTGGCGAGTTGAAGGGTGATTTTGGGGTATCGTTACCTGTACTGTTAATTGGCAACTTATCTATAACGGAGTAACCCCATGAGCGCTCGCGTAACCATGAAGGACATAGCCGCCGAGCTTGGCGTTTCCATCAATACCGTGCATAAGGCCCTGACGGGCAAGGCCGGCGTGAGCGAATCCGTGCGTGCCAAGGTGAATGCCAAGGCCGAGGCCATGGGTTACCACCGCAACACAAGTGCCTCGAGCCTGCGCCGCAAGGATATCAACTTGGTGTTTTGCCTGCCCCGCGCATCGCGCGAGGGGGCGTACTTTTTCCGTTACCTTTGGGAAGGCTGCAACCGCTTTGAGCAGGAGGTCATCGATCAGGGCATTACGGTTGAGCGCGTTGAATTTGGCGTGGGTGGCTACGCCGATGCGCTCGAGCAGATTGATGAGCGTCTGCAGGTGGGCGAGAAGATTGATGGCCTGCTTGCCTATGTTCCGGGCGATGACCGCGCAACCGAGCTCTTGAGGCAGATTGCCGAGGCGGGCGTGACAATCGAGCTCGTAGACGGCGACCGCCCGCACCTCGATCGCCTGGGTGCCAGTCTGGCGGACTATTCCGCGGCGGGCAGTCTTATGGCGGAGCAGGCGGCAAATCTGGTCCACGCTTCTGGGGTTGACGCCCGCGTGCTCCTGTTGGCGGGCGACCCCTATACCGATTCACACTACCTGACCGCCCGCGCCTTTCATAATTACCTGCGCGAACACGATATTCCATGGCAGGTTGAGGACCTTGCCGGCGCCCATGCGCAAGTCAAACAGCTCGAGCGCGAGCTTGAGCAGCGCTTGAGTGCGCCGGATGCTCCCGAGCTTATCTGTAGCGTTTTTGCCGTTGGTTCCGAGGTGGTCGCCGACGCGCTTGTTTCAAGCGGCAAGGCCGGCAAGGTCATGGTAATCGGCAACGACCTGTTCCCCGAGAGCGCCTTGGCCTTGCGCCGTGGCATCTTTACCAATATTGTCTATAAGGACCCGGTGAGCCTGGCCTACCGTGGCGCCAAGACCTTGGGCGAGTATCTGCTGTGGGGTAAAACTCCGGCGGAGCCCGTGCAGAAGGGTGCTGTGGAGATGGTGTTTGCCAGCAACGTCGACCGCTACTGCGAGCTTGCGGGAATTTAGCCGTTTAGTCAGGTACCCCCTCTTGCGACGTGCATTTTTTGGAGTATTCAGCAATGGCGTGTCCCGAAAGAGGTTAGGACGACTGTTTTAAGTGCCCCCGATGGCGTAATTCGCCATCGGGGGCACTTATTTATGCCGATTGGGCGCAATATGAGCATCAGATAGGGCTTCGAAGACGGTGCGCGGTGCGCTCCGATGCTGAATACTCCCAAAAATGCACGGCGGAACATGACCCACCTGGCCAAAGCGCTCAAGTTCGGTATTCGGGGACGCCTGCCAATTCGCAATACATACAAGTCACGGCTCCAGCAACCGTTGAACGGGCAAAATTGACCGTTCACCCCATGGTGGTTAGGTGAACGTTCACCTTTTAAGTCGCAATGAATTAGTATAGTGAACGTTCACCTAGAGGATAACGAGCGCATCGTGCGCCCGCTCCGCCAACAAAGGGGTTGTTTGATGAAAAACTTCATGGACGATCAGGATTTCCTGCTGAGCACCAAAACCGGCGAGGAGCTGTTCCGCAACTTTGCCGAGGGTATGCCCATCGTTGACTACCACTGCCACATTTCTCCCAAGGAGATCTGGGACGACAAGCGTTTTGAGAACATCACCGAGGTTTGGCTGGGCGGCGACCACTACAAGTGGCGCCTAATGCGTGCCAACGGCGTCGACGAGCGCTTCATTACCGGCGATGCCCCTGCTCGCGAGAAGTTCCAGAAGTGGGCCGAGACCCTGGGCCGCTGCGTGGGCAACCCCGTCTTTGAGTGGAGCCACCTGGAGCTTAAGCGTTACTTTGGCTACGAGGGCGTCCTGAACGGCAAAACCGCTCAGGAGGTCTGGGACCTTGCCAACGCCAAGCTCGCCGAGGCCAGCTTTACCTGCCGCAACCTCATCAAGCAGTCCAACGTCCGCATGATCTGCACTACCGACGACCCCGCCGACAGCTTTGAGTGGCACAAGAAGATTGCCGCCGACGACAGTTTTGACGTTCAGGTCGTTCCCGCCATGCGCCCCGATGCCGCCCTGCGCATCGAGCGTGGCCAGGAGTTCGCCGACTACTGCAAGCATCTCTCCGAGGTTGCTGGCGTTGAGATCAGCGACTTCGAGGGCATGAAGGCTGCCATCTCCAAGCGCTACGACGTTGCCCACGAGCTGGGCTGCCGCGCTTCCGACCACGCGCTCGACTACGTTATGTACGTTCCGGCTACCGCCGACGAGATCGAGACTATCTTTGCCAAGGGCCTTGCCGCCGAGCCGCTTACCGAGGACGAGGTCCTCAAGTACAAGACGGCCTTTATGCAGTTCGTCGCCGGCGAGTATGTCCGCCTTGGCTGGGCCATGCAGCTGCATTTTGGCTGCAAGCGTGACAACAACCGCGCTATGTTCGCCAAGCTCGGTCCCGACACCGGCTACGACTGCATCTCCAACTACACGCCGTCCGGCCAGCTGGCCGATTTCCTCAACTCCATCCAGGAGGCCACGGGTCTGCCCAAGACCATTCTGTACAGCCTGAACCCCATCGACAACACCATGATCGATACCGTGATGGGCTGCTTCCAGGAGGCTCCGACCGCCGGTAAGATCCAGAACGGCTCTGCCTGGTGGTTCAACGACAACGAGATCGGTATGCGCGAGCAGCTCACGGCTCTGGCTAACGAGGGCGTGCTGGGCAACTTTGTGGGCATGCTTACCGATTCCCGCTCCTTCCTGTCCTACCCGCGTCATGAGTACTTCCGTCGCGTGCTGTGCGGTGTGATCGGCGAGTGGGTCGAGCAGGGCAAGTATCCGGCCGACATGGAGCTGCTGGGAGCCATCGTGCGCGACATTAGCTACAACAACGCGGTCCGCTACTTTGGCTTTGACCTGGATACCGTCGAGGCCTAAACCCGCATCGAATCACACCGAACTCGGGAGCGCCGTTGCCACACGCGGCGCCCCCGTTTTGCCTGCACGCTAACAGCAATCTAAGGAGAGACATCGATGGAGAACATCAGCTACGAGACGCTCGAGAAGATCGGCTACAAGGGCTACCTGCTGCCCAAGGACGCGCCCGAGAAGGTTCTGCAGTTTGGCGAGGGCAATTTCCTGCGCGCCTTCGTCGACCGCTTCTTTGACATGGGCAACGAGGCAACCGGCTGGAACGGCAAGGTTGTCATGGTCCAGCCCATCAGCGGTGCCTTTGGCTTTGCCGACGGCATCAATGCCCAGGACGACCTGTACACCGTGCTGGTGCGCGGCAAGGAGAGCGGCAACACGGTCGACGAGTCCCGTGTGATCAGCGCTTGCAGCCGCTGCCTCAATCCGTACCGCGAGGCAGACTACCGCGCCATGATGGAGGTCGCCGTCTCCGACGATTTGGAGATTATCGTCTCCAACACCACCGAGGCCGGTATCGCCTACGATCCGTCCTGCAAGGCCGACGACATGCCGCCCGCGAGCTTCCCCGCCAAGCTTGCCCAGGTGCTCCACACCCGCTGGGCCGCCGGCAAGCCGGGCGTCATCGTGCTCGCTTGTGAGCTCATCGATCACAACGGCGAGGAGCTGCTGCGCATCATGAACCAGTACGTGAGCGACTGGGGCTGGGAGGACGAGTTTGCGCAGTGGATGGCCAACGACTGCACCGTCTGCACCACGCTCGTCGACACTATCGTCCCCGGCCGCATCCGCGACCCCAAGGAGGCCGCTGCCGTGGCCGAGCGCCTGGGCTACGAGGATCCCTTCCTGGCCGTGCGCGAGCCCTTCCAGATGTGGGGTATCCAGGGCGATGAGTCGCTTGCCGAGAAACTGCCCTTCGTGAAGGCCGGCCTGCCGGGCGTCTTTGTGACCCCCGATGTCACCCCGTACAAGAAGCGCAAGGTCCGCATCCTCAACGGCGCCCACACTGCCTTTGTTCCGGGCTCCTGGGTTGCCGGCTTTGACATCGTGCGCGATTGCATGCATGACGAGACCGTTCGCGGCTTCATGAACACCATGCTCTACGACGAGGTCATCCCGACGCTTGCCGCCGATCTTGATGTCGAGGACTGCAAGGCCTTTGCCGCCGCCGTCGAGAACCGCTTCGACAACCCGTTTATCGACCACGCGCTGCTCTCCATTTGCCTCAACTCAACCGCCAAATGGCGTGCTCGCGACCTGCCCACGCTCAAGGACTATGTTGCCGAGACCGGCAACCTGCCCAAGTGCCTGGCGACGAGCCTCGCTACGCTCATTGCCTTCTATACGCAGGAGCTCGTTGCTCGCGAGGGCGATGGCCTGCACCTGCGCCGCGCCGACGGCACCGAGTACACCGCTCAGGACGATGCCTTCGTGCTCGATTTCTACGCCGCCCACGCCGGTGCAGACGATGCCGAGCTGGTGCACGACGTGCTCAGCAACGAGCAGATGTGGGGCGAGGACCTTACGCAGATCGCCGGTCTTGAGGAGTTCGTCGTCAACGCGCTCGCCGTTGTGCGCGTCGACGGCGCCAAACAGGCCTTCGCCAACGCCCAGGCCTAAATCCTTCTGTGCGCCCGCCGGGCAATTGGCGGGCGCCCGCTGACTTCTGCTCAACCTGTAGGGTTAGGACTCTTTGTAATGAATACTATCCAGATCAATCCGGCCGACAACGTGATCGTCGCGCTGTCGCCGCTTGCCAAGGGCACCGCCGTCGCGGTTCCCGGGGTGGGCGAGGTCGTTGCCGCGGAGGATATTCCGCAGGGCCACAAGATGGCCGTGCGTGCCATTGCGGCAGGGGAGGACGTCGTCAAGTACGGTCTTCCTATCGGTCACGTGACGGGCGACATCCAGCCCGGTCAGTGGCTTCATACGCATAACGTCAAGACCAACCTTTCGGGCGAGGTCGAGTACGCTTACAACCCGACGCATCCGGTCGTTGAGCCGGTTGAGCCCGAGACCTTTATGGGCTTCCGCCGCGCTGACGGCCGCGCCGCCACGCGCAACGAGCTGTGGATCATCCCCACGGTCGGCTGCGTCAACGAGGTCGCACGTGCCATGTGCGAGCAGGCTCAGGATCTGGTCGAGGGCTCGCTGGAGGGCGTTTACTACTTCCCGCATCCCTTTGGCTGCTCGCAGACCGGTGCCGACCATGCCCAGACGCGCCGCTTGTTGGTGGCGCTCTCGCGTCACGCAAACGCTGCAGGCGTGCTGTTCCTGTCGCTCGGTTGCGAGAACTGCACGCACCAGCAGGTGCTCGACGAGCTCGGTGACTTCGATCACGAGCGCGTTCGCTTCCTCACCTGCCAGGATGTAGCCGACGAGCAGGTCGAGGGCCACAAGATTCTGTCCGAGCTTGCCGACCTGGCCAAGCAGGCCAAGCGTGAGCCCATTCCGGCCTCCGAGCTGGTCATTGGCCTTAAGTGCGGTGGCTCTGACGGTCTTTCGGGCATTACCGCCAACCCCACGATCGGTCGCGTGAGCGATATGGTCGTCGCCCGTGGCGGCACGTCGGTGCTCACCGAGGTGCCCGAGATGTTTGGCGCGGAGAGCATTCTGCTCGATCGCTGTGAGAGCCAGGACGTCTTTAACGCAGCTGCCGACATGCTCAACGGCTTTAAGGACTACTTTATCAGCCATGGTGAGGTCGTCTATGAGAACCCGAGCCCCGGCAACAAGGACGGCGGCATTACCACGCTCGAGGACAAGAGCTGCGGCTGCGTGCAAAAGGGCGGATCTGCCCCCATCGTCGACGTACTGCCGTATGCCGGTCAGGCTACCAAGCATGGCCTGAACATGCTGTGCGGTCCGGGCAACGACATGGTATCCACCACGGCCCTGACGGCTGCCGGCTGCCACGTAATCCTGTTCTCGACCGGCCGCGGCACGCCGTTTGGCGCACCGGCGCCTACCCTCAAGGTGTTCACCAACCAGCGTCTGTGCGACCACAAGGCCAACTGGATGGACTTTAACGCCGGCGTGATCGCCACGGGCGAGCGTACGCTCGACGAGGCTGCCCACGACCTGTACCAGCTGGTGCTAGAAACGGCGAGCGGCAAGCTTACGAGTGCCGAGCGTCGCGGCTGCCACGAGATCAGCATTTGGAAGGATGGCGTCTGCCTGTAGCGGTAAATGGGTTCGCATAGGGCGCTATTGACCATGGCCCCGTCGGGAGTGTTCCCGGCGGGGCCATGTTTGTTCTGTCTGTTCGGGCGTGTCTTCCTGAGGGTACGGGAGCGGCGAAAACAATAAACGTTCACCTAATCGACCTCAAATTTAAACCCACTCAATACCCATGTAATCGTGATTTTTTTCAAGTCAGATGTCCGTTTAACGGCAAAAAACGACCGTTCAAGGATAATATACAAGTGAACGTTCACCTATCATATGCAATCGCGCATAATCTAGCTAAACGTTCACCCTACGAGTGGGCGATATGCAGACAGACATCGGTATGGACTCCAATGTCTTGTTACAAGACAATCGAGAAAAGAGAGGGAGCTCGATGACTAACAAGATCGGTAAAAAGCGCAAGATCACATTCTGGACGCGCTTGGGCTTTGGTATGGGCGGCATGCTCAACTCCGGTGCCCTGAGCTTTACGCACAGCTACATGGTGCTGTTCCTGTCCACGGAGTGCGGTCTGTCCGCAGGCGAGGCTGCGCTGATCAGCTCGTTCGCCATCTATCTCAACGCCATTCTGTGCCCGCTCATGGGCTTTGTGGCCGATAACTTCTACGCTACTAAGATCGGCCGCATCTTTGGCCGCCGCCGTTTCTGGATCTTGCTGGCTATCCCGATGATGGTCGCCGAGCCGCTCATCTTTGTGGCTACGCCGTTTGGTTTCCCGTACTACTTTGTGTTGTACCTGATCTACAACGTCGCGTACACGTTCTGCACCGCCAACCTGTCGCCGCTTACCATCGAGATGACCGATGACTTCAAGGAGCGTACGTACCTCACCGGCTACAAGCGCCTCTTTGGTAACGCCGCCGGCTTCCTGATGGCAGCACTCGTCGGCTTTGGCTTTGGCACCTTCGGCGAGACCAACCCGTTCAGCTACTTCATCATCGCTACGATTAACGCTTCGGTCATGGCAATCTCGCTGCTGTGCGTGTACCTGTCCACGTGGGAGCACACCCCCGAGGAGGTGGCTCAGGAGAAGATCGAGAGCGTCGGCGAGGGTATCAAGAAGTTTTTCATCGACGTTATCTCTACCTTCCGCAACAAGTCCTTCCGCAAGGTCCTGTATGCACAGGTCTCCACGAAGCTCGCTGCTGCCTGCTGGTCTGCCTGCCTGTCCTTCTTCATCGTCTACTGTCTGCAGATTCCTAAGTCCTACGAGTCCGTGATGGAGATGCCCGGCAAGGTCGTCGCTATCGTCTGCACCGCCATCTGGGTCGCCCTCATGGCCAAGAAGGGCTTCCACAAGTCTTGGTACCTGGCAAACGTCGGTTGCGCCGCGTGCATCATCGCCTACAACTACTTCGCCTTTGGTCAGATCAACGGCACCTCCACGGTCGCCATCGCCATGATCGCCTATCCCATCATCTTCGCCATCTGGAAGTTCTTCTACGTTGGCTTCCAGTATCTGCCCGATGTTCTGCTCAACTACATCCCCGATGTCGATGAGCTCATCACCCTGCGTCGTCGCGAGGGCATCTACAGCTCCGCACAGCAGCTCTGCCAGCAGATTGCCCAGGCTGTTGCCGTCAACGTATGGGCTATCGTCCTTGCTGCCTCCGGCTTCATTCAGACCGCCGGCAACAGCGACGCCGTGACCCAGCCCGCCACCGTGCCTCTGTACATCTGCGGCTACATGCTCATCGGCTGCGCCGGCTTCTTCCTGCTCGCGGCCGTCCTTGCCCGCGGCATCAAGATTGACAAGGAGCAGTGCGACATCCTTTGCGACGAGATCCACCGTGTCAAGGAGGGTGGCAAGATGGCCGACGTCAAGCCCGAGGTCAAGGCGCTTTGCGAGGAGCTCTCCGGCTTTAAGTACGAGGACTGCTTCGCCCACAACAATGTTGGCTTCCAGGACGGCAGCGTAATTCCCGCCGAGTAGGGCAGGCGCATCGTCCAAACCACAGGGCCGTGCCACCGGAGATCCACCGGCGGGTACGGCCCTTTTTTAAAAACGAGTAGTATGAACTTCTGATTACATTTGAGGGAGAGACCCATGGAGACGAACGTTATCTGGCGCAATGCCCGCGCGGCCGTTATCGAGCTCGACGATGGCGGCTACTTTACCTGTGCCGATACGTGGGAGATCTTTGTCAACGATGAGCCCGCCGGTACCACGAATACGGTCGAGACCTATGTCGATGGCCTGACCCCCGGCAAGCGCAACCTGATCCGCTTTGTCTGCGGCGAGCGCGAGTTGAGCGTAGGCGTCACCACGCCGGCGGAGCCCTTTACCATCAACGTTCGCGACTGCGGAGCCAAGGGCGATGCCGAGCACGATGACACCACCAACATTCAGGCTGCCATCATGGCCTGCCCCAAGGGCGGGCGCGTGCTGATCCCCGCCGGCAACTACCGCATCAAGTCCCTCTTCCTTAAGAGCAATATCAACATCGAGCTTGCCGAGGGCGCGGTGCTGCTGGCCCGTCACGACCGCGCGGTGCTTGCCTACATTCCGGGCACGGTCACGGGCGACGAGGGCGCCGGGTATGCCGGCACCGACATGCTGCCCCTGGGCCGCTGGGAAGGCGAGAGCTTTTCGACCTACTGTTCGACCTTTACGGGCCTGAGCGTGCACGACGTGTGCATCTATGGCCGCGGCGCCATCGACGGCCAGACCGATTTTGCCGAGGACAACTGGTGGAACAAGGACTTTAAGAACATCTTCCGTCCCGAGGAGGGCCGCGAGGTCGCCCGCCCGCGCATGATTTTCCTGTCCGAGTGCGAAAACGTGAGCCTTGCTGGCTTTACCGTGCGCAACAGCCCGGCGTGGAATATCCATCCCATTCTGTGCGAGCACGTCGATGCCCTGTGCCTGTCCATCGAGGGTCCCAAGAACTCCCACAACACCGACGGTTTCGATCCCGAGAGCTGCGGTTTTGTCCGCATCCTTGGCTGTCAGTTCTCGGTGGGCGACGACTGCATTGCCATCAAGAGCGGCAAACTGGGCATTGAACCCGAGCTCCGTCCCGCCACGCACGACGTGCTGATCTCGCACTGCTACATGCACGACGGCCACGGCGCCGTGGTGCTGGGATCCGAGGCCGCCGGCGGCATCAAGGACCTCACCGTGAGCAAGTGCCTCTTTGAGCGCACCGACCGCGGCCTGCGCGTCAAGACACGCCGCGGACGCGGCAAGGACGCCGTCAACGAGGGCATCACCTTCGAGCACATTCGCATGGATAAGGTGCTCACGCCCTTCGTGGTCAACTCGTTCTACTTCTGCGACAAGGACGGCAAGACCGACTACGTGCAGTCTCGCGAGGCGCTGCCCGTCGACGACCGTACGCCCGGCTTTGGCGCCACGACGTTTTGCGATATCGAGGCCACCAACTGCCATGCGGCCGCGGCCTATATCACGGGCCTTCCCGAGAGCAAGGTGACGCGCCTGACGTTCCAGGATGTCCATGTGACCTTTGCCGCCGATGCCGAGCCCTTTGTGCCGGCCATGGCCTGCGGCGTGGAGCCCATGGTGCGCCAGGGCATCATCGCGCAGAACGTGAAAGTCCTCGACCTGCAGAACGTGCGCATCGAGGGTCAGGATGGCGACGAGCTGCAGCTGCAAAACGTCGACAAGGTTATCCGCGCGTAGGGTAGTGCTCCTGCACAAGTGAATACGGCATGTTGAGGCGTGCGACGGTCGGGTCCGCCCGGCTGTCGCACGCAATCTATAGGTGCCGGTATTGCACGGTGGGTGTTCTGTGACAGAAAGCGTAATGACAGATGAGTGGTAAAGAACAGCTCTTTGAGGTATCGCTCGAACGCGAAGGCGCGTATCGCAGCATTTCGGCGGCGCTCGAGGCGGCGGAGCGGTGTGTGCCCGATGTGACCGTGCCGGTGCGCGTGCTGGTGGCGCCGGGTGAGTACCGCGAACGGGTCGAAATTCGTCGTCCGCATGTGACGCTCGAGGGCGAGACGGCCGACAGCGTGCGTATCGTGGGAGGCCTGGGTGCCAAGATGCCTTCGGAAGATGGTAGCGGCCAGGATGGAAGACTCGGCACCTTCCGTACGTACACGGTGCTGGTCGATGCCGACGACGTGACGCTTGCGGGTCTAACAATCGAAAACAACGCCGGTGATGGGCGCGAGGTCGGCCAGGCGATTGCCCTGTATGCCGATGGTGACCGCCTGGTTGTCGATGCCTGCTGCATTAAGGGACACCAGGACACGCTCTTTTTGGGGCCGCTGCCGCCGCGCGAGGCCAAGCCGGGCGGCTTTATAGGCCCCAAGCAGTTCGCCCCGCGCCGCGTGGGGCGGCAGTATTTTCGACGTTGCCGGATCGAGGGCGATGTCGACTTTATCTTTGGCGGCGCGCGTGCCTACTTTGAGGGGTGTGAGATTCGCTCGCTCAACCGCGATATGGATGTCAACGGGTATGTAACGGCAGCCTCCACGCCTCAGGGCGAGCCGTACGGATTTGTGTTTCATGGCTGTTCGTTTACAGCCGATGAGGGCATTGCCCCCGGATCGGTCTATCTGGGTCGTCCATGGCGCGAGTGGGCCCAGACCGTTTTGCTCGAATGCTGGCTGGGCCCCCATATTTCACTCGAGGGTTGGTGGGATTGGAATAAGCCAGCGGCACATGACGGCACCCTGTATGCCGGCGGTGCCCTGTTTGGCCCGGCGGGTGATACTGCCGCTTGGGTGCCGTGGGCGCATTGCCTGACCGGTCAGGATTCCGAACGCTATGCGCGTGACCGAGTGCTTGCCGGCACGGATGGTTGGGATCCCGAGGGCGGCGACGGTGATGCGGTAGAGACGGCCGGGCTATCTGCCAATGGCCGCACCGTGCACATCGAGACGTACTACGAGGACGAACCTGCGCTGCGCGCCCGACTGAAGCGCGAGGGGCGCTCGGCCGCATTTACGGGCAAGACTCCCATAGACTTTGAGGCATGGAAGGCTGCGACCAGGACTCGTCTGTACGATATTTTGGGTCTTTCGCTTATGGACCGCGCCCCGATTGAGATTCGTGAGCTCAATCGCGTGCGGGTTGCCGGCAGCATCGTGCGTACTCATGCGGTGTTGCAGGTTGAGCACGATGTGTGGATGCCGTTTTACCTGTTGGAGCCGTCCCGCCCCAAGCTTGACGAGCGGGGACTCAAGCGCTGCTATATCTGCCCGCATGGTCACCAGGGGGCGGGTGCTGCAAGCATAGCCGGCGTTGCGGGCGTGCCGGCGGTCGACGATGCCGTGCGTAAGTTCAATTACGACTACGGTCTGCGTTTGGCGCGCATGGGTTATGTGACCGTCTGCCCCGATGCGCGTGGTTGGGGATACCGTCGTGACTGGAAGGGTCAGGGCGACGACGAGAACAGCTACCTGCGCGGTACGTGTCTGAATCAAGCACGTATGGCCGAGCCGCTGGGTCTTACGGTCGCGGGCCTCAACGCCTGGGACAACATGCGCTTGATTGATTACTTGGAGACACGCGGTGACATTGCCATGGACGACCTGGGCTGCTTTGGTTTTTCGGGCGGCGGTTACATGACGTTGTACCTGTCCGCGCTCGACCCGCGCGTGCGCAAGGCGTTTGTCTCGGGCTATCTGTACGGCGTTGATGATTCGCTACTGCACCTCAACGGCAATTGCAGCTGCAATTACACGCCTGGACTCTGGCGTCTGCTCGACATGGGCGACATTGCATCGCTTGTCGCGCCACGGCCGCTCTTGGTTCAGAGCTGCGAGAAAGACCATCTCAACGGCGCCCGCGGGCTTGCGAACGTAGACGAGCAGCTCGATATCGTTCGCGACGCCTACGCGCTGCTGGGCAAGGACGAAAACCTTCTGCACGAGGTCTGCCCGGGTGGACACCACCTGGGCGTGGCGCATCTTGCCGAGGATATCGAATGGC
Organism: uncultured bacterium; assembly: GCA_905215905.1. Classification (GTDB taxonomy): domain Bacteria; phylum Actinomycetota; class Coriobacteriia; order Coriobacteriales; family Coriobacteriaceae; genus Collinsella. The sequence continues at coordinate 104,724 of CAJMRI010000004.1, read as the reverse complement.
TCGATTCGCAAGTTGCGGAATACGCCCACGCATAGTCCCTCGATATGTTGTGAATGAACGGTATGTACCTGTATGACCGCCGGTGTGCGGGTGAGGAGAAGAATATGGAAACGAAAAACTTGAGCGAATCGACCGTCTGCTGCTTTGGCGATTCGACCACCTGGGGCGATAACGGATGCGGCGGGGGAGGCAACGACATCTCTTGGACCTCGCACCTGGGTGCGCTGCTGGGCGGCGCTACGATCGAGAACTTTGGTATTAAGGGTTCGCGTATTGCCGTCAAGGCCGACCGTGGCGATTCGTTTGTCGAGCGCTTGGACGGCATCGATCACACGGCAGATATCTGCATCGTCTTTGGCGGCGTTAACGACTTTAGCCGTAACGTGCCGCTGGGAGAGCTGGGCAGCACGGACGTGCACGAGTTCTACGGTGCGCTCGACTACCTGATCCGCACCATCACGGCGCGCTCGCCTCAGGCAAAGCTGGTGTTTATGACGCCGTGCAAGACGAGCGGCAAACACGAGAAGGATATTCCGGCAAGCAACGAGGCCAACCATCTGGGCCTGACGCAAGACGCCTATGTGCGCGCGATGCTGGAGGTCTGCGATCGCTACTCGGTGCCGGTGATCGACCTGTATGCGCAAAGCGGCATCAGCCCGTTTTTGCCGGAGCACCGCGAGCTCTACATGCCGGACGGTCTGCATTACAGCCCTGCCGGCTATGAGCGCCTGGCGCATCGCATCGCTGCGGGCCTCACCGCCGTTTGTCGTTAAAAGTTTGCCGTTCACGGGGATTATAGGGTTAACGTTCACCCTATAATCCCCGTTCGCGTTACACTAGGGGAAACGTTCACCCATCAATAACGTCAGAGGGGACAGCAATGGGTTGCAATCAGATTCTGGACCGTTATATCGAGCAGTTGATCGAGACCTCTACGCCTCAGGTGCCGGCCTGGAATATCGAAAAGCTTCGCGCCGGCAAGGAGAACACCTGGAATTACATTGACGGCTGCATGATCAAGGCACTCATCGAGCTGTACGAGATCACCGGCGAGCAGCGTTACCTGACCTTCGCCGACGACTATATCGACTTCTTTGTCCAGGATGACGGCACCATCAAGCATTACGATCCCCAGGAGTACAACCTCGACAACGTCAACGCGGGCAAAACCCTCTACAAACTCTATGACCTGGTGGGCAAGCCCAAGTACCGTGCCGCCATGGATACCATCTATCGTCAGCTCGAAACCCAGCCGCGTACCAAAGAGGGTGTGTTTTGGCACAAGGCCGTCTACCCCAACCAGATCTGGCTCGACGGCATGTACATGGCGCAGCCGTTCTACATGCAGTACGAGCTGAGCTTCCACAACCGCCGTGCCTGCTCGGATAGCTTCCATATGTTCCAGGTCGTGCATGACCTGATGCGCAACCCCCTCAACGGTCTGTACTATCACGCCTACGACGCGAGCCGCAAGCAGTTCTGGTGCGATCCCGTCACCGGTCTTTCGGCCAACTTCTGGCTGCGCGCCGAGGGCTGGTTTGCCATGGCGCTCATCGATACCTGGGAGCTCATGCCGCCCTCGATGTCGGCCGAGAAGGACGAGATCCGCAAGATGTTCCACGACCTGATCGACGCCATGCTGCCGTATCAGGACGAGAAGACCGGCATGTGGCACCAGGTCATCAACCTGCCCAATATCGCCCCCAACTATCTGGAGGAGTCGGGCAGCGCCATCTTTGCCAACGCCATCATGAAGGGCGTGCGCCTGGGCGTGCTGGGCGAGCGCTACTACCAGTACGGCCGCCGTGCGTTTGACGGCATCTGCGACACGTGCCTGTCCGAGCGCGACGGACAGCTGGCGCTCGACAACATCTGCCTGGTGGCGGGTCTTGGCAACACCGCGCACCGCGAGGGCACGTTTGGCTACTACATGAGCGAGCCCGTCGTCAAAAACGACGCGAAGGGCGTGGCGCCGCTGGTGCTTGCCTATATCGAGACCATGCATCATGACAAGCTTGCCGGTAAGCGCGATCCGCTTGCCCCTTCGGGCGTGTGCTCCATCGACGACCCGTTTGGCGGCTACACGCCGGGCATCAATGCGTGCAAGGAGGTCTAGGCATGGCGCAGTCAAAAGGCGCACTGAGCGTCGGCGTGCGCCTGCACGACCTGCCCGAGGGTACGGTCGAGGAGCGCATTCGCATGGCAGGCAAACTGGGTTTCTCGTGCATTCAGCTGCCGAGCAAAGTACTCTACAAGTCCTTTGGCATTAACCGTTCCGGCCTTACGCACGAACTCGCCGACCATCTGCGCGAGGTGCTCGACACCAACGGCGTGCAGGTGGCGGTGCTCGGCTGCTATAAAAACCTGGCAACGCCCGATCAGAATCAACTGGTGGATACCTATGCCGAGTACGAGGCGTGCCTGAGGTTCGCGCGCTGGCTTGGGGGCTGTCCGGTGGGGACCGAGACGGGGCGCCCTAACGCGCAGAACAAGATGGCCGATGACCGTTTTTCGGCCGCTGCGCTCGATGCGTTTTGCAAAGGACTCGCACGCGTGTGCTCGATGGCCGAAAAGGAGGGCGGCGAGCTTCTGATCGAGCCCGGTTGGAACGAGATCGTCAATACGCCCGGGCGCTGCCGCGAGGTTCTGGAGCGCGTCCCGAGCCCGGCGCTCGGCGTGATCTACGACCCGGTGTCGCTGCTGCATCCCACGATCGTCGGTGAGGCTTCCGAGCAGGTGTCGCGTATGTTGCACCTGTGCGGCAGCAAGATTCGCGTGCTGCATGCAAAGGACTACGAGATCGTAGACAACGAGGACCAGGATGGCTGGTGTGATGGCTCGGGCTCTCGTTTGGTATGCCACGGCGCCTGTACGTGCGGAAACTTTGTTTTTGAGGCTATTGCCGCCTGGGCCGCGGCCGCGCGACCGGGCATTATGACCGTTATCGAGAACAGCACACCGTCCACGGTCGAGCGTTCGCGCGACGAGTTGCTGCGCATGGGCCGCAGCGTGATGTGCGAGCACGTGATTCTGTAACGAAGCAGGTTGGCGAAAGAGATTGTCGTAGAGGTCCAGGAGAGGAACCGATGGCTATTCATATTGTTGAGGAAGCGAACCGTTGCCTTGGGTGCAAGAAGGCGTTCTGCCAGCTTAAAGGCTGTCCGGTTCAGACGCCTATTCCGCAGGTCATCGACCTGTTTAAGCAGCGCCGTCTGGAAGAGGCAGGTGGGCTGCTGTTCCAGAACAACCCCATGAGCGCGGTCTGCTCCATGATCTGCAACCATTCGGGTCGGTGCGAGGGCGCGTGCATCCAGGGCCGCAAGGGTGCGCCGGTGCACTTCTCGAGCATCGAGAACTATATCTCGACTGCGTATTTGGATCGTAAGGAGTGGAAGCCTGCGCCGTCGTGCGGCAAGCAGGTTGCCGTGGTCGGTTCCGGTCCTGCCGGCATTACCGCGGCCATTAAGATGGCCCAGCTGGGCTGTGCCGTCACGGTGTTTGAACAGCGCCCCGAGATCGGCGGCGTGCTGGAGTACGGCATCCCCGAGTTTCGCCTGCCCCGTGCTCTCGTGCAAAAGTACCGTCACGTGATGTGCTCGCTTGGCGTGCGCGTCCGTCCCTCGACCACCATCGGTGGCGCGCTGCATATCGACGACCTGTTGCGCGACGGCTACGATGCGGTCTTTGTCGGTACCGGTACCTGGCGCGCCCGCAAGCTGGGTATTCCCGGCGAGTCGCGTGGTAACGTACTGTTTGGTATCGATTACCTGGTCGATCCCACGAGCGTGGCGATCGGTCAGAACGTGGCGGTTATCGGCGCCGGCAACGTGGCCATGGATGTTGCCCGCACGGCTCTGCGCTCGGGCGCTCGCAAGGTTACCGTGTATGCCCGATCGCGCCATATCTCGGCCATCGATGACGAGGTGGAGCTGACCGAGCTTGATGGTGCCGAGATCGTGCGCGGCAAGGCGATCTGCGCCATCGACGATAACGGTCCGGTGTTCGAGACGGCTATCTTTGACGAGGACGACAACGTGGTGGGCTACGAGGAAGAACTTGACCATGTGCCCGCCGACACGGTTGTGATTGCGGCCTCGCAAGTGCCTAAGGACAAGCTGGTGCTTACGACGGGCGGTCTGGAGACCGACCATCGTGGCCTTCTTTCGGTCGATGAGCACGGCATGACCACCGTGCCGGGCGTCTTTGCCGCCGGCGACGTGGTCAACGGCCCGCTCACTGTGGTCCATGCTGTAGCCGGCGCCAAGCTCGCCGTCGAAGGCATGACCAGCTACCTGGGCATCTAACCCATCCCATCCATCAGTTGCGGTGAAATACGGACTGTTTTGCCTGTCAAAAGCCTCATCTACTCCGTATTCCACCGCAACTTTTTTGTGGGCTGAGTAAAAGCCGGGGGAACGTGCACGGTCGGGTACAGCGCGGTTGCTGATACGATAGGTACGTTAGCAATTGCCGCCGAGCGGCTTAAACGAAAGGAAGCCTGTATGGAGTCATCCGCCTACCCGATGCTCTTTAGCCCGATCAAGGTCGGTACGACCGAGGTCAAGAACCGCGTCTTTATGCCGCCGGTATCTACCAACCTGGCCGATCATGGCTATGTGACCGACGACTTGGTCGATCATTACCGTGCCCGCGCCAAGGGCGGCGTGGGCCTCATCATCACCGAGGTCGTGACGGTCGAGCCTACCTATACCTATCTGCCGGGTGACATGTGCTGCTACGACGACACGTTTATCCCCGGCTGGGAAAAGCTCGCCGCGGCCGTCCACGAGTACGGCTGCAAGATCATGCCGCAGCTCTTCCACCCCGCCTACATGGCCTTTAACATTCCGGGCACGCCTCGCCTGATCGCTCCGTCCTTTGTGGGCCCGTCTTACGCCCGCGAGGCACCGCGCCCCATCACGGTCGACGAGATTCACGTGCTCACGCATCAGTTTGGCGACGCTGCCGTGCGCATGCAGAAGGCCGGCGTCGATGGCGTCGAAGTCCACGCGGCGCACGCCCACGGTATGCTCGGCGGCTTTTTGACTCCGCTCTACAACAAGCGCACCGACGAGTACGGCGGCTCGCTCGACGCCCGCATGCGCTTCCTGCTCGAAGTCATCGCCGAGATTCGCGAGCGCTGCGGCAAGGACTTTATCATCGACGTCCGCATTTCGGGCGACGAGTACACCGATGGCGGTCTGACCCTCAACGACATGATCTACGTCTCGCGTCGCCTGGAGAAGGCCGGTGTCGACATGATTCATGTGTCGGGTGGTACCACCATCAAGCGCGGCTCCGCGATTCCCGCCGCCGGTACCCAGCAGGCCTCGCACGCCGCCTGCTCGCGCGAGATCAAAAAGCACGTCAACATTCCCGTTGCCACGGTCGGCCGCATTAACGAGGCTTGGATCGCCGAGGAGCTGATTGAGGACGGTGCTGCCGATATCTGCATGATGGGTCGCGCCAATCTGTGTGATGCCGAGTTCTGCAACAAAGCCGCTGCCGGCAACGCCGACGACATCCGCCCCTGCATTGGCTGCCTGCGCTGCCTGAACGGCATCATGTTTGGCAAGCGCATCTCCTGCACCGTCAACCCGGACGTGGAGCGCGACGAGGCTGGCTACGAGCCTGCCGCCGAGGCCAAAAACGTACTCGTTGTGGGCGCCGGTCCTGCGGGCATGGAGGCAGCCTACATTGCCGCCAAGCGCGGCCACAACGTGGTGCTCGTGGATAAGCAGGACGAGCCGGGCGGCGAGATGCGCATCGCGGCCGTTCCGCCGGCAAAGCAGGAGCTCACGCGCGTGATCAAGTACCAGTATCGCCGTCTTGCTGAGGCGGGCGTGAAGTGCGTCTTTGGTACCGAGCTTTCGGCCGAGGACATTCAGCGCGACTACGCGGGTTACGAGGTTGTCCTGGCCTATGGCGCCGAACCCATCGCCCCGGCCTTTATGCAGGGCTTTAAGCAGGTCATGACGGCTGATGACCTGCTGGGCGGCAAGGCTTTCCCGGGCAAGAAGATCGTCATTGTGGGCGGCGGCACCGTCGGCTGCGAGACGGCCGATTACCTGGCCCCGTTGGTCAACGATCTGTCGCCGGCCAACCGCGATGTCACCGTCATCGAGATGACCAAGACGCTTGCCGCCAACGAGGGTGGCGCCGGTCGCGCGGTGCTCATCACGCGCATGCTCTCCAAGGGCGTTCACGTGCTGACCGAGGCCAAGGTGACTGAGATTACCGAGGACGCCATCAGTTACGAAAAGGACGGCGAAGTCCATACCATCGCCGACGCCGATACGCTGGTGCTTGCCATGGGTTACCGCCCCAACACCAAGCTGGCCGATGACCTTGCCGTTGCCGGCGTTGCCACCCACGTGCTGGGCGATGCCCAGAAGTGCGGCAACATCCGCGACGCCATCGGCGACGGCTACAAGGTCGCCTGCGAGCTGTAGGCTCTTGGCAAATAGGGGAGCGGCCGCCTTGCGGTGACTCAAGCGATAGCCAATCTAAAAAGGCGCCGCGACACATGGATCGTCGCGGCGCCTTTTGTCTGGCGGTTTGTTGGGGGTCGGTGCGCCCCGTGGGCCTTATTACAGACCCAAGAGCTCCTTGACCTTGGCGATGATGACCTCGTCGGTGGCGTTGGCAAAGAAGTACTCCTGGAAGTGCTCGCCGGCAAGTGCGCCCTTCACCAGGTCCTGATCGATCTCGCCCAGGACGTCGACGAGCGGACGCATGGTCACAGCGCGCACGCCATCGAGGATCTTCTTGTTGCGCTGCTCGGGCTCAACGCGCTCGGCGGGATAGCCGTTGCCCGAACCAAAGCCAAAGAGCTTCTCGAAGGTGTACTCGAGGTTGAGCTCCTGGCCCCAGCCGTTCTTGAGCGCGAAGGGCATGGCGACGGCGTTGCCATCGTTGACCTGGGCAAAGGTATAGGCATCCAGCGGGTCGGCAACATGGCCGCACAGCACGCCGGGGAAGGAGTTGCAGGCGAGCATAGCACCCTCGCCGGTGCCGCAGCCGGTCACGACGTAGTCGGCGGCACCGGAGTTGAGCAGCACGGCGGCAAGAATGCCGTTCTGCACGTAGGTGAGGGGCTTGGAGCCGGCGTCGGCATACATGCCATAGTTAAAGACGGTGTGCCCCATGGGCTCGACAACCTTCTTAAGGGCAGCCTCGATCATAGGGTTCTTGGAGTTCTGAGAATTCTCGTTGATTAGAGCGATCTTCATTTGAGTTAACCTTTCAACTTAATCTTCCAGTTTTTTGTTTCTGTGCGCGGGCGGCGGCAAAGCCAACCCGCGATGAGCTATGCGGGCGGTTGGCAGTTAAGTCTGTCGCGAGTTCCGCACAAACCGAAGCGCCTGTGTTGGCTGGTGCGTGACGGTGGCGAGGGCGCGCGGAGTGCGGCAGATTGGCGTGAAAGAGGAGCGAAGCGTACTTCGGTACGCGAGCGACGGTTTGAGCGCCAAGGTGCCGTGCTCCGCGCGGCCGCAGCCTATTGCGGCTGTTTGCCGATGTAGGCGAGGATGCCGCCGTCCACGTACAGAATGTGCCCGTTGACGAAGCTCGATGCGTCGGAAGCCAGGAACACGGCGGGGCCCTTCAGGTCCTCGGGCGTGCCCCAACGGGCGGCCGGCGTCTTGGCAATGATGAACTGGTCAAACGGGTGGCGGCTGCCGTCGGGCTGCGTCTCGCGCAGCGGTGCGGTCTGCGGCGTGGCGATGTAGCCGGGCCCAATGCCGTTGCACTGGATATTGGCCTCGCCAAACTCGGAGCAGATGTTCTTGGTGAGCATCTTGAGTCCGCCCTTGGCGGCGGCATAGCCGGCGATGGTCTCGCGGCCCAGCTCGCTCATCATGGAGCAGATATTGATGATCTTGCCGTGACCCTTGGCGATCATGCCCGGCAGGCAGGCCTTGGACACGATGAACGGGGCATTGAGGTCGATGTCGACGACGCGACGGAAGTCCTCGGCGCTCATGTCGAGCATCGGGGTGCGCTGGATGACGCCGGCGTTGTTGACCAGAATGTCGGGCGTGGTGCCAAAATCGGCCTCGATCTTGGCGATGAGCTCGGCGACGACGGCCTCGTCGGTGACGTCGGCAACATAGCCGTGAGCATCAAAGCCCAGCTCGCGGTAGTGCTTCTCGGCCTCGGCGACCTTGTCGGCGTGACGGGCGTTAAAGGCGATCCTGGCGCCGGCTTCGCCGAGTGCCTCGGCCATGGCCATGCCGATGCCATAGGTGGCGCCGGTCACGAGCGCGACCTTGCCGTCCAGGCGGAAGCTGTCCATAAGGTTAGACATTACAATCCTTCCAAAAGAAACGTTCATCTATATAAGTCTTGCTTCTATTACAAGTTCAGTATAGGAGAAGCGGAGGAATTAAAAGTCAGGTTTTCCTAGAATCAGGTGAACGTTCACTTTTAAAAGGTGAACGGTTGCAGCCGCTCGTCGCGATATCTGCTACATGGAGTAGCGCCCGTGCGCATCGCATTTCTCCTCTCATAGATGCGCGGCGCAAGAGGTCCCGAGTTCAACACGAGCTCGGGGCCTTTTTGTTTGGATTACGGACGCATTGCCGGACGAAAACACTATGCGTTTGGTAAATAGTCGTATGAACGTGAAATTTGTATCTAGTTTCCGTACGCAAATAAGACGAAAACAGTTTGCGTCTGATTCTAAGCCGTACGCAAATGTTTTTCGTCTTATAATACGGTTCAGATGAGCATGAAAAGGAGAAGGACCGTACGTATGGTTGTCAGAGAGAGTCCTACCGTCGAATACAAGGAAAGCGTAACGCCGACGTTTCTTAAAACGGTGAGCGCCTATGCAAACTACGGGACGGGCAAGATAGAGTTTGGCGTTGACGACGGTGGTGTTGCAGTCGGTCTTTCTGACCCGGTTGCGGAGTGTCTGCGCATCGAGAACATGATTAATGACAGTCTGGATCCTGCGCCTCGTTACACGCTCGAGCTCGACGAGAACCGCGGAACTGTAACGCTTACGGTTTACGAGGGGCAGGACAAGCCCTATCGAAGCAAGGGGAAGGCCTACAGGCGAAATGATTCGGCGACGGTAGAGGTCGACCGTTTTGAATACGGCAGGCTGACGCTCGAAGGCAGCAATCTGACGTTCGATGCGCTCACCTCGGCTCGCCAGGACCTGAGTTTTCATACGCTCGAACACAAGTGCATCGAGCATCTAGGCATTTCTGAGCTCACGTCGGATATTATGCGAACGCTTCGCCTGCTCGGCAAGGATGGCTATACCAATGCCGCGGCGATATTGGCGGATAACAACGAATTTCCGGGCATCGACTGCGTTCGTTTTGGCGACACCGAGGACGTGCTTTTAGATCGTGAGACGACGACGGGCCTGTCTGCAATTGAGCAGGTTGATAGAGCAGTTGCCATGTTCGCGCGCTACTATCGTTATGAGCGCATCGAAGGTGTCGAGCGTGTTCAGACCGACCGGATTCCCCTCGAGGCATTCCGCGAGGCAGTTGCAAACGCTCTAGTGCATCGGACGTGGGACGTGCAAGCGAATGTTCAGGTTGCTCTGTATGATGATCGCGTCGTTGTGACTTCACCCGGGTCGTTGCCCGCTGGCTTGACGACGGAGCAATACCTGTATGGACAGATATCCGTGCTCAGAAATCCCATCGTTGCCGAGGTCTTCTTAAAGTTGGACTATATCGAGAAGTTTGGAACGGGAATTGCGCGCATTAGGCGTGCCTATCGCGATTCGATTAATCAGCCGGTCTTTGATATTCGTGGCGGCGTGGTAGCTGTCGCGTTGCCCGTTACCGATGCCTTTGAAGGGTCTGGAGAAGAGGCTCAGGTTCTTAAGGCCTTGTCGGGCGGACGAATTATGTCGCGAAGTGAGATTGAGAAACAGACGGGGCTGAGCCGTGCGCGAACACTGTCCGCGCTCGAATCTCTGCTCAGCCGAAACGCGATCATGAAACAGGGGACAGGCCGCGCCACGAAATACGAGCGAGCGTAGTCCGAAAGACCTGTGTTACCAGGCAGGCCCCAAGCCGCGAATGGCTTGGGGCCTTTTGCATGCCGGCTGGCAATGGGCCAATTTATGTCAAGTTATAGCAACATATAGCTCCGCTTGCGGGGTTTGCGACGGGCTATTCCTCATCGTCCGTATAGCGCGTGCGTCGTTATTTGCGACATAGACATGCCGGGCACTCGAGCCTCGTTTGCTCAGCGGCTGTTCGCTATTTGGCGCCAAACGCCATACGGACGAATCGCTGGGCAAACAGCTTGTTGGCGAAGTTGATGATGTGGCCCAAGAACAGTGCCGAGATGGCGGTGGTTACGCCAAAGCCGCCTAAGTTGTGCATGCATACCAGCGACAGCGTGAGCGAGGCGGCGACATGCGAGCAATCGAACACGACCTTTACGTCTCCAAAACGGCGCTTGAGCTTTTCCGCAATGACCTGCACCAAGCCGTCGGGTGCGTTGGGGACAACGCCCATGTTGACGACGAGACTGACGCCAAATGCGGTGATAGCGAGGGAGAGCAGCATGGTCGCAACCTGCGCGGGGAGCGCCGTGGGATGCAGCGGGTTGAACGCCATGAACAGATCGGTGAAGCCGCCCATTAGCGTTGAAAAGCAAAGCTCGAGCAAAATGCGCGGTTGAAATTCGCGTCGCAAGATGGCGAGCTGCGCCGCGATGTAAGCGACATAGGTAGTTGTAATCCAAAAGCCGAGCGTCTTGCCCGTGAGCATGGATAGGGTCGTGGCAAAGCACGTGAGCGCGGCGACGCCCAGGCCAGATGCCGTCTGGAGGCTCATACCGAGTGCCAGCACGGCAACGCCCGCCAGATACATCAGCATTCTTATGACGGTATGACGCCAATCGATGTCTGCGCCATGCATGATGATGAGCGGTCGCACGCTGCTGCATCCTTTCGATTGAAGGATATTTAAAGAGAAATGTCTGACCTGGGCCGGCAAAAAGAGGGTTATCGGAGGCACTGCCTCAACGGCAGAAAAGCCGGCCCCATGGTCAGTCGTCTAGGAATGTCTCGTTGTGCCAGAATGGGACTGAAGGGCTCAACGAGACGGGAAGAAAGCAAATGGCATGGCATGGGCAATAGGATGCCAAGATGGTAGGGTGCGTCTTAGCATCCTATTGCCCAGGCTTGACGAAATCGGTTTCGTTGAGATTTAGTATACGTATGGGAATCCATTTGCAAAGCGAAATAGAAGAAATTAGGTGAACGTTCACCTAATTGCAACAACTTATCGATCAAAAGCCGAATCCCGGCCCTACCCCTCAAACATCGCCGTGGGATGGGGGATGCGATAGTATTACGTGGAGTTATTCGACAAACCGTGGGCTTCATTCGAGGGCTTTATGGAACAGCACCAGCATTATCAGAGCCTGCAAGATCAGGCATACAACGCATTGCGCTCCAAGATCATCTATGCCGAGCTCAAGCCCGGCACGCGCTTATCGGCGATCGGTCTGGAAAAGGAGACGGGAATCGGGCGCACGCCCATTCGCGAGTCCTTTGTGCGCCTGCGTGAGCAAGAGCTGGTGGAAACACGGCCCAAAAGCGGCACCTATGTCTCAAAAATCAGCATGGAGCGCGGCGAGAACGCCTGTTTCTTGCGCGAGAAACTCGAGAGAAGCGTGCTCATTAAATGCTGTTCGGCCGCCACGCCCGAGCAAAAGGATTGGCTTGAGCAGATTCTGGCCGAGTCCGAGTCGCTCGACCATCGAGAAACGCGCCGCTTTTTCGACCTGGACAACCTGTTCCACGAGACGTGCTTTGAGATTGCCGGCCGCCACATGTTGTGGGATTGGATGAAGAGCGTCAACACGCATTTTGAGCGATACAACTGGTTACGTATGGTGTCGCAGGATTTGGATTGGGAGCCGATCCGTCGTCAGCATCGCCGGATTCTCGAGGCCATTAAGAAGGGTGATACCGACACGGCGAGCTATCTGGCAGAGACGCACTTGCATCTGATGCCCGAGGAGCAGGGCCCGGTTATCGCCTTACATCCCGACTATTTCGAGCTGCCCAAAGACTCGGCCATCTAACTCGCTCCCTTACTTAGTTGCGGTGAAATATGGACTGTTTTGCGGTTCTGGCGGCGTAAACAGTCCGTATTTCACCGCAAGTGCGGGGGTGCTATTGGGGCGTAAAAAGGCTGCGGCGCCGCTTGGAGGAAAAGACCGGAAGCAGGGGCCCATTCCTCCAGACGGCGCCGCAGCTGTTTTGGCGGGTTGGTTTTTGTCAAGTGGCTTAGCTGAGCACGGCTGCCAGTCGAGTGGGAAAAGCGGCTCGGGTGCGTGTCGCTTCCGTCACGTTCTATCAGCATACAAGACGGTTTCGGTTCTTGTTCGTGACGGAAACGGCGCGCTTCCAAGCCGTTTTAAAGGGGCGCAACCGTGGCCGCGCCCCCACGATAGAGAGCGGATCAAACGGGGAAGTCAAGCAGAAAACCTACCATATCTACCCCGTACCCAAATGGCAGGGTTAGCCGCGGACCTTCTTGACGACGTCCATGGCCTCGCGGGCGATCTGCTCGACCTTGGAAAAGTCGCCGTCGGCGAACAGGGCCGGCTTGACCATCCAGGTGCCACCACAGGCGATGATGGCGCTGGAGCTCAGGTACTCCTCGACGTTGGCGGTGCTCACGCCGCCGGTGGGCATAAAGCGATGACCGACAAACGGAGCGGCGAGGGCCTTGATGGTGTTGAGGCCGCCGTACTGAGCCGCGGGGAAGAACTTGGTGACCTTGAGGCCCAGGTTCTCGGCGGCGGTAACCTCGGAGGGGGTCACGGTGCCGGGCAGCACTGGCAGGTCGATGTCGATGCAGTGCTTCACGACGTCCTCGTTGTAACCCGGGGAGACGATGAACTTGGCACCGGCGGCGCGGGCCTGCTCAACCTGCTCGACAGTCAGGACGGTGCCGGCGCCGACGCACATCTCGGGCTCGGCCTCGGCCATGGCGGCGATGCACTCGGCGGCGCAAGCGGTACGGAAGGTGACCTCGGCGGACTTCATGCCGGCAGACATCAGGGCGTGGGCGAGCGGAGCGGCGTCCTCGACCTTGTCGAGCACGACGACCGGCACGATGCCCAGGGATTCAAGCGTGGTGTAGAACTGATCGAACATGGTGTTCCTTTCGATGTGAGGCGCGCACGGGCGCGTGATTGCCAAATGTGCTGGTCGGGAGCCGATTTTGGATTGGTTATCGGAGGCACTGCTTGGGGTCCAAGCAATTCCAAAACCGGCTTCGCAACCAGTCGTGTAGGGAATGCCAGACAAAACCGGAATGGGACTGGTGGCTTTGCCCGACCGGAGAAATCGGGGAGCGGGTCGCAGGGGTATGGGTATGGAAAGCTGCGGCCCGCGGAATGGGGACGGCTTAGCGCGCGACGCGGGTGCCACCGTCGGCGGCGGATGCCACGGCTGCGATCTCGTCTGCGGTCACCAGGTTGGAATCGCCCTTGATGGTGAGCTTGAGGATCGAGGCGGCGATGGCGTAGTTGACGGCGTCCTGCGGGGCAAAGTCGTTGATGAGGGCATGGACGAGGCCGGCGTTGAAAGCATCGCCGGCGGCAACGCCCTCGAGCACGTGCACGTCGTGAGCAGGGGAGAACCAGTGCTCGCCGCTCTCGGCGTCAAAGAGCATGCCCATCCAGATGGAGCGCTCGACGCAGGAGATGTTGCGGACGACCGAGGCGACCTTCTTGCAACCGTACTCGGCGCAGATCTGACGGGCCATCTCGACGTAGGTGTCGCGCTCCTCGATGCCGTGGGCAAGGGAGCCGGAGACGCAGGTCATACCGAGGCCGGCAGGAGCGTCCTCGTCGTTGGCAATGCAGATGTCAACGAGCGGCAGGAGTTCCTTCATGGTGGCCTGCGACTTCTCGGGCGACCACATCTTGCCGCGATAGTTCACGTCGCAAACGGTGGTGATGCCCTTGGCGCGGCAGGCGGTGAGGGCATCCTTGCAGGCGGCGGCCATCTCGTCGGAGACGGCGGGCGTCACGCCGGAGAAGTAGAAGACATCGACACCCTTGAGGATCTCGTCCCAGTCAAAGACGTCGCGCTTGGCCATGTTGATGGCAGAGTACTTGCGGTCGTAGACGCAGCCGTTGCCGCGCTGCGAGGCGCCGACCTCAAACACATAGGAGCCAAGACGGTCGCCCTGGCGCACGACGCGTGAAGTATCGACGTCGTAGACCTTCAGCGAACGCAGGGCGCACTCGCCCAGACGGTTGGCCGGGACAACGGAGACGTAAGCTGCCTTGTCACCCTGGTAGGCCAGGGAAAGCGCGGTGTTGGCTTCGGCGCCGCCGTAGCGGACATCAAACTCGGTCGCCTGCTCAATGCGCAGATGATCTTTGGGCGAGAGCCTCATCATGATCTCGCCGAAGGTAAGAACCGTTTTACCCATGGTCGCGCAGCTCCTTCTTGCTCGTGCGTACACCTTTGATATGGCGTTGGCACGGAGGTGCCAAGACGGTAGGGTACATCTTTGCACCTCCGTGCCAACGCTTGCCGAAATCGGTTTACGAAATCGGTTTCGTTTCGAGTTGTAGTATACTCATCTACAACGTTTTGCAAGCGAGATTTTTAAAAAAATGCCTAAAATGGCTCAGACTGCTGACAATTGGGAAACGGGGTGCGCTATGGCGCAGATGAGGATTAAGGACATTGCTGCCGAGGCGGGCGTGAGCCCGGCCACGGTCTCGCGCTATCTCAACAACCGCCCCGGGCAGATGACCGAGGAAACCCGTGCTCGCATCGCGGCAGTTATCGAGCGCACCGGCTATCGTCCACGTGCCGCCGCGCGCAATCTGCGCAGCTCGCGTACCAACCTCATCGGCGTGATCTTGGCCGACATTGCTAACCCGTTCTCCAGCGCCATGCTCGAAGGGCTTTCCGCCAGCGCCGCCGCGCGCGGCTGCTCGCTCATGACGGCCATTAGCGGCAACGACCCCGCCAAGGAGGCAGAGTCGCTCACCAGACTTATCGATGCCGGCGTGGACGGCCTGGTCGTCAATACCTGCGGAGGCAACGACAAGGCGATCGCCGAGGCTGCGGGACGCCTGCCCGTCGTGCTGCTCGACCGCGATGTTGCCGACGGCGGTGTCGATCTGGTGACCTCCAACAACCGTGAGCTGGTCGCCGGCCTGGTAGACGCCTTGGCCTCTGCTGGCAGCGAGCGCCTGTGCCTGCTCACCGAGGCAAGCGATGACAGCCCCGTGCGTCGCGAGCGCGCCGAGGCGTTTGCCGACGAGCTCTCGCGCCGCGGCCTGGCCGGCGAGGTCGTCACCTTGGCGGACGGTGGTGTCGAGGGTGTCAGTCGCCTGGACGAGACCATCCGCGGCTATGCGGGTAAAAAGCTCGGCCTCATTGCCGTCAACGGCTTGGTTTTCCTGCGCCTGACCGAGGCGCTGGCCCAGCTGGGGCCCTCGTTGCCCGCGGGTCTCAAGATTGCAACGTTTGACGACTATCCCTGGAACCACGTCCTCTTTGGCGGTGTGACCACGGCCGCGCAGGACACTCTTACCATTGCCGAGCGCGTAGTCGAGCGCCTGTCCGAGCGTATCGATGTCGTTACCACTACGGTGGGCGATGCCGCAAAGCTCGCCCCCAAGCGCATCGAGATCCCCGGCCACATCGAACACCGCGCTTCGACCTCGCGCTAGCCGCTCGTTCGCAACGGCCTGCTCAAGCACGTTTTTTGAGCGCTTGATACGCTTTAACCCTGCGGAAACATTTTTCTGCGATAGTATCTGCGATATAGACCAGTCGAAACCCGCCCGAAAGAAAGGGGAGCGACATGAACCAGCAGAACATCGATTACGTACTCCGCTCCGTAGAGCAGCGTGACATCCGCTTTGTGCGTCTGTGGTTTGTCGACATTCTCGGCCGCCTCAAGAACTTTGCCATTAGCCCCGAGGACCTCGAGGTCGCTTTTGAGGAGGGTATTGGCTTTGACGGCTCCGCCATCGAGGGTTTTGCCACGCCCGAGGAAGCCGACATGCTGGCGTTCCCAGACGCTTCGACCTTCCAGATCCTGCCGTGGCGCCCGAGCCACAACGGCGTCGCCCGCGTGTTCTGCGACGTGTGCACTCCCGATCGCAAGCCATTTGCCGGCGACCCGCGCGATGCCCTGCGCCGCATGTTCCGCAAGGCCGAGAAGGCTGGCTATCTGCTCAACGTGGGTGCCGAGCTGGAGTATTACTACTTCCCCGACGAGCACACCCCCGAGCCGCTCGACAACGTGGGCTACTTCGATCTTTCGGTGAGCGATGCCGCCCGCGACCTGCGTCGCAACACGGTTCTCACGCTCGAGAAGATGTCCGTGCCCGTGGAGTACACCTTCCACGCCGCCGGCCGCTCACAGCATGGCATGAGCCTGCGTCACGCCGAGGCCCTGAGCATGTCCGACGCCATCACCACGGCCAAACTCATCATTAAGCAGCAGGCCTACGAGAGCGGTTGCCACGCCTCCTTTATGCCCAAGCCGTTGGCGGGCGAGGACGGCAGTGCCATGTTCCTGTGCCAGTCGCTGTTCGACCATGACGGCAACAACGTCTTTTGGGGCGAGGACGACGAGAAGTACCACCTCTCCGATATCGCCAAGCACTACATGGCCGGCATCTTGGCGCACGCGCGCGAGATCAGCGCCATCACCAACCCCACGGTCAACTCGTACAAGCGCATCACCACGGGTGGCGACTCCGTGCCGCAGTACGCCACGTGGGGCCTGCGCAACCGCGCGAGCATGGTCCGCATTCCGGTCTACAAGCCCGGCAAGCAGCTGTCCACGCGCATCGAGCTGCGCAGTCCCGATCCCATGGCCAATCCGTACCTGGTCAACGCCGTTACGCTGGCGGCTGGTCTGGATGGCATCGAGCGCAAGCTGGAGCTCCCGCCCGAGGCCACGGCCGAGACGCTCAAGCTTACCGACCGTCAGATGGTCGAGGCCGGCTACGCGCCGCTGCCGCGCTCGCTCAAAGAGGCGCTCGACGTGTTTGAGGACTCGCAGTTTATGAAGGATGCCCTCGGCGAGCACATCCACAGTTTCTTCCTCAAAAAGAAGCGCGACGAGTGGCATAAGTTTGAGTCTACGATCACCGAGTGGGAGATCAAGCACTACCTGGCGAACTCCTAATCGCGCTGGCTTGTTCCAGTACGATTGAGCTCATTTCTTTGGAGGCCGATATGTCCGAAAAGAGTGCCCTGTTCATGGCGCGCACGACGCGCTTCCACGAGTTTGCCCGCAGCTTGACGACTACCCTGGGTGTCGAGGTGAGCCTGGCAACCCCCGATTCGCCAACTGCGGCGCACGACTTTGACCTGCTGATTCTCGATTCAGATGGCATCCGCAGCGACCGCATCGATCAGATTGCCAAGTGGCTTGACGATCGCGGCGGCGTCCCCATGCTGGTGATCGTCGACGACGAGGCGCTCGGTACCTTGCGCCTGCCCAATCACGCGCATGCCGACTTTGTATGTCCCACGGCGACGCCCAACGAGCTCAAGGCTCGTGCACAGCGTCTGATGGGCGAGGAGGAGCCCGTCGCCTCCGATGATGTGCTCAACATCGATAACCTTGAGATCAACCTGGCCACCTACCAGGTGACACTCGATAGCGAGCCCATTGACCTGACGCTGATGGAGTACTCGCTGCTGAGTTTTTTGGCGACGCATCCCAACCGCGCCTACAGCCGCGAGGTGCTGCTGCACCGCGTGTGGGGCTTTGAGTACTGCGGCGGTACGCGCACCGTCGACGTGCATATCCGACGCATCCGCTCCAAGGTGGGCCCGCAGATCGCGGCGCACATCACCACCGTCCGCGGCGTGGGCTATCTGTTTAAGGACTAGCAAGTAAATAGAGGGCAATGTGAGGGTACCGGAGATTTCTCCAGTACCCTTTTCTCGTTTAGGGCGAAAAGAAGACCTTTCACCGATTAAAAGTGTGTCAGTAAAAACAATATCAAACGTATAACACTATCTAGAGAATATCATTTAGTTACCGTATCTCCCTACTACACGGATGGAGGAAGAAATGCGTTATTCGAGAAAGGTGATTGTCGGATTCATAGTGTTGCTTGCCGCCCTGATGTCTCCAAGGTTGGTTTTTGGAGACGACGACTTGGTCCGTGTCACACCGCAAATAGCTGTGGAGCAAGCGCAGGCTTTCTTTGATGATGTATCGGATGAGCCGGTGACCGCTTGTGACCCAGTAAAAATGGTGAATTCCGATGGGGAATCAATCGGGTATATCGTTCGTGCGAAGCGGGATGACGTTAACTATGGCTACGTCGTATTTGATTCAGAGCGATCTTGGTGGATCAGCGAATACTGCTTGGCTCCGAACGCTCTTTTACCTATCGAGAGTGCAAGCGAAGAAATTGCACTCCTCGCATCCTCGGATAACGTCGTTGCGTTAAAGATTGACGAGCTAACTGTTGGCGTTGCCGACTTAGATAAAAACATTGTTTTAGACGCAAGTGGAAAAAAAGTACCAAATAAATTGTCCTCGGGAGGCAATCGCAGCGGATCGCCGGAACATTTCGATGACGTTTTTGTATCTGCCAAGGATTTGTATAAACAGGGATATGTTGTTGATGCGAGCAAAACGGTTTCGGGAATAATAACGCCAACGCAAACAGAAGTTATCAAAGAAACGGGGACTTATGCTTGCGCTGTTTCGGCAATGTTTGCAGTTAGCAGTCACTATGTGACTTTGAACCGCCTTAAATTGTCCGATTTATACTCGGAGCTTTGGAGGCTGTCGGGGACATGGGAAGAAGAAGAAAAGAAATATGATCAAGCGACTGGTCTGTACTTTACTCAAGGCAAGACTTCTCCTGATAAACCCGCTCCGGCCTTAAAGGAGTTTTGTGCAAGACGAGGCAAGGAGCTTGAGACGTCATTCGTTTGGTATCCGTCATGGGATTCCTTTAGGGTGAATACCGACTCGGGGAATCTGAGTATTTTCTCTGGAAGGCTCCGGTCAAATGGCAGCGGGCACGCAATGGCAGTTGTGGGCTACGTGGCAATGCATAACACATACTCGAATGCCAAGAAGTACCTGCTTGTTGTTTGGAATGGATGGACAAACCAGCTACAGTTTCTTCCATATGACGTATCAATTTACACGTCTCACGATGGCACATATTGCAAGGGTTGATTGTACTCGTGAACGGCGACAAGTTCATTCGAAGGGCAATGCTCCTATTGGTGCTTTCCTTTGCTTTGCTCACCGCAGCGAGCTTCTTTCTGTTAAGGGCGACTAATGGGGGAGAAAACGACACGGTTGTTGCAGTCGAGGTGCGCGCTCTATCGGATGTTCATAACGGGCAATTTGAGGCGCTTATGCCAAGTGGTTGCCGTAAGAGAATCGATATGCGCCGTAAGTCAAGTTCCGGATATGTCTCAGGGTTGAAAGCAGGTGATAAATGGATTCTAGTTTTTGTGGAAGATAAGGAACTTGACGGGACTGTTCTGTATCCCCATTCAGCTGAGAAAGTCAAATCAAGTAGACAAGGGGAATGAAGAATGATTGATAGAAAGCAGTTCTTAGGTCTGATGGCGGGGGCTCCTATTTTGATGCGAGCCGGGATGGCAGAAGCCGTGGAGTTGCCGGACGCTCAGAAGCGATTGACGCTCGTGGTCGACACGGTGGTCAGAGATGAAAATGGCAATGAAAAAACGCGAACAAGAAGCAGAGAGACTATTTTCACGCCAGAGAGCAAAACTGTGTCTGCCGACGCTATGGCCGGTGATGTCATAACAATCCAGAGGGAATCAGACGAAACGTTGCCGCTGCTTGCCAAGATTGAGCTCACAGTCGCTTATTATAACGATAAAACAGAAATTGAGATTCGTTCCGGAAAGTACTCGATAGTCCAAATCGATCCGCTTGTGATGTATGCAAACGCTTGGTACGCGCTCATGCAGAAGGATAAATACGTGATGAATAACTTCACGGAAAGCGAAGCATCATATGAAACGGGGTGGGAGCCAACGCCATACGACGCGGAGAAAGATAAGTGGACGTGCGGATCAGGCATGGGCGCGACGATTACGGACTTCATTAACGATTCAACATATAGCTTTGCTATCGACTGTTATATCGAATAGACATGACGGCATAAAACGAATTGGCCTATAAGCATGTCATTACTTAAGCAAAGCTGAAATCTTGGCATCTAGTGCTCGGGACTGCCCAGCTTGGGGTACAACTCAACGTGAACAATGATGGCCCGCCACATGTTTGGCGGGCCTTTGGTTATTTGACGAAAGGATCGCAGCTATGAGCGAGAACGATTCCCAGCGTCCCCAGGATGCGGGCAACGCCGGCGAGACCCAACAGCAGCCGCGTGTGCAGGTAGAGTCGACGCCTGCCGACAGCAACATTCCCTACGTGCAGGCCTACGACACGCAGACCGGAAAGCCGCTGGGCAGCCAGCAGGTTGTAAACAAGCACACAGTGGTCAAGACTAAGACCAAAAAGCTGCCGATCTTTATTACGGCACTCGCCGG
Organism: uncultured bacterium; assembly: GCA_905215905.1. Classification (GTDB taxonomy): domain Bacteria; phylum Actinomycetota; class Coriobacteriia; order Coriobacteriales; family Coriobacteriaceae; genus Collinsella. The sequence goes on along the minus strand of CAJMRI010000004.1, from coordinate 84,173 downwards.
CTGTGCCTGCGGCGCCCTGCTGGTCATTGCGCTCATTATGAGTGGCACGCTCAACATTGGCGGCGGAAAGAATGCCGTGACGGCGGGTGCTTCGGGTTCATCGACGCAAAAGATTACGATTGATTCCGAGGACACCACGCTGGCCGAGGCCGTTTCTGCCAAGGCGTTGCCCTCCGTGGTTTCCATTACCGCCACTTCGAGCGGCAGCCAGAATGGCTCGCTTTCGCAGTCTGCCGACGAGTCGGACAGCTCGGGCAGCGTCGGCTCGGGCGTGGTGCTCGATACCGAGGGCCACATCCTCACTAACAACCACGTGGTCGATGGCTATGACCAGTACGTGGTGACCATGGATGACGGCACCACCTACGAGGCCGAGTTCGTGGGCAACGACGCTTCGAGCGACCTGGCCGTCATCAAGCTCAAGGACGCAGACGCCTCCAAGCTCACGCCGATTGAGATCGGTGATTCCTCCAAGCTCAACGTGGGCGAGTGGGTCATGGCGATTGGCTCGCCGTTCGGCAACGAGCAGTCTGTCTCCACGGGTATCGTCTCGGCGCTCTATCGCTCCACGGCCATGAGCTCTGCCAACGGTAACACCATCTATGCCAACATGATCCAGACCGATGCCGCCATCAACCCGGGCAACTCCGGCGGCGCGCTCGTTAACGATAACGGCGAGCTTGTGGGTATCAACTCGCTCATCGAGAGCTACTCGGGCTCCAGCTCGGGCGTGGGCTTTGCCATTCCGGTCAACTATGCCAAGAACATTGCCGACCAGATTATCGACGGCAAGACGCCGGTGCATCCGTACATGGGCGCTACGCTTTCGAGCGTCAACGCGCTCAACGCCCGCACCAACAAGCTGAGCACCGATAGCGGCGCGTATGTGGCGAGCGTCGTTGAGGATGGTCCTGCTGCCAAGGCCGGCATTCAGGAGGGCGATGTCATCACCAAGCTGGGCGACGACGAGATCACGAGCGCCGATGGCCTGATCATCGCACTGCGCAGCCACGAGGTGGGCGAGAAGGTCGAAATCACGCTCATGCGCGGCAAGGAAGAGAAGAAGGTCACTGTCGAGCTGGGCTCCGACGAGGAGCTGCAGAACCAGCAGCAGGACGACAGCGCGACCGATACCGGCAACGGCGGTATTACCGACGAGCAGCTGCGCCAGTATCTGGAGGAACTGCTGGGCAAGCAAGGGCTGGGCCAGAGTCAAGGCTACGGCCAGGGTTACTAACGAGCCACTCCACACATACCGATGCCAGAGGGGGCCGTCCCGCCAACGCGGGACGGCCCCCTCTTTTCCTATTGATCCGTTGGGGACGGAGGAAAACGGATCACATGGAGCTGACAAGAGGCCTGGTTCGGAATGGTCTGGACAGTTAGTTCAGATACGTATAAACCCGAGGCGGTTCGGCATGCGTTTTGAGCTGTTTGGGATGGGGGAGGGGTTCGGATGGGAGTTTAGAAGGGGGACGAGTCGGTCGTGCAGCCCCCGGGGCGGCCAAATTGGCTGGAATGGCGACGTCTGAACACGACCAGGCTCGCAGAATTATACGTATCTGAACTAACTGTCCACCCCGGTCCGGCGGCTGCCGATTCGGTGCGGTTTGAGACCGCTATTCGGCCCCGTTGCGACCGGTGGTACTCTTGTATCCGTTTGAAATCGAGCGAAGGAGTGCCGCTATGGAGCAATCGAGCCTGTTTGGTGACGGCGTGGACATCGATACCGAAACGCCCGCGAGCGCGGATGCCGCCGCACCGGCCGATGCCCGTGTCCAGGCGGCAGCACGCGCGGCCGAGCTGCGCCACGAGCTCGATTACCACGCGTACCGCTACTACATGCTCGATGCGCCCGAGATCACGGACGCCGCCTTCGACAAAATGCTCGTTGAGCTGCAGGAAATCGAGGCGACCTACCCCGATTTGGTGACGCCCGACAGCTATACCCAGCGTGTGGGCGGATACGTGAGCGAGCAGTTTACGCCGGTAACGCACATGGCGCGCATGTATTCCATGGACGATGCCATGGACCTGGACGAGCTCGACACGTGGCTTCAACGCACCGAGGATGCGCTCGGTGCCGGCAGCGTCACCTATACCTGCGAGCTTAAGATCGACGGTCTGGGCGTGGCGCTTACCTATCAAAACGGCACCTTTGTGCGCGCGGCCACGCGCGGCGATGGCACCACGGGCGAGGACGTATCGCTCAACGTCCGTACCATCAAGGATGTGCCCATGCACCTGTCCGAGCCGGCGCTCGCCCACATGGGCGCCGACCGCGAGCGCACCATTGAGGTACGCGGCGAGGTCTATATGCCTAAGGGCAGCTTTGTGCGCCTCAACGACGAGGCCGATGCCGAGGGCCGCGACCCCTTCGCCAACCCGCGCAACGCCGCCGCCGGATCGTTGCGCCAGAAGGATCCCAAGGTCACGGCGCGCCGCGACCTGGCCACCTTTATCTACGCCATCGCCGATACCGACCCGCTGCACGTCCACAGCCAGCGCGAATTTCTCGACTGGCTGCGCAACGCCGGCTTTAGCGTCAACCCCAACGTGGCTCGTTGCACCACGCCGGCCGAGGTCCACGAGTTCTGTGCCCAGGCGCTCGAGCACCGCGGCGACCTGGACTACGACATCGACGGCGTGGTCGTAAAGGTTGACAGCTTCCAGCAGCAGCTCGACCTAGGTTTTACCGCCCGCGCACCGCGCTGGGCCATTGCCTTTAAGTTCCCGCCCGAGGAAAAGCAGACCATCCTGCGCGAGATTCGCATCCAGGTGGGCCGCACCGGTGTGCTCACGCCGGTCGCCGAGTTCGACCCGGTGACGGTCGCCGGTTCCACCATCGCGCGCGCCACGCTGCACAACATCGACGAGATCCGCCGCAAGAACGTGCGCGAAGGCGATACCATCATCGTGCGCAAGGCGGGCGATGTGATTCCCGAGGTCGTGGGCCCGGTGCTCGATAAGCGCCCGGCCGATTCGGTTGACTGGCACATGCCCGAGGTCTGCCCCGTGTGCGGTAGCCCCGTGGTCCACGAGGATGGCGAAGTCGCTTACCGTTGCGTCTCCATCGACTGTCCCGCGCAGCTCAAGGAGCGCTTGCTCCACTGGGTGAGCCGCGGCTGCATGGACGTCGACGGCCTGGGCGACGAGATCGTCGACAAGATGATCGCCGCCGGCCTGATCCACGATGTCGCGGACTTCTACCAGCTCACAGTCGACGACATCGCAGGCCTGGACACAGGCCGCATCTATGCCAGCTCCAACAGCAAAAAGGGCGTCAAGAAGGGCGACCCCATTCCGGTTGGCCTTAAGACGGCCGAGAAAATCATCGCCGAGCTCAACAAGTCTAAGAGCCAGCCGCTCGGTCGTGTGCTGTTTGCCCTGGGTATCCGCCATGTGGGCAAAAGCGTGGGCGAGGTCATCGCCGAGCGATTCCTGTCGATTGATAAGCTCATCTTGGCGAGCGAAGAGGACATCGCCGAGTGCGAGGGCATCGGTCCCAAGATTGCGGCGAGCGTTAAGCAGTTCCTGGCCGTGCCCGAAAACCTTGCCGTGCTGGAGCGCCTGCGTCAGGCGGGTCTGTCGCTTGAGGTCGACTTGGGCGCCGCGCATGCACAGGCCGCAGCCGATGCCGGCGTAGCGGGCGAGCTCGCCGACGCGCAGCCGCTTGCGGGTCTGACCTTCGTGCTCACCGGCACGCTCGTCAACCGCACCCGCGACGAGGCAGGCGCGGCGCTCAAGGTGCTCGGCGCCAAGGTTTCGGGCAGTGTGTCAAAGAAGACGAGCTACCTGGTTGCCGGCCCCAAAGCGGGTTCCAAGCTCACCAAAGCCGAGCAGCTGGGTGTACCCGTGCTGGACGAGGACGCGCTTGAGCAGATTCTTGCGACCGGTGAGGTGCCCCAGGCTTAGTGCATCGATAAGCAAATTGAAAAACCGCCCGGAAGCACGATGCCTTCCGGGCGGTTCTTACTTTGCTGGGGAAACGGGCACCGTGATCTGCGTCACGTAGGTCTCTGGATCGTCGCTGATGATGTCATCGATAAGGGCGATCTCGCGTGAGGGACCGGCGGGTGTCAGGCCGTGCTCGCACATATAGCCGAGCAGCTGCTCGTAGCGTGGGGCTGCTTGCCCATGTGTACCGCGGAAGCTTAGGGTCAGACAGCGTGCGGCGGGTCGCGTCTCAACATCGCCCAAGTAATCATCGGTGTCATCGAGCAGCAGAAAGACCTCGTCGTAGCCATCAAAGTCACCGGCGGCCAGGCGTTCGGGCGCGATTCCCACACCCAGATTGCCCAGATAGGCAAAGGTTTCGTGCTGCCCCTGCTGAAGCTGGCGGATATGCCATCCCAGCGAATAGGCGTCGGTGGGATTGACGCGCTCGTGCAGCGTGGCGCAGCGAAGTTCGGGTTCCTCGATTTCGCTAATGGTGTCGAGATCAGCATTCAAAGCGCCATGAAGCAAGGCAAGCCGCTGGTCAATCTTGCGCGACATGCGCTCCAACTCACGCCGCCTGTGCTCAATTAATTCCTGTTGCTTGGTCAGTTGCCGTTGCATCAAATCCATATCGCGCGTAGTGACAAACTCGCGAATGTGCGTCAACGGCAAGTCGAGAACGCGCAGGTTGCCGATGGTGTTGAGGGTGGAGAGCTGTCGCGATCCGTAGTAGCGGTATCCACTCGCCGGATCGACATATGCCGGCTCCAATAGCCCCATCTGTTCGTAATGGCGCAGTGTGCCCACGCTCAAATTGAGCAAACGCGCCACCTCGCCAATGCGGAGCAGGCCCTCGGTGTGTTCGCTTGGCATGACGGTCACAGGACCGCTCCTTTCGGTAAAAACAGAGGAGAGACGCTAGGCCTGCGTCGCCTCGCTACGCCACCAGCTTGTCAAAAGTTCCGCGGCGGTTGAGCACGGTAAAGGCAATCACGCAGATGACCGCCGACAGAATCGATCCGCACGGCGAGGCGATGCCCATGGGGAACAGCGTGTCGGAATAGGCGTTCGACAGCAGCCACGCGCCCGGCACGCGAATGAGCGCCACGGCCAGCACGTTGTGCGCAAAGCCGATGTAGCTCTTGCCATACGCGGCGAAAAAGCCACTAAAGCAAATGTGGATGCCGGCAAAGATTGCGTCGAAAATATAGCTGCGCATATAGCCGGCACCCGCCGTGACCACTGCAGCGTCCTTGGCAAAAAAGCCGATAAACACCGGCGCCACCAGCCACATCAGCACCGTGATCAGGCAGCCGTACACCACCGAGATGGTCATGGCATCTTTGAGCACCTGACGCGCGCGGTCGCCCTTGCCCGCGCCGGCATTTTGCGCCGTGAGCGCGCTGACGGTGGCACCCATGGAGCTCGGCACAATGAACAAAAAGCTGATCATCTTCTCGACCAGGCCCACGGCGGCGGCGTCGACCAGGCCGCGGTGGTTGGCGATGACGGTGATAAACATAAACGCCACCTGGATGCAGCCGTCCTGCACGGCCACGGGCACGCCGATCTTAAGAATGCTGCCGAGCACCTCGGGCTGGGGGCGCAGGTCGCTGCGCTTGAGGTGAATGTGCGTTCGACGGCTCTTGAGCCACACAAGCGCGAGGGCAACGCTAGCCGTCTGCGCGGTCACCGTGCCGAGCGCCGCACCCACGGGGCCGAGCCCCATGTGGCCGATAAACAGAAAGTCGAGCGCGATGTTAATGATGCATGCCACGCCGATCACGTACATAGGCGAGCGCGAATCGCCCAGCCCGCGAAAGATGGCCGAAAGAATGTTGTACGCGGCAATAAACGGAATGCCGACAAAGCAGATACGCAGGTAGGCGGCAGTGCCTTCGACGGCTTCGGCGGGAGTGCCAATGAGCGCCACGATCTGCGGGCAAAGCGCGAGCAGGACAGCGGCCAGTACCACCGAGACACCCATAAACAGCGTGATGGTATTGCCGATGGCGGTCTCGGCGCGGTCAAACCGGCGCGAGCCCACGGCGTGGCCGACGATGACCGTCGTTCCCATGGCCAGGCCCACGAGCGTCACGGTAATGATATAGAGCGTCTGCGCCCCATTGCCTACGGCGGTGATGCCGGCGGCGCCGCTGAACTGCCCCATCATGTACAGGTCGGCCATGCCGTAGAGCATCTGCAAAAAGTACGAGAGCATATAAGGCAGGGCAAAGACCGCGATGGTCTTAAGGACGTTGCCGCGTGTGAGGTCGTGTTCCATGGGCGGGGCACTTTCTGGCTTAGATCGTTTACGTACCAGTGTAGTGAAAACCCTACAACGATTGTAGAGTCAAGGTTTGTATTGGCAGCAGGGCGAAAAAGTCACGCTCGCGTTCATTTCTAATTGAATACAGGGGCGCGTCCTGCGAGCTTGGTGCCTGCACTAGCCTTGCAGAAATCGATTTCGGAACACTTGACACCGCCGCACGGCGCGCCATAATACGTGGGTTTGCGAACAACGTTTGATGGGGGATGAACCTGCGTGCGCAATCTCAAGATTCTGTTTTCCTATCTGGGGGCATACCGCCGCGATGCCATGCTCGGCGTGCTCTTTGTGACGGCCGAGACGGCGCTCGAGCTGTTTATCCCGGTCATCATGGCAAATATCATCGATGTAGGCGTGCCCGCGGGCGACATCGACTACATACTGTTGCAGGGCACGTATATGTTGGTATGTGCCGCATTTTCGCTGGTACTTGGCTTGGGCTATGCGCGCACGTCTGCTCGCGTCGCCTCGGGGCTGGGCGCTAACCTGCGCGAGGCCGAGTATCGCAAGATTCAGACGCTCGCTTTTGGCGATCTGGACAACTACGACGCCAGCTCGCTGGTCACTCGCATGACCACCGACATCACTGTTATTCAGAACGCTATCGGCAACGGCTTTCGCCCCATGGTGCGCGGCCCCGTGACGCTCATCGTCGGCTTGGTCTATGCGCTGGTGCTGTCGCGTCCGCTCGCTACGGTATTCGCGATCATCCTGCCGGTGCTGGCGATCGTACTGGGCGTTATCACCTATCGCGTCAGTCCGCTCTACCGCCAGCTACAGACCTCGATGGACCATCTCAACGGTGTGGTGCAGGAGGACCTCACCGCCGTGCGCGCCGTCAAGGCGTACGTGCGTGCCGAGCACGAGGAGGCCAAGTTCGACGCCGTCAATACCGAGCTTGCGCATACGGCGACGAAGACCTTTGGCAACGCTGTGCTCAACTTGCCGGTGTTTCAGCTGTCGATGTACGTGGCGGCGCTTTCCATTCTGTGGATCGGCGGTCGCATGATTCTTGCCGGCGAGTTCGGCGTGGGCTCGCTCACGGGCTTTATGAGCTACGTGCTGCTGATCATGAACTCGCTCATGATGATCTCCAACGTGTTTTTGCTGCTCACCCGCGCACTTGCCAGCGTGGAGCGCATCTCGCGGGTGCTCGACGAACGTTCGCTTATCCAAGCGCCCGACGCTGCCGCTGCCGTGCACGAGGTGGCCGACGGAAGCATCGAGTTTCGCGATGTGTCGTTTAAGTACCGCGCGGATGCTGCCGAGGATGTGCTCGAGCATATCGACCTTCGCATCGAGAGCGGCTCGACGGTGGGCATCCTTGGCGGCACGGGCTCGGGCAAGAGCTCGCTTGTGCAGCTGATTGCGCGCCTGTACGACGCCACTGAGGGTGCCGTGCTTGTGGGCGGACACGATGTGCGTGACTACGACCTGGCTACCTTGCGCGATGCCGTGGGCATTGTGCTGCAAAAGAATGTGCTGTTCACGGGCACCGTGCGTGAGAACCTGCAGTGGGGCAATCCGCAGGCGTCGGACGATGAGCTCCTCGCGGCTTGCCGCGCGGCGTGCGTGGACGAGTTCCTTGATCGCATCGGCGGATTGGACGGCGAGTTGGGCCAAGGCGGCGCCGGCGTTTCGGGTGGCCAGAAGCAACGCCTGTGCATCGCGCGAACGCTGCTCAAGCATCCGCGCGTGCTCATCTTTGATGACTCCACCAGTGCGGTCGATATGGCGACCGACGCTAGGATTCGCGAGCACATCGCTCGGATTCCCGATACGACCGTGCTCATCATCGCCCAGCGCATCGCGAGCGTCATGGATGCCGATTGCATTGTGGTGTTGGACGACGGTCGTATCCACGGCGTGGGCACGCACGAGGAACTGCTGGCGGATGACAACATCTACCAGGAGATTTACGCCTCGCAGATGGAGTTTGCGGGGAACGCAGACACCGGCGACGGCTGCGACGATGGCTGCGCGAATGATCCGTTTTCCTGCGTTCCCAGCGGATCGCCCTTGGAAGGGGGTGAGCGCCATGCCTAAGACATCCGCTCAGGCCCGTCCCGCCAATCTGACGCAGACGCTCCGCCGCCTGCTCTCCTACATGGGACACGCCAAGTTTTCGCTGCTCGCGGTGGGTGTGCTTGCCTCTGTGGCCGCCATCGCGAGCCTTGCCGGTACCTACATGGTGCGCCCCATCGTCAACGGTTTGGCAACGGGCGGCGAGGAACTGCTCGCTAAGCAGGTTATCTTTACCGCTGCCATCTACGCCGCGGGCGTGCTCTCGGCTCTGGGCTACTCGCAGATTATGGTGCGCGCGGCCCAGCGCGTGGTCTCCGATATCCGCCGCGACCTATTTGCGCACATCCAGATGCTGCCGCTGAGCTACTTCGACAGCACGCGCTCGGGCGACATCATGAGCTTCTTTACCAACGACGTCGACACCGTCTCCGAGGCGCTCAACAACAGCTTTGCCAACGTGATTCAGGCGAGCATCCAGGTGGTCGGCACCACGGCCATGCTCATCATCCTCAACTGGCAGCTCACGATTATCACGCTCGTGTGCGATGTGGCCATTGTACTGTACGCTCGCTACTCGGGCATGCGTTCCAAGCGCTTTTTTGCCGCCCAACAGGCGTCGCTTGGCGACCTGGACGGATATATCGAAGAGATGGTCTCGGGCCAAAAGGTCATCAAGGTCTTTAATCGCGAGCAAGCCAACGTGGCTGGTTTTGACGCGCGCAACCAAGAGCTGCGCCGCACCGGTGGTGCCGCGCAGGCCTACGCCAACTCGATGGTGCCCATGACCGTGGTGATCGGCTATGCCAACTACGCCATCGTCGCCGTGGCGGGCGGCATGCTCTGCATCAAGGGGCTCGCCGACGTGGGCGCGCTTGCAAGTTACCTGGTCTTTGTACGCCAGGCCGCCATGCCCATCAACCAGTTTACGCAGCTGGGCAACTTTTTGCTCAACGCGCTGGCCGGTGCCGAGCGCCTGTTTGCCGCCATGGATCTTGAGCCCGAGGTGGACGAGGGCTGCGTGGAGCTGGTGCAGACGGGCGACGCCGCGTGGGCATGGAAGATTCCCGAGGGCCAGGGCGTGGGCGCGTACGGGCACCTGCATGATGTGGCTGCCGTTGATGAGTCGGGCCGTGCGGTGGCTGCCGACGGCACCGAGCTCACGTGCGGCTTGGTCCCACTTGCCGGCGACGTGCGCTTCCATGCCGTGGACTTTTCCTACGTGCCGGGCACCCGTGTGCTTACGGACCTCAACCTGTTTGCCAAGCCGGGGCAAAAGATCGCGTTTGTGGGCTCGACGGGCGCCGGAAAGACGACCATCACCAACCTCATCAACCGCTTCTACGAGGTCGATGACGGTGAGATCACGTACGACGGCATCGACGTCAAGCACATTGCCAAGGCCAGCCTGCGCGGGTCGCTCGGCATTGTGCTGCAAGATACGCACTTGTTTAGCGGCACCATTGCGCAGAACATCCGCTTTGGCAAGCTCGACGCGACCAACGAGGAAGTGCGCGCCGCTGCCGAGGCAGCCTGCGCCGACTCGTTTATCCGCCGCCTGCCTAGGGGCTACGACACGCCGGTCACGGCCGACGGTGCCAACCTGTCGCAGGGCCAGCGCCAGCTGCTCGCCATCGCGCGCGTGGCCGTCGCCGATCCGCCGGTGCTCATCCTGGACGAGGCCACGAGCTCCATCGACACGCGCACCGAAAAGCTCATCGAGCGCGGCATGGATCGCATCATGCGCGGACGCACCACGTTTATGATCGCGCACCGCCTGTCCACCGTCCGCGACGCCGACGCCATCATGGTCCTCGAACACGGCCGCATTATCGAACGCGGCACCCACGAAGAGCTGCTCGCCCAGCACGGCGAGTACTGGCAGCTGGCGCGTGGCTTAAAAGAGTTGGATTAACCCGTTCGAGCACGATGCTTTGGCCCTCCGTGCCCCCTCACCTCGCCTCAAACCATCACAACATTCGACGTTTTTTGCCAAAATCGGGAAAAGCATCGAATGTTGCGATGGTTTTTCTACCACTCGATCGGGTGGAATCGCTTTCTTGCGCACGAAGGTGTGCGGACCCGTGGGCAGGGGAATAAGGTTGGTTATCCGACTCCATTGGAGGGCTCATGGACCTGCCGATCGTCCTGTCCCATAAGACTGCCTGGCTGTACCACAACGTGGCGCGCCCGTCCGAGCCGCTCTCGCGAGCAAGCAGCCTATACGATGAGGACTCGCTTGCTAACGAGGCGGAGCCGACTGCGGGCCTGTCCAAATTGGGACTCGATGTCAAGGGGCTGAGGGCTTCAGCGGCAGTTGGGATCGTTACCGACTATCTGGTTTCGCTTGGTATTCCACGAGAAGAGCTCGGTCATATCGACACGCTCGTCAACTTCGATTTTGAGCGCTCGACGCCGGCTGGATTTAGGTGCCACGTGTTTGGGGCGCCGGTACCTCCAGACCATCTTCTTGAGGTGGCAGAGGGCCTTCTAGTGGTTGATGAGGTCATGTGCTTTGTCCAAGCGGGTTCGTGGATGAGCGAGCCCGAGCAGCTGGAATATGGGTATGAAATCTGCGCCCGATACCATTTGAATCATCTGTCGACAGACGATTATATCGAGATGGGGCAGAGGTATACCGTTGCCGACTTGATTGCTTATTGCGATGAGAATCGATCTCGTCAGGGGGCCATACGCGCGGCCGCCGTGCTCAAACGCGTGCACGATGGCGCGCGATCGCCCATGGAGACGGCCACCGCAATCATGGTCGTAGCAAAACGTTCCCAGGGAGGGCTGGGATACGCCAAGATCGAGCTCAACCATCGGGTCGATGTTCCCAGCGAGTTCAAATATCTCGCAAAGGCCGGGTATTTCAAGATCGACGTATATGCGCCTGCGAGCGGTACGGGGATTGAATACAACGGCTCGGACCATCTTGATAAACAGCGCAGCGCGTCGGATGCGGAGCGTATGACCGTGCTGAGCGCGCTGGGCTTTAGGATGATCGTCCTCACCGGGACTCAGTTTGCCCATCAGCTGCAATTGCACCGGGCGATGAACGCCATCGCGCTCGCGATGGGTCTCAAGTGCGACCGAAGCGAAGTGTTCCAAAAGCGGCAGAACGACCTGCGAGAATTCGTGATTCGACACTGGGACGGCGGCCTCTAGGGGCGTTTTGGTCCTTCTACGGGGTGCCGTGGGCAGGCAGACCATCACAACATTCGACGTTTTTCGCCAAAATCGGGAAAAGCATCGAATGTTGTGATGGTCTGTGCTGAGGATGGGCTTGGATAGTCCGTTTTGCTTGAAGTGACCTGTCCTGTCGTACGGGTGTCGGCATGATTCTCCCGTGGGGTATTATGTTTTCCGAAGAATAAAACGCCGCGTGAGGGGAGGGCTGCGTGGACGGGCACGTGCAACATGACGGCTTTGGTCGCGATATCAATTACCTGCGCATTGCCGTTACCGACAAGTGCAATTTCCGCTGCATTTACTGCATGCCGGCCGATGGCGTGGCGCCCCGCGCGCACGACGAGCTGCTCAGTGCCGAGGAAATCGCCCGCTTTGTGCGCCTGGTGGCGGGGGAGGGCATTCGCCGCGTGCGCCTGACGGGCGGCGAGCCGCTGGTCAGCCGCCGTATCATCCCGCTCATTCGCGACATCCGCGCGATTCCGCAGATCGAGGACATCTCGCTTACCACCAATGGCGCCCTGCTGCCCAAGCTGGCGCCGCAGCTCAAAGATGCCGGGCTTAACCGCGTCAACATCTCGCTCGACACGCTCGACCCTACGCTCTTTGGAAAGATAACGCGTCTGGGCCGGCTCGAGCAGACCATGGCCGGCATCGATACGGCGCTGGCCTGGGGCTTTGAGCCCATTAAGGTCAACTGTGTCGTGGTGCGCCGGCTCAACCAAGATGTGGCGGCCCTCGCGCGGCTCACGCTCGATCGCCCCATCCACCTGCGCTTTATCGAATACATGCCCATTGGCGACGAGCGTACGAGCTCGCATTGCGCCGTGGACCCTCATGCGCCCACGCTCAATCCGGCGCTATGGGATGCGAGCGATACCGTGCCGAGCGACGAGCTGCGGGCGCGCATCAATGCCGGGGCCGCCGCGGCGGGGCTGGGCGAGCTCGAGCCGCTCGACATCAACGACGCTCCTACTGGCGCGGGCCCTGCGCGCTATTGGCATTTTCCGGGCGCGGCGGGAACGGTTGGCTTCATTAGCGCCATGTCCAACCATTTTTGCGCGAGCTGCAACCGCCTGCGCCTGACGGCCGACGGCAATGTGCGTCCGTGCCTGTTCAGCGATGCCGAGTATTCGGTGCGTGAGGCGCTGCGCCGTGGTGATGATATGCAGGTACTTTCGATTTGGCGCGATGCCGTGGCCCACAAACCGCAGGAACACGCGATAATTGAGGGCACGCAACGATTTATGTCCCAAATCGGAGGATGATCATATGGCCAAGAGCAGGTACGCCGATGCCACCAAGGCCGCTCGCAGGGCCGCGATGTCTGCCCACAAAGTCACGGCCGCGGCGAATGCTGGCAACGTCGACGCGTCCGCGCAGCCGTCTGCCGGCGCTGCTGCCCAGCCCGCCCGCGACGCCCGTCGCGACGAGCTGACGCACGTGGACGCCAAGGGCGAGGTGCGCATGGTCGACGTGTCCGATAAGGCCGAGACCCATCGCACCGCCATCGCCGAGGGCACCATCCTCATGCATCCCGAGACGCAGGCCATGGTGCTGCAGGACCGCGCCAAAAAGGGCGACGTGCTTGCCTGCGCGCGCGTGGCGGGCATTATGGCCATCAAACGCACGAGCGACATCATTCCCATGTGCCATCCGTTGCTCATTACCAAGAGCAAGTGCGACATTGCGCCCATCGCTGCGGCGGGGACGCCGGCCGAGGACGTGCCCGAGGGCTGGGCGCCGGCGCGCGCGGACGGGCAGGTTGGCTTTCACGTACTGGTTACGGCCGGCGTGACGGGTAAGACGGGTATTGAGATGGAGGCTCTGACCGGCGCGAGTGCCGCGTGCCTAACGATCTATGACATGTGCAAGGCCATCGATCGCGGCATGGAGATCGTCGACGTGCGCCTGCTGCACAAGGAAGGCGGCCGCTCGGGCGTGTGGGATCGCGCAGAGCGTCAGGCCGCTGTCGTTGAGGCCGTGGCCGCTGACGGTGCCGCGCCCGCGAGCGCACCTGCCGCCGTCGCGCCCGCAGCTCCGGCACCGGCCGTCCCCGCGATCGCGTTTATCGGCTACCAAAACTCGGGCAAGACCACACTCGTCGAGAAGGTCATTGCCGAGCTCACCCGCCGCGGCCTGCGCGTGGGTTCGCTCAAGCATCATGGGCATCATGGCTTTGATATCGACGTGCCCGCTAAGGATACGTGGCGCCATCACCAAGCCGGATCAAAGCACGTGGGCCTCATCTGCGCCACGCGCTGGGCGGAGTACGCCGACACGCGCGAGGAGGACGAGATGCCCGCGCGCGAGCTGCTGTCGCGTTACAACGATGTCGACGTGGTGATCATCGAGGGCTACAAGACCGAGGGCTTCGACAACATCGTCGTCGCGCGCTCCGGTGTCGACCGTCTACGCGGCAAGAGCTCGCTCGACCTGGTCGACGGTCACACGCTGGCCCTTGCCTGCAACGAGGCCCTGGCACGCCAGGCATTCGACGCCGGCTTAGCGACCCGAGCCATCAACATCAACGACGCCCGAGCCATCTGCGATCTTATCCAAGATCATCTTTAAGGCTCGACGCTGCGCCGGCCCCAAGCACCCCATCTCGTCCCTCAAGCCGTCGCTCGCGTACCAAAGTACGCGTCGCTCCTCTTTCGGGGCGACCTGGGGCACTTGGAACCGGCTCGCTGCGTTGCCATAACATGCCAAAAAGGGACAGGTTTGTTTTGGCAGGTTTTATCTGGGCAAACGTCATTTCCACCACAAAGGGGCCAGGCACCTTTGTGGTGGATTTTGCTTTAGTAGATGTGTGGGACATGCCTTACAATCTACCAAGTAGTTCATGACGGGCGAAAAACGGAGAAAAGGGGCTCGATGCGTCCTTAATGTTTCATGTGGATAGATTGATTTGACAGACGGTGGCGAATGCCCGCCGTCCGCATTCGTACGAAACAAGGAGTCTCCATGCTCGCCTCTCTTTTCTCAAAGTCTCAATCATCGCTGTCCGTGCAGGCCAAGCGCCTGGTGGCAATGCGCTTTCTCATCTACACCGGCTTTCAGACCAGCTACTTTATCGGCGTCATCGGAACGCTCACCTATGCGGATGACGCTTCGGTCGTCGCGACATCGCTGGCCGTCCTGTTCATGAACGTTTTCGTGATCCTGGGATCCTTTGCGGGCGGCGCGGCGCTCGACGCCTGGGGCCCGCGCCGTCATTTCTTGCTGAGCATCATCGGCGCTCTCGCAACTGGCACGGCAATCATCGCCTTTGGTAGCGCGACCGGCGTCGTCCTGCTCGGCGCGGTGTTTCTGGGCTTTGTGATGGGATTCGCCCAGCCCATCGCCACGTCCTATCCGGCCTACCTCACCGACGATCCTGTCGAGCTCAAAGACATCAACTCCGCCATCGCCATGTTTTCAAACGTGAGTATCATCGTTGGTCCCACGCTGGGCGGCTTTGTCGCGGCGGCTGCGTCGTCGCGTGCGGTGTTCGTGCTTATGATGCTCTTTACCGTGCTGGCGTTCGTCGTCGGTTGGGGCTTTAGGCCGCAGACCAGCCATGTCGCCGGGCATGCGGATGCCGATTCGACAGAGGAAGGGGAGCGTGCGGGACAAAGCTCCAACCCCAGCACGTCCGCCCGCGCCACCTTCGCAGCCAGCATCAAGACAGTCTTCACCAACAGCGTCCTCGCGCTACTTTTCTGCATCATTTTTCTTTCGAACTTTGGCTACGGAGCCTTCGATCCGCTCGAGTCGTTTTTCTATCGCGATGTCCTACGCGTCGGCGTTGAGTGGATGGGCTGGCTCTCGTCGGCCTCGGGCGTGGGCGCGGTGCTGGGTGCCGTGCTCGCGCTCCGCTTGCCGCCGCACCTGGTCAACCTTAAAACGCTGCTCGTGGCGCTCATGTCCGTGGGCCTGGGAAGTCTGCTCTATGTGGGGACGCCGTACGTGGGCGTGGCCCTCGTCGGCCAGATCGCCCTGGGCATTGCTTGGGGTGTCGTCAACCCGCTCCACAACACCATTGTGCAAACGACGGCTCCGCTCGAGCAGCTTGGTCGCGTCAATTCGGTCATGGGCTTTGGCAATATGTTCGCTGGCGTGGCCCCTCTGGCAATTGCCCCGTGGCTGGCGGCAACATTTGGCGTACAACGGACACTCGTGGGGGCAGGCATGGTCGTGACGGCGGTCCCTGCGGCGTTGCTGCTGTTTGGTCGCAGGCATTTTGATCGTGCCGCAAGGCAGTAAAACCATCACAACATTCGATGAAAATCGCGATTTTGCCGAAAAACATCGAATGTTGTGATGGTTTGGCCCGCAAACGTCATTTCCACCACAAAGGAGCCAGGCACCTTTGTGGTGGTTTTTGCTTTAACGGGCCGCGCCTGCGCCTTGGTATACCATGTACGCCGTTTGCGAATATACCCCACACCGCCGCACAACCCAGAAAGGCCCCCATGGACACTACCTTCAGCCACATCAAAGCCGTGTTCTGCGATATCGACGGCACACTGCTCACGAGCCAGCACACGGTGTCCCCGCGCACCGTGGCGGCGATCCGCGCCCTGCGCGAGCGCGGTGTGCTCTTTGGCCTGTGCACCGGGCGCGACGCCCACGCGACCGAGGCCATGTACGAGCTCTGGGGCATCGAAGGCCTGGTGGACGTGCTCGTGGGTTGCGGTGGCGCCGAGGTCATCGACCGTGCGCACGACATCAACGAGCTGAGCTATCCGCTGCCGGGCGAGACCATCGCGCGCATCTGCAAGCACATGGCGGACCTTCCGGCAACGCCCGTCTGCCCCCGAGACGGCGTGTTCTACGTGCCCGAGAGCAATGCGTGCGTCGAGCACCTGTCGCGCGTCGACGGCGTGCCCTACCAGGTGGTCGATTTTGCCGAGTTCTTGCGCGGGCCGCAGCCCAAGGTGATGTTTACCATGGCACCCGAGGTAATGCCGCGGGTGATTGAGCGGGCGTCGACGTTTGCCGATGACACTGTTAAGGCGGCAGCTCTGCAAACCACGCAGCGGCTCTACGAATTCATGGATCCGCGCGTGTCCAAGACTCGCGGCCTTGTGCGCGTGGCGGAGCTCAACGACATGGAGCTCCAGAACATCTGCGTGTTTGGCGATGCCGATAACGACACCTGCATGGTGGCCGACGCCGGCGTGGGCGTTGCCATGGCAAACGGCAGCGCCGCCACCCGCGCCGCCGCCGATTTTGTAACCGCCAGCAACGACAATGACGGCATTGCGGTCTTTATCGAGGAACATCTTCTGTAGCGCCGGGGGAGAGCCACCGCAAAGGGGACAGGCGCCTTTGCGGTGGCCTCAGGCGATTTGGGCGAATTGATGCCTAAAATCTGCGCGAAAATTCAAATTTAGTTGTCTGAACATTACGCTTCTAACCACCGATGGGTTAAAGATATTCTCATCAGTTTGGTAGGGTATTCCTCCCGGTTGATGACCTACCGCTCACTGTCGTTATTCGACCGTTCACAGGATGTTTGCTCTTGAGCAAAAGGTTGTGCAAATAAATAAAATGCTATTAAAAAACTGATAACTAACTTAATTACCAGTAGAAACAGATGTTTTATAGCGAATAAACGAAGGCAAATCTAAACAATTGTCAAGAGAATTAGGAACTTGCACAAAAATGTCGGTTTTGCTGCTCAGATGTTTAAACAATCGTTATAATTGCATCACTTAGCGAGCGCAATTACAGATTGCGCAGATACGTTTGATAGGGAAAGAGCAAGATCGCGGTCTCTTGGGGAGGAGACATCGATGAAAGCGAATTCGGACAAATCTAAGCAGAGTAATAAAGCGACGCGCCGTGTACTGGCAGGCGTTTTGTGCGGAGCCTCCGTGTTGAGCCTGGTACTGTCGCTCGTCATGCCTCCGATCTCGCAGGCCATCGCCAACGATGCCGAGGCGGTTTCTACCGAGGAAACTGTGATGGGGGGGGGTTCCTCAAGTGAGTCTACTGGTATAGACAACAGTACTAACGGGGATGCCGGCACAGACGCCGATAACCAGAACAGCGACGATGCTGCGAGCGACGACGATGCTCGGCCGGAGGAGCAGTCCAAGTACGAGTCGCAGGCGGAAGATAATGATGCGATGGATGTTAACGCTGTCGCGTCAGCCGAGGAGGCTGCAGAGAGCGAAGAGACAACCACAGCTATTACTAACATTACTAACGCCGATGATTTGTCAGCTAAGCTTCAAGGCGTTGGGGAAAACCAAACTGCCTGCTTCGAGCTTACAGCTGATATTGACTATGCTGGTGAAATCAAACTTGAGAAGAGCGGCAGCAATATAACGCTGAACTTAAACGGTTATAAGATCAAGTGCTTGAACACCGAAATGCCGTTATTTGATGTTGCTAACGGCGCAACACTTACAATTAAGGACGAAATTAAGGACTCCGCGCCGGTGACTGAGACGGTCAACGACGTCCAACAGCTGACTAATCAGGGGCAGAACCCGAATCCCAATAATTATGGCAAGAAAGTCGAGCTAAATTACGTTGGTGGCATTCCGTCTAATCTTACCTACTACGTGACCAAATCGACTCCGAGTGGTACAGGGACAATCGAGACGCTTGTCAGACATAACGTCGATATTAAGGGCGCCATCGTGGCGTGCGACGGCAACGCAAATCTAAAGCTCATCAATCTGTATAACAACAACGGCAAGGGTGGCACGTTTAACCTTGTGAGCGGCGTGATCACGCAAAAACAAGGCAGCAGCGTTAGCAGCTTGGTCTATGCCGAGAACGGCTCTACCGTCAACATGCGCGGCGGCTATGTGTGTGGAGCTTCTGGCTCGGGTGCGGGCGGCGGAATTGAAATACACGGTAATTCGACCCTCGAGGTTTCCGGTGGCGTAATTGCCGGCAACAGTGCTCCTAGTGGCGGTGGTGTGTATGCTAAAGACTCATCGGTCAACATAACTAATGGTGTAATCTCCGGCAACAGCACGCTTGCTACTGGTGTTGGTTTCGGCGGCGGCATCATGGCCGAAGGCGGCAGCGTTACTGTTTCTGGTGGCTACATTACTAACAATAAATATGCCAATTACTGTGGTAACGATGGTAATGGCGATCATGGCGGTGCTGGACTTGCCGCTAAAAACGGTACTCATGTCACCATTTCTGGTGGCCAGATTACGGGCAACTATTCTGAGGAAGCTGGCGGTGGCGTCTATGTGACCGACATCGGACACCAAGGGGGGAGAACGGCATGGCTCAACATTACGGGGGGAACTATTGCCTCTAACGTGAGTTTTCGCTCTGAGGGTGCCGGCATTCGCGTGGGCCAGATGGTTGACGCGATGATAAAAGGAGCGTCAAATTCAAATCCAGTCTATATCACTAATAACCACTGCATGTCTCGCTTTGACTGGGGTGGAGGCGGCATCTTCGTCCAGGGCGATTCTAAGGTCGCGTCTAATGCTGGTAGGCTATTTGTCTATAACTCCTATATAAGCAGCAATGAGGCCGGTGGCTACGGTGGCGGCGTTGCGGTTTGCCCGACGGGTAAGACTTTGGTGACAGGCACCGACGGCACGGCGATTTTCGGTAATACTTCTGCCGGAAATGAGCAAAACGCGAACGATTACGAATCCGTGAGTAATACAGGCAATAACGGCACCCCCCATCTTTCCGGCGGTGGTCACGGTAAGGACCAGGACTCCGACGCCTACAATGCCGAAGTGTTTCGCGAAAACGGCCACGCGGACTTCTTCCTTGCGGCGGAGGGTCATACGACTCCGATCGCGGCGGTGATTGGCAAAATGCTTGGCGGCGGCGATGCTAAGTATCGGGGAAGCTTAGAGCTTCAGAAAGCCATTACTGTCCCCGCTAACGGTGGCGTGCAGGTATATAACAGCATCGGCCTGAGTTCGAATGTTAAGGCTCAAGACCCCGAGGCGATCAATGCGCGAAAGGCTGCGCTAGAGGCGGGCGCGACGTTTATCACGGGCAATTATTCCTGGAACCATGGCGGCGGCATCATGTCGAACGGCGACCTGTACATGGGCGCGCCTGAGGACACGTATGTCTATCCGAGCCTCAAGCTCAAGGCGACCAAGAAGCTGGAAGGCCGCAAGCTCAATGATGGGGAGTTCTCCTTTACGGTGTATCGCAAGGATTCAGACGACCCTTTGGCTGGCACGACAGCTGGCACGACATTCAATCGCGACGTTTGCACCGAGGTTGGAACAGCAGCAAATGATGCAGAAGGCAGCATTACGTTTGACCTTGGTGAACAATTCGCATCGAGTGGCGCGGGTAACGAAATCACATACTACTTGGTCGAAGATCCCGGTGGTGATTCTGGCATCACGTACGACTCCAGCGTGTATAAGATTGTGGTGACGGCCGAAGATACCAAGACCTTGCTCATGTCTGTTCCGAGTAAAGAAAACTCAAGCCAACTGAAGGATCTTTACATCCATAACTACACGATTAAAAACGTCGGTGTAACCAAGTACGAATTCCGCGAGTCGTCTGGGAAGTGGGAGAACGTGAAAGCGAGGAGCAAGGTGCAGAAGAGTGGAGACTATTATCCAATTATCTGTGAGGGTGACTCCACGACTTTCACTAACAAGTTCACTCCGTACGACTCGAAGGGCTCCTGGACGCCTATGGCGACTAAGGTCGTTGAGGGTGGCGAGATGAAGGAGTTCACGCTCCAGCTTGCGACCGACACAGATTTTACGGATATCGTTAGCAGCAAGTCCACCACTGCCGACGGCGACAAGTCCCAGACCCTGAGCTTCGACAAGATTGATTACAAACTCGATCAACTCGACCAGCTCGCGTCTGGCCCCACTGGCCGTGGTGCTTCCAAGACCTTCACGTACTACGTGCGCGAGAAAGACGACGGTTCGCTGTTCTCGCACTATACGTACGACAAGTCGGTCTATCAGATTACGGTTAACGCGACTGACGACTCTAACCACCATATCGACGTCACTGCGACCTACAAGCAGATTCAGGATCGTGATGGCAATGAAGTGACCACTGACACGCCCCACGACCTCACCGGCAAGTCCACTCCCACCTTCACCAACACCTACTCCACCTCTTTGCCCCTTTCTGGTATGTCGGGCGTCACTCTGACGTACCTTGCCGGCGCGGCGGTGCTTTGCGCTGCTGCGGCCTGGATGCACATTCGTCGCAAGGCGAATGCGAAGGGAGGTGAGCGTCGTGAATAAGAAAGTTTGCTCCTTCCCGATCTTGTTTGCGCTGCTTGCCCTCCTGATCGGCATCTGCGCGGTTGTGTTCCCCGCATCCGCGCAGGCCGCGCCGACCTCGACCGGTTCCATCACGGTGAGCGGCGCCGTGGCGAGCAACTACGACGCCTACCAGATCTTTAGCGCCAACGTCGTCGACGGCGACGGCGACGCCAAGACCTTTACCGACCTCGCTTGGGCAAGCGACGCCGCGCGCGACGCTGTCCTGCCTGTGCTGCACAGCGCCGGCATGCCCGATTCCCAGACCACCGCGCAGGAAGCTGCCGAGTGGCTCAACACCGATTCCCACCTTACGAGCGCGCTGAGCGCACAGCTCGCTCGTTCCCTCCAGAGCTCTGGCGCCGTGCCCGTGGCCCTTAACGCGGGCACGGCGGCCGAGCTGCCCTGCGGCTACTGGCTCATCGTCGCCAGAGACGACGCCATCGCCCAGGGCGAGGCCGGCACCGCGCCGATCATGGCGCTGGTGGGCGGCAACGCCGTCACCGTCAAGCCCAAGGCCGCGACGCCCAAGGTCGCCAAGCACGTGCTGGAGGACAACACCGCCGCATGGCAGAAGGCCGCCGACGCCACGGTCGCCGACGACCTGTACTGGCGCCTCTCGGCCACGGTTCCCGCGGGCCTTTCCGCCTATGACACCTACGCGGTGCAGTTCGTCGACACCATGAGCGCGGGGCTCGACCCCTCCAAGGTGGCCGCGAGCATGCGTGTGTACGTGGCGGCGGGCGCGGATGGCACCTTCGACGCCGTCTCGAACGGTAAGGACGGGCGCGCCGGCACCGAGCCCGCGCAGGGCTGGACCGACATCACGGCCCAGTGCGCCACCAAGGTGGCGGCGGACGGGACCTTCACCGTGCGCACCGGCGACCTGATCGCCGCGCTCGGCGGGGCCGACGCCTTCGCCGCGGGCGCCCGCGTGGTCGCCGTGTACAACGCGCCGCTCAACAGCGCGTGCAACCGCGGCATCGCGAAGGGCAACCCCAACGAGGTCTATCTGCGCTACCCGCGCTCTCCCTTTGCCGACCAGTCCGGCGATGCCGGCTTCACCCGCACGCCGAGCGACGATGCGTGCGCCTACACTTGGGATCTCGCGCTCACCAAGCGCGGCAGCGACGGCGACAAGCCGCTTGCCGGGGCGGTCCTGAGCATCGCCGACGACCGCGGCCGCACGCTGGCGGCCGACGGCACGTGGGATGCGGAGGGCAAGGCCACCGTCACCACGGGCGAGGACGGCCGTGTGACCGTCTCGGGCGTGGACTCGGGCAAGCTGGAGGTCCGCGAGCTCAAGGCGCCCAAGGGCTACACCGCCTTTGAGGGCACGCGCTCCGTGACGGTCAAGGCTGAGGGCCTGGACGTCGACCAGGTGGCGGCCGCCAAGCCTAAGGTGACCGTATCGGCCGAAAGCCCTCTGCGAGTTGATGCCGCCGATGCCGGGAAGGGTTTAGTCGAGTTGTCGGTGCTTAACACCCCAAGTAACGAAGTGAGTCGAGGCTTTATGCCCTCGACGGGAGATAGAACGTTGGTGTTGGTAACGGCTTTGGCCGTCATCGGAGTAGTGGCTATTGTCGTCGCGCTCGTCATCAAGCGGGGAGGAGGTCGCCATGATAAATAATTGTCCCCCCCCCTGCTCAATGGCGTACTGCCTCCGTAGCGATTAGAGCGCAGGGAAATGAGCCTGCTGACTTTTGGTGATGACGAGAATTAAAGCAACCTCCAAGAAAGAGGTCCCAACATGAAAACAACCAAGAACATCGCACGCCTGGCAGTAACCGCCGGCCTCACCGCAGCCCTGAGCTTCGGCGGCGTTATGGCGACAGTCACGATGGCGTTTGCTGCGGAGGGTGCTGCCCCCAGCTATTCGCTCACGATTAACAAGTCCGTGGACAATGACTCCACTTCGTTCAAGGCGTATCAGATTTTTAAGGCTGACGTTATTGACGGAAAGTCCGGTAAGGTTGCGTCCAACATTGAGTGGCCGAGTGATGACGCAGAGACTGCGGTCCTGAAGGTGCTTGTTGATAATAATGTCCCAGGGATTACCTTAGACTCGACCGCTTCTGACGTTGCCGACTACCTTTCCAAGATCACTGATACCACTGATACCACGAGTCTGCCGCAGAGCAGCATCCTTAACAAGATTGCCTTGGCTGTAGAGAAGAGTGTTACCGCTACGGGCGATTCCTTTGCCGCCGGTCGCGCTTTCACCACTACGAGCGCTGGCTACTACCTGTTCATGACCGATACCGACTCGCTCAGTGCGAATGAGAAGCAGACCGGTACCTCGCCGATCTTTGCAGTCGTGGGCGGCAACGCAGTGGTCGTTACCGAGAAGACGAGCATCCCGACCGTGACGAAGCAGGTCAAGGACGATGGTGCGGACAACGACTGGAAGTACAAGGCGGACTCCCAGATGGGTCAGACCGTTCAGTACAAGCTGACCGGCACGGTTGCAAGCAATGTCGACACGTTCAACACCTACTATTATGAGTTCCACGATGAGCTGTCTGCCGGTTTGACTGTTGATAAGTCCACTGTCAAGGCCGTGATTGGTGAGACTCAGATCACGCCTACTTCTGTGACCATGTCTGATCCCGATTCAAATGGCAGAACGGTCTTGAGCGTAAAGTTTGACGATCTTAAGGCTGCCGCCACGGCGGCCGGCGTCACTGTCGGCGAGCATACAAGGGTCGTTGTCACGTACAGCGCCAAGCTCGACCCGAATAAGTCCCAGCATGTCGTTGTCGGTGGCACGGGCAACTCCAACACCATCAAGCTCATCTACTCCAACAACCCTGGCCACGATTCCCGGGGTGAGTCTGTGCCCGACACCGTGCGCGACTACACCTATGCGCTCAAGCTCGTCAAGAAGGACGCGACGGATGAGAATAAGATACTTAAGGGCGTAAAGTTCACCATCCGTGCCACTGATCCCGACGATATTGCATCCAAGGACATGTATGTCCAGGAGAATGGCTCCCTCGGTACTGAGGCTTATGAGTTCACGACCACCGACTCCGGCGAGATTAACGTCAAGGGCCTCGATGCCGGCACCTACACCGTCAAGGAGACCCATACGCTCGCCGGCTATAACACCATCCCCGAGTTCACCTTCACCATCAAAGCCATTGGATTCAACCAAGCAGAGGGAGAGGGAGAAAACAAGATTACGGTCGAGACGAGCACCAGGGGTTCCAATTTGGTCGAGGTTGACACGACTAACACGGACAACGGTACTGCTGCCTTGATCGTCAAAAACAAGCAGGGTTCCGGCCTCCCGCTCACCGGCCTTAACGGCGTGACGTTCACTTGGATCGCTGGTGGCGCGGTGCTGTGCATCGGCGTGGCTCATCTCATCCGCAGCCGTAAGCAGGCTGAGGAGTCCGAGCAGGAGTAACGCTCACTCACCCATCCCTTTGGCAGGTGGGATGTGATGGCCATGAGACTTGCGGACACTTTTCTCGTTCATCCACGTTCTTGCTTTGCCATCCTCTTTTCGGGGCAGACTCCGTACTGGAGTCTGCCCCGTTTTTTGGACAACGCAGCCAGCCTCCGCCGTCCGATGCGGGACATTTTGAAAACGCAAACACGTCGGGCAAACCCGGACAATGTGGCCAGGCTCCGCTGGATGAGGAATCGTGTGTGTAACTATCGAACAAATGTTTGTCAAAATCGCGTTTACCAGCTGTGGGTGCATACGCTCGCAGTAAAATGGCTCAGCGACGCATCCCGTGCGCGGGCGGCCGACGACTCGATCGGAGGTCCCCAAATGCTGAAATTCCTTAACGCGCTCGCCGCCCTCGCGGCGGTGGGCACGTTCGTCATCGCGTTTCTTGACTCGTATGAGGTTCGGTTTAAGGTCCGTAGGCGCACGCGCGGTGCGGACGGTAGAAGGCAGTTGCGCCGCAACAAGCGCAAATAAGAATGCCCGGGGTTAGAGGCCCGGGCATTTAACAACACCGGAAACTGGTCGCCCGCGCTTTCGATCACTTACGCGGGGTGCGTCGTTTCCTGTAGCTATTGTATCCCGAATCGCCCCGCCGATCCGGGACATTTTGAAAACGCAAACACGTCGGGCAAACCCGGACAATGCGGCCAGGCTCCGCTGGGTGAGGAATCGTGTTTGTAACTATCGAACAAATGTTTGCAATTATTGCGTTTAGCAGCTGTGGGCGCATACACTCGCAGTAAAATACCCATGCGACGCATCCCGTGCGCGGGCGGCCGACGACTCGATCGGAGGTCCCCAAATGCTGAAATTCCTTAACGCGCTCGCCGCCCTCGCGGCGGTGGGCACGTTCGTCATCGCGTTTCTTGACTCGTATGAGGTTCGGTTTAAGGTCCGTAGGCGCACGCGCGGTGCGGACGGTGGACGGCATTTGCGCCGCAAGCGCAAATAAGAATGCCCGGGGGTCGGATCCCGGGCATTTAACAAAACCAGAAAACTAGGCCGCCCGCGCTCCTAAGTACTTACGCGGGGTGCGTCGTTTTCTATTGAAATTGTATCCCGAATCGCCCAGTCGATTCGAGACATTTTGAAAACTCAAATATAGGCTTAGGCACGAACGGTATCTCGTTAATTCCGAAAATTATGTATAATTCCAATATAAACTGGAATCGAACGAAAACAATGGAAATGAACGAAGCGCTAATCTACTTACAAGAAGCACTAGGCCTCTCCGCCAAGGCCAGAACTTGGCCTGGATCCGCACGCTTGCCGCTGCATCTGCGGGCGATTGAAGTCCGCGCTGTTGACGCAAACGGTTTATCGTTTTTGCTTGCAAGTTTGCCTACTGGCGTCGGGCTTCCCGAGGCTAAGAGGGTCTATAGTCAGCTAGCCTTGCGTGCGGAGACTCCTGTTGTCGTTTCGTTTCCTGATGCCGATGCACGTCAGCGCAAAGCATTGGTCGCACAAGGGATTCCGTTTGTTTGCCCCGGCAGACAGGCTTTTCTTCCATTTATGGGCACGGCCTGCACGGAGAGGGGCGGTGTCCGGTTTCGCAATCACGCGACCAAGATGTCACCCAACGCACAGGCTGCCGCAATCTGGGGAGCAGCCCAGGAGCCATATCGCCCCCATGACCTTTGTCGTGCGCTTGGGATCTCGGCAAGCCGCGCGAGTGAGGCCATAACCGAGCTTGTTGACAGGGGACTCGCGAGGCGCGAGCGTCGCGAGCGACGTGTCGTCGTGCTCCCTGTCGCCGTTGATCTTTTGCTCAGCGAGCACATGGCAGAGCTCTCCTCGCCTGTCTCGAAGGTCTTTTTTGCAAGGAAGACGCCGCAGATCGACTATCTTGTTGACGCCGGGGAGACGGCGCTCGCCGCGCGTTCGATGCTCGCTGCACCGGGCATGGAACAAAAGGCCGTCTTAAGAAGTGCATGGCGTCAACTGAGCGACCTCGAAGTCGCAGACGGGGAGTTGCCGGATAACGAAACGGCGATGATTCAAGTGTGGCGCTATGCACCCGTGTTTGCCGGCTCCTCCCGTGTCGACGACATTTCGCTTGCGCTATCTTTGGCGGCAATCGACGATGAGCGAATTCAGCTCGAAGTCGATCGCATGTTTGGAAAGGAATATCCATGGCAAGAAGCGCTGTAGAGGGTCTCCAAGAATTTCAGCAGCATATGCAAGAAGCTGCAGGATCGTATGCTCTTATCGGCGGCACGGCATGCGACATTTTGCTCGCGGAGGCGGGACTTCCGTTTAGGATGACTCACGATTTTGATGTGGTAATCGTCGCCGATGACCGGTTGCCTCAGACGGCAGAAGCTATATGGACTTTGGTGCGTGATGGCGGTTACCGCTGCGGCTGGGGCGAAGGCAAAGGCTCATGTTTTTATCGGTTTACAGAGCCCAAGAGGCCGGGTTACCCCCATATGATCGAACTCTTCGCGAAGTGCCCCGACTTTCTAAAGGGTCGTGAGGGGATTGATGTGGCGCCAATTCACGTTGATGAAAACATAAGCAGTCTTTCGGCAATTTTGTTGGACGATGCTTACTACAGCTTGTTCCTTCAGGGAATTCGGACCGTAGACGGCGTTTCGGTCCTGGGTACGGAATACATTGTCCCGTTCAAAGCGAAGGCGTATCTCGACCTAAAAGCCAGAAGGGAAGCGGGGGAGAACGTTGATTCGAAGAAGGTAAAAAAGCATAAACGCGATGCGCTGAGGCTTGCTCAGTTGCTTGGCGAGTCGGAAGGTGTAGACCTGGGCGAAGAACTGAAGGACGATATGCTTGCGTTTGTTAAAGATTGCGAGGTGGGCGACGTCAATCTGAAACAGATCGGGGTTGCGGGCGTAACGATGGCGCAGTTGCTCGAGACGATGAAAGCAACATATGGCTTGATTGGTTGAGTGGGGTTACGTGGCCCGAACGGTGCAGTCTAGCGGCGTTGTCTGGCGCGGAAGCTCGCTAATCGGCTATTATTTGTTTAGACAACCTGAGCTGTAAGGAGTGACCGGCGATGGTGCAGGGCGCCAAACATATGAAGAGCAATAACGCCGCGGACAACGGCGGCTCAAGCCCTCAGCCCAAACCTCAACCAAAGCCCAAGCGCCGTCGCAAGCGGCTGCCGCGCTGGGCCGACCGGCTCATCACCATCGTCATCATCCTTATCGGCGTGGGCCTTATGACTTGGCCGTGGATCTTGGACCGGCTCGAGGCCTCGGGCGTGTTCAACCAGATCAGCACGGTCTCCAGCACCGTGGACGCGCTGTCTGCCGAGGAGCGCGAACGCATCCTGCTCCAGGCGCGCTCCTATAACGAGCAGCTGGCGGGCGAGGCCACCGAGCTCCCCGCCGACCAGATCGAGCCCTACGCTCAGCAGCTCATCTTTGACCGCGACCCCATGATGAGCTGGGTCGAGATCCCCTCCACCGACGTGAGCATGCCCATCTACCACGGCACGAGCGAAGAAGTCCTCATGGCGGGCGTCGGCCACCTGGAGGGCACGAGCCTGCCGGTGGGCGGCACCTCGACGCATTGCGTGCTCACCGCGCACTCGGGCATGCGCAACCTGAGCATGTTCGACGACATCCACTCGCTGGAGCCCGGCGACCTGGTGCTGCTGCACACCATGAACAAGACGCTCGCCTACAAGATGGTGGACTCCGAGGTCGTGTTGCCCGAGGAGATGGAGTCGCTGACCATCGAGCCCGGCGCCGACAAGGTGACGCTCGTCACCTGCACGCCCTACGGCGTGAACGACCATCGCCTGCTGGTGCATTGCGTGCGCACCAAGTACAGCAAGAAGGACGTCGACAAGCAAAAGTCGCTGGCCGGCCGCCACTGGGGCAAGCGCGAGTTTGCCGTGCTCATTGTGGTCGTAGCCGTTATGCTGTTGCTGCTGGACATCGTGATCCACGCGGTCCGCAAACGTCGCAAGGCCAAGGCCTCGGCATAAGACATTCTTCAGAACCACCACAAAGGGGACAGGCACCTTTGTGGTGGCCGGGACTCCCGAACCATCGCAACATTCGATGAAAATCGCGATTTTGGCGAAAAGCGTCGAATGTTGTGATGGTCTTCGTTGTGGGCGGGACGGTTTTGCATTGTGGCGATGCAGATTTTGCTGCATAACCGCCGGGACGCATCCGCCGCCCTCGTTACGTTTTCGCTGCATTTGGGTAAAGCGCCTGCTCCAAGCCGGCGTTGCCTTGTATACTAGAGCGGTTTAACTGTTATGCGGAAGGGAGCGCCTATGGCACTCAGCGAGAAAGACGTGCGCGGCATCGCCGAGTACGCAAAGATCGCACTGACCGATGACGAGCTCACCCAGATGACGTCCTACATGAACGACGCTGTCCAGATGCTCGAGCCCGTCTTGCAATATGACTTGCCCGACGTGGAGCCCACGTTCCATCCCATCGGAAGCCTGTCCAACGTGATGGGCGATGACCTGCGCGAGCCTGAGCGCGATCTGCCGCTCGACGTTACACTCGAAAACGCCGGCAGCGCGCGCGACCGCTACTTCCGCGTGCCGTCCATTTTGGGAGAGGGGGAGAGCGAGTAATGGCGCAGAGCTTCGATTCCCTTACCGCTGCCCAGATCGCCGCGGGCGTTGCCGCTGGCGACTTTACCGCTACCGAGGTGGCCCAGGCCTCCCTTGCCGCCATCGAGGCGCGCGAGGGCGGGGTCCAGGCATTCCTGCAGGTGGCGCCCGAGCTTGCGCTCGAGGCCGCTGCGCGCGTGGATGCCGACCGTGCCGCAGGCAAGACACTGCCTCCGCTCGCGGGCGTGCCGCTGGCCATTAAGGACAACATGAACCTCGTGGGCACGCGCACCACCTGCGCTTCCCGCATGCTCGCGGACTACCAGAGCGTCTACACCGCCACCTGCGTCCAGCGCATGCTCGATGCCGGCTGCCTGCCCATGGGTAAGGCCAACATGGACGAGTTTGCCTTTGGCAGTTCCACCGAGAGCTCGGCCTTCCACCGCACCAACAACCCCTGGGATACCGAGCGCGTGCCCGGCGGCTCCTCGGGCGGCTCCGCTGCAGCCGTCGCCGCGGGCGAGGTCGCGCTCTCGCTGGGCTCGGACACCGGCGGCTCCATCCGCCAGCCTGCGTCGCTGTGCGGCGTGGTGGGCTTTAAGCCCACGTATGGCGCCGTGAGCCGTTACGGCGTTGTTGCCTTTGGCTCGTCGCTCGACCAGGTGGGCCCCTTTGGCCGTACGGTCGAGGATGTCGCGCTGGCCATGAACGCGCTTACCGGCGCGGGCCACGATCCGTACGACTGCACCAGCCAGGATTGCGCCGTCGACTTTACCGAGCATCTCAACGACAGCATCGAGGGCAAGCGCGTGGGCATCATCCCCGCGTTTATGGAGGCCGAGGGCCTGACGCCCGAGGTCAAGGCCGCTGTTCAGCGCGCCGCCCAGGAGCTGCAGAACCAGGGCGCCGAGCTGGTCGAGGTCGACCTGCCGCACCTGGACGCCGCTATCGCCGCCTACTACGTCATCGGCCCGGCCGAGGCGTTCTCCAACTTGGCCCGCTTTGACGGCATTCGCTACGGCTACCAGGAGGAGGGCTGCGCCAACCTGTCCGACCAGAGCTCGCTCTCGCGCGCCCACGGCTTTGGTGCCGAGGCAAAGCGCCGTCAGATGCTCGGCGCCTACCTGCTGAGCTCGGGCGTGTACGACAAGTACTACTACGCTGCGCAAAAGGCCCGCACGCTCATCACGCAGGACTACGACGCCGCGTATGCCAAGGTGGACACCATCCTCATGCCCGCCTCGCCGCGCACGGCCTTTAAGTTTGGCGAGATCAGCGACCCCACGCAGATGTATCTCTCCGACCTGTATACCATCTCGCTCAACATTTGCGGCAACGGCGGTATCTCGGTGCCGCTGGGCCTGGGCGAGGACAGCAAGCTGCCCGTTTCTGCCCAGCTGGTGGGGCCTGCCTTTAAGGACCGTCAGCTGCTCACGTTTGCCCGCGCCCTGGAGCGCGGCTTTGCCGATGCCGCCACGGGTGCGCCCGCGCTTTCCGTAGCGCCCGATTTTGCCGGGAAGGGAGGCGAGCTGTAATGAAGGAGCTTTCCGAGGTCCTGCAGGATTGGGAGGCCGTGATCGGCCTGGAGATCCATACCGAGCTCACCGCACTCGATACCAAGATGTTCTGCAACTGCAAGCTCAGCCACGATGACGAGCCCAACGCCAACGTGTGCCCGGTGTGCCTGGGCCTGCCCGGTGCGCTGCCGGTGCCCAACAAGCGCGCCATCGAGAGCATCGTCAAGGCAGGTCTCGCCACCAACTGCGAGATCCAGCGCCACTCGATGTTCTACCGCAAGCACTACTTTTATCCTGACATGGCCAAGAACTTTCAGACCACGCAGGGTCCGGTCGCCTTTGCCATGTACGGTCACCTGGACCTGGACGTGACCGGTCGCGGTGCCGCCGAGCGCCCCGACTGCGCATTTGGCGAGGCCGAGGCCCAGAGCCTGGCGAGCGCCTCGGCCAACGCCGAGGGTCTGTCCACGTCCATGACGTCGACCATGCGCGAGGGCAATCAGCGCGCCGGTCATCTGGCCAGCTACGATGCGTCCAACCTGCAGATGCCCGAGCGTCGCGAGGACGGTTCCTACACGGTGCCCATCCGCATCCTGCGCATCCACATGGAGGAGGACGCCGCCAAGATGGTTCACGTGGGCGGCGCCGAGGGCCGCATTACCGCCGCGGCCGAGTCGCTCGTCGACTACAACCGCTGCGGCACGCCGCTGATCGAGCTCGTCACCGAGCCCGACCTGCGCACGCCCGAGGAGGCTCGCCTGTTTATGGAGAAGCTCCGTCGCATCTTTGTGACGCTGGGCATTTCGGACTGCTCCATGGAGAAGGGCTCCATGCGCTGCGACGGCAACGTGTCGCTGCGTCGCCGTGGCGAGACCAAGTTGGGCACCAAGACCGAGCTCAAGAACCTCAACTCGTTTAAGAGTCTGCACGACGGCCTTGCCTACGAGATTTGCCGCCAGGCCGAGGTGCTCGAGGAGGGCGGCATCATCTATCAGGAGACCCGCCACTGGGAGCCCAGCCGCAAGCGCACCGTGGTCATGCGTGTGAAGGAAACGGCAGACGACTATCGTCTGTTCCCCGATCCCGACCTGGCGCCGTTCGATCTGGACGACGAGTTCATCGACCGCTGCCGTGGCGAGATTCCCGAGCTGCCCGATGCCAAGCGCGTCCGTTTTGAGGCCGACTTTGGCATTAAGACGGCTGACGCCGAGCAGATTGCTGGCGACCCTGAGTTTGCCGACTTCTTTGAGGCCGCCGCTGCCGGTATGGCCGGCAAGGAGGCCCAGACGGTCGCAAACCTGCTGGTCAACGAGATGATCGCCTACCTTAAGGGCGCAGGCGTGTCGCTCGCCGAGTCCGGCATCGCGCCGGCTCAGGTGGCGGCACTCGCCAAGCTGCTGGCGACCGATGCCATCAGCTCCAACCAGGCGCACGAGGTCTTTGAGGCGATGGCCCAGACCGGCGACGACCCCAACAAGATCGTCGACGAGCGCGGCATGCGTCAGGTGAGCGATGCCGGCGCACTGCAGCCGATCGTGGACGAGGTGCTGGCAAACTGTGCCGATCAGGCGCAGCAGTATCGTGACGGCAACCAGAAGGTCATCGGCTTTTTGGTAGGCCAGTGCATGAAGGCGAGCCGCGGCAAGGGCAACCCGAAGCTCTTCAACGAGTTGCTGAGAACGTCGCTCTCGTAGCTGCGAGGCCGGGGAAGCCCCGAGTCGCCGGGGTATTTCCTCCAAATTTCAAACAGTCCTATGCAAGACGAAGGCCACATTTAGTGGCCTTCTTTGCATGCGGAACTCATTTGGAGCAAACACCCCGGCGACTCGGGGCTTCCACGATCAGACGACTCGGCCGTTCGGGTCAGGTGGGCTGGATTGAATTTGGTGAATGAGGGCGCCGTTGGCGCCTTCATTCTTTATATATGTTGGGAGCGCCAGGCGGTGGGGGTGGTGCCGGTGTGTTGCTTGAAGGCTTGGGCGAAGGCGGCCTGCTGAGGGTAGCCTAGACGCTCTGCCACCTGCGCTATCGTGAGCGCGCTATCGGCCAAAAGGTCCTGTGCTCGCTCTATACGGCGTCTGCGAATGTAGGCGCCCAGGGACTCGCCAGTTTGGGCCTTAAAGGTGGCGCATAGTTTGGAGCGGCTTGTGTAGAGCCTCTCGGCCACCTCGTTGATACCCACACGTCTGCCTTTGTCGAGCGCGCGCTCAATCATTGCCGTTGCTTCTTCGGCAATGGTTATGCTGACGCGTGTGTCTGCCGCCTGCCGCGCCTGCTTGTGGGCCGCGCGCGAACAGGCGAGCTCCGCGACCATGGTCTCCACGATGCCTTGCATATAGACGTGTCCGCCTACGGTACGGGCGCGTTCCTCGTTAATCCGACGCAGCGTGTGGCAGATGGCAGACGTCGCCTCCTCGTGCCATGGCTCGGCAAACGCCTCGAAGATTCCCGCGAACTCGGTGGGATAGCGGTGCTCCAGTTCGTCAAAAAATCCAGGCAAAAAGAGCACCGAGCGCGAGTGATAAAGCTGCCCTGCAAACAGCGGACTTAGCTCCTCGCCGCAGCTATCTTGGATAAAGCTGCACACCGCGCTGTTCGGCCACGGCCCGCGCAGTGGCTTAAGGTTCGCAGGCGTTATGCCAGCCTTGGGCATGCATATGAGCGTGGGCGCGCTGACCTCGCTCACGCACGCGTACGGTTCGGGCGTGTATTCGGCTAGGTGCATGTTGTGCATCGGGGTAATGAAATGCTCCATGACGATGCAGGTGGGGGAAAGGGGCATGATCCATGCGCGTCCGTGCGCCCGATCGTTTGCCACCTCACCGGTAAAGACGGCGCCCTTGCCGGAAAGCTGCAGGCCAAACTGCTCAAATTGCGGTGCGTAGAGCTCGGTTATATCGGTTGCTGCCCGCCGCATTTTCAAAAGCGTCCCCTTCCTTTGCGGAAACGTCCACGCCTGGCTCGATTGTGTGCCTCGGCTAACACGCCAATGATAAGTTTCTAACGGTTAACTCTCAAGCCGTTAGAAAGGAATCTCATGGCAAAGGGATCAAAAAGGGAAGGCGGCGGCATCGGCGAGCTGCTTGCATATGCCGGCGACCGTAAATTCCTAACATATTTGGGCATGGCTCTCTCGGCGCTCTCGCAGCTGCTGAGCTTTGGCCCGTACGTGTGTATCTGGTTTGTTGCGCGAGACCTTATCGCCGTGGCGCCTAACTGGAGCGAGGCCACCGACATCGCGATGTATGGTTGGTGGGCTGTGGGCTTTGCCCTGGCGAGCATTGTGGTTTATTTCGTGGGACTCATGTGTACGCACCTATCCGCGTTTCGCTGCGCGTCCAATATCCGCAAGGCTACGAGCGAGCATCTGCTTAAGCTGCCGCTCGGCTACTTTGACACGCATGCCACCGGTGAGCTGCGCCGTATCGTAGACGGATGCGCCGCCTCAACCGAGACGCTGCTCGCACACATGCTACCCGATATCGCCGGCGCCACCGCCATGGTTGCAGGTCTGCTCGTGCTGCTTTTCGCCCTCGATTGGCGTTTGGGCGCGGCGTGCCTTATCTCGGTCGTCGTTTCGCTTGGCGCCATGGCTACCATGATGGGCGGCAAGGGCGGCGAGTTTATGAAGGCCTACATGGGCGCGCTGGTCAAGATGAACAAGACCGGTACCGAATACGTACGCGGCATTCCCGTGGTCAAGGTGTTTCAGCAGACGGTCTATTCCTTTAAGGCGTTCCACGACGCGATCGCCGAATGCGCCGACATGGCGCAAAACTATTCGGGCACGTTCTGTCGAGGTCCGCAGGTACTCAACCTTACCGCGCTCAATGGTATTGTGGCATTCCTATTGCCCGTGGCGTTGCTGTTGGCGCCGGGCGAGACGGACTTCGCGCATTTTATGGCCAACTTCACGTTTTACGCGATATTTTCGGCCGTGGTGCCGACGGCCATGACCAAGCTCATGTTTGTGGGCGAGGCGTCTCAGATGAGTGCCGATTCGCTGGCTCGCATCCGAAGCGTCATGGATTCCAAGCAGCTCTCCGTGCCCGCTCAACCCAAGTACCCTGCCAGCAGCGACGTGCGATTTGAGGATGTGAGCTTTACCTACGAGGGCGCCGAGGCGCCTGCCGTCAACCATGCGAGTTTTAGCGTTTCCGCGGGTAGTACCCTCGCGCTTGTGGGTCCTTCGGGAGGCGGCAAGTCAACCTGTGCAAGCCTGATCCCGCGTTTTTGGGATGTTTCCTCGGGTCGAGTGCTCGTAGGCGGTGTGGACGTTCGCGATATGGATCCGAACGAGCTTATGGACCAGGTCGCCTTCGTGTTCCAGACCAACCAGCTGTTCCGACAAACACTTGCCGACAACGTGCGCGCCTCCAAGCCTGGAGCCACTGACGACGAAGTGCGCGCGGCCCTCTCCGCGGCCCAGTGCGACGATATCGTGGCCAAGCTCCCGCAGGGCATCGACACCATGCTCGGCGCCGGCGGGGCGTACCTTTCGGGTGGCGAGGTCCAGCGCGTGACACTCGCCCGCGCAATCCTTAAAGACGCGCCTATCGTGGTGCTCGATGAGGCCACAGCGTTTGCCGACCCCGAGAACGAGGCGCTCATCCAGCGCGCCTTTAGCAAGCTGGCGGCGGGTCGCACGGTCATTATGATCGCGCACCGACTCTCGACTGTAGTGGGCGCAGACCAAATCGTGGTGCTCAACCAGGGCAGCGTGCAGGAGGCCGGCACCCATGCCGAGCTGCTGTCCCAAAAGGGTCTATACGCCAAGATGTGGGCCGAATACGAACTGGCCGCGAGCTGGAAAATCACTGCAGCGACCGCGGATGCCGCCGTCACGAAGGGAGGCGAGGCCTAAATGTTCGCCTCATTCCAAAAGAAGTATTTCCTATCCGATAAAGGCGTCGCCGGCGTAAAACGCGGCATTTTCTGGACCACGCTCACCAATCTCATCATCATGGCCGGCATGGGCTTTTTATTCCTGGTCATGTCCGGCTTTGTCGAACATCTCGCCACCGGCGCCGATCTGCCGAGTGCACTGCCTATCGTGGGCGGTCTCATTATCTTTTTTGCGCTGCTCTTTGCCTCTAACTGGCAGCAGTATTACTACACCTACTGCATCTTTTACGAGGAGTGCGGCAAGCAGCGCATGGGGATTGCCGAGCGCTTGCGCAAACTGCCGTTGTCGTTTTTCGGCCGTCGTGATCTGGCCGATCTAACCGAAACCATCATGGGCGACGTTCAGACTATGGAGCATGCCTACAGTCATGTGCTGGGAGAGCTTTGGGGTGCCATCATCGCAAGTGCCATCGTGTTCGTGGCGTCGCTGTTCTTTTGCTGGCAGCTGGCGATTGCGGCGTTTTGGAGCGTGCCCGTGGCCTTTGCCGTGCTGTATCTGACACGCGGGCCCATGACCCCGGTGTTCGACCGCGTGCGCGCCGAGAAGGTCAAGGTCACCGAGGCGATCCAGGAGACGCTCGACTGCGTGCGCGAGATCCGCGCCACCAACCAGGAGGCCCATTATCTTGAGGGGCTCAACGTCGTGATCGATGCCGAGGAGCGCGAGACCACCAAAGGCGAGCTCGCCAACGGGCTTTTGGTCAACTCCGCCTTTGCCATCCTGCGCCTGGGGATTGCCACCACGTTGGTCACGGGCGCTGCGATGGTCGCCTCCGGCCAGGTCGACTTTTTGGTGATGTTTGCCTTCCTGCTTATGGTGAGCCGCATCTATGCGCCCTTTGATCAGGCGCTGATGCTGATGTCCGAGCTGTTTGCCGCCGAGTCGTCGGCCAAGCGCATGCGTTCCATCATGGAAGAGCCCGTGGCGCGGGGCAGCGAGCAGTTTGAGCCCGTAGGCCACGATGTGGTGTTCAATCACGTGGCATTTGGCTATGGTGCGGGCGAGGACGGCCGCGCCGGCGAGAAAGTTCTTACCGATGTGAGCTTTACCGCCAAGGAAGGCGAGGTCACGGCACTGGTCGGTCCTTCGGGCTCCGGTAAGTCTACGGTGAGCCGCCTGGCCGCGCGCTTTTGGGATGCCACCGCGGGCACGGTCACCGTGGGCGGCGTGGATGTTGCGAGCGTGGATCCCGAGGTGCTGCTGCGCGACTACGCCATTGTGTTCCAAGACGTGCTGCTCTTTGACGACACGGTGATGGGAAACATCCGCCTCGGGCGTCGTGGCGCCACCGATGAGCAAGTGCTTGCGGCTGCGCGCGCCGCCAACTGCGACGAGTTTGTGAGCCGCATGCCGCAGGGCTACAACACCATGATCGGCGAGAACGGCTCCAAGCTGTCCGGCGGCGAGCGCCAGCGCATCTCCATCGCCCGTGCGCTGCTCAAAGACGCGCCTATCGTGCTGTTGGACGAGGCGACGGCGAGCTTGGATGTGGAGAACGAGACCGTGGTTCAGCAGGCGCTCTCCCGTCTGCTTGCAGGTAAGACGGTTATCGTTATTGCCCACCGTATGCGTACGGTGGAAAATGCCGACAAAATCGTTGTACTCAAGGATGGTGTGGTTGCCGAGCAGGGCACTCCGGCGCAGCTCAAGGCGGCAGGTGGAGAATTCGCCCGCATGGTGGCGCTGCAAAAGGAAGCAGCTACCTGGCAGTTGTAAGAAGGGGCAAAGGGACAGTCTCTTTGTCACATTGACAATCGGTTACTCCGCATCGTTAATTTTCAAAAGGTTAGCCATGGCTGACCTAGATAGTTAGATAAAATTGAGATATTTCAAAAGCGTGCTCGAGCAAACTTGTTTACTCGGGTGCTGAGGCACCATGCCGCGTCCAATGCGGCAAAAGGGAGAGACATCATGAAGAAGTCCACGTTCAACACCCTGCTTGTCGGTGGCGGTTTTCTGCTTGGTACGGCTGGCATCAAGCTGCTCACCAGCGCTCCGGTAAAGAACGCCTGCGTGCAGGGTATCGCGTGCGGCATGCGCATCAAGAACGGCTACCAGGACATGGTCGAGCAGGCCAAGGCTAATGTCGACGACATGGTTGCCGAGGCGGCCTACATCACCCAGAGCGAGGCCGCTGCTGACGAGGCAGCCGAGTAACGCTCCCAGGCACAAACTATGAGATTCTCGATTATTAGCGAGATCCCCGGCAGGACCCGTCTTCAATTGGCGGGTCCTGTGCCAGAGAGCTATCTCGATGCACTTCTTAAGCTTGGCGGCGACATCGACGGCGTGCACAAGGTGCGTGTCTACGGCCGCATCGGTCAGATGGCGCTCGAATATGACGAGCGGTGTCGTGCGGGCGTGCTCGACGCCTTGGGCGCGCTCGATGCCCAGGCCATTGCCGACGCAAAGACGGGTTACGTGATGCAGCTTGAGCCACGCAAGCACAAGCTCGTCATGGATCTTGCCACACTTATCGGCGCCCACTACGCGCGCCGCTGGTTCTTGCCGACGCCTCTGCGTGCGGTGTTTGTCGTGGTCGGTTACATGGCCTTTTTGCGTGCCGCCCTCCACGAGCTCGCGCAGCCGCGCCTGACCGTTCCCGTGCTCGACGCTTCGGCCATCGGCATTTCGTTCGTCAAACGTGATGTCGACACCGCGGGCCAGACGATGTTCCTGCTCAACGTGGGCGAGCTGCTCGAGGACTACACCCGCGCCATGAGCGAAAACGAGCTCATCAACTCGCTGCTCGATGTGCCCGACAAGGCGCAAAAGGTCGTCGGCGACACCGAGGTAAGCGTTGCCGCGACCGAGCTTGAGCCCGGCGATCTGGTCGCCGTGCGCACTGGCATGTCCATTTGCATCGACGGTGTTGTCGAGCAGGGGAGTGCCATGGTCAACCAGGCGACCCTGACCGGCGAGCCGCTGGCCGTCGAGCGCAGCGTGGGCGACGACGTGTTCGCCGGTACCGTCGTGGAAGACGGCAGCATCTTGGTGCGCGTGCGCGCCAACACGGCTCAGACCAAGCTTCGCTCGATCGTCTCGCTCGTGCAGACGGCCGACTCGCTCAAGTCCGAGGGCCAGTCGCACATGGAAGACCTCGCCAACAAGATTGTCCCGTGGAACTTCCTGCTCGCGGGCCTGGTCGCGCTTACCACCCGCAGCCTCATCAAGACCTCAGCGGCACTGATGGTCGACTATTCGTGCGCGCTCAAGCTCACGGGTTCCGTCGCCGTCATGACTGCCATGAGCGACGCTGCCAAGATGGGTGTTATGGTCAAGGGTGCTAAGTACTTTGAGTCGTTTGCCAAGGCCGATACCATTGTCTTTGACAAGACCGGTACGCTGACCGAGGCCCAGCCGCGCCTAGCTTGCGTGCTCACGACCGACGGCTGGAGCGAGGACGAGGTCCTTCGCCTTTCTGCCTGCCTGGAGGAGCATTTCCCGCATCCGGTGGCGCGTGCCGTGGTCAACGCCGCCCGCGAGCGCGGGCTCGAGCACCGCGAGCGTCACGCTGCGGTCGAGTATATTGTGGCGCACGGCATCGCTTCGTCCATCGAAGGGCGTCGCGCGATTATCGGCTCGGCACACTTTGTGTTTGAGGACGAGAGCGCGCAGCTCGATTCCGACATTAAGGAGCGCATTGAGTCCCAGATGCAGGGACTGTCGCCGCTGTATCTGGCGGTCGACGGCACCGTTGTGGGCGTGCTCGGTATCGAGGACCCGCTTAAGCCCGGGGTCCGCGAGGCCATCGCCGACCTGCACGCGTTGGGCGTCAAGCACGTGGTCATGCTCACGGGCGATTCCGAGCGCACGGCCGAGCGCATTGCGCGAGAGGCGGGGGTCGACGAGTTTAAGGCCGAGCTGCTGCCCGAGGACAAGTACGCGTATGTGGAGCGCATTAAGGGCGAGGGGCGCCATGTTGCCATGGTGGGCGACGGCGTCAACGATTCGCCGGCGCTCGGTTTGGCCGACGTGGGCCTGGCGATGGGTGGCGGAAGCGACATCGCCAAGGAGGTCGCCGACATCATCCTGACCGATACGGACCTCGCGGCGATTGTTCGCCTGCGCCGCATGAGCCAGGGCCTCATTGATCGTCTGACGAGTTCCTATTCTAAGGTGATGCTTACCAACTCAGCACTCTTGGCACTGGGCATTACCGGCACGATTACCCCGCAAGCGTCGTCGCTGCTGCACAACGGCTCGACGATTGCCTACAGCCTGAGCAACGCGAAGGCTTACCTGCGTTAGCAGACGTGTTCGCCCACGTTATCTGGCCTGCGCCCAGACGGCATCGGTGTCGTCCGGGCGCAGGCCTTTTTAGACAAGTGCAGCTTTGATGGCGGGGCTTTCTGCGAGCTGCTCGACTGCCTTTTCGTCGGAGCTGTCGAGTGCTGCCAGACTGCGGTAGACCCACTCGTTGACCTGGGTGTTCTTGACGCCTGCGGTCTGCATAAGGGCGCCTACCTCGCGGATTGCTGCGAACAGATCGGCCTTGGGACCCGCGAGCTCGACCTCGATACCGTGGTAGGCGGTCACGCCGCGGTTCTCACTCACGTGGTCGATAAAGCCCTCGACGGTCCCAAGCTGCTGAGTGAGAGCTGCATCATCGTCAACGTCCAGCGCGACGAGCGCGTTCGATACCGTGAGGGCGGGATGTCCGCAGGGGACAAAGCCCTCGATGACATCCAGAGCTTCGGTAATGGTTGAGCCCAGGCCTGCGAGGGCATTGACGAGTTGCTGCTTGGTATCCATAACGGTCCTTTCGACGGGTCAATTTTGCTTGGCGAAAATATACGTGACGCGATCGGTAACAAAAGTGCGAAGTGCGGCGCACATTGGGGTCTTCACAGCTCGTGCATAGAACAGCTGTCCGCTTTCAGAACGTGGTAAGATAACACTCCACAAGCGGGGCTCGCCCCGTATGTTCCTTGAAAAGTCGACGGTTATCGGGTGTTTGCAGGCCCGATACCATCCAGACTTTCCCGACATTCGGGGGCGACTGGTTTCGACACGATAGCTCTGAGAGAGGAAGCAAGCCGAGGTCTCCTCGCCTCGTTAAACAGGGGTACCGTCAAATTGAATTGACAACAACTCTTCTTTTGAGCCTATGGCTCTCGCTGCTTAATTTATAGCGGCGCGTCAACCCGGTGATTTCCCCGACACCGTCGCGACGTCATTTTAGGGGAATGCTCCTGCGCACGTAATCGGTATGGTGCAGGCTAAGACCGAACCGGTTAGGACGTCGCGAGCGTGTCGCTGCGCGCAAAGCGTCCGAGACAAAACCAGCGACTGAGCTTGGAGATGCCAATCAGGGGGCTTTCGTGGACCGGAGTTCGATTCTCCGCGCCTCCACCATAAGTAACAGGCAGGTAGATATTCGTATCTACCTGCCTTTTTATTTCTAGTCCGTACCGCGGAGAATCGAACTCTGTGCAGGGCGCGAGCGTTAAGCAAACGCGAAGCGTTTGTAGCGAGCGGGCGAGGACGCCGGCAGGCGGCCGAAGCCGGTGCGGATTTGCGAAGCAAATACGCGGATTATCCGCGCAACGCCCCGGCCCAATATCGATGCGATGTTTATCGAATCTCAGCCTGCCATGCGCCGCATCAACGGAACCCCAAACCCGCGGAGAATCGAACTCTATGCAGGGCGCGGGCGCTAGGAAAACGCTACAGCAACGCAGAGTGGGACGCGCTTTCCTAACGGCGGCCCAGGCGGAAAATCCATCCCGGAATTCCGGCTCAGACTGGGGTGCAGTTTCCGGATGACGCCTCAAGCGGAAACTGCATCCCGGAATCTTCATTCGGAATGGGATGCAATTTCCAAATGAATGGCTAGCGGAAAGTATATCCCGGAATCCGCGCTCAGAACGGGACGCGCTGTCCCAATGGCGGTCCAAGCGGAAAGCGCATCCCGTAATCCCGCCTCAAACTGGGACGCACTTTCCGCTGCACCTGCCGCCTCGAAAAACCTGCGCGCCCTCCATTCCAAAACTGGGTAGAAGAAAGCCAAAACGCAATCGCAGGAGGTCAATATGACTGCAGAAGATAAGGCAAAGAACGCCGGCAAGGTCGCGCTCGTCTTGGAGGGTGGCAGTTTTCGTGGGCAGTTTACCGCCGGCGTGCTCGACGTTCTCATGGAGGCCGGTGTCGAAATTCCGGCGGTGTACGGCGTTTCGGCCGGTGCGCTCAACGGCGTCAACTACAAGTCGCACCAGATCGGTCGCGTCAATCGCATCAACCTGACCTTCTGCAATGACAACCGCTACATGGGTGCCGCATCCTTCGCATCCACGGGCTCCATCGTGGGTTACGACTTTATCTTCAACGATATCCAGGACCGCCTGGATCCCTTTGATAACGAGACGTTCGACGCCAGCCCTATCGAGATGTACGCCGTCGCGACGGACATGCTGTTTGGAACCGCTGCCTACCTGCCGGTCAAAAGCGCCGTGCTCGACCTCGATGCCGTGCGTGCCTCGACGTCGCTGCCGCTGGTGACGCCGCCGGTCGAGATCGACGGGCACAAATACGTCGACGGCGGCGTAGCCGATTCGGTCCCCATCGAGCACGTGCTGGAGGAGGCGGGCTTCGATCGCGCGGTTGTCATTGTCACGCAGGACCGCTCGTACGAGAAAAAGCCCTACGAGTTTATGCCTGCCGCGCGCGCCCGCTATGTCGACTACCCCTATCTGCTCGAGGCTATCGAGACGCGCCACGACCGCTATAACCTCCAGCGCATGCACCTGTGGAAGTATGAGCGCGAGGGCCGCGCGCTGGTCATTGCTCCGCAAAAGCCGGTCGAGGTCGGCCATGTCGAGCACGATCCGGCAAAGCTTTTGGACCTGTATATCCAGGGCCGTCAGGAGGCAAAGCGCTTGCTGGGAGATATCGAGGCGTTTGTCGAGCGTTAACGCTGCGACATCACGGCTCGTGGATGACATGTGCAGAAACTCTGGTCGGAGCCAAAATACCTGTTGACTCGTACGGCGAGCGGGGTAATATGGACGGGTTACTTGCAGAGCCCCGTGAATCTCTGTAACAACACGTACTGTACATGGAGGAGTCTAAGTGATTTCGAAATCGACTCACTACGCCAAGCAGGGCGAGGTCCAGCGCAACTGGGTTCTCGTCGACGCCGATGGTGCTGTCCTGGGCCGTCTTGCCACCCAGATCGCAATGATCCTGCGCGGTAAGAACAAGCCCCAGTTCACGCCCAACAGCGACTGCGGCGACTTCGTTGTCGTCATCAACGCCGATAAGGTCCAGCTTACCGGTAACAAGGCCGACACGAAGACCTATTATCGCCACAGCGGCTACAACGGCGGCCTCAAGGCTGAGAGCTTCCGCCAGGCTATGGAGAAGCACCCGGAGAAGGTCATCGAGCGCGCCGTTCGCGGTATGCTGCCCAAGACCACCCTCGGCCGTGCCCAGATGACCAAGCTTAAGGTCTACGCTGGTGCCGAGCATCCGCATGCTGCCCAGAACCCCACGAAGATTGAGCTGGAGGCTTAAAGATGGCTGAGAACACCGTTGTCTACCAGGGTACCGGCCGTCGTAAGAACGCCGTCGCCCGCGTCCGTCTCGTCCCCGGCACCGGCAAGGTGACCATCAACAAGCGTGACGCCGAGCAGTATTTCGGCCGTCATCAGCTCGTTGAGAACGCCCTTGCTCCCTTCAAGGTGACCGACACCGCCGGTCAGTTCGACGTTATCGCTCTGTGCGATGGCGGCGGCATCTCCGGTCAGTCCGGCGCTCTGCGCCTGGGCATCGCTCGCGCTCTTCTGAACGCTGGCGACTACCGTGCTGACCTCAAGAAGGCCGGTTTCCTTACGCGCGATGCTCGCGTGGTCGAGCGCAAGAAGTACGGCCTCAAGAAGGCCCGCCGCGCTCCCCAGTTCTCCAAGCGCTAAGGTTTTATCTCCTTTCGAGATACAATGTACAAGCGGGGCCTGCCGATTCCTCGGCGGGTCCCGCTTTTCTTTTTCGACTAGGGTGGGCGGTTGTATATCGCCTGCTAGGGAAGGAGCGATCCTATGCCCCAGAACATCTTCGGTACCGACGGCGTCCGTGGCGTCGCCAATGCCGATCTCTCGTGCGACCTCGCGTTTCGCCTGGGCCGCGCGGCGACCAAGTTCCTTGGCCCGGACATCTGCATCGGCCGCGACACGCGTCTTTCGGGTACCATGCTCGAGAGTGCTCTGACCGCTGGCATTATGGCAGAGGGCGGCCGTCCGCATTGCTGCGGCGTTATCCCTACGCCGGCCGTGGCGCTGCTCACCGTCCAAAACGAGCTCGACGGCGGCATCGTCATCTCCGCTTCGCATAATCCGCCGGAGTTCAACGGCATCAAGTTCTTTAGCCGCAAGGGCATGAAGCTTCCCGATGCTGTCGAGGAAGAGATCAGCGCCTGGGTCATGTCCGAGGAGGCCATGGCTGCCGACACGCTGCCGACCGGCGCCGGTGTGGGTCACATCATCAAGATGAAAGACGCCCGCAAGGCCTATGTCGATCATGCCATCAGCACGCTCGACGGCCTTAAGCTCGATGGCCTGGTTGTTGCCGTCGACTGCGGTCACGGTGCTTCCTGCCAGACCACGCCCGCTGCGCTGCAGCGCCTGGGCGCCACGGTCCATGCCATCAACACCGATTACTGCGGCACCGACATTAACGTTGAGTGCGGCTCCACTCACCTTGAGCCCCTGCGCGAGCTCGTGCTGCGCACCCACGCCGATATCGGCCTGGCCCACGACGGCGACGCCGACCGCGTGCTGTTCGTCGACGGCGAGGGCAATGAGATCGACGGTGACTACATCCTGGCTATCTGCGGTTCTGACCTCGCCGCCCGCGGCAAGCTCGCCAACTCCGAGATCGTCTCGACCGTCATGTGCAACCTTGGCTTCTCCATCGCTATGAAGGAGCAGGGCTTCGAGATGGTTCAGACCGCCGTGGGTGACCGCTACGTTTTGGAGCGCATGCTCGCGGATGGCGCCGTCATCGGCGGCGAACAGTCCGGCCACATCATCTTCCTGGAGCACAACACCACCGGTGACGGCCTGGTGACGGCTCTGCAGCTGCTGGCCGTGCTCAAGCGCACCGGTCGTACCCTCACCGATCTTGCCGGCATCATGAAGAAGTACCCGCAGGTACTCGTCAACGTGCATTCCGACAACAAGGCCGGCCT
Organism: uncultured bacterium; assembly: GCA_905215905.1. Taxonomy (GTDB): domain Bacteria; phylum Actinomycetota; class Coriobacteriia; order Coriobacteriales; family Coriobacteriaceae; genus Collinsella. Next base: position 39,842 of record CAJMRI010000004.1, on the reverse strand, counting down.
GGACGATTGCCAGCCCATTTGGGACGCCGTCGCTGCCGCCGAGAAGGAGCTTGACGGCCGCGGCCGCATTCTGGTGCGCCCGAGCGGTACCGAGCCGCTGGTCCGTGTTATGGCCGAGGCGGAGACGCACGAGCTCACTCAGCGTGTTGTCGACGACATCGTCGAGGTTGTCAAGCGCGAACTTCCCTAATGGTCAAAAACGGGTGCCAAGTGGTAAACTGTTAAAGCTATTTTGATTGATTGGTATGTCCGAGGGGGAGCATGTTCACTAAAGTCCTAAGGTCTTTTGGTATGCGTGGACGAGTTCTTACGCTGGATGCTCCCATCTCGGGCGACGTCATTCCGTTGTCCGAGGTCAATGACCAGACATTTGCCACCGGCCTTTTGGGCCAGGGCGTGGCGATTCAGCCTACCGGCACGCGTGTGATTGCGCCGGCAGACGCCAAGGTCGAGGCCATTTTTCCCACGGGTCACGCCGTTGCGCTCAACACGGTCGATGGCCTAGACGTGCTCATCCACGTTGGCTTGGACACTGTTCAGCTTGAGGGCAAGCATTTTAGCGTGCATGCACAGGTGGGCGATGTCGTCCATAAGGGTGACGTGCTCATCGAGTTCGATCGCGAGGCAATTGCTGCCGAGGGCTACGATGTGACGGTTCCCATCTTGGTGTGCAACTCCGTTGAGTTCTCGAGTATCAAGGGCTCCGTTGGTGCGCATGTCGAAGAGATGGACCAGCTCATCGTTGCTCGCGAGCGCTAGTAAGTGCACGTGGCCATTAGCCTACAATTCAAACACGTTTATGGAGGGCGCCCTTGAAAGAGGGCGCCCTCCGTGGCAAGATGGGATTTGTCCGAAGCTAAACGGCTTTGGGTCACCGTGGACGGGCAGGGGCCTCGACGCGGCTAGACACGAGACACATACATTACGCGACCTCGCCCTGGTGGCCGCACACGTTGGTTGCGGCCGACGCGGGCCGCGGGCAAGTGCTTGTAAGGGGAGCCTTGCCTCTCTTGTACGAGAAAGGACGCGTAATGAAGATCATTAAAGCTAAAGACTACGAGGATATGAGCCGCAAGGCCGCCAATATCATCTCGGCGCAGGTTATCCTCAAGCCCGATTGCGTGCTGGGTCTTGCCACCGGCTCCACCCCGATCGGTGCCTACAAGCAGCTCGCTGCTTGGTACGAGAAGGGCGACGTCGACTTTGCCGAGGTCAGCACTTACAACCTGGACGAGTATCGCGGCCTTTCGCACGACGATCCCCAGAGCTATCACTACTTCATGCGTGAGAACTTCTTCGATCACATCAACATCGACCTGAACAACACGCATGTGCCCGACGGTTCCAACCCCGACGCCGCCGCTGCCTGCTCTGAGTACGACAAGATCGTCGCCGCCGCCGGTTACCCGGATCTGCAGCTGCTCGGCATTGGCAACAACGGCCACATTGGTTTCAACGAGCCCGATGACCACTTCTCCAAGGGCACGCACTGCGTCGACCTCACCGAGAGCACCATTCAGGCCAACAGCCGCCTGTTCGACAGCATCGACGATGTTCCCCGTCAGGCCTACACCATGGGTACCCAGACCATCATGTATGCCCGCATGATCCTAGTCGTCGCCAACGGCGAGGCCAAGGCTCAGGCCGTGCATGACATGTGCTATGGTCCGGTTACGCCCGCGTGCCCGGCTTCGATCCTGCAGCTGCACACCAACTGCGTTGTCGTTGCCGACGAGGCCGCCCTTTCGCTCTGCGAGTAGCGCGAATCCTGCATCTCGACATAGCCTTGCCTAAGGCCTCCGCTTTGCGGGGGCCTTTTTGTTATCCCTCTCCGCCCGCTTGACCAAAATCTTGCCGCAAGCTTGACGAATGCCGGATGCCCAACAGCTTGATTCATTCCATACCAGATTCTATGCAAAAATGCCACTAAAAGGTCGTAGACGGTAGCGGGTGCTAGGCGAGTTGAATGACATAGCTGAACCTTGTTCATTTGCGTTACACTGCCGCTTAGATGGGACAAGCTGACAAGCTCATTTACCTGCTTAAAGACCGATTAGTCGGGGGATTAATAACAATCGGCCCTCGCTGTACAAAAACTTGCCGCTTGCGTACCAAAAGACAACCTAGAACACAAGGTCGCTCTATTCATAGCGCGGCTTGTATGGTCTTGCGGTTACAGTGTCCATACGGTCGAGTTGAGGAGCGGGCATGGTAAACGATTTGGGCAGTATGGACGACCTCGAGCTGATGCCGCTGGGCGGTGGCTATATGGTGCGACGCGAACGCTTGATGAATGAGCTTCTCGCCAAGGGCCGAAAGGCCGGCATCGTGGTTCTTTATGCGCCCGACGGGTTTGGGAAGACCTCGGTGCTGCTGCAGTACACCCATGAGGTTAAATGCGACCCGACGCGAGGCCCCGTGCGGATTATCGAGGCCGATCGCGCCACTGGGCGCGAGGTGTTTATGCAGCTCGAGGTGGTTACCGAAGAACTCAAAGACAAACCGCACTCCCTTATCGCGATTGATAATGTGCCAAACCTCGATCAGCACGATACCGAAGACCTCATCGACAGGATTCGCGGCCTGCGCGCTATGGGGGTGGGGGTCTTTATCTCCTGCCGTCCTTCAAATCGTCAACTGATTCATGGGCTGGGCGATTCGGTTAAGATCAATGCGCAGATGCTCAAGGTGCATGCCTATGAGTATTCGGCGTGGGCATCGGCGTTTTCGATCAGCACATCGCTCGACTTTTATCAGCTCACGCAGGGCGTGCCCGAGCTCGTTTCGGCATTGCAGACGGGTCTGTATGGCCAAGGCGACGTAGCCGGTCTGCTCGAAAACGAGATTGTCAACGTATATGGCGCGGCACTTGTCGACTTGGCTTCGCTCGACAATAATGCACTGTTTTGCGTGGCATGTCTCATGATTTTGATGGGCGAGGGCAATATCGCAGAACTCGAGGCTTGCGGGGTGAGGCTATCGATGGTCGACCAGTCCTACTTCGTACGCGACTACCCGATCTTTGGCTTGGACCCCGCCGAGCGGAGTTTTACATGTCTGGGCACGGAGGATAACGGACGCTTGCGCTTGCGTAAGTTGGTGGCCGAGGTTCGCCCCGAACTTGTTCCGAGGGCGGCCCGGATTTTGCTTAAGGCGGGCCGATGCGATGCGGCGATGGGCCTGGCGGACGCCTTTTTGGACCGTGATGCGGTCCTTGAACTTGCTGGGCAGTATGGGGTCGATCTGGCTCTGACGGGGCACGGGGCCGATATCTGCCGAGCAGCGCTGGGCACGATCGATGCCGAGGATCCGGCTCCAGAGCCAACGCCTGCCGAGGCGCTTGGCGTATATCTGGCAGCGGTCAGCGTGTCCAATACAAAGCTCGCTCGCTATATGGCATCGGTCATCGAGCGCGGGGGCGAACGGGCGGCCTGCGAAATAGACCCTGTTTCATGGAGGGTGGCCCAGACACTGACGGCTGTTTGCTATGGGGACAACGGGCTTGGGCTTCCTACGAACCTGACCGTGCCAGAAATCGAGACATCCCATACCGCACTCGATATGTTGTCCGCGCATATCGAGGTCAAGCGCTGCCTGACCGAGCGGGGAGATGACGGCGGCGTTCTACAGCAGCTCAAAACGAGCAAGGCCTACGACTGCGAGCTCGACATCGCGGGGATTGTTATACGGGCCGACAGCATGCTGGTGGAGCTTTTTGACGGGTCGTTTGCGGGAACCGACGAGCGCGACGACGAGATGACGGTGGTGCGGGAGGCGCTCGACGTACGTGGGCTTAAGGCGATGGCTATCTGGGTGCGCATGGTGTTGGCGGCACGGCGGCTCCTTTCCGGCTTGCCGGTAACCGACGACGCGGCATTCAACGAGCTCGATCGTTTTGCCGTGCGCATGCGCGACAACCAGATTCAGCTGTTTGGCCTGTTGCTAGAAGGCTGGCAGTCGCTGGCAGAGGGACGGCCGGTTAATGCAAAGTTCCGTGCGGTCCAAGTGCTCAAACTTGCCGAGGAGTCGATTGCGTACATGCGCGATAACGCATTGCTGTTGGAGCGCGCGGCGTATCTGCGTAACACCTCGATGGTTTCGGTGCGCGAGGAAGCGGAGTTGCTCGATATAAGCCAGACGCAGGTTGGTGGAGCGGAGGCCTGGATGGTGGCGCTGCATTTGGCCTGTGCGGGCCGAGACAGCGATCTTGCGGCCTGGATGTCCATGAATCGCGCGGGGATTCTAGAGCCATCGTATCGGCTCTTTGCGCGCCTTGCCATGCATTGTCTGGGTGAGCCGGCGACCAGGATTCGCAAGAAGCTTCCCGTGCGCGAGCTGTCGCGATACTCGCTGCGCGACGATTTGGAAGGGGAAGGCGAGCGCCTGTTCCAGGCCGGTGAGGTTGAAGCCGTTGATACCATCGACCATATCGAGATTCGCATGTTTGGGGCGTTTCGCGCCGAGCGCGACGGGTTTCCCATCACGGACAAAATGTGGCGCCGCAAGAAGGCGGCGACACTTGCCGAGCGGCTTGCGCTGGGCATGGATGCGCTCGTCGATCGTGAGACGCTGGCCATGGAGCTGTGGCCCCATGCCGAGTTCAATAGCGCCCGCAACAACCTGTACTCGACGATATCGCGCTTGCGGTCGGCTTTGGGACCGACGCCGGATGGCAAGTCGTGTGTGCTCATCCAAAATGAATGCATCGGACTCAACGGCGACTACGTCAAGACTGATGTACGGCTGTTTGACCAGATAAGCCGCGAGGTTTTGGGAAATCGCACGGGTGCGCGCGGGCCCCATTTAGTTGAGCTGTGCCTTAAGATTGAGCAGCTTTATGCCGGGCCGCTGTATGTTCCCAATGGCTGTAACCCCACCTACTTTTTGCGTATGCGACGCATTATGCAGTCAAAGTACATCGATTGCATGATTAAGGGAGCAAATGCCGCTCTAGAAGAAAACGATCTGCAGTCGGCGATTTGGCTGGCGGAGTCGGGGCTTCGGCAGGAAACGGCGCGCGAGGATATGGTGCGCTGTGCCATGCGCGTCTACAGTGCGGCGGGGCGGCGGCGCGATATCGTCGAGCTGTACAGCGGGCATATGCACCATCTGAGGGAACAGGTCAATGGCGTGCCCGAGCCCGAGACGCGGCATCTATACGAGCGCTTGGTGGAGGGGCGGCTCAATCGCGTGCTGGTCGAGCGATAAAAAACGGGCGCCCGAAGTACTTGGGCACCCGTAAGCTTGCTATGTGTTGGCTCGCCGGATCATTGGCTCTTAGACGAGCTTGATCTTCTCGATGTCCTTGCGCGAGGACTCGCGATACAGCGAGAACTTGCGGCCGATGACCTGGACGACCTCGGCGTGGCAACGCTCAGCGAGCTCTTCGGCGGCCTCGCGGGCGGAAAGACTGGAGCCATCGAGCACGGAGCACTTAACGAGCTCGTGCTTCTCCAGGTAGGCGACCGTCTGCTCGACGGTGCCCTCGTTGACATCGGACTTACCGATGATGATGGCGGGGTTGAGGTGATGGGCCATGCTGCGAAGCTGCTTGACCTGGGCTCCTGTCAGTGCCATGGGTTCTCGCTTTCTATGTATGGGGCGCCCCGCGACGGGGCCTTAATCTACGTGAGCTGTCCCACGATAGCGCAGGAACGGCGCGGTGTGGGGCGCGTTTGCCCAGTTCGCAAAGAATGCGGATGCCGAGGTGATGGGCAGCTCGGGCTGTGAACGGGCTACGAGCGGGATTCAGAGACCGGTTCCCATGCAATAAACGCCCAGCGAACCTTACGGATATGGTCGAGCATATAGCACCCCTGCGGCACGCCCTTGGAGCCCGGCTCACCGGCATGGGGATTCTCGATCATGTGTTGGGCGATGTAGTCGCGCAGACGGTCGACCTTATCCTCGTTGCCATGCTCAAGCATGCGGGAAAAGTCCGCCACGCCTGCCTCAAGGCTATCGAAGGTATCGCGACGAGGCGATTCAAAGTACGTGACCTGCGGCAGGGCACCCATCTGAATGAGAATGTTAAAGGCGTACACAAAGCCATTGCTGCAGGTAACCGAGGCGCCGATGGCGTTCATCAAGTGCAGATCATAGCGCGGGCTGGAGTTGGCGACCATCGTGACAGCACAACGCCGACGAGCCGTTCGATCAAGCTTGGCAAGCGCGTCTTTTAGATTGGTCGTCGTAACCGACCGACTGGCAAAGGCAACATCCACCGCTTTCGCGACCGGTCCAACCAAATCCCAGTCATCATCCCAAGCAAGCTCAAGCGGCGTAATGCGATCCTCGAGCCCATAGTACTCAATGCCAGCATCAAGCGTGCCCAACATGGCAGGGGAAAAATCAGCTGCAATCACGGGATGCCCGTCTTGCGCAAGCGGAATAGCAATCGACCCAGCTCCACACCCCATATCGAGCACTGACTCGCCGGGCTCAAGTGCCAACAGCTTTATAAAATCCCGAGCATAAGGGGCAGTCTCAAGAGGTCGAAAATGTCGAGCTCGCTTATCCCATTCAAAAGAATCATCAGCCCGATGCCGAGCGGCCTGCAGACGCATCCATTCGCCATTCCAATCCGCAGCAAGCAGCTCAGAACGAATCTCCCCATCAACCACGGGCCAACCTCCTAGCAACAAAAAAGCGACTCCTCCCAAAAGAAGAGCCGCAACCAGCATATATCAGAAAAAGAACCGCTCCAACGCCAAACCGCCACACCAACTAAGGCGGGCAGAAGCGAAGCGACTGCCACTGAGCCAGAACCCAGCCAAGGTTGAGATGTGCGGGAGCCCCGCCGCCGGGCGGCAGACATATAAGGTCGATCGCGAGTTCCGCACGAGCCGGAGAGCACTTAATGTGCTCTCCGTGCGAGTCAGGACTGTCCGAGCAGGCGACCTTATATGTCTGCCGCCCGGCGGCGGGGCTCCTCGCCTCGTATCCCTAGGCTAGTTCTTCAGCGAGTTCAGCGGCGCTGGGAAGCGTCCACCGCGATGGGCAAGCACGGTGCCGGCGTTGGGGTTCACCGGCATGATGGGCGCACGGCCAAACAGGCCGCCGTACTCGACGCAGTCACCCACGCCCTTGCCGATGGCAGGAATCACGCGGACGGCCGTGGTCTTGTTGTTGATGACGCCGATGGCCATCTCGTCGGCGATGATGCCGGCGATGGTCTCGACCGGGGTGTCGCCGGGGATGGCGATCATGTCCAGGCCAACGGAGCACACGCAGGTCATGGCCTCGAGCTTCTCGAGCGAAAGCGCACCGGCCTCGACGGCGGCGATCATGCCGGCGTCCTCGGACACGGGGATAAAGGCGCCGGAAAGACCGCCCACGCTGGAGCTGGCCATGACGCCGCCCTTCTTGACGGCATCGTTGAGCATGGCGAGCGCGCAGGTCGTGCCCGGGCCACCGCAGGTGCCCACGCCGATGATCTCGAGGATGCGCGCGACGGAGTCGCCGATGGCAGGCGTGGGAGCCAGCGACAGGTCGACAATGCCCTTCTCGACACCCAGACGATGGGCGGCCTCGCGGCTCATGAGCTCGCCGGCACGGGTGATCTTAAAGGCGGTCTGCTTAATCTTTTCGGCGACTTCCATCATCGAGGCGGAATCGGGCAGCGTCTCCAGGGCTGCGGCCATAACGCCGGGGCCCGAGACGCCTACGTTGATGACGGCGTCGGCCTCGCCACCGCCGTGGACGGCGCCCGCCATAAACGGGGAGTCCTCGACCATGTTGGCAAAGCAGACAAACTTGGAAGCGCCGACGGAATCCTGGTCGGCCGTGAGTTTAGCGGCATCGATGATAGTCTGGGCGGCCATGAGCACGGCATCCATGTTGATACCGGCGCGCAGGCTGGCGACGTTGACGCTGGAGCAGACGCGGCTCGTGGTGGCGAGCGCCTGGGGGATGGACTGGATAACGCGGCGATCGGCGTCGCCGATGCCCTTCTGGACGAGTGCGGAGAAGCCGCCCAGGTAATCGATGCCGAGTGTCTCGGCCGCGCGGTCGAGGGCGTGCGCGATGGGGGTGAGGTCCTCATCCTTGCAGCACGCGGCGATCTGCGCCACCGGGGTGACGGAAACGCGCTTGTTGACGATGGGGATACCGTACTCGCGCTCGAGGTTCTCGGCGGTCTCGACCAGATGCTCAGCCGTGTGCGTCACGTGGTCGTAGATCTTCGTGCACATGCGGTCGAGGTTCTCGTCGCCGCAACCCATGAGCGAAACACCCATGGTGATGGTCCTGATGTCGAGGTTCTGCTCCTCAACCATGCCGCGGGTTTCCGCGATTTCTGCAGGCGTGATCGCCATCCTTGCGCTCCTATCTGCCAAAACGAGCATAGTCTTATCTATTCTAACGTGCCGCACGTGCCAAGTGGCGCGTGCGGCACGTTTTAGTGCTCGGTTGTTTCCGTTGTGTTACTGCCCAAAGACCTCTTCGGCAATGCGCGCGCTTTCGGCGGCATCCTTGGCGTAGTAGTCCGCGCCGATCTGCTTGGCGTATTCGGGGGTGAGCACGGCGCCGCCTACGATAATCTTGACGCCCGGAACCTCGGCATGGAGCAGCTTGATGGTCTCCTCCATGGCGACGACGGTGGTGGTCATAAGCGCCGAGAGGCCGACGAGTTTGATATCGCGCTCCTTGACGGTCTTGAGTACCTCCTGCGGATCGACATCGCGGCCCAGGTCAAAGACGGTGTAGCCGTAGTTGTCGAGCAGCATTTTGACGATGTTCTTGCCAATATCGTGGATGTCGCCCTTGACGGTGGCCACGCAGATCTTGCCCTTGTCGGCGATCTCGCCGGCGGGCATCAGGCGCTTGATGGTGTCGAAGCCCACGCGTGCGGCTTCGGCCGAGGCCATAAGCTGAGGCAAGAAGAACTTGCCCTGGTCAAAGAGGACGCCAACTTCGTCGAGGGCGGGGATAAAGTGATTGTTGATGAGGTCCATGGCGTCGTGGTCTGCCAGCAGACGCTCGGTCTCGGCAGCGATCTCGCCTTTGCGGCCCGAGACGACCATGCGACGAATCGGGTCGTCGTTGCCGTCGGTGCCGGCGGTGCCAGCAGCGGGCGCGGCGTCGGTCGATGCGGTCTGAGCCGCCGCCGGGTTGGCGGCGATCTTATACGGATCGGTCCAGCCGGCATAGCGCTCGATGTATCCGGTCGAGCCCTCGTCCTCAACGCTCAGGACGCGATAGCTGTAGACGGTATCCATAAAACGCTTGGAGCCCGGGTTCATGATGGGGGCGTCCAGACCCGCGCCAAAAGCGGCGGCCAAAAAGACCGAACCCAGCAGCGGGCGAGCGGGCAGGCCAAAGCTGATGTTCGACACGCCGAGCGCGCATTTGACGCCCAGGCGCTCCTTGCACAGGGACATGGCGCGCAGGATCTGCTCGGCCTGGCGTTGATTGGTCGAGGCGGTCATGACCAGGCAGTCGATGAGGATGCGGTCCGGGCCAATGCCGTAGCGGGCGGCCTCGGCCACGATGCGCTCGGCGATGGCGAAGCGGGCCTCGGCGGTATCGGGGATGCCGCCTTCGTCGAGCGTAAGGCCGACGACGTTGGTGCCGTAGTGGGCAACCAGCGGAAAGATCTCATCCATGATCTGCTGTTTGCCGTTGACGGAGTTGATGATGGGCTTGCCGGCATAGCGGCGTACGGCTGCCTCGACGGCTGCGGGATCGGTGGAGTCGATCTGCAGCGGCAACAGCGTGGAGCCTTGGAGCTGCTCGGTGGCCTGTTGGATAATCTTGACCTCGTCGATCTCGGGCAGGCCCACGTTGACGTCCAGGATGTCGGCGCCCTGCTCCTGCTGGCTGATGCCCTGGCTCACCACGTAGTCCAGATCGCCGTCGCGCAGGGCCTGCTGCAGGCGTTTTTTACCGGTGGGGTTGATGCGCTCGCCGATGACGGCAATCTTGTGGCCGTCGCTGGGAAGGTCCACGACCGTTTGGGCGCTCGTGACCGACATGCTGGGCTTGCGGCGGCGCGTGCTGGGCGTGTGGTTATCGATAAGCGTGCGCAAAGCGGCCATGTGCGCCGGCGTGGTGCCGCAGCAGCCGCCCACGACGCTCACGCCGTCCTCAATCATGCCAGCGACGGCCTCGGCGTATTCGGGTGCCTGGATATCAAAGACGGTGTTTCCGTCATCGTCCACGCGGGGCAGTCCCGCATTGGCCTGCACCATAACGGGCTTGTCCGTAACGGTGAGCATACGCGCGGCGAGTCCTCGGAGCTCGGCCGGGCCCTGGCTGCAGTTGATGCCCAAAACGTCGGCGCCGATGGCGTCGAGCGTGATGGCGGCGACCTCGGGGCTCGTTCCCAGGAAGGTGCGACCGTCTTCCTCAAAAGTCATGGTGGCAAAGACGGGCAGGTCGGAGTTCTCGCGGCAGGCGAGGACCGCTGCCTTGATCTCGGCAAGGTCGGTCATGGTCTCGATAATAAAGAGGTCCACGCCCGCATCGACGCCGGCGCGCACTTCCTCGGCAAAGAGGTCGTAGGCCTCGTCGAAGCTGAGGGTACCCAAGGGGCGCAGCAGCGCGCCGATGGGGCCGATATCGCCGGCGACGTAGTGGGCACCGGCTGCGCGGGCGCAGGCGACAGCGGCGGCAAAGACATCTGCCACGGTGGCGGTACCGTCGAGCTTGTGGGCGTTGGCGCCAAAGGTGTTGGCGGTGATCACGTCGCAGCCGGCCTCGACGTACTGTCGCTGAATGTCGGTAATGACCTGGGGCTCCTCAAAGTTGAGCAGCTCGGGCAGGGCGCCTGCCTTCATACCAGCGGCCTGCAACATGGTGCCCATGCCGCCGTCGAACAGCAAGTGCCCCGTGCCCTCGATGGCCGCACGCAGGCGATCGTCCTTAATGCGCAGATCGTCGATCGTGCGCGTCTTGTACGCGGCGCCGTTGCAGCGCGCGGCATTGACAGGTGCCGCCAGCGCAGCACCGTCCAGATCATGAGTGATAAGCGGAGTAAACATCGAGGGCTCCTAATGGCTGGAATAGCAGGTGGTGTGGGCGGCACGGAAGCGACAGTGCTCGCGCATGCGGCAGATATTGCAGGTGGGGCGGCTCTGGGCGTCGTGGACTTCGCCGTCAAACAGACCAATCACCGCGGTCACGCTCTTGGTGGGCATGAGCAGGCTGGTGGGCGTGACGGTAAGCCCGATGAGCCGCGTGGCGTTGAGCGCATTCACGATCGAGCGCTGGGCCGAGAGCGGGCAGTCGCCATAGCCGGGACTAAAGCGCCAGTTGCCGGCGAGCCCATGAACGGCGGCGTCCGTCTTGACCTGCTGGTCCATTTGCTCAACGGCGGCTTCTACATAGGCAGAGCATGCGGCGTCGAGCACGGCTCCCTCTAGGGGCTGCTGAGCTCCCGTGGTGCGCAGACGACGCTCGGCGTCCATGCCGAGGGTGCATGCCATGAGCGCGGCCATGCGGGCGTCCTTGAGATGTCGATAGATGTCGCGACCGCGCAGCTCAACGTTGGTGCCAACCAGACGGATGCAAGGCTCTCCCTGCTCGTCCACGCCCGTGGCATCGACGGTAAACACGCGCCGCACGCCGCGGGGCTCAATGTCCAGCTCAAGGCGCTCGACCACAAGCTCAATACGTCGTGACAGCTCGGGCTCAATCTGCTGGCCGCCGTAGCCCAGATACCGCAGCATCTCGGCACGGTCGACACGGGGATGGTGCGCAGCATCGACACGGTAAAGCGCCGGCGACGCAAGGTCGGCCGGCACTTCGACAGCGGTTGTATCGATGTGCGGTTTTTCCATTACCCCAGGCGCTCCATAATGGTCGCGGCGATCGCAGGACGATTCATAGTGTACAGGTGCAGACCGGCGGCACCGTGCTCCTTAAGGTCGCAAAGCTGACGGGCGGCATAATCTACACCGGCTGCCTGCAGGCTCTCGGGGTCGTTCTCGTACTTGGCGAGAATCTTGATGACGGGGGAGGGCAGCGACGCGCCGCACATAAAGACCATGCGGCTGATCTGGGACTTGCCCATAAACGGCATGATGCCCGCGGTGATGGGCACCGTGATGCCCGCCTTGTCGGCAAGCTCGCGGAAGCGGTAGAAGCACTCGTTGTCAAAGAAGAGCTGCGTCACAAAGAAGCTCGCGCCGGCGTCCTGTTTTTGCTTGAGGTATTCGACCGAAGCGTTGAGGTCCTCACAGGCAATGTGGCCCTCGGGGTAGGCCGCGGCGCCCACGCAAAAGCCGGCGTCGACGAGCTCGGGGATGAGGTCGCGGGCGTAGGCGTAGTCCGAGGCGGGCTTGTCGTCCTCGGTCGCGCCGGCAGGAAGATCACCGCGCAGGGCCAGCACATTTTCTACGCCGGCGGAGCGGTATTCGTCGATCTTGGCGGCGATATCGGCGTGCGAGCGGCCCACGCAGGTGAGGTGCGCCACCGAGGGCGTATTGAATTCGCTCGTAATCATTTGCGCGATGGGGGCGGTGGTGGCGCCGTTGCCCGAGCCGCCGGCAGAGCAGGTGACCGAGACAAAGCTCGGCGAAAGCTTGCACAGATTGCCTGCCACCTCGCGAGCCGTGTTGAGGGTAAGCTCGCCCTTGGGCGGGAACATCTCAAACGAAACGGGTGCGGTGCCCTGGGATGCTGCCTGCTTAAAAACCTCGTCGACGCGCATATCGTGCTCCTTTAGATACGTAATAGTGTGATGTGTTGTAAGGATTCTACAGCACCACTGTGTCACGGTGGAGTTTCACTCGCTATTCGGGGATACCAATCAAAGATGCCTTGCTATCGACATTCCCTATAGCAGAGCGGTCAATCTGGGATGGGGCTATAAAGACTGGTATCTGATGCGAAATACCAGTTAATAGAGCCCCATCCCAAATTGACTACCCTTAAACCATGGGGAGAGGTCTGCAATTTATACAGTTGATTGGCTGTTGAGGGCGGCAACGCCGCCGCGATGCGGTAACCTCATTGATTGGTTTCGTGACAGCAACATAACGGTAATGTTGCGGAAACACGACGAGCCTAATCTATGACTCGTTCGTTAGTAATCAACACCGCTTCTCACGCGGTGCCGATACGAAGGGAGTTCCGTATGGCCGAACTTACTGACCGCTTCGGGACCATGGTGTTCTCTGAGGAAGTCATGAAGGACTACCTCCCCAAGGACATTTGGAAGCGCCTTGCTGCAACCCTCGAGGACGGTGAGCCGCTCGACCTGGATGTGGCCAACGCCGTTGCCCACGCCATGAAGGTCTGGGCCATCTCCAAGGGCGCGACGCACTACGCGCACTGGTTCCAGCCGCTTTCGGGCATTACTTCCGAGAAGCACGACAGCTTCCTCGAGCCCAACCACGACGGCACCGCCATTACCAAGTTTACGGGCAAGAACCTCATCCAGGGCGAGCCGGACGCCTCCAGCTTCCCCAACGGCGGCCTGCGTGCCACCTTCGAGGCCCGTGGCTACACCGCTTGGGATCCCACCAGCCCCGCATTCATTAAGGACGATGTCCTGTGCATCCCCACGGCTTTTTGCTCCTACACGGGCGAGGCCCTGGACAAGAAGACCCCGCTGCTGCGCTCCATGACCGCGCTCTCGCGTGAGTCCAAGCGCGTTTTGGCGTTGTTTGGCAAGACCCCCAAGAAGGTCGTTCCTTCCGTGGGCGATGAGCAGGAGTACTTCCTGATCAAGAAGGACGCTTACCGCAAGCGCAGGGACCTGGTCATCACCGGTCGCACTCTCTTTGGCGCTGCTCCCTGCAAGGGCCAGGAGCTCGAGGAGCACTACTTTGGCGCTATCCGCCCCACCGTCTCGGCCTATATGAAGGACCTGGACGATGAACTGTGGGCGCTTGGCATTCCTGCCAAGACCAAGCACAACGAGGTCGCTCCCTGCCAGCATGAGCTCGCTCCTGTCTATGGCGAGGTGAACGAGGCCATCGACCAGAACCTGGTCATGATGGAGAAGATGAAGCTCATCGCCTCCCGTCACGACTTGGTCTGCCTGCTGCACGAGAAGCCCTTTGAGGGCATCAACGGTTCGGGCAAGCACAACAACTGGTCGCTTGGCACCGAGTCCGAGAACCTGCTCGACCCGGGCGACACCCCGCTCGACAACCTGCAGTTCATCGTCTTCCTCACCGCGGTGATCGAGGCCGTCGATAACTATCAGGAGCTCCTGCGTGCCTCCGTTGCCTCGGCCGGCAACGATCATCGTCTGGGCGCCAACGAGGCTCCTCCGGCGATTATGTCCATCTTCCTGGGCGACCAGCTTACCGAGGTCGTCGAGAAGATCATCGATGGCAAGGCTTCCGTCCATGCCACGCGCGGCGTGCTCGACCTGGGCGCCGATACCCTGCCCAAGCTGATGCAGGACAACACCGACCGCAACCGCACCTCCCCGTTTGCCTTCACCGGCAACAAGTTCGAGTTCCGTGCCTGCGGCTCCGAACAGAACGTCTCCGACTCCAACCTGGTGCTCGATGCCGCCGTGGCCAAGTCGCTCAAGTCCTTCGCCGACGCACTCGAGGGTACGCCCGAGGATAAGTTCCAGGACGCCGCGCTCGAGTACTGTAAGAAGGTGCTGACCGATCACCAGCGCATCCTGTTCTCCGGCGACGGTTACTCCGACGAGTGGCCCATCGAGGCCGAGAAGCGCGGCCTTGCCAACAACAAGACCACGGCCGACGCTCTTCCCGCCTTTGTTTCCGATAAGGCTATCGCGCTCTTTGAGGAGACGGGCGTCCTGACCAAGGCCGAGGCTCAGTGCCGCTATGACTGCAAGCTCGAGAAGTACAACAAGCTCATGAACATCGAGGCCACCACGATGGTTCGCGAGGCGCGTCGTACCTATCGTCCGGTCATTACCGCCTATGCCACCAAGGTCGCTAAGGGCCTTGAGACTATTCGTGCCGCCGGTGCTGAGGCCGCCATGCAGTGCGAGCAGAACACGCTCAACAAGCTCTGCAACGGCATCACCGCCATCAACGACTCCATCAAGGCGCTCGACGCCGTACATCAGAAGGCCGAGGCTCTCGATGGCCAGGAGCAGGCCAACGTGTACGCGCACGAGGTCGTTCCTGCTATGGATACGCTGCGCGCCGCCGTGGATGCCATGGAGGAGATCGTGGCAGCCGACTACTGGCCGGTCCCGACCTACGACGACATCCTGTTCTACGTGTAGGGCGTAACTGACATATCGTCACGGCATTGAGCCGGGGTCCGCATCGCGCGGGCCCCGGCTTTCTTGTTGAACAAATTTATTAGGGAAGAGTCTGCTCCGTGCCGTTTGCTAGGGTAGGGGTGTGCGCGTTGCCGTGTCGTGAAAATGGAAGATGCTCGGAATATAACGCGCCTCGACATACTCAAATTGAGTTCCGGTTGAGTCGAATGTCTGGCTGGTTACGACCGCCAGATACGAAGAAGAATCGACGTCAAGCAACCGGCAGTCCTCAGTGTCGGGCTGGGCGAGTGTTATCGTTCGTTTGCTCACGGCAATGGTGAGCCCTAGCTCATCCTCGATGTAATGGAAGAGCGACAGGGTGGCATTCTGCTCGTTTAGGCCGGGGACGGAGGAAGTTAGGAAGTAGTGGCGGTCGACAGCGACCGGTTTATCGTCGAGCATGCGGACGAGCTTCAAATGCGTAAGGTCTTCTCCTTCGGGAAATCCCGTCAACTGAGCTAGATACTTATTGGTGCTTACGTGTTCGAAATAGACGATTTTTGACGTTGGAATTGCTCCGATCGCGTGTGCCGATTCGCTGAACGAAGAAAGGTCATTTACGGTGAATGCGCCCTCTTTGCTGGCGCCTGCAAGTGACGTCTCGATTACGAGGACTCCCTTGCCTTTAATGGACTGAACTAGACCTTCATTTGCGAGAAGTGAAATGGCCTTGCGCACCGTCATTCGAGAACAGGAGAACTCTTTGGACAGACTTTGTTCGGAAGGAAGGAGCGATCCCACGGGATGCTTACCTTCGACAATCCGCTCTCGAAGGCTGCGGTAAATTTCACTGTACAGGATCCTTGCCAAAATGCTCTCCTTATAGAGGTGGTGCGGAATGCGTCAAATCGGCGCGATAGTCTGTTTCTACCAATTATAGGAAGTGAAGACGCTTAAAGTTACCGCTTACCGCCATAAATCAACCGTTCACCCGTGTGCTTAACATGTCTAGACAGATTGCAAATCACTGAGGATATAATTCAAGTCGTCAAGTACATGTCTAGACAGGAGGATTTGCAATGGCAAAACAGAGCTATGCGGTTACTATCGCGGGAGGCGGAAGCACTTATACGCCGGGCGTTGTTCTGACACTTCTCGCGAAGCGTGATGTGTTCCCCATCAATAGGATTACGCTCTATGACAACGATGCCGAGCGTCAGGGGACAATTGCCAAGGCATGTGCCATCTACATCAGGGAGAATGCTCCAGAGGTAACCTTCAGCTATACGACCGACCCTGAGGAGGCCTTCACAGGCATCGACTTTGTACTTGCCCAGATTCGCGTTGGCAAGTACGCTATGCGCGATAAGGACGAGAAGATCCCCCTGCGCTATGGCGTTCTTGGCCAAGAGACCTGCGGTCCTGGTGGCATTGCTTATGGCTTGCGCTCCATTGGCGGCGTACTCGAGATCCTTGACTACATGGAGAAATACAGTCCCAACGCATGGATGCTCAACTACTCCAACCCCGCGGCGATCGTTGCTGAGGCGACACGCCGCCTTCGCCCGGATTCAAAGATCATCAACATTTGCGACATGCCAATAGCCCTGATGGATATCATGGCTCAGATGTGTGGTCTCAAGGACCACAACGACCTCGTCGTCGGCTACTACGGCCTCAACCACTTTGGCTGGTGGACAAAGATTCACGACCGTGCAGGCAATGACCTTATGCCCACTATCAAGGCCCAAATGGCTAAAAACGGTTATGCTGGCGAGGATTCTGGCCTTGAATTCGTCGATGCGTCTTGGGACCAGACGTTCCGTAAGGCTAAGGATGTTTACGCGCTCGATCCGAATACCATTCCGAACACCTACCTCAAGTACTATCTCTTCCCGGACTATGTGGTTGAGCACACCGACCCCAACCACACCCGCACCGACGAGGTCCGTGAGGGTCGCGAGAAACGCGTTTTCGGTACCGCTCGCCAGATTATCGAAAAGGGCACGTCTGAGGGCTTCGGCCTTAAGCCAGATACCCACGCTGAGTACATTGTCGATCTCGCTCGCGCTTTGGCAGAGAACACCCGTGAACGTTTCTCGCTGATTGTTCCCAACGACGGGGCTGTGTCCAATTTTGACCCAACGGCTATGGTCGAGATCCCCTGCATCGTCGGCAGCGACGGCTACGAGAAAATTTGCCAAGGTGAGATTCCGCAATTCCAGAAAGGACTTATGGAGGAACAGGTCTCGGTCGAAAAGCTTGCAGTGTCTGCTTGGGTCGACCATTCCTATCAGGAGCTTTGGCAGGCGCTGACGCTTTCGAAGACGGTCCCCTCTGCCTCCGTTGCAAAGAAGATCCTTGACGATCTCATTGAGGCGAATAAGGAGTTCTGGCCAGAGCTTCACTAGTATCGGAAATCAATTTAGCGAATGATGGCGGGCGGCCGACCTTGGACAGGTCGCATGGGAGGAAAACCATGAGCGAAAGCAAAGAGCTTGTAAATCGCAAGCTCGGCGAGGACGTAGTTGGCCTCGTCGGCGGTAAGGAAAACATCCTGAGCATCTCGCACTGCATGACGCGTCTACGTTTCAAGCTGCGAGACGATGCGAAGGCCGATACTAAGGCAATTGAATCTCATAAAGGCGTCATTCAAGTAATCAACGCGAATGGCCAGTATCAGGTTGTTGTCGGTATCAATGTGATTGAGGATGTTTACGATGCCGCGGTTGCCGCTTCTGGTGTCGAGGGGCTGGGCGAGGTTAATCTTGATGGTGAGCCCGTCAAGAAAGGAAACGTTGTTAGTGCCCTTATCGATACTATTTCGGGCGTAATCCAGCCGATTCTTGCGGTGCTGTGTGCCGCGGGCATGATCAAGGGTGTTTTGAGTATTCTCGTCGCCCTCGGATGGATCACGGCGACAGACGGCTTGTACCAGATTCTATATGCGGCTGGTGACGGCTTCTTCTACTTCCTGCCGATTATCCTTGGCTATACCGCGGCAAAGAAGTTTGGCTGTAGTGAGTTCGTTGGCATGACGCTCGGTATCGCACTTACGTATCCGGCGATGGTCAACATCACATCGGGCGATGTTTTGGGAACGGTGCTTGCCGGCACTCCCTTTGCCATGAACTACTACACGACTTTCCTCGGCATACCCGTCATCATGCCGTCTTCGGGTTATACGAGCTCTGTCATTCCGATTATCATCTCTGTTTGGTTCGCGGCAAAGCTGGAGAAGTGGTGCCGCAAGCATTTCTCTGAGTATGTAAAGTTCTTCTTTGTGCCTACGTGCGTGCTCGTTGTGATGGTCCCCGCTACCTATTTGATTATTGGCCCGATTGCCACCCTGATCACGAACCTCATGAGCCTGCTGTTTAACTCCCTCTACAGCTTGCCTGTCATCGGCGGCGCGCTCGGCGGCATCGTGCTTACTGCCATTTGGCAGCCTATGGTCATCTTCGGCTTCCACTGGAGTGTCATTGCCCTCATGCTGGTGAACATTGCCTCCCAGGGCTGGGATATTGTCATGGCGCCGTACATGGTTTGTTCATACGCTCAGTCCCTTGCCGTCCTCGCTATCCTTCTGAAGACTAAGGACCTAAAGCTCAAGCAGCTTGCATGGCCGGCGTTCATCTCGGGCTTCTTCTTCGGCATCACCGAACCCTGCATCTACGGCGTGACCCTTCCGCGCAAGAAGCCTTTTATCATGAGCTGCATCGCCTCTGTGCCCGGGGGCCTAATCATCGGCGCTCTTGGCACCAAGATGTTCGCCTTCACCGGCGGCGGCTTCTGCGCCTTCCCGGGCTTCATTGACCCGTCCGGTGCAATGGGCGCGAACTACCTGATTTACGTAATCATAGCCATCGTGGTTTCCAGCGTGATTTCGTTCCTGCTTACGTATGCGACGTACAAGGAGGACGTGCCGGCGGTAGAGGCTGCAAAGTAGCCAAAGAAGTGGAGCTGCGGGACAAGTATTTCCCCGCGCGCCAGCAATTAAACGAGGTCGTCCTTGGATAAGCGTCGAGGGCGACCTCGTCTTGTACTGATTTCGTTCGAGAGGCAGTGGTTGAGGGTGCCTAATATTATCTTTGACAATAAGATGGGCGAGGCGTGCCTTGCGGCGTGGAGGTCCGCAGGTGTGGAAGTCCGCTCAGTCGTGGTCCGACAAGATGGTGAAGTCGTCTTCGAGCATGCGGCTGCGCCGTTCTCCCTCGAACACGTTCACCCGCTCTATTCTGTGACTAAGTCCTTCACCTCGGTTGCTGTTGGGATGTTGGTGAATGAAGGACGGCTGTCGCTGGCCGATCGCTGGATTTCATACTTCCCGGAATATGAAGGCGAGATTGCGGATGAGCGCTTTCGCAATGTGACAGTTCGCAATTTGCTGACTATGACGATGGGGCAGGAGAGTGACCTTTCGTATATTGGCGCGGGAGACGACTGGGCACATGAGGTTCTTCATCGTGAGTTTGACTGGAAGCCGGGCGAGGTCTTTCACTACGATTCGCTGTGTTCACATTTATTGAGCATGCTCGTGCAACGCATAAGTGGAACGAAAGAATCCGATTATCTCGCCGAACGTTTGTTTACGCCGTTAGGCATTAGAAATTGGTGGTGGGAAGAGGATCAAGCCGGTCATACGACCGGAGGTTTTGGTCTTCACCTTTCGACACCGGATTTGGCTAAGTTTGGTCAATGTTTGCTAGATGGCGGCAAGTGGCGTGGGGAACGGATCATTCCCGCGGAATGGGTTGCCGAGGCGACGAAGATTCAGATGGAAACGAGCCCCTTTTATCCGTCTGAGGCGACTGAAGACAGCAATGGCTATGGATACCAGTTCTGGATGTGCCGGCGTGGCGGGTTCAGATGCTCTGGCCTTTTTGGGCAGCTGTGCTACATACGGCCCACAGATGGCCTTGTCATCGCCTGCTCGAGTTCCACGACAGGAAGTAAGGCGTTGCTTGATCCGCTGTATGAGGTATTGTTCAAAGAGTCTAGTGTTCGGGAAACGGTGGCTTCCGAACGTGACTTCGATAGCATTCCCGTGCCAGTTGGGTTGGCTTCTGGCGGACGTTTGAGCTCATTACGTCTCGAGGGCATTCATCATTGCATTTTCGGGGATTTTGAAGAGATCGATATTCGATTTCATGAGAATGAGCTGGATTTGTCTCTGTTGCGCGATGGTCGTGAGTACGGCGTGAGGGCCGGCTACAAGTCTTGGGTTTGTAAATCGGGCGATGGGCTCGGAGTCGGAGACCTCTTTCCTTTTGTAACTCATGAAGCTGAGAGAGACGATGCCCCCGCATGGGATGTTCGCAAGCTGTTTGCAGCGTATGCCTGGACTTCGCCAACAAGTTTACAAATCGAGACCAGGGAACTGGACTACACACGGCGCTGTTTTATCGATGTGCAGATCGGAGGCATTTATGCCGTGTGCAGGGTGCGAGTTGAGGGAATGTGCTGTTTTCCGGCACCCTCGGAACTCACAGCGATTTTGAAGTTGGGGTAATTTTTCAAGACGTGCGATTGATGAGAAAGCTTGCCAACATCACGGCAAATGGAGACGCAGCTGTCTCCAGGCAATGTTTTTCGATGCGGACGTCTCAGATATCGTATTGCTAGGGACTAAGTCAATCACTTGTTAGGGTCGAAGCGTAAATGCGTTTCCTCGGCTCCGCACCCTGTTGGGCTCGAATCCCGGCGCATGGCAGCAAAAAGCCCGCTATCGTGAGGATAACGGGCTTCTCATTTTAAATGGTGCCCCCAGCGGGATTCGAACCCGCGATATCCACCTTGAAAGGGTGGCGTCCTTGGCCGCTAGACGATGGGGACAGCGGGAAAGAGTATAGCAGACTTTTTTTGCCGGCGCGTATATCGTTGGCAAACTGGAAAACCACCACACAGGAGTAGGCTTTTATTCCGATTTTCAAATATCTCAATCTGTAACATCTGAGCGGGCAAATCGGCTCTATCTGTTACAGATTGAGATAGACGGCGGGCGTCGGCACCAACATCTCAATCTGTAACAGTACGACGACTTTTAACGGTCTAGATGTTACAAATCGAGACAAACTACCGTGGCGGGTCAAAACCACCACAAAGGTGCCTGTCCCCTTTGTGGTGGTTGGGGCGTTAGGGGAGGAGCTTCATGGCGGCGTCGTGGGCGGCGTGCTCGTAGGTGTCGTCGAGGGGCTTGAGCGGCAGCAGAGCGTTGGCCTGTGCGTCGCCGCGGCGCTCGAGGGCGTGCGCGATCAGCCAGTCGGCGAGTTCGGGATTCTTGGGTAGCGCTGGTCCGTGCAGGTACGTGCCGATGACGCCCTTGTAGACGAGGCCTTCAAAGCCATCATCGCCGTTGTTGCCGGTGCCCGTGACGACGGACGTTCCGAGCGGCGTGGCGTCGGCGTCCAAAAGCGTGCGGCCACCGTGGTTCTCGAATCCCACAAAGGGCTCGGGTGCCAGATCGGTTTTGACGGCTACGTTGCCGATCAGGCGGTCGGAGCCGCGTACGGTTTCGGCGGCAATGACCCCCAGACCCTCGATGCGATCTTCGCCCATATAGTACGAACGGCCGAGCAGCTGATAGCCGCCACAGATGGCAAGCAGCGAGCCGCCATCCTCAACATAGGCCGCGACCTTGTCTTTTTGGGCGAGCAGCTCGTGTGCCACGGCTAGCTGGTCGCGGTCGGAGCCGCCACCCATCATGACGATATCGGCATCGGTCAAATCAAGCGTTTCGCCCATACGGACCTCGTCTACACGCGCGGGAATGCCGCGCCAGGCGCAGCGGCGTTCGAGCGCGATAACGTTGCCGCCGTCGGCGTAGAGGTTGAGGGCATCGGGGTACAGGTAGACGATAAGCAGGGGGCGCGAAAGCTCGACCGGCGCAATATCGGTGGGGACAGCGCTACCATCGGCACGCGTTACGGCGTGGGAGACAATCGAGCTTGCATCGTCGTCTTTAAGCTCGTCGAGCTCCTTGACCAGCGGCGGGAAGGCCGTGTAGTTGGCGACGGCGTAGAAGGTGTCATCGGCGGCCTCGTCTGCCACGGCGCCAATTGCCTGCGCGACGTCCGAGATAATGGCGGCGTCGATGCCGGCGTACTTGAGGCGCACCTGCATATCGTGTGCACGCGTGCCACCGGCAAAGGCGACAAGCCCTGGGGTATCGGCGATGCGCTCGAAGTCGACGTCGTAGATCCAGGAGACATCGTGGCCGTCGGCGCTGTTGTCGTTCAGGAAGAAAGCGCAGAGTCTGCCGCCTGCCGTCTTAATGGACTGGATCTGTCGATCGAAGCCCACGGGATTTTTGGCCAGGTTTGCCTCGACGGTGCGACCGGCAATATCCCAGCGGCCCATGCGTCCGCCGGCGGGGACGTAGGCATCGAGCGTGGGCTGCAGATGCGCCGCGTCCACGCCCAGCTCGCGCGCCGCAAAGAAGGCGGCGGCAACGTTATAGACCATGTACAAGCCGTTGTAGCGCGTGGCGATGTGTACGGCAGCAGCGTCGGGCGCAGATCCAAAGACCAGGTCAAAACCATAGCCATCGCAGCCGAGCTCCACGCCCGTCACGCGACGGAGCAGCGCGGGACGACTCCAACCGCACGAAGGACAATGATAGGCGCCAAGCTGTCCGTACTGCACGTAGTCGTACTCCAACGGGGCGTTGCACTGCGAGCAAAAGCGCGAGTCGCTAATGCGGTCAGACTCGGTGTTGGTGGCGCCATCGATGCCAAAGGCAATACTCGCGTTGGGAACGCGCGCGGCAATCGAGGCGCACAGCGGGTCGTCGGCGTTGTAGATGAGCGTCGTTGCCGGCGAAAGCTCCAACGCGTGGGCGATGACCTCCTGGGTGTGATCGATCTCGCCATAACGATCCAGCTGGTCACGGAACAGGTTGAGCAGCACGAAGTACGTCGGCTTGAGCTTGGGCAGGACGCGCACGGTGTAGAGCTCATCGCATTCAAAGACGCCTACGCGCTTGCCGCTGCCGGCACGTTTGAGGCCGCTGCGCGCCTCGAGCAGGGCGCCCACCACGCCCGGCTCCATGTTGTTGCCGGCACGGTTGCACACCACGGTAGCGCCGCTGGCAGCAACGGCGTCAGCGATGAGGTTGGAGGTGGTGGTCTTGCCATTAGTACCGGTGATCACCACGCTGCGGTCGACCAGGCTCGCGAGGTCGCTCAGCAGATAGGGGTTGATCTTCATGGCGATGCGGCCGGGGAGTACGCCGCCCTGGCGCTTGAGGACGGAGCGCAGCCCCCAGCGAGCGATATCGCTCGAGGTGCAGGCAAGAGATGAGCGGAGGTTCATGAAACCGTTCCTAACGTAAACGACATGGTCGGGTCGAGTGCGTCACTAGAATCCGTAGCGGCGCGCAAATTCCTGGGCAAGCTGCGACACGTCTTCGCAGGCATTGGTCCAGGGGGCAAAGTCGGGAGTGTCCGAGATAATACCGTCCGCTTCCCAAACGGCCTGGTGCGAAAGATCCCAGGGATCGCGTGGCTCGGGTCGACAGGGAAGGTACGGTGTCTGGTACATGGGATTCAGCAAGAAGAACGCGCCGCCCTCGCAGCGGTTAGCGAACTCACGCAGCGCACGCACCGCCGGACGCATCTTGTTCGTTTTGAACAAGAGGATTGTGCGGGCGAGCAGGTACCAGGGGGAGTTCTCGAGTGCATCGGCTCCCACCTGTTCCTCGAGCTGGTGAGCCAGGGCAAAAAAGCCGTCCTGGTCTTCCAAGCGAGCGAGGGCGAGCAACACGGTGCCGGCAGCTCGGGTGGGATAGCCTTCTGCCTTAAGGACGCGGTGGGCGTAGTTGGCGGCGGCGCGGTAGCGGGCGCTCGCCATACACAGCTGCGAGATGGCCTCGAGCGTGTGGAGCCACCCGATAAGCGCCGGCTCGCTCACGGTGAGATCTGCCGCCGTCACACCGTCCGTCAAAACGTTGTTTGCCCAGTAGTGTGGGGCCTCCATATCGAACCCGGGCACGCTTTGCTGCAGGTAATCGGCCGTGGTCGCTTCGAGCTTCATCAGGTCGCCCAGGCAGGCGTCAACGGGCGTGTCGGCCAGGATGATGGCGAGCAGCTGCGCGTCGACGGCCAGTGCATCGAGGCGGACGATCTTGAGCAGCTCATCGCGCATGTCGTCAAACAGGCGATTGCGCGTCTGCTCGAACTCCTCATCGCTGCCCATGTCTTCGATGCGATGGAGCTCGTCGAGCAGGTGGCGATGAACACCGGCATAGGACAGCAGCGCCTGGGCATGCTCGGACTGCGCATACTTTTGGGGATTCGCGCTCATATCGTTATGGACAAGCTCGCGTGCTGCATCGGTGAGCTCGGGGTGCGACGCCAGATAGGCGCGCTCCAAGTAGGCGGGGATGTAGACGCTCGGATCCATTAGAGGTCCCCTCCCTTAAATGGAAGCCCCTGCTCGGCTGCGCGCAGGATGCGCTCGTCGATCTGGGAACGCACGATGTCGTTGGTGGCGACCCAGGCGGCAAAGCTGGCGTTGTCGGGAGCGCCTAGGCCCTCCTGCAGTACCGGCGTCGCCTCGGACAGTGCAAGGACGAGCTCGTCGGTGGAGCCTGTACCCACGTTGACGCGGGCATAGACGCCATCGGGAAACTCGGTTTGGAAGTAGAGCGCCTCGGCCGCGTGCGGACACGAGCGCGCAAGGATACGCAGGTAGTGCTCGGCGCCCTCGTAGTCCAGCTCGCGCCAGGCTGCGCTCATCAGTGCGATGAGCGTCCACGGGTCCAAGTCGCGCTCCGCATCTTTGGGGCGGCGGCGCAGCGGGGTATTCGCGAGATAGGGTACGGAGTGGGCAGAGCGAAATCGTTTGAGCTCCTCGGCGGGGTATTCGAGCTTTGCCATGGCGAGCATCGCGGTGTGGCGGACGCCGGCGGGGTCGTTGGGCGCAAATTCCAGACTGCGGTTTGCGGCTTCGAGCGACATGCGATAGCGTCCGCTAATGAGGGCGCGCGATGCAAGAGCGGCAAGCCAGCGCAGGTAGGGGCGGCGCATAAGATCGCCTGCGGCCTCACGCTCGTAGGGGTCTTGCGCCGAGGCGATCTTGAGTGCCAGATCGTGCTCCACCTCGTCGCACTTGGACACCAGATACTGCACGTAGTCCTCGTTGGAGTCGGCGGTGAGTGCCGTCAGCATGCGCTGGGCATCCCAGTTGGCCGGATCGAGTGCGGCCGCCTCGCGAAGCATGTTCTCGGCAGCTGCCTCTTCCTGCTCTGCCTGGGCATCGTCAGGGATAAAGGGAATGCGGTAGTCGACGGCCTCGACCACCTTGGCAATCAGATGCCCGGCGCGGTCGCGGTCGTGCACGATGAGCGGCGCGGGGTCGCGGGTGAATTGTTCCATCAGACGCTCTACGGCGGCACCGTCGGTGAGCGGGATATTGTCGCGGCGCAAGGCCTCAAGAACGAGGCGATGGCAATCCTCTTGAATGGGATCGAATGCCATGGGGCCTCCTTTGCTGCGGTTAGGGTTCAAATGTCTCTATATAACGTCCTAGTTTACCCGCATGTGGCACACCGGGGGTACCGCACTTGGACTTGCACCTTTGCACCACGAAGACGGATGTCGCACAAATGTCGGCACCTTGGACGACTGAGTGGTATCACGGTGCCGCAAACGGTCGATTTTTGGCGGCGAACGGTGCATATTTTGGAGGGGCACAGTCCTGCCCGGGGTATGTAGTCAACCTTGATAAAACGTTTGCCCAGCTCGGGACAATAACCGCAACGCAAGAGGTTCCAAGGATAGAAAAAACGTTTCATCATTGGCAGCTTTAGGTGAATAACTGACCAACCAGAACGGTAAAATAGTGTTTGTCTGAGCGTTGAGACGTTTAGACATCGTGCGTTGTCATCGCCGGCAACGCGCAAAACGGTCCTAACGGAGCCAATCGGGTGCTCCGTTATATACACAAGTCTAAGAGGGGCTTGTTTAGGAGGCACAGTATGGGACGTTTTACCAATCCTCGCGATCTGTACTTTGGTGAGGGCGCTCGCCACGAGGTGAAGAACCTCAAGGGCAAGAAGGCCATCATCGTTTCTGGCGGCAGCTCCATGCGCCGCGGCGGGTTCCTGCAGGACGTTGAGGCCGACCTCAAAGAGGCCGGCATGGAGGTCAAGCTGTTCGAGGGCGTCGAGTCCGATCCGTCCATCGAGACGGTCATGAAGGGCGCCGAGGCCATGCGCGAGTTCGAGCCCGACTGGATTATCGCCATCGGCGGCGGCTCGCCCATCGATGCCGCTAAGGCCATGTGGGTCTTCTACGAGTATCCCGAGGAGTCCTTCGACAACATCATCCAGCCGTTCAGCTTCCCCGAGCTGCGTCAGAAGGCTCATTTCTGCGCCATCTCCTCTACCTCCGGCACCGCTACCGAGGTCACCGCGTTCTCCGTCATTACCGACTACGCCAAGGGCATCAAGTACCCGCTGGCCGACTTCAACATCACCCCTGATGTCGCCATCGTCGACCCCGAGCTCACCTACACCATGCCCGCCAAGCTGTGCGCTCACACCGGCATGGACGCTCTGACCCACTGCATGGAGGCCTACGTTTCCACCTTCGCCTCTATGTTCACCGACGCCAACGCTCTGCACGGCATCCGCGAGATCGTCGAGTGGCTGCCCAAGTCCTATGCTGGCGACCATGAGGCCCGTCAGCACATGCACGAGGCTCAGTGCATCGCCGGTATCGCCTTCTCCTCGGGCCTGCTCGGCATCGTTCACTCCATGGCTCACAAGACCGGTGCTGCCTTCGAGAACGGCCACATCATCCACGGTGCTGCTAACGCCATGTACCTGGGCAAGGTCATCCAGTGGAACTCCAAGGACCCCCGTGCTGCCGAGCGTTACGCTTACGTGGCCAAGGAGATCCTGCACCTTCCCGGCGAGACCAACGAGGAGCTCATCGCTGCGCTCGTCCAGAAGATCCGCGACCTCAACGACCAGCTCAACATTCCGCAGTCCATCAAGGACTACGCCAACGGCGGCGTGAAGGTCGACGCTGAGAACCCGCAGATGGTCTCCGAGGAGGAGTTCCTCGCCAAGCTGCCCGAGATCGCCGCGAACGCCGAGACCGACGCCTGCACGCCCGAGAACCCGCGTGAGACCAAGGCTGCCGACTTCGAGAAGATCCTCAAGGCCTGCTACTACGACACCGACATCGATTTCTAATCGACTCTTGTTATCGTAACGAGGGGCTCCGCACGTATCCGTACGGAGCCCCTTTCTTTTTAATTATTAGAGAATGGGATAAAAATGGCTGCAATCTTCAATAGCCCCAGCAAGTACATCCAGGGCCCGGACGAGCTGGCCAAGCTCGGCTCCTATGTCGAGCCGCTCGGCGCTAAGGCCCTCGTCATCGTGACACCTTCGGGCAAGAAGCGCGTCGGCACCAAGATCGAGGGTGGTTTTGCCGAGGCTAAGGCCGAGCTGCTGTTTGAGGACTTTAACGGCGAGTGCTCCAAGGGCGAAGTCGATCGCCTGGCTGCGCTTGCTCGCGACAACGGTTGCGACATCATCGTCGGCGTCGGTGGCGGCAAGATTCTCGACACCGCCAAGGCCGTTGCCTACTACCTGGAGTCTCCGGTCATCATTTGCCCCACTATCGCCTCGACCGATGCACCGTGCTCGGCGCTTTCGGTGCTCTACACCGACGACGGCCAGTTCGATAAATATCTCTTCCTTAAGGCAAACCCCAACATTGTCCTGATGGATACGACGGTAATCGCGGCGAGCCCGGTGCGCCTGACGGTTTCCGGTATGGGCGATGCGCTCGCAACCTACTTTGAGGCCCAGGCGACGCACGATGCCGACGGCGGCACTTGCGCCGGCGGCAAGGGCGGCATGGCTGGTCTGGCACTTGCCAAGCTCTGCTACGAGACGCTTATGGCCGATGGCGTCAAGGCCAAGGTCGCGCTGGAGAAGGGTGCGCTCACGCCTGCCGTCGAGCATATCATCGAGGCCAACACGCTGCTCTCCGGCATTGGCTTTGAGAGCTCGGGCCTTGCTGCTGCTCATGCCATCCACAATGGCCTGACGATGCTGCCCGAGTGCCACGGCATGTACCACGGCGAGAAGGTCGCCTTTGGCACCATCGTTCAGCTGGTACTCGAGGATGTTCCGACTGAGAAACTCGAGGAAGTCTTGGGCTTCTGCATTGAGCTGGGCCTGCCGGTCACGATGAAGGAACTTGGCGTTGCCGAGCTTACGCGCGAGCAGGCCATGATTGTTGCCGAGGCCGCCTGCGCGCCCGATGACACCATGTGCAACATGCCGTTTGAGGTGACGCCCGAGATGGTCGCAAACGCCATTCTGGGTGCCGACGCACTGGGTCACTACTACCTTATGGATGAGTAAACTAAGGTAAGGAAGGGGCAAAGCCGACAGACGGCTTTGCCCCTTTTTGCTATGGTGCAAAGGGGTCAGGTTACTTTGCACCAATCGTTTTTGATGAAAGGGCGGATTCTCGTATGGCGCTTCCCATGGTTTATGGCGGTCCCGGCCGGTATGTTCAAGGGCCGGGCGAACTTTCGCGTCAGGGCAGGTATTTGTCATGGTTGGGCTGCGCTGCCTATGTCTTGTTTGACCAGGGCACCGAGGATCGGCTGTGCAGGCAGATCGTCGATGGATTTCTGGATGAAGATCTAAGCGAGCCGTTCTTTAAGATTTATAACGGTCCGTGTACGGAAGGGGCCGTTGTCGGAATGGCTCAGGAAGCCCAGGCCGAGTATTGCGACATGGTGGTGGGCATTGGCGGCGGCAAGATGCTCGATATCGCCAAGGCCGTTGCGTTTTATGCCGAGCTGCCGTTGTGCGTATGCCCCACGGCGGCTTCGATGGACGGTCCGTGCAGCGCGATTTCGGTGCTGTATCACGAGGATGGGTCGTTCGACCGTTACCTGATGCTCGAGAAGAATCCAGACCTGGTCGTGGTCGATACCAACGTGGTCGCGGCGGCCCCACTGCGTATGACGGTCGCTGGTATGGGCGATGCGCTGGCAACGTACTTCGAGGCGCGTTCGTGCGCCGCGGCGCACGGCGCCAACGAGCACGGTGGCGCGCCGGGGCACTTGGCCCTGGTTGCGGCTCGTGCCTGCTACGACACACTTATGGAGTGCGGTGTCGCTGCCAAGCGCGATCTCAAAAAGGGCCGTATATCGCCGGCGGTTGAGCGCCTGATCGAGTGCAACATCCTGCTTTCGGGCGTTGGCTTTGAGAGCGGTGGCTTGGCGTTGGCGCATGCCATCGCCAACGGCCTGACGATTTTGCCCGAGTGCAAGGCTATGCACGGCGAGGCCGTGGCGTTTGGTCTGGTGGTCCAGCTTCGTCTGGAGCGTGCGCCCGAGCTTGAACAGGTGCTCGAGTTTTGTCAGCGCGTCGGTCTGCCGACGACGCTCGAGGAGCTGGGCCTTGGCGAGATTTCCGATGCCGACCTGATGAGCGTTGCGGATGCGGCCTTAAGAAACGAACGCAATATGGCCAACGAGCAGGCCAAGGTGACCAAGCAAAAGCTCGTCGAGCTCATGCGCGAGGCATAGCTTGGCGCTTGATCGACCTTGTGCAATCGGGGCGGCGATAGGCCATAGGCTATTTGCCGCAAAGGTGCTCCGCGTGTAATTTGCCCGAGGCACGGGCCGATAGCGTATTATTATCTCTTGCTTGTTTGCACTGCTCAGGGAGGGGCCGCGCATGGCGCAGGAACACGATCTGTTTGATGACATTATCGAGATCAGCAAGGGTTTCGACTTTCTTAAAAACCCGCTTGGCGGCGTGACCGACGCGCTCGATCCGTCGGCGCCGCAGTGGAATCCTGCCGACTACAAGGAGCGTCCGCGCGGCAACACGATTCCGTGTCTGACCTGCAAAAACGAAAAGAGCGGCTGCACCGCGTGCATGGACGTGTGCCCGGTCAACGCCATCGAGGTCGAGGAAGACGCCATCGAGATCCTCGATACCTGCCGCAAGTGCGGCCTGTGCGCTGCCGCCTGTCCGACTGAGGCGATTATTTCGCCGCGTCTGGCGCCCAAAAACCTGTATGACGACATTGTCTCGGCAGCTACGAGCCACGAGACCGCCTACGTCACCTGCACGCGCGCCCTTAAGCGCATGCCGCGCGAGAACGAGGTCGTCGTTGCCTGCGTGGGCGATATTACGGCCGAGACCTGGTTCTCGGTACTGGCGGACTATCCCAACGTGAGTGTGTACCTGCCGTTGGGCGTGTGCGATAAATGCCGCAACACCGGCGGTGAGGACATTCTGGGCGAGGCCATCGCTACCGCCGAGGAGTGGGCCGGTACGGGCATGGGCCTGGAGGTCGACCCCAAGAGCCTCAAGTGCCATAAGCGCCGCGAGTACGAGCGTAAGGAGTACATGGAAAAGATCGCCCGCACCACGGGCCTTACCGTGACCAAACTCAACCCGGCAACGGCGGCACTGGCCTCGGTGACGCAGAAGCTCAAAGCCCATCGCCATCAGATTACTCAGTTGGAGCGTACGCTCAACACCATGTGCGGCACCACGACGACCAAGCGTCGCCGTTCGCTCACGCACGGGCGGCAGCTGGTGCTCTCGACGCTGCAAAACCACCCCGAGCTTGCCCAGAACATGCAGGTGAACACGCCTGAGTGCGATTTTGACAAGTGCACGTCGTGTGGCGAGTGCGTCAATGTATGTCCCACGTTCGCCTGCGATTTGGTGGGAAGCGGCCGCTTTGCGTTGGAGTCCACGTATTGTTTGGGCTGCGGTGCCTGCGTCAAGGTGTGCCCCGAGCATGCGCTCAAGTTAGTTGAACATGACGCGTCCAATCTGGTCGTCGTCGATCCCGAAGCCGAGGAAAAGGCCGCCCAGAAGGCGAAGGCTCACGAAGAAGCTGAGAAGGTCAAGGCCGAGGCAAAGGCCAAGCTTGACAAGATGCTCGACCAGGTGGAAAAGCTCGCGGACTAGTCAGCGACCTCTATCTCTGCTTCATTCGTGCCGCCGTGGCGTCTGGGTTCGCCCAGATGCTGCGGCGGCGCTATACTTATGCAGTTTGAAATGCCTGTACCAAAAGGAGCTGTCGTGTCCCTTTCCATCGGTATCGTGGGCCTGCCCAACGTGGGCAAGTCGACGCTGTTCACCGCGCTTACCAAAAAGACCGGCCTTGCCGCCAACTACCCATTCGCCACGATTGACCCCAACGTGGGTATCGTCGACGTGCCCGATAGCCGCCTGCAAAAGCTCGCCGACATCGTTAACCCGGGTCGCATCGTGCCGGCGACGGTCGAGTTCGTCGACATCGCAGGTCTGGTGAAGGGAGCTAATGAGGGCGAGGGTCTGGGTAACCAGTTCCTGGCCAACATTCGCGAGACCGACGCCATTTGCGAGGTCGTGCGCTACTTTAAGGACCCCAACGTCATGCGTGAGGTGGGCCGCACGGGCGAGTTCGTCGACCCCGCCGGCGATGCCGACACCATCATGACCGAGCTCATCCTGGCCGATATGGGCACGCTCGAGAAGCAGCTGCCCAAGCTCGAGAAGGAGGCCAAGCGCGACAAGGAGCTCATGCCCAAGTTTGAGGTCGCCAAGCGCCTGCTCGACTGGCTCAACGAGGGCAAGCGCGCCGCGTCCATGGAGATGACCGACGAGGAGCGCGCCGCCGCCAAGGGCCTGTTCCTGCTCACCATGAAGCCCATCCTGTATGTGGCCAACGTGGACGAGGATATGCTCAACGAGGACCTGGCGCCCATCGATGGCGTCAAGCCGCTGCCGATCTGCGCCAAGATTGAGGCCGAGCTTTCCGAGCTCGATCCCGAGGATGCGGCCGACTACCTGGAGAGCTTGGGCCTGGAGCAGCCTGGCCTGGACGTGCTCGCGCAGGCTGCCTACAAGCTGCTTGGTCTGCAGTCGTTCTTTACGGCTGGCGAGATGGAGGTCAAGGCCTGGACGGTTCGCCAGGGCGCGACTGCCCCGCAGGCCGCCGGCGTCATCCACACCGATTTTGAGCGCGGCTTTATTAAGGCCGAGGTCATTGGTTACGACGACTACATCGAGCTCGGTGGCGAGCAGGGCGCCAAGGCTGCCGGCAAGCTGCGTATTGAGGGCAAGGACTATGTCATGGCCGATGGCGACGTCGTGCACTTCCGCTTTAACGTGTAAGGGCGACGCATATGTTTAAATACGGCAAAAAAGCTGGCTACATGGGCATTGCGCTGCTCATACTTGCGGTGATTCCGTTGGTGGTCGCAGCGTGTGTTATCCCCAACATTGGTCCCGAGGTGGCAACAAAGTTTAATGCCGCCGGTGAGGTGACGCGCTGGGGCAAGAGCTACGAGCTGCTGGCGCTGCCGGTGCTCAACCTGCTGCTGAGCGTGGCGACGTACTTTACGGCAGGACGTCAGGCTAAAAACAATGATGACTCCGCCGCCATGGCGCGCATCGTGTGCGAGCGCTACCTGCGAAACGGCTGCATCACGGGTGTGTTCCTCAACGTGATTAACGTTTACTTTATGTACTCGGCTATTACCGGAACAGGCTTTGGCTTTGGTTTCTAGCTTGTCCTTTTAGGCAACGAGCCTGCACGCATATTCAATGGCTGCTGCGAGGCCGCCGCTCGATCGTGGTTTAAAGACCATATCGGCGGCGGCCTCGTTTTCGTATCCGGAACCGCGGAGGGCGAGTGCGATACCGGCTTCTAAAAGGAGCGGCAGGCCGCGTTGGCTGGTTGCGATTACGGCAGCCTGATTGAGCGAGCGGCTGTGCGCTTGGCATTGGATGGCAAGTTCGCCTTGCGCCGGGCAAGGGACCAGAACGGCGGCGACGCGACTTGATAGCAATGCAAATGCTGTGCGCTCATCGGGCGAAAGACATTCTGCTTCAACGACGACGAGCTTGGGCGGTGCGCTGTTTGTGCGAAGCGTGGCTCGGTACGTGCGGACCGAAGAACCCGACATAGAAAACTCCTGTGTATTCGGCAAAACGTAAACTATAGTTTACGTTTATGTTCGGCTCCATTTCAAACTCGGCTGCATGGACGAACGTGCTAAACAGATTCTTGGCAGGCGGGTCGAAGAGACACGCAGGGACCTTGGTATCTCCAAGGTTGATTTTTGTGTGGCGACAGGAATCAGCCGACCCTACCTCGACCGAATCGAAGATGGGACGGCAAATTTCACGCTCAAGGTTCTATTTAAGATCGCGCCCGCACTCGGCATGACGGTGTCAGAGCTTCTCGAGGGGATCGAATAGGGGATACCCGTCGACAACTGAATTAGGCCATCGGGATGCGGTCGTGGTTGACTTGGCTGTAGAACAGGCGCTGGATCTCGGCGGCATCGCGTGACTGGCCGAGTGCCCACATGGTTTTGGCCACGAGCGTCTCGGTGGTCATATCGTCGCCGCGCAGAATGCCCGGATGATCGGCGTAAGCACGGCCGACCTCATAAACGCCCAGATCGAGGCCCTCTTCGGGGACCTGCGTGGTCATAACGACGGTGCGGCCCGAATCGACCCAGCGGAAAATTGCCTCTTGGAACGACTCGCCCGACTCACCAAACTCGGGGATACCGCCAATGCCAAAGGTCTCCAGAATCACGGCGTCGTAGCTATCGGCAAGGGCGTCGAGGATGCCCGGGTTTACGCCGGGCGTAAGCTTGAGTACAAATACGCGCGGGTCGATGCTGTCGTAGAAACGAACCGGGTTCTCGTTCTGGTGAGTGCCATGGAGTCCGTTGCGAACGATGCGGTCGTTGCGGATATAGGCAATGGGCGGATAGTTGACGCTAATGAACGCGTTAAAGCTCATGGTACGCTGCTTGCGGGCGCGCGTGCCGGCAATGGCGACGCCGCCAAACACAATCGAGACATCGTGCGAGTGCTCGTCGAGCGCATAGAGCAGGCTCTGGTACAGGTTGAGCTTGGCGTCGGTAAAGGGATTGCCCATGGGCTTTTGCGAGCCGGTGAGCACGATGGGCTTGGGGCTGTCCTGAATCAGGTAGGAAAGCGCTGCCGCGGTGTAGCTCATGGTGTCGGTGCCGTGCAGAATCACGAAGCCGTCGTGGTCGGCATAACCCTCGACGATGACGTCGCGGATACGCATCCAGTCACTGGGGCGCATATTGGTGCTGTCGATGTTCATGGGCTGCACGACGTCGAGCTCGCAGAGGCCCGAGATTTCGGGGACGCTCTGGGCGAGCTCCTCACCGGTCAGGGCGGGGGAGAGGCCGTTGCCGTCCTCGGTCGATGCGATGGTGCCGCCCGTGGCGATGAGAAGGATGCGCTTCATGCTGGTATTCCTATCGTATTTGCCGCCGCAGAGGCGGAGTCGTTCGGCAGTATTGTGGCACAGGGCGTCCAATGTTCAAACGTATTACATCATCTGTAGCGTTTGGTAACACTTCAATCGCCGTCAAATAGGGCTCCGGTCGTGCGTTTGCCGTGCGCTGATGGCTGCGAGGGACGAGAAACCCCATATAACGTGTACACTATGAAAGTTATTTTCGTTCATTCACGCGGGTGGGCACCGGCTCCCCGCCAACAAGAGGGGGAAACCATGGATCAAAAGGCTTCCGCAAAGGTCCTCGTACTCGACTTTGGTGCGCAGTACGGTCAGCTCATTGCCCGTCGCGTCCGCGACCTCAACGTGTATTCCGAGATTGTCCCC
This sequence comes from uncultured bacterium, assembly GCA_905215905.1. GTDB lineage: Bacteria > Actinomycetota > Coriobacteriia > Coriobacteriales > Coriobacteriaceae > Collinsella. The sequence continues at coordinate 5,030 of CAJMRI010000004.1, read as the reverse complement.
TGCGACATTTCGGCCGACGAGATTCGCGAGATGAACGCCTCTGCGCTCATCCTTTCCGGCGGCCCGGCCTCCGTGTATGCCGAGGACGCTCCGTCCATCGATCCTGCCATCTTTGACCTGGGCCTTCCCGTCCTGGGCTTTTGCTACGGCCATCAGATCACGGCCGTGACGCTCGGTGGCAAGGTCGGCCACTCCGAGGTGGGCGAATACGGCCGCGCCACCATCACGCGTACGGCCGGCGCCAAGCTCTTTAACTCCACGCCTATGGAGCAGACCGTGTGGATGAGCCACCGCGACGCCGTGTCCGAGGTGCCCGAGGGCTTTACCGTTACCGCCAGCACCGACGTGTGCCCGGTTGCCGCCATGGAGTGCGTCGAGCGCAAGATTTTCACCACGCAGTTCCACCCCGAGGTCAAGCACTCCGAGTACGGTCAGCAGCTGCTGAGCAACTTCCTGTTTGAGATTTGCGGCCTGGAGCCCAACTGGAGCATGGACAACCTGGTCGAGACCATGACGGCCGAGTTCCGCGAGAAGGTCGGCGACGACCGCGTGATTCTGGCCCTGTCCGGTGGCGTTGACTCCTCCGTCGTGGCTGCCCTGGGCGCCCGCGCCGTGGGCAAGCAGATGACCTGCGTGTTCATCAACCACGGCCTGCTGCGCAAGGGCGAGCCCGAGCAGGTGGAGGAGGTCTTCACCAAACAGTTTGACGTCGACTTTATCCACGTCCACGCCGAGGACCGTTATGCCGAGCTTCTGGCCGGCGTGACCGAGCCCGAGGAGAAGCGCCGCATCATCGGTACGCAGTTCTGGAAAGAGTTCTTCGCGGTTGCTCAGCAGCTCGAGTGCGATGGCAAGCCGGTCAAGTACCTGGCTCAGGGCACCATCTACCCCGACATCATCGAGTCCGGCGCTCGCAAGACGGGCGGCAAGACGGCCACCATCAAGAGCCACCACAACCTGATTCCGTTCCCCGAGGGCGTGCACTTCGACCTTATCGAGCCGCTCGATCACTTCTTTAAGGACGAGGTCCGCGCGCTTGGCCTGGCGCTGGGCCTGCCGGGTCACATCGTGTTCCGTCAGCCCTTCCCGGGCCCGGGTCTGGCCATCCGCATCATCGGCGCGGTCGACAAGGAGAAGCTCGAAATCCTCAAGAACGCCGACGCCATCGTGCGCGAGGAGCTCGATGCCTACAATCAGCGTCTGTTTGAGCAGACCGGTGAGCGCAACTCCGAGCACAGCTGCTGGCAGTATTTTGCGGTCCTGCCCGACATCAAGTCCGTTGGCGTTATGGGCGACGAGCGCACCTATCAGCGCCCGATCATCTTGCGCGCCGTGGAGTCCAGCGACGCCATGACCGCCGACTGGGCCAAGCTGCCCTACGACGTCCTGGCCCGCATCTCCGGCCGCATCGTTGCCGAGGTTCCCGGCGCCAACCGCGTATGCTACGACATCACGTCCAAGCCGCCCGCGACGATCGAGTGGGAATAGAACATACGTTCGATAAAATAATATAGTATTAGATAGCGGGCACGGTTTCAATCGAATCCGTGTCCGCTGCTGTATGTGTGTCCTTGCACGCCCAATATGTGCCGTAAAAGCCGTCTTCTTCAACGTCAAAGTGAATGGGCTTCATTTTTGCCTTTTAAAATCCAATTTTCACGATTTGCATTTTCATCCCGTTGTCACCGACCCTTGCGAGAAGCCGGAAAAAGCCGCTGACAGAAGGGTCTCTCAAATCGTTGTAGCCCAGCATATAGCCGCGACTTGTGACCTGCAGACGGCTGTCCCACGTGCCGATTTCCTTGGCGGCATCCGAAACCGCAAAATATGCCCCCACATCCTTGATTTTTGCAGTCTTAAGCCATGTTTTTGCGATCATCTTTACCGCCGTCCGATTGGCAGCATCAAAGACCAGCACACTGCCGGGGAAAGCGTCCGCCATCCCCCGCACCAGTTCCCGGACCTGCTGGGTCAGAAAGTAATAGAACACCCCGGAGGCAAAGAACACCGCCCCGCGGGAGGCATCGATTTTGCTAAACCATGCGGTGTCTTTCAGGTCGCAGGGGATATTTTGTTCTCGATCCCCGGCGGGCAGCAGCTGCTGCCGCAAGGCAATCACATCCGGGAAGTCCAGATTGTAGATCTTGCATCTACCGTTGTCGCAGGTTCTGCCGGTGTTGTCCAGCCCGCAGCCCAGATTGACCACCGCCGCATTGGGGTGGTCTTTCAGGTAATCCCGCACCTCGAAAGCAAGATCACTCTGCCGTGTGGCCACCTCCAGCGCACCAAAGCGCTGCATCAGGCTGCGGGAGTTTTTCTCTGCCTCTGAAAAGTCGTAGTCGATCTGGTCGAGCAGACGAACCGCTGTTTCATCCCTGTAAAGGTTCGGGTACAACTCCGTACACAGCTTCCGGGAATACAGCGGGAGGATCAGCGTCTCCTGCACGGTGTTTTTCTCAATTTTACATTTCATAGGTTTCTTCCTCAGTGAATAAAAACTGTCATAATTGCCGCCAGCATAGCCGCTATGACCGTCATGCCTATCGCCATGTGCAGGATGGATGCAAAAATACCCGTGCTTGATGCCCCTACTTCCGCGCCGTGACGCAGAGCCACTTTTTCTTTTTGTGTATCTGCACCTCGTGAAAACCCGCCCGCTCCAGACATGCCTTTAATTCAATGTCCTTGTAGATGGTCATGCCGCCGATGATCTGCGTCCACCTCTCGTCCTTGTCCGTATCGCCATTGCTCTCGTTGCAGATAAGAATTGTCCCGCCTGGCTTCAGCGTCCGCCAGACCTCGCGGAAGCATCGGGGCAAATCAGGCCAAAAATAGACGGTCTCAAAGGCCGTGGCAGCATCGAAGTAGCTATCATCAAACGCCATATCCGCCACACTGCCTTGCAAGACGGCGCAACGCCCCTCCTGAATTGCAGTTCGGTTGAGCTTTCTAGCCTTCTCCACGCTGACGGGCGAATAGTCGATGCCCTTGACGACGCCATACGGGCATTTTTTCAGCAGCCGTTTTATGTTTGCCCCGCCGCCGCAGCCGCAATCTAGCACCTTGGCGTTTGGCGCAAGTCGTAGAAATCGAAGTCCCCACCGCGCCACAGGGCTGTGGCCCAGGTTCATCATGGCAACCATAAGTTTTCCGCCGAGGCCCACGGGCTTGCGGGTGTTTTCAAAGAACGACATCTGGCCCCTCCGATTTCGTGCATTCCGCATAGGTCAACGGGAACGAGGCCTTCAGCACCGCGCTTTTCTGCACCGCCCAGCCGTTTTGACGCAGGAAACGTAGGTATTCCTCGCTTGTCCACCTGCTGTGGAGGGGGAATCCCGCCATGCTCATGAAAAAGGCTTTTGCCTTGCCGGAAACCGAGTTCCCCGCGTGGGTGAAGGTTGGCGCGATGAGCACGCCGTCGTCCTTCAGCACCCGCCTGATTTCTTGCAGGGCCTTTTCCGGATGCGGCACTATGTGAAGCGCGTTGGACGCGATCACCACTTCGAAGGACTTCTGCGCATAGGGCAGGCGGAACATATCCTGCACGGAAAAGTGCAGCTTTGCGGATTGATTGTCCCGCTTTGCTTTAAGGATCATCTTTGCAGAGGCGTCCGTAGCCTCGATGCGCGCCGCCGCATCCACGACGCTCTTTGCGACAAGCCCCGTGCCGGTGGCAACCTCCAGCACGGTCTTTGCTTTCACCACCGGCCGGATCAGCCCATACATCTTCTCATACGCCGCCCGGTCGTTTCGCATGAAACGGTCATACCGACCGGCGTTCTTGTCCCAAAAACCCTCGCGTTCGTGCATGGCTGTCGCCCCCAAACAGTTAGAGCCATCTAACTATAACACACGAATCATGCAGTAAGATGAGGCTAACCTTCTTTTCTTGGCTAAGACGCATCTCTTCGGTTTTCGCTTATAACGGCGCGAGTCAGATACTAGGCTGGAGCTGAAGAAGGAGCTTGGCGGACAGGTAGGTCGATACCGGTTCCCGGAACGGTGATCCAGCCAATTACACCAGGGCTCTAGTCATGCAGGTAAACCCAATCCATGACGGGAAATAGGTCCTTTTCTCTAGCTCGACGTCTTTCGGAGCTTGACGATTTGGACTGATGGAGGTGAGAAGTCCCTCACTGCGCCAATACCAGAAGATTGCGCTATAGACATCTCTCCGACCCTTTGAATCACCCCTTTTCACGCCACCCGCTACGAACCCCGGCGGAAACTAGGGAGTGATTAAAAAGGCGACCTGCGGTTTTGCGAATCAATTGAGTCATTCACAAAATCGCGAATCAAGGGCGTGATTCGCCCAAATTGCGCACGAATCAGCCCTTAGGCGGTATAGTGCGACACGGACTGACAGATCCGTACCGGATAGTCACTGAGGGGACCGGCTCGCTCTGATCTGGCTCGTATTATCGTTCCACGCCATCGAGCTGCTCTACTGGACGGGCATCCGCTGCGGCGAGCTCCTGGCGCTCACACCGTCTGACTTCATGCTGGAGAGCTCGCGGCTGCGCATCAACAAGTCCTACCAGAGCCTTCGCGGCGTGGATACCGTGACCGCCCCCAAGAAGCCCAAGTCGGTGCGCACAATCGTCATGCCCGCCTTCCTGCGTGGAGGCGAGGCCCTCCGTGAGCGTTCAGAAAGCACCGAGGGACTCGATGGCGGGTTGGCCAAGGAGGTGCGGCTGGGTTGCCCCCTGGGGCGAGCTGAACGAGTCTTTGCAGCGGTGGATCGAGCTGGTGATGAGGCTCTTCCTGGCGTTCGGCGGGCCTGTTGACGCACTTTCGATCGACAAGTCGATGGAATCATCGATGGCAGTGCCAGAGACGCTTGACATGGATACTGATGGGGACACGAGCATCTTCGATATGGGACGCGGGTAGATTGAGTCTTTAAGCTCCATCTGGCACGCGGTTCTCAACGCTATTTGGGACTAATTAGCGATAGAACATAAAGAGAGTGCTTGATGCGGGTCTTCAATCTGTTCCCGCGCTCTCTGGTCCTATCGTGCCGTCATCAA